>JBBQUZ010000001.1:0-164443 GCA_038212035.1 Fimbriimonadales bacterium
GTCACGGTCATTCTGATGTGGCGATGGCGGCCTAATGGCGACCCAGGCGATGTCTGCCGCGCCGGTAGGGTTTGAAGATTCTGAGCGCCTGCTCCTCCTTACCCTGCTCCTTGAAGCGGCCCTGATTGAAGACAATTTTGCGGAGGCAAACCGATTGTTCACCATGCGAGAACAGGTGATTGCCGCGAAGCCCGCACTCAACCCGGAGCATTTCAAACAGATTCAAACTATAGATGCAAGAGCACTCGCCCGGTTGCGCGAAGGCACGGTAGGCGTAGCCAAAGATCTGTTTACCGCCATGCGGGCCGAAAGAGCGGTGCGCGTCTACCGAAACCCGCAGAATCATGTGGGTTACGATTTGGCCGGTTGATATCTTGTTTTTAGTTCGGGAGGGTTCGGATGCTTTGCGTTCGGGTTCGTTCGGATAGCTTCGGAGCCACTCGGGCTCGGTTTAGGTTAGCCGATCCGACCTTCGCCCGTTTCGGTCGGCCCGTTCTCCGACGGGACAAAGCCCGACTCATGCGAACCTACGCCCATCCGGTACAATTAAATCATGTTGTCCCTAGATCAGCATGAAGCGCTGTCGAGGTCTCGAGGGAGACTAGACGCTATTGGAGGTCATCTTTGACCTACCTTCACTTCAAGCACAGATAACCCAACTCGAAGCGGCTTCCGCTGAACCGGATTTTTGGAACGATCCGTCGGCGGCGAACAAGACTTTGCAAAGACTCTCCCGTTTCCGGGGGATTGCTAACCCCTTTTTGGAACTGGATAAAGCGGAGCGAGACATTGCCGAGCTTTACGACATGCTCAAAATTGAGCCGGATCCAGACACCGAAAAGGAAGCAGACAAAATGGCGATTGCCTTTGTTAAGTCTCTGGACGCCTACGAACTCCGCACCCTGCTGAGCGGTGAACACGACAGCAACAACGCGATTTTAGAAGTCAACGCCGGAGCGGGCGGTTCCGAGGCTTGCGACTGGGCTTCTATCCTTTTTCGACTCTACACCCGTTGGTGCGAAGAGCATAACTATAAGCTGGAGATCATCAGCGAAACTCCGGGCGACGTCACCGGTTACCGTTCGGTGCAGTGCATGGTCACGGGCGAGAATGCCTACGGCTACCTAAAGGCAGAAATGGGAGTCCACCGGCTCGTTCGCATTTCTCCCTTTGACGCTGCCGCAAGACGACACACGTCGTTTGCTAAGGTTGAGGTCTTGCCCGAGATTGATGAAAATGAAGTCACGATTAACCCCGACGACCTGAAGGTGGAAACCCTAAGGGCGGGCGGCGCCGGTGGTCAGCACGTTAACAAGACCGAGAGCGCAGTCCGCATCACCCATTTACCCTCGGGGATCGTGGTCAACTGCCAGAACGAGCGAAGCCAACACAAAAACCGCGCCAGCGCGATGTCGGTGTTGCTCTCAAGACTTTCGCAACTAGAAAAATCCCAGTCTCAAGACCGGATGAATGCCCTGAAAGGCGATGGCGGTCCGGCGGAGTGGGGTCGTCAGATTCGTAGCTACGTACTGCAGCCGTACACCATGGTGAAAGACCATCGCACCGGCTTTGAAACCGGCAACACCACCGGCGTCCTCGATGGCGGCATCGACGGATTCATCGAAGCCTTCCTAAAGCAAGCCCCGTCCGAAGATGCGTACGTAGACTAGTCCGCCCCCTTCCTCTCCCCCAGTTTCGGAAAACTGGGGGAGAGGAAGGGGGCGGACTACTGCTTTGGCTGAATCTGATTTGTGCTTTTCAATGCCAAAAGCAACGGACCGTACTTGCTCAAAACCCGTTGTGGAGCCTCTACTTTTGATTGAAATTCTTTATCGAGTAGTAGGAGATTTGCGGCGGTGGACCTTAGAGTTTTTTCCGCGCCAACTAAGCGCTCTCGGCACTCACGGTGTTCTCGTTGCAGCCTCAAGTGCAATCGAGATTCCTCTAATGCAGGCAATGCGTAATGGGCGGTTGACCAGAATTGTTCTTCCAAAGAACGTCTCCATTCCATTAACTGATCCCAACAAGCGGCCTTGCGGTCCTTCTCGCCGTCGACCCATTGCGGGGTAAGGTCAGCCGCCGTGCGGAAGCCGCGTTGGTAGATGTCGGAAAGTTTTTGCGATCCAATTGGGCCCGCATCGGCGCCAAGGATTGAGTACTTGCGAAGGTGGATGTCGAGCTGGTCTTGATAACGCACGCGAATCAGTTTCTGACGAGCGTTTTCCAAATCCACCAAAGGCTCCTGCAGTCGTTGGTAGTCGTTCTGGCAAGATTCGAGGAGAAATTTCGTATGCTCCTCAAGAGCTTGCCCTAGCCGGGGTTCCACTAAGTAGCGCATGCGCATTTCGGCAATCCATATCCGGATGAAGATCAAAGTCTTTACCGATAGAGTCACCAGATTTTTACTGATACTGGGACCTACCACTACAATCATCATGTTAATAACTGTCGACATGGACCGACTGATGGTGGATCGGTTTATCATCCAAATATAAAGAGCCGCAAAGGTGAAACAAACTATCATTGGCATTGTTTTGGTGAGAACCCTGACCCAGTGCGGCAAGGTCCCCGGCTCAAATTCTTTGTGAGTGCGTTTGATGGATGACCATCTTGGCCGCACATCGGGTACCGAGAAGATGCCTTCCCAGACCGACTGCAGGTCAAAATCTGCTTCGAAGCTCACGTCACCGAGTTTGGGAATGAAGAGCGGAATATTCCACCGATTCTCCAGCTCACACCAGGGGCACGGGGTGGCACCCGACCAGTGAACATGGCTGGGATTGAACTGGCACGTGGTGAGCCGACCCTCTAATTCGCGCAGGGCCTCAAACCACTCTAACGCCGTCGGACGGGCGGCAACGGACGGGTCAAAAGCCCGATCAAACAATTCCCGGATTTCACTTGGAAGCCAATTTATATTCAGATAAGGTGGCGTGTCGAGTCGGGTGGCCCTTGCCCCAAAGGGATAGTCACCCCCTACAATGGCCTCTTCTAAAGTCAATCCCTCAAAGCCCTCTTTGGGACGACCCGCAAACGGATGCCGACCAAAAACTAAGCACTGAAAGATCAGCACGGCCAAGCCAAAATTATCATGGTTCGAGGTTCGCTCGCGCTGATGCAGAGAAAGCCCTTGAAGTTCGGGAGGGGTGAGTTCGGCTTTTCCCACTTGGCACGGGTGCAACTCTCCATTGACTCGAACATGAAAGCTATCCACGTCAATCAGCTTCACCATTGCGGATGGGCTGACAAGAACGTTGCTCTCGTTAAGATCGCCCACCACAATGCCCGCTTCGTGAACACGGTGCACACACGTGGCCAGATTCCGCGACACGCGCACCAAGAACTCATAAGACCGATGGGGTGCCGACGCCAAGCGCGATTTGATTTGGTAGACAGAATACAGAGACGCCCACCCAGATAGATCCTCCATGACAAGGCCGATCACCTCATCGGTCTCATCGCGTAGTTGGCTCAGCGGCCACGCCGCTACTTCCCTTAAGCGAGGCTCGCTTACCCTGAGGAGGTACGCCAACTTCTCCGCTCGGCCAGGTTCCCAACGTTTGTACACCTTAGCGAGAACGTCTTCACGGTCGGCTAACCGGTAGACTATGCCCTCGCCGCCTTCGGCTAGCTGCCTCGACAGGCGGTAGTCCATCCGGTCACCGGCAAGCAGTCGGCCTTCGCCCATATCAGGAGTGATCACGTTGACTCACCAAACTGGGCAATCACAATGCTCGTGTCGTCGTCCGTTCGATCCGTCACAAAGTTGGATTTCAGCATCTGCGCCAGCCATTCGCAACTCATCGCATCTTCCCCCGAGTTAGATTTCAGCGTGCGGAAAACCACTTCAAAGAAGGGACAATGGGGCTGGTCGTCTCCGTCTAACACCAACGACTGCAAGCCATCCGAAAAAAGCGCCAAACGTTTGGGACACGGAATTCTCACCGCGCGAAAGTGCACCAAGGCGTCTGAATCCGTGAGGAACTGCGTAACGTTAACGTATTCGTGATGCGGCGGGCGGAGCAACACCTCAAAATCGTCACCAAAGACTACGGCGGCACCATCCCCTAATTGAAGGAATAAGGCGGCATTTCCGTGGGCTACAAATCCCAGAAAAGTCGTGGCAAGCCCCGCGCGGTCTGCTCCTTCCGGAATCGCAGCGAGAAATGCGTTGAGAAATTCTTCCGCCGGGTTCTCCGATGCAAATGCCCGCCGAGCCACGGATTCCCACACCGAAACGGCGAGCGCGGATCCTTCGGCCGCACGGTCAGCAGAACCGGCGCCATCGGCCACCGCGCCGATAAACCAACTATCCTGAAGCACCGAAAGAACGGCGTCTTCACACCGGTCGGGATGGCGGGCACCGGCGGACTTGGCCGATGCAAACCCGCAGGGTTGAGTCAGCGTTTTTGGAGCGGACACCAACACCTAGGAAACCACCTCGCCCCAAGCGGCGGGCGGACCCAGTTCGAGCTCCGACCCCGGTCGAGACCGAGAAACCGGACGTAACGACTGGGAAAGCCAAACGAACATTTCTTGATAGTGAGCCTGTTTGAGCAACACCGGAGGTCGAGGAAAACTGATCTCACGGAGCACGCTAAAATCCGCCCCGTCCGTGCCAATCGTAAACATTTCAATGCGTCCGCCCTTGATCTCCGGCTGAATCATTTCTACGGCTGCGCGCCAGTTATCGGTCGGTTGCCCATCGGTCACTAACCAAATCCACGGTCGGTAATACGGAATTCCCGCTTCTCGGTAGGCGCGTTTCCTTATATTGAGCTGGTCCACCGCAAATTGCAACGCCTCGCCCATTGGAGTAGGTCCGCTGGCCTGAAGTCTGGGGGGCAACCATCGGTCAACCGTTACAAAATCTTGGACCAACCGCACGGGGCCAAACGTAACCACCGCAATCTCCACGCGCTGGCTTGCCAACCGATCTTTTAGCAGATCGCTCCGCAAGATTTGAAGACCCTTATTTACCTCGTCAATGCTTCCCACCATGCTCCCGGAGGTGTCCTGCACCAAGATAACGGGGCACCTGCGCTCCGTGTTGAGAAACATATCTTCGCTCAGGGGTTCTAGTTCAGGAAATGGCAAAGATTCAACTCTCGATCCCCGGTTTGTAGATAAATAAGGACCACAATCCTATCGTACAACACTGAAGGTTCAGGCGTTCGCTGAGACATTCCAAATCAGACTATTTCCGAATTTTGACATCCGGGGCTTTCGCCCTTTCGGTTTCGTCTTGATCATGACCATGTTGTCAACTCCGAAAATTAAACGCAACCGAGAGCCTCGTTCGGCGATTTGGGATATGGTTCGCATCACGCTCGGCTGCGGAGTGATGGCGCTGGCATTTAGGCTGTTCACCAACGGAAACCAAATTGTCGCGGGGGGCGTGGTGGGTCTTTCCACAATCGCTCAACATTCATTCGGTTGGGATCCGGCACTGACGCAGTGGGCGGTCAATATTCCGCTTCTGGTCATCGGATTCTTTGCGTTGGCTAAAGGCGAAGGTTCACGATCTGTACTAGGCTCGCTTCTGTTACCTCTATTTATCCTCGCCACCAAAGATGTTCCGGTCATCACCCACAACTTACTGTTGGCCTCCATTTTTGGGGGATTGGCGGGAGGCGTGGGGTTGGGCCTGGTGTTGAGCGGACGGGGTTCAGTGGGTGGATACAGCCTTTTTGGCCGCATGGTCTCCCCTCGACTCCCCGTGTCACTTGCGACGATCATCTTTGCCTTGGACGCCCTCACGATTTGCGCCAGTGCATGGGTGTTTGGCTTTGAGCGGGCGATGTTTGGCCTCATTGCGGCGTTTGTGATGCGTCGGGCGATCGACGGTGTTCTGGTGGGCTTTTCTCAAGCATTTGTCGCGCTCATCATCTCCAATCAGGAGGAAGAAATTCGCAACCGAGTGATCCAGGAAATGGATCGTGGACTCACCATCCTGCCGGGAAAGGGTGGCTTCACGGGCGAAGATCGCCCGGTGATGATGGTGGTCCTAAGCCAAACCGAGGTTCCGCTATTGCGATCCATCGTCCGGGAATCCGACCCTGGTGCGTTCGTGGTTCTCACTCCTGCGTCGGAGGTGGTGGGCAAAGGGTTTGTTGGGTAGAAAATTCCGGCTTCCTCTCCCCCAGTTTCTCCGGAAACTGGGGGAGAGGACCGAGGTCATACGCATTTAGATAAGCCTCCAAACGGTGAATTGCTTTGGGGTCTGCGCCTCCTTCAAACTAAATCAGCCAGAAAGAACGGATAAAACAAGCCTAGAGATGCCTAACTGAATGTATAAGACTCGCCCTCCTCAACGTTTGATCGATACACCAAGGACCGATGAAATGGGGCTAAGGGAGCTTAACTAAACGACTATGAGGACCGAGGTGAGGGGGCAACTCCGGGTCCGAAAACTGTCCCTTCCAAATCGCAAACTTACAGCCTTCTCGGTGACCGCCCCACCCTCATCCCAACCCTTTTCCCGCCCAGGCGGGAGAAGGGCTTTCGGACTCTACGCCTCCCGGCGGCGCAACCGATCCAACCCGACCGCAAGCACGATGATGGTGCCGGTTACAATTTCTTGGACCCAGTTGGGCAGGCCGTACTGACTGGCTCCGCTTCTAAGGGTGACCATGATGACGGTGCCGAGAATGCTTCCGGCAATACTTCCTTCGCCACCGGCCAAACTCGCACCCCCGATGACGGCGGCCGCAATTGCGTCGAGTTCCAGGCCAGCGGCGATGGTCGGGTCACCCACGGTGAGTCGACTAAAGAACATGAGTCCGGCCAGTCCGGCAAAGAATCCACTCAGCGCGTAGACCGCCAGTTTCACTCGGTCAATGGGAACTCCGCAAAGACGGGCGGCACTCTCGTTACTGCCCACCGCAACCACATGGCGGCCGAACCGGGTGGATTTCAGCACCCAACCCGCCGTTACGGCCAGGAAAATTGTGAGCCAAACTCCCGGGGGAAGCAACTGCCAACGATCGTGCTTAGCGAGAATGCTGAGAAGCTGGCCGAGCGGACTATCTGGTGCGTTGATGGCTTGCTCGTGAGCAATCCCCTTTGCGGCACCCCTCACCGCTAACAATGTTCCCAAGGTGACGATAAAGGGACCCATCTTGAAGCGAGTGATGATGGCTCCATTGATCAGACCGCAGAGGGTCCCGGCCAGCACCCCGCCCAACGCAGACAACCACGGATTAAGTCCGGCGTTGAGCCCCAATGCGATAACTACTGCGGCCAGCGCCGCCACCGAACCCACGCTGAGATCGATGCCCCCGCCGATGATCACGAACGTAAGACCGAGCGAAACCAGCGATGTGATAGCGCTTTGGCGAGCCAGGGTTTCTACGTTGCGAATAGTCGGAAAACTTCCCGGCACCAGGATGCTGAAGATGATGAAAATGGTGGCCAATGAAAGGACCAAACCAAGCAGATTACGGTAAGACTTGGGCAACTTCATTAGCCGATGGCTGCCTCCAGCAGACTTTCTTGAGTGGCTTGCGCCACATTCACCGCGGGTAGCAAATGGCCCTGTCGCATCACCGCAATGCGGTCACAAATGCCTAAAAGTTCAGGCAAATAGCTACTCACCACAAGAATAGATTTCCCTTTCGCAGCCAGTTCATTGATGAGTTCATAGATTTGTTGCTTACTCCCCACGTCAATGCCCCGGGTCGGCTCATCCAGCAACCATACGTCCACGTCGTGGTAGAGCAGGCGGGCAATTGCGACTTTTTGCTGATTTCCCCCGCTGAGTTCTCCCACCGCTTGATCGGCAGACCGGCATTTGATTCGAAGTTGATCAATCAATGCGGTGGTGGCGCTGGTTTGGCCCGCCGAATCCATTCTCCAGCCGCCCAACTTTGTAATTGTCGTGTTATCTGTGATGCTGAGGTTCAGGAATAAACCTTCTTCTTTTCGGTTCTCGCTCAGCATTCCCATCGCCGAACTCCACCGCCCCTCGGGGTGAGTGAATCCGGCAATCTGTCCGACTTTGATGTGGCCGCTCCTCACCGTATCGAGGCCAAAAATCGCCCTTAACATCTCGGTTCGCCCCGAGCCATTGAGCCCGGCCACGCCAAGAACTTCCCCGCGGTGAAGCTCCAACGAGGCTTCCTCCGGAAGTCCCCTTTGCCCGGTAAGTCCCGAAAGTGAGAGAACGACTTCGCCCGGGGCTCTAACGGACCGGGGGTAGAGGTCTTCGATGGTTCGGCCCACCATGTAGCTCACAATGTCCGCGTCCGAAAACTGGGCCAGCGGACCGGTGGCTACCGTCTTTCCGTCTCTGAGAATTGTGATCTCATCCGAAATCTGGCGCACTTCTTCGAGGAAGTGAGATACGTAGATCACGGCCACGCCGTCTGACTTTAACCGTTCAATCACTCTAAATAGTCGCTGAACGTCTTCTTTGGTAAGGCTGCTGGTGGGTTCGTCAAAGATCACCATTCGGCTCCCCGAAGCCACCGCGCGGGCAATTTCTACGAGTTGGCGTAGGGCGAGCGGTAACTCACCGGCGGGTTGGTCTAGATCAAGGTCGGGATGGCCAACCTGAGTTAGGGCGTCTTTGGCAATCCGATGAATTTGGGATCGGCTTAAGACCCCCATGGTTACGGGTTCCGCACCCAAAACCACGTTTTCCGCCACACTCAGATGAGAGCATATGGAGAGTTCTTGGTGAATCATGGAGACGCCCGCCCGCCGCGCATCCATCGGATTTCGGGGACGATACGGCTGGCCATCGAGTTCTAAAGCTCCCGCATCAAATGGGTGCGCACCGGCCGCAACCCGCATGAGAGTGGATTTGCCCGAGCCGTTCTCCCCTAAAACCGAATGAACCTTTCCCTGCTCAATCGAAATATCCGCCTGATCTAAAGCCAAGGTGCCGCCAAAAGACTTGACGACACGATGGGCGGCAAAGAATGCCATTAGTTAGCCGGCGGAGTGAGAAGCTTTTGGTTCTCCGGGGTATCCATGTTCTCTTTGGTGATCAGGGCCGCTCCGGTGTCTATTCGGGCCTCGACTTTGCCGCCTTTAACGTGCTCTACGATGGTTTTCACACCCAAGTAGCCCATTTTTCGGGGGTTCTGAATCACCAACCCGTTAATCTGTCCGGCTTTGAGACCCTCCAACAGTTTGGGGCTGGAATCGAAGCCTACGAACTTAACTTTCCCGGCGTTGCCGCCATCTTGAAGGACCCGCAGCATTCCAAACGTTGAACTTTCGTTGGGAGTGAAAATTCCGTCCACGCCCATACCCGCTCCTTTGTTGAGGCCCTGAAGAAGGTTTTCTGATGCCCTTTGGGCCGATTCAACCGTAGCACCGGCATGTTGGTTTTCGCTGACCACGGTAATTCCGGATGCCTTCTTAATTGCGGTCAGAAAGCCGAGTTCTCGAGCTTCTGTGCTGGCCGAATTTTCTTGGTATCTCAGCATCACTACTTTGCCTTTTCCGCCCAACAGCTTTACCATGGCATCCCCTGCCATTTCTCCACCCTTTTCGTTATCGGTGGCCACAAAGCTCACGGTATCTCCACCATCCAGCGCGGAGTCAATAATCAACACGGGAATATCACTTTTCGTGGCCTCGCTCACCGGACCCTTGAGGGCCGTTTTATCCAGGGGGGCCAATACAATCCCGTCAACTTTGTTGGTCACAAAGTCTTCTACCGTCTTCACCTGGCTCTCACGGTCATCCTCTTTGAGAGGTCCCTTCCAGATCACGTCCACGTTGCCCAATTCTTTGGCGGCATCATCTGCGCCCGCGTGCACGGCTTTCCAAAATACGTGGGTGCTGCCCTTAGGGATCACCGCGATTCTAAGCCTCTTTCCCTCGGCTTTGGCGGACGGGATACCATCGGCCACTTTGTCTGTTTTATCGCCGGACTGGCAACCCGCAATGGCAAGGGAGACCGCAGCAACGGCGACCCAGTGAATTCTCAACGACTTTGTCATGCTTCCGCCACTTTACCGGGTTAGTGGTTTGAAAGGGGGCCAAGTTTTTAAAAACCTGACCGAAAAATTCCGGAATTCACCGCGAACCCGCCCAGCCCCCTGACGGTCATATGCACTTAGATAGGGTCCTTAAGGCCCATTTCATCGGTCTTGAATGTATCGATCTAATGTAAAGGAGGCAAAGACCGCCAAAACAATTCGCACTGTCGAGACCTAACAAACCATCCTCCTTTGTCCCGGCAGGGACTATCCCCCAGTAGCCTGGCATAAGCTCACGCGCCATGCCACAATGGGTCAGCAACTAAATCAGTTCCCCGGCAGGGGCACCAGAATCTACCAAATGCCTACAACTCATACGAGCTTGAGCAACCACATCGTATTTTCAACCAAAACTGAATTTCAACCAGGTCGGCGAAGCCGGTAGCCTCGGGATTCTCGTGCCCGAGTCCGGGTGACTGCCGGCGATCTCGGGGCAACCGGAAGTCGGCAAGGTCATCCGCCGACTACCGGCTACGCCGTGAAATTCCGAATAGGTCGGCGAAGCCGGTAGCCTCGGGATGACCCGTGCCCGAGTCCGGGTGCCTGCCGGTGGTCGCGGAGCACCCGGACGTCGGCACCGGTCATCCGACGACTACCGGCTACGCCGTCGAATCCAAATGGTAGGCGGCATGTTCCGTTTTTTCAGGGTGTTGATTACGATCCTCAATCTCTTGACCGAAAGGTTCTGGTGCCCCTGCCGGGGAACTTAGCCACTACGCAACTGTCCTGGCATGGCGCGAGAGCTTATGCCAGGCTATTCGGGGAAAGTCCCTGCCGGGACAAGGGAGGGCCAGCCCCCGTAAACATTTTCTTCCCGACAAGAAAGTTGCTAGATTCTATTGCCCCTGCCGGAGCACAAACGTATTTTCCGACCCATCCTTGCATCGCACCATATGTACAATTTGTTAGGCATTTTTAGGCTTATTTCATCAGTCTTGGATGTAACGATCTCATGTAAAGGAGGCGCACACCGCCAAGACAATTCAACCGGCCGAGGCCAAACTAACGTATACGACCCGTGACGGCGGGCTTCCCTATCACACCCTTGTCGGCAAAAGCCGAAGGCGACGATTGGGTTCGTCTCCTACGCTTTCGCTCGCGAGTTTTTTGGATTCGGCCATCTGGTGCTGAATCTTTCTGATCGGCGCCGAGGCGGGGGAGAGTTCGAACGGCTTTCCGGAGTGCAGAACCGATTCGATACCGGACTGCGCCTCCGTGAGCGCCTTCATCTCCGCATCCGGACCTTCCGCCGAAGACTTCAGAATTTCATCTAAGGCGAGGGCAATTTGGGTGAAGGTGTTTGACTTCACCACGATTGTGTTCACCGGACGCCCCGCCATTTCCCTCAGCTTTTTTGGCTTGTTCTGATAGGTGGACCGAATCGCCATCACCGCATCGGCCTGATTGATGTCGTTAGTTACAAACGCGGGGGCCTTTTTTTCCCGTATCGCACGCTCAAGCCTCGTCCGGGCGATGCCATAGGGAAAGATTCGGATAACCGCCCCTGAGTCATCTTTCACCTCCTCCCGACTTTGCGTTCCGCTCCCCAAGGGACCGGAGGCAAGCGGGGAATCGGGTTGCTCATTTGCACTCCCAAAGGCTGGCAATCGGGGCGGCCTTCCCGGTCCCCGTTCCGAGCGATCTGACGACCCCATGGGGGTGCGAGACAGGGCGGGGAAACGCTTGTTGAATCCGGGTTCATTGATCTCGGCGGTCTGCTCGGCCTGAACCACTTCTACGCTTCCCGCACCGGTTCGAATCCGGATCTCGGGTCTTGGGGGAATCCCCCGTAGGATCATGTCCACCGTTTTCATCACATTGTTGTGAACCGCCAGTCGGTCGTAATCCAACAACTCAATCACCACGTCAAACGTGGGGGGAGCTTTTCGCTCCAATACCGTTTTCTGGGTTCCCCGTCTTTGGGCTTCGGCATCAGAAAGGGTCACGGCCTGAATTCCTCCAATGAGGTCCGCCAGGGTGGGGTTAAGCATGAGATTTTCTAAGGTTTGGCCGTGCGCGGTGCCCACCAACTGAACCCCTCGCTCCGCAATGGTCCGCGCGGCGGCGGCCTCTTGCTCGGTGCCAATTTCATCGATCACGATAACTTCGGGCATGTGGTTCTCCACCGCCTCAATCATCACGTTGTGTTGCTCTGAGGCAACGCGAACTTGCATGCGCCGTGAGAAGCCAATTCCGGGATGGGGCACGTCACCGTCTCCCGCAATTTCGTTGGACGTGTCCACAATCACCACGCGCTTCATCACCTCATCACTCAGCACGCGGGCAACTTCTCTCAGCTTAGTGGTCTTACCCACTCCCGGCTTTCCCAGCAAAAGGATGGACTGGCCCGAACGAACGATGTCGTCGATAATGTCGATCGTGCCCTCTAGCGCACGACCCACCCGGCAAGTTAGACCGATGATTTTGCCGTGACGATTGCGGATCGCGCTGATACGGTGGAGAGTTCGTTCAATTCCCGCGCGGTTGTCGGAACCAAACTCGCCGATCGATTTGGCGACAAAGTCAATGTCGTGTTCCGAGACAATCACATCGGCAAAGCGTTCCACCCGGTCACGGTAGCGGGCTTCCGCGGGCCTGCCGTAATCAAGCACTACTTCTATCAGGGTTTCGATTCCTTCGGAACGCTCTAGGCGTTCGCGAATAATTCCTGGGACAACGTCGAGAAATTGGATGAGCCCGTCGGTATTAAGCGACATATGAGGTTTTTGGCAAGGCAAGTGGGCTACATTTTCCGGCCCATTACCATTCTATGACGACTCGGACCGATTTGTTGGCGCAATCGTTATGTTAAGATTTCAGCATTCTTCTAAACTCCCACGCTAACCTGGTAATCCAACGGGGCGCCGTTCGTATCCTGAGTTGAAATTGACTTCTCACCCTGCCGGTTACGATACGTTCTTTCTTCTCCGCGACGAGATTGGGCCTGGCTCTTTTGTCTGCCGCGCCCAAACCGAGATCGGCGACGGTTGGTGGCACCTTCGCAACCCCCGCAAGACCCTGATCGCTTGGAAGCATGCGGATGTGATTCCGCTTCTGGAAGCGGTGGAAGCCTGGGCGTTCCAGAGCGGATTCGCGGCCGGATATGTGGCATATGAGGCGTCGCCCGCATTCGATGCGGCATTGGTCGTTCATCCGACCCCCGATCCGTTGGCCATCTTTCACCTGTACGATAATCCGCCCACACTCCACCGAGAACTTGGCCCTTCGCGGTTTGATGGAGTTGTTCACCTGGAGCCTGACATCACAAGCGGTACCTTCATGTTGCTAGTCAAGGAGATCCGTGAGGCCCTGGCCGATGGCCGGACTTATCAAACTAACTTCACCCACCACCTTCATGGACAGGTTCACGATGCCTTAGGCGCATTCTTCCGGCTCTGCGGCACCGACCCCGCACCTTATGCAACGTACATCGCGACCGATGACTTAACGATTGCTTCTTTCTCTCCCGAACTCTTCTTTGCCAAGCACGGCACCCAAGTCACATGCCGACCGATGAAAGGCACTGCGCCCCGATTTGGTGATCCTCAAGAAGACGCCCAGGCCGCCGAATTTCTGAAGGCCAGCGAGAAGGAGAGGGCCGAGAATTTAATGATCGTAGACATGATCCGCAATGATCTTGGTCGGATCGCGGAGACCGGATCAGTGGTCACGACTGCGCTTTTTGGTGTTGAGTCTCATCGCACCGTACTGCAAATGACATCGACGGTCACGGCTCAAACGCGCGCATCTCTTCTGGAACTTTTCAAGTCGCTGTTCCCCTGCGCGTCGGTTACGGGGGCACCCAAAGTGGAGACGATGCGGCTCATTACTTCGCTAGAGAACTCGGCGCGCGGAGTTTACACCGGTGCGCTAGGGTGGGTAGGCCCAAATGATTCCGCTCAATTCTCGGTGGCAATTAGGACCTTAGAAGTAGAGCCATCCACGGGTCGAGCACGGTTTGGGGTCGGAAGTGGAATCGTCTGGGATTCGTCGCCCGCGGCGGAATGGGATGAGTGTCGCCTAAAGTCAGCCGTTCTGGTGGACCCTCCGACGGAATGGGCGCTCTTGGAAACCATGCTGTGGCTACCAGATGAGGGGGTCACCTTAGACGAAGCACACTTGGATCGAATGTCAAGGTCGGCATTAAAATTGGGTTTACCCTTTGACCGAGAACTTGCAACGACGATGTTGCAGCCGGAACCGGGTTGGGAAGAACCCATGCGGATTCGGTTGACCATGAATCCGATGGGCCAGTTTCATCGCACTTTCCGACGGTTTATGGCCCGGTCCGGGCCGGTTAGGGCCATCGTCGCTAAGCGACCGATCTTATCAACGGATCCAGCCCTCGTCATAAAGTCAACCAGTCGATGGCTTTACGATTCATTTTTGGATGAAAACCCACAGTTCGACGAAGTGTTGCTCATTAACGAGCGCGGCGAACTCACCGAGTTCACCATCGGCAACTTAGTGGTGGAGGTGGGCGGTCGCCATTTCACCCCGCCGCTTTCAAGCGGCGTCCTCCCCGGCGTGATGCGGGAGGCCCTGATTGAGCTTGAGAGGTTAGAAGAAGCGGTACTTCTCCCCAAAGATCTCACCCACGCCGAAGCCATCTGGCGAATAAATTCGGTGAGCGGATTCACAAGGATGTTAATGAGTTCGGGCTGAAAGCCCTTTTCCCGCCCGGGGCGGGAGAAGGGCTTTCGGACTTCCTCGCCCTCAGTTTCTCCCGAAACTGGGGGAGAGGATCGAGGTGAGGGGGAAATTCTGGGTCCGATAATCGTCCCTTCCGAATCGCAAACCTACAACCTTCTCGGCGAACGCCCCACCCTCATCCCAACCTTCTCCCGCAGATTTCCGGAGAAATCAGTAATGAGAAGGAGCCGGAATTATTTTTGCGCCTCGTTGTACTCGCGAGCTTCCTCGGTCGCCAGATACGCTTGAGCGGCCACTAGCGAATCTGCGGGCTCCCAGAGGAATCCTTTCTCATTCACCACCCAAAACTCCGCACCATCAAAGAACGGAGTATCAAAACGAACGATTCGGAAACGTTGGTTTGTTTCCATAACCTCATATCCTGCGCGAACATGGGTCAGATTCCGCACCAGTTCTGATGCACTTGCGTAACCTTCGGTCATCTCCCTTCCATTGTTCCACGGAAGGGAGATATCTGTGCGGGTCAGGGAATGAGTCGCACCTGGCTGGACACCGTGGCACCGTTGAATGACGCGGTGACATTCACGGGCGTGGTCACCGTTACTTTCTTAGTCTTCAGGTAAAACGCGGCGGAAGTTTTGCCTGCGGCTATCTTAACGGTTGCCGGTACCGATCCGAACAACGAATCGCTTGCCAATAGGACAACCAATCCTGCTGCCGGAGCCGGGCCAACAATATAGACTTTTCCGCTTACGGTAGTGCCACCCTTTGCATTCACGTAGTTAAGCCAAACCTGGTTCAACGTGGGCGGCTGAATCATAAAGGTTTGGGTTTTACTCACGCCACCCAACGTTGCCGTGATATTAACCGTTGTAGTGGTTGAGACAGCTTTGGTCTTTATGTTAAACAAGACGTCGCTGGAATTTCCTTTAATCGTGGCGGTTAGTGGCGGCACCGCGTTGACATCATCGGAAGTTATGGTCACCTTAGAGCCAACGGCGGGCGCTTCTCCGGCAATCGTAACCATCCCTTGAACCACCTGCGTACCCGTAACCGAAGTGTCCGAAAGGTAAATCTGATTCAGCGCCACCGGGTTTGTGATGGTCGAAGACGTTTCGGTGGCATTCATCATGTTAGTGATGAGCTTGCCGGGTCGGTGGAGATCATTACCTAATGCATCGTAGGTTACGATGTCTTCGTAAATCTTAAACGAGAAGACTCCGCTCTCGTCATCGTCGCCTTGCGTGGCGTCGTCGTTCTGCCAGACATCCCCTGGATCCAATCTAACCGGGTCCGTGCCTTTAGGGCCGTCTCCGTAAGGAATTCCGTCCTTGATGAGCTGGGTGGTGGGCATCAGTTCATCCAGGCCCACCTTTCTGCGCACCAAGTGCATGTACGGTAGGACCCACATTGTTCCGGGGTTAGTTAACTCGTTGGTAACCGTGTCACGGATAGCGGACGATACCAGCAGTGACTTGTGAATAGGCAACGTTACGGGAACCGGATATGGGTTTGGCTGGACCACGGTGGCCTTAGGAAGCCAAGAATAGTGGATCTTGCCTGGATCAACCGCACCATTCAAATGAACCCCAAAATGGGTCACGCCTCCAGAGACCACTACCGCGTTCGCATTGAAATACTTGATGATTAGGTACGGTGCCGTTGGGGTCCCGATATCCTCAATTGTGGGGCCGCCAAAGGTGGAGTAATCCCAAGTTCCCGTGACATCCTCTTTGTGCTTGCCTTCTATTTCAATTTCAAACCCATCGCAGTCGTCAGGGGTGTCGTTGTAGCAATCGAAATTGCTAAGCGCACCGGTAATTCTAATCGGCCCCGTGGCGTGGGCACTCGAGCTTAGTGAGAGTACGGCGAAACCCATAACGGGTAACCAAAGGGAGAGTTTTTGCATCATTGATTTCCTTGTCCCACCGACGTTCTTCAGACCTGAAATCCTGACCGAAGCCAGAGACCCTTGGAAGATTCGCGGTAGGTTGCGTTTGCCCGGTTGCATATGGCTTTTTGAACCGAGCCTAACGGCTCTTCGTCCAAAACGCAATTTCAACCAGCTGATAGAGAAGGGCCAGGCAATGATGATAAATACACTATCTAAGGGATTTTTTCGGGATTCCGTAAGGAATCTGCAAGTGACTTTATTAAACTCGCAGATTCCGTCACCGTTTGGCAGAACTTTTCCCCTGCTTGGAAAGCTCTTGAGAAAATAATTCCTCGTCGTTTCGATCCGGCGTTGTAATCGCCACGAGTTCGCACCCTGGAAGGAGGGTGAGAATTTAGGCAGTCCCTATTTGACCGTTTCGAGTGTCCACGCCATCATATTTCCGCCTACCAAGCGAACCTACGCACAACCCACAAAGAACTTCATCGTCCCATTTTTTCTGACCGTATCACGCAGTCAGTCCGAGAAGGCGGGTAGGCCGTCTATGCTTTTGACATTCTTCTGGGCGCGATAGTCTCGTAGGCCATCAGGACCCTTGGCTTCCGTCCACTTGATTAATGCGTCGCGATCTGACTTGAAATCCATATTGGGGACGCTAAACCCACAGGAGGAGGAAACCCGCTTTACCTGCACTTTTATAATGGCCCTCACCCCGGGCGTATTTGGAAACTGCGCGGAAACAGTGGCCCAACCGGGATCTCCCGGTTGCACAATCTCGCCTTCGCCGTGAAGCCGAACAATATTGGGTGGCCCTTCAAACGCACAGAACATCAGCAGGATTCGCCCGTTTTCCCTCACGTGCGCCACGGTTTCCGCACCGCTTCCGGTGTAGTCAAGATATGCCACCTCAAGCGGACCGAGAATTCTAAATGCGTCGCCACCTTTGGGCGATGTGTTGATGTGACCGCTATCGGCAAGCGGAGCGGTCGAGACAAAGAAAACGTGTTGCTTTCGCAACCAATCCGCCAACCGATCATCAATTTCCGGCAATACCTTTGACATAGCCGAATGATATCCGGATTAAGCCTCTCGTGCTTCTTCGGCGGCGATCAATGCCGAAACATCAAACCCGTTAATGGTTAGTCCCGATGTATTCACATCATCGAAGGCTACGCCGGATAGGTTTATGTTGGTAAAGGTGGACCCTTCCAGCGAGATGTCGGTAAACGTTACCGCCTTCATGCTGAGATCCGAGAAGGAGGATTCGTCCAAACACATGTTATTGAACCGGGCCTTTCTGAGGACCAGGTTTTCAAAAACCGTGCCGTCAATCACCAAGTCGGTCAGCTGAAATCTTGCCATTTTCACAAATTACCCGGTTGACTCAAAAAGGCAACGATCCCTCAGCTCAAACCACTGAGGGATCGTGAAGCGGTCTCCTTTTAGCAGTTGGCTAGGAAGTGACCACCGGCAATAAGACCCGCTTTCTCACCGGTTTCGGATCCGTTGAAGTTTTCGTCTTCCAGTTCGATAGAAACCGCACCCTGGTAGCCGTGGGCAACCAGAATCTCAAACGCACGCTTCCATCGCATCTGACCGTGACCCGGAATGGTGTAGCGCCAGAAGGCGGAGCCAAAGTCATGGCCTTTTCCGTGGGTGGGTTCCTGTTCTGTGCCGTATTCGTAAACGGCTTCGGAAAAAATCTCGGTGTCCTTGCCGTGAACGTGATACACGTCTCCAGCAAATTCTTCCAGGAATCGAATCGGGTCAATGCCCATTCGGATGAGGTGGGAAGGATCGTAGTTAATGCCAATCGCCTTGCTACCTACGGCCTTAATGGTCTCTCGATAGCTTTCGGGCGTGCAACACAAAGCGCCGGCTCCGGGCCACCCTTCAATCACCAGCTTGGCACCGTATTTCTCCATGACGGAAGAGAGTTGCTTGAGGCCGTCTACCATGTAGACAAAGTTCTCAGAGCGAGGTCGGGCCGCATCATCGGGAAGCATTACGGCAAAAAAGTTAGTCGCACCATTTGCGGTGGCGGCTTCAATGTAGGCGTCGTTGGCGGCAACGGCCGCTTCTCGCTTAGCCGGATCCTTGGAGATGACTCCCGACCACTCTTTGAGGTCAACCGAGCCAATGCGCAGACCAGCGGCCGACACGACCGCCGATGAAGTGTCGCCGTCAGACCCGAGGTCAATCACTCCGAGCTGGTTTGCCTTTGCCCAGGTAATCAATCCGTTTAAATTCTTTTGCCAATCTGACCAACCCCGTCTAAAACCAATGGGAAAGCCGCCCGTCTTTGTGGTGAACATAACGGCAGAGTTTAGACCGGGAAGGGCCCAGAATAGGTGCCCAAAACCGGAAGAATTCGAGAGTTCTCAAAACCTTGGGATTTGAGAACCCACCATCAACGAGCGGAGCCACCCCGATCGCTTCTTCCCAAGTCGGGTCGTTTTAGCGGCGCTTGTTCTTTGTTCAGGGCCATGTAGTATCCACCCAAGATCGCGGCAACAATCAAAATGAGCACCGCCATAACCGCCGGCTTAGGAATATCACTCTTCATTGCGGGCTACCAGTTCTTGACCATCGTGGTCGCGGGCTCGTCTGTTGTTTGATCATAATCGGGTCGGAACTGATAGACGTGGCACCCGTCCCCGGTATACCAACCGCTCACCGGGGAACCGTCGGCTTTGTATTCTGCGTACGGACTGGTCTGCTTACCAGCGATGACACCCGCACCGGTTACAAACTGTTTAAACTTGGCCGAAGTATCTGTCCGCACAAAGTTGCTTCCCTTCCCAAACAAATTCATCGCAAATCCGTCGAACCGGCTCGCCATGAGCCCGCTCTTTTGCCCGTTAGCCGCTCCCGAACATCCAACGGCAGGCGGAACATACGTGCAATTTTGAGAAGTGTTGTCTCCACAGACTAGGAAAGGATTGGTAAAGGCATAGCCATGCGCTTTGATCTTGCCCATGCCGGCCCAAAACAGAACCACGTTACTGGGGGACGTGACGGCCGTAGTGGAAAAACTGTTCAGCAATCCGTTCATCGTGTAGGTGTCATCAAAAAGCGGTTCGGTTGCCGCCGCGTAATCGGCATCGGCGGCAATATCAACCCTTCTCGCGGCGGGCGAAGCCAAAAGTTGGTAGCCCTTCATGTAGGGTTGCATGGAGTTAGCCCAGTAAGCCTGATTGGAGGCAGCCCCTGCCGCATCCAAGTAGGTGTGGGTTGCCCAATCGGAAGGGGTCTCAATAAAGTAGGTGTAAGACCAGCCGGGCGCATTGGAATAGCTAGGGTAGTTGATATCCGCGCAAGGAAAAAGGTCGTCTGCATCATTGGAATACAAGAGCGCCGCCGTTCCCAATTGCTTGATATTGGAAAGATCAGAAGTCTTCTTTGCCGCCTCCTTGGCCTGGGCAAATACGGGGAAAAGAATGGCGGCAAGAATCGCAATGATCGCGATGACGACAAGAAGCTCAATGAGAGTAAACGCTTTTCTTAGGCAAAGCATGAAGGGACCTCCGACTCACCGACATTGGTTAAGCTATGTTTAAGATACAGCAATTTTTCCGATTGCCCAAATGATGGGTATTCCATGACCTACTTGACGTGGGTCTCAAAGAAGGAAAACAACAGCGATGCCGCATTCACTTTGGTAAGCGTTTCTAAACCCAGTTCGCTGAATCCTCCCGGCCAAGCGTGAGTTCCGTTCTTGATGCTAACGAGGCAAACATCCGTACTCGCGGTGCCGTGGGAATACGTTGTTGTGACCACATTTCCCGTGGGGTCCGAACTCACTTGAGGCGTGAGATTACAGCGGTCTTGCTTGGCCCACCAGAGAGCAGAATCGGGAGCGGAAACTCCGGACATGAGTGCTTTTGCCGAAGTCTCATAACCCACAATGCGATCTTTCTGCCCATGGATAATCATCACGGAAAGGGGGCCGCTCTCGTTGGGAATGTGGCTCTGTGGCGAATTCATACTGAGCCCAACCGTGCCCGCAACCACTCCAATCGCTGCGAACCTTTCTGCCCGCTTGGCCCCAATGTAGTGGGTTAGAAAGGCCCCGTTGGAATGCCCAGCTAGGTATTCGCGGTGAGGGTCGATGGGCAATTCTCGTTGGACCTCATCCAGCACGGTATCAATGAACTTAACGTCATTTGGCCTCTGCCCAGATAAGTCAATGAATCCCGCATTCCAACCCCGTTGCGTACCCAGACCATCGGGAAAAACCGTAACATATCCCCGTCGATCCCCTTCTTCTGCCATCCGAGTGTAAATCTCGGCAAGTGAACCGCTGGCCGTGAACCCATGCAACACAACCACAACGGGAAGAGATGTTGCTTGAGAAGCCGCCGGGGGAACCCGAATAATGTAGGTCCTAGATAGTCCGTCCACAAGGACAGTTCGAACATATCGCCCCTTGGCTAACGAGGGACCCTTTGCCGTAAGCGAGTTACTTTGCGATCCGGCGACAAGGCCGCCGAGCAAGCAAAGACCCAGCGGTATCCAAATAAATCGTTGAAACCAAGTGCCCATGAGGCTTAAGACGCACACCTGCGCCCTTGGTATCACCGGCAAAGTTTTTTATGCGGCTTTCGCTACGTTCTCAATCTCCGCAGTCACAAGTTCCAGGGATTTGCGCACCCGCGGCATGATCCAAGTGCATTGGTCAAGGTCTTTAGCCGCCGCCGCATGCTCCAGCACGGCCGCCGACTCCGCAACCTGAGCGGCCCCTACCGAGAGGCTACTTCCCTTTAGATTGTGCCCCAGTGAATGGAGCGCTACGGCATCCTTGGCCTCTAAAGCGGCCTCAATTTGGGGGGCAAGGGCGGTTGCCGATTCTAAATAGGCCAAGAGCAACTCCACCCGAAATTCCACGTCCCCCATGGATGCTTCTTCAAGCTGATCTTCATCTAAGATCGGCTTTATGCTTTCTGATGGCGGAGTACGCCAGTCTTTTGTAATGTTCTCCAATTGATTCTCCTTGAATTGATCGTCGACGATGACAGTGACCCCAGGTTCGGTAAGAACGGCGTCATTTTCTGCGTCTTCGCTAGAGTACATGCCAATTCTTGGCACCTTTAAGCTTGAAATCCAGTCCGCTTCTATAGGGACATCGCAAGCAACCGTGTCTAAATGGTTGCGGGGAGTCACCCGAAAAAACATTCCAACTAGGTTTGGCGGGCAATTACTGGCCAATGCCTCCGTTCGACTCGGCGAAACTTCAACGCCAAACCCAAGCCGTTGCAATCCTGAGGCTAAATGCCTTGCATATTTTCTATCGGGTTCGATGAGTAAGACAGTGCCGCGGAAGCGGCCCTGATCCACCGGCCATTCAGCTACCTCGTTTACGGTGTGAGCCGATAGTCTCAGAGCGAGCCAGTAGGCTACATTTCGCCGACTCACTACCGACCATGCACCAGCCTTCTTCCCACGTTCCGTGGTAGGGCCAATGATCAGCGTCTTTGCTTCAGAAACGGGTCGAGATAATTTCGAAGGATGGTCCGCGTAAAAAATGCAGATGTCAGCGGATTCAGGGGTTGGAGCCTCAATCGTGCCCTTGGCGGCAAATATATTCACCAGAGCGCTTTTCACCTTGGCGGGGAAGCCTTCGCACCAGACGGTTTGATCACGAAATGGCTGGGGATATGCGTGGTGAGTGGACGCCCGAACCAACGGAAGGTTAACCGTAAATTTGGTGCCGACGCCAAGACGGCTTTCTACCGTGATGGTGCCCCCCATAAGTTCGACAAGTTCGCGAACGATCGTGAGTCCCAATCCGGTACCGCCAAAGGTTCGGGTGGTTGAACCGTCTCCCTGGGTAAAGCTGTCAAATACGGCAGATAGTCGGTCTGCGGCAATTCCCACGCCAGAATCTTGAACGGAAATCACCAGGTTTGTTTCGGCGCGCAAAGTGATGATAATCTCTCCGGCCAAAGTGAATTTGACCGCGTTGTGAACAAGGTTAGTCACGATTTGTCGAATCCGAACGACGTCGCCCGCATAGACCATCGATTCGTTCAGCGGAGTGTCCACCAAGATCCAAACTCCTTTTTCTGAAGCGGACAAACCAAAAGTTTCGGAAACGTCCTCCATCACCTGAATCATGTCGACCGGAGATTCTTCCAGGGTCATTTTGCCCGCTTCTATTTTAGAAAAATCCAAGATGTCGTTCATGGTGGTCAATAAGTTAGCCGCACTTCGCTTAATCACCTCGCCAAACTCACGTTGCTCAGCATCGAGGTGTGTCTCCAGCAAAAGGTCGGTCATCCCCATGATGCCGTTCATCGGAGTGCGAATTTCGTGAGACGTATTGGCGATGAAGTCAGATTTAAGTTGAGAGACGGCCAACGCCTGCTCTCGTGCTTTCACCAATTCTCGTTCGTAAAGCTTTTGGTTGGTGACGTCCTGCACATAGCCTTTGACTTCCCGAACCACTCCGTTGTTTTCGATAATCTGCTCACCGATGACCCGAAGGATTCGTTTTTCGCCCTCTGATGTTTCTCTTTCTATCTCGTACTCAATTGGGCTCTGGTTAGCTAATGCCTCCGTATAAATGTTCAAAACCAAATCTCGATATTCCGGAATCACTTCTTCCAAATATTCCTTGACCGTGGGACTCCCCAAGCTAGGGTCCCGGCCAAAGAGAGCAAACGTTTCGTCTGACCACTTAATCTGCCCCGCGGCCACATCAATCTCCCAACTGCCCAGTTTGGCAATGCGCTGGGTGCCCATCAACATTTTTTGGCTATCTGCCAAATTCATTTCGGCGGTCTTTCGGTCCTGAATATCGGCATAACTTCCTGTGATTCTTAACGGCGTTCCGTCGGCCGCGCACGTCTTTGCCCCTCGCGCCAACACCCACTGCCAAGATCCGTCGTTCCGAAGTATTCGGAATTCTGCTTGATAGTCGGCAGATTCTCCCCGAAGGTAGCTCTGGAGCGCAGCGTGGGTTAACGGTGCATCATCCGGATGCAAGAGTTTCATCCAGGTCGAAAGTTCGTTGGCTAGCTCATGACTTTTATATCCGAGCATTGATTTCCAACGCGGCGAAAAATACACCGCGTCGGTCGTCATATCCCAGTCCCACAAGCCGTCCGTCGATCCTTCGACGGCTAATTCGTACCGCTCACGCATTAAGAGCATCTGCTGCCGGGCCGTTTCCTGGTCAGTAATATCTACTCCAATTGCAATTAAGTGGTCTGCATTTCCTGCAGAATCTTTGAGAACGGTGGTCTGCCAAAGGATCAGCCGCTTAGATTCTTGCGCAGAGATGCATTGGCTCTCAAATTCTACTTGGGCTCCGCCCTGAACCAAACGGCGGACGTAATCAGAAAACATGCCCTGTTCAATTTCTGGGCACAGGGCTTCCCAAAATACTTTATCGTAGAGATCTTCAGAGGAGTAGCCCAGAACCCGCTCTGAAGCCGCATTCAAACCGAGGATTTTCCCATCAACTCCAAGGATGACGACCAAACCCGCCAGGGTCATGAGCACTGATTCAACGTAGTCGTTCGCCATTTTAGCGGCGGGAACGGATGTCGCATTGGGATCCCAGCTAACGGCCTTCTTCGAGGTCGCGCGGCCTGGCTTACCGTACTGATCATCTTTGATACGTTTGGCCATAAATTACACCCCCTTGTGTTATCTGCATATTCTTAACAGAAACTCATGCCGTGTGCCTACTAGGTTTTGAATATCCGACGAGGTCCGGAAAGCCATTCTCTCCCAACTTGTGGTTTGTCAAGTTGGAGAGAAGGGGCCGGACTCCGTCTCCCCCAAATCGGTGGTTCGTCCGATTTGGGGGAGAAGGGCGGGATGAGGGGGTTTTCCCGATCTCAACAGTCCCTTCCAAATCGGCTCTTTCGACTACCGACCAGTAGGCAGTCGCACCCACATCCCAACCTTCGCCCTCAGATTCCGGGAGAAATCAGAAGGCGAAGGCGCCGGTCGACTATGTCAAACTACAGCATAGTGAGCAGTAATCTAGGCATCCCTTCTCGAACCGACAACTACGCCGATTGGTACAACGAATTGGTTCTCAAGGCAGATCTCGCCGACCACAGTGCGGTGAGGGGTTGCATGGTGATCAAGCCGCACGGTTACGCCATTTGGGAGCTGATGCAGCGAGCCTTGGACGATATGTTCAAGGAAACCGGCCACGTCAACGCCTACTTTCCGCTGTTTATTCCTTTATCCTTCCTTGAAAAGGAAGCCGATCACGTGGAAGGATTTGCAAAAGAATGCGCGGTGGTGACCCACCATCGACTCAAAGCAAATCCAAACGGTCCGGGGCTGATTCCGGATCCCGATTCCAAACTAGAAGAACCGCTTATCGTACGTCCGACCAGCGAAACGATTATTTGGAATACCTATAAAAAGTGGATTCAGAGCTACCGTGACTTGCCCCTTTTAATCAATCAGTGGGCCAACGTGGTGAGGTGGGAACTGCGAACGCGCCTTTTCTTACGTACGGCCGAGTTCTTGTGGCAAGAAGGCCACACGGCGCACGCCACCTATGATGAAGCCGAAGTTGAAGCACTGACGATGATGAATGTGTATCGACGGTTTGCCGAAGAGTGGATGGCGGTGCCGGTGGCAGCGGGTCTCAAGAGCGAAGGTGAGAAATTTGCGGGTGCCGACCACACGTACTGCATTGAAGCCCTTACGCAGGACAAGCGAGCGATACAGGCCGGGACATCACACCACTTGGGGCAAAACTTTGCGAAGGCGTTTGAAGTCACTTTCACCTCGGCAGAAGGCAAACTAGAACATGTTTATGCCACGTCTTGGGGTGTTTCTACGCGATTAATCGGAACTCTCATCATGGCGCACTCCGACGATAAAGGACTGGTTTGCCCCCCCAAACTCGCCCCGATCCAAGTGGTGATCGTTCCCATGGGCCGAGACGACGAGACGCGAACAAAGACAGTAGGAGCGTCCGATGCGATTGCCGAGACCCTTCGGGGGCAAGGAGTGCGCGTAAAAGTGGATAAGCGAGAAAAAGAGTCTCCGGGCTTTAAATACAATTACTGGGAAATGCGAGGCGTTCCCGTTCGAATTGAAGTCGGCCCCCGAGATTTGGAAGCCGGGACCTGCGTAGTCGCTCGACGAGATTCGGGCGTGAAAGAAACGGTTGCCCTTGCCGACGCGGCGGCGAGGGCCTTTGCCCTGCAGGCGGAAATTCAGCAGGCCCTATTTGATCGGGCGGTCGAATTCCGAACTGAGAATACTCATCGGATTGACACCTGGGAAGCCTTTCAGGCCCAATTTGAGGGCGATGGGGGCGGCGGCTTTGTGTTAGCCCACTGGGACGGCACCACCGAGACCGAAGACAAGATTTCTGCCGCAACCAAGGCAACAATCCGGTGTATTCCGCTTGCGCCTGCGCACCCGGAGGATGCAGAGCCCGGCCAGTGCATTTTCACCGGTTTGCCCAGCAAACAGCGCGTGATCTTTGCTAAAGCGTATTAATGTGGAGTTCTAACCTGTGAATCATTGGCGAGTAAAACTGTTTGCCTACCTACGTGAACGGCACGGAGATTGGGCGGAAGTGGAGTCGGCAGGAACGGTATCGGAGGTTCTGACCGCGCTCACGGCGGCAGGAATCGACGTACGTTCTTGCCGCCTCGCGGTTAACCAAGAATTTGCCGCGCCGGAGGAGTCAATCGCCCCCGGTGATGATCTGGCCCTCATCCCGCCCGTCAGCGGGGGTTGATCGCCAATAGGTAGGGCGACGACACTTGGACAGCAGACCGAGACAAACTGCATGGGCCATATACATTTAGTTAAACTCCTCCAGGCCCATATCATTGGTCTTGAGTGTATCAACCTAACGGGACGGAGGCGCAGACCGCCTATGCAAATCACCGTGTCCAGGTCCAGTTGAACTTATTTGACGTTCCGTTGTCCCGGCAGGGACTATCCCGCAGTAGCCTGGCATAAGCTCTCGCGCCATGCCAGGTCAGTGGCGTCCTGGCTAAGTTCCCCGGCAGGGGCACCAGAATTTTTCAATCAAGATATCGAAGTTCGTAGTTAACACCCTGAAAATAATATGCCGACTGCCATTGGAATTCGACGGCGTAGCCGGTAGTTGGCGGATGACCCGTGCCGACGTCCGGGTGCTCCGCGACCAACGGCAGGCACCCGGACTCGGGCACGGGCCATCCCGAGCCTACCGGCTTCGCCGACCTGTTTGGGATTCGACGGCGGAGCCGGTAGTTGGCGGATGACCCGTGCCGACGTCCGGTGGCCCCGTGATCACCGAAAAACACCCGGACTCGGGTACCGTCATCCCGAGCCTACCGGCTTCGCCGATCTCTACGAAATTCAGTTTTTGTTGAGAATACGATGTGATCGCTCAAACTCCTATGAGTTGTAGGCATTTGGTAGATTCTGGTGCCCCTGCCGGGGAACAGACTTCTTTGCTGACCGATCCTGGCATGGCGCCCGAGCTTATGCCAGGCTACTCGGGGATAGTCCCTGCCGGGATAAGGGAGAGATAGTCGATGTCAAAGATCATCTTCCTAGTAAATCCGTGGTTAGATTCTACTGCCCCGGTCGGGGAATAAATTTATTTACTTACCGATCGTGGCATCGCACCACAGATACATTTAGTCAGGCATCTTGCGGCCCAATTCATCGGTGTTTTGTGAACCGATCTAACCGCAAGGAGGCGCGCACAAACCATGCAGTTCACCCTGCCATGGCCTAACTAAACGTATATGACTGCATAGGTCCCCGTTTCTTTCCTTGAGGCTCAGTCTCAGAACGAGCTACGGGTCAGAGATCAATTCAGCCGAGTAGAAAACGGGAACGACGGGGCGATTTTGGGGAGCGGGTCTGCTTTCAGATTCAGGGGAACTTGAACGGACCACGGCTCATACGATATGACCTGGGTGACCGACGCTACGCGGTGTCCGGAGCGGTCAAGCGTGTCTTCGGTTACGGACAACGGGTACCCGTCACGAGCCCGTACCAAGAAGCTCACCCGCCTCCCTTGCCCATCGCAATTGAGCACCAGTGCCTCTTCCCCACGGATTGACATCGTGCCCCGAGCTCGGGCTTTGAGGTCGGCGGTAAGGCTGGCGAGAAGCGGGGGTCTTCTCAATAAAATGGCCCGCAAGTACGGATGAATTCTTCCTCCAAATTGAGAAACGTAGTCCAAAAGCTGGCTCCTCCGAGCGGAGCCGAGGCAAAATTTTCCCGTCCCTTTGTTGTACATCCAAAGTTGCCCCTTGTCAAAGCCGAAAGCAAATTTCGGTCCGTCCTGAAAATAATCTGAACCGCGCCAAGCGAGACGAGTCACGCCCTCGTCCTCTTTCACGGCCATCTCAACATTTGCCATGCTTCGAAGTCCGCGTACCAATCTCCAAAGCACCTCTTTGGTTTGCGGATCCTGGGCTGTCGGAAGCGTGGGCAGCGCCGCCAACGAATTCACCCGACGGCTATTCGCTGGCATCATCAACGAAAACTCACCTCCCGAAACCACTTGCCAGATCAGGGAGTCGGTCCCCTTGTGGAGCGCCAATTTGAGCAAGGTTCGATCGGCACGACGGAACTCGAGTTCAACGCTCGCCGGTCCGATTCTTCCGTTAATAACCACCTTGTCTCCGGTTTGTTTCAGCTTGAAACCACCATGCTGATAGGTTGCAAAAAACGCTCTCTTAGATAATGGGTCTAGAGTTAAGGTTACCGGTTCCACCGGTTCTCCCAATGCCTCCAGAATACGCATTTGAAGTGTATTTCCTTTGAGCTTCCTCTCCACTCGCTCATCCAAAAGCGCATCGTAAACGGTTAACTTCTGCCCCGTTATTTCGTACCGGCGGTCGGAATGTTCCAACCCATTCTGAGTTGGATTGAGTCCGCGCAGCCAAACTGCTGTCCCGCTTTTTGCCACCGACCAAGTTGCTCTGCGCGCGCGTTTTCCTTGTTTGAGGTCGATTTGAAAGGAGAGCGTATGAGCCGGGCGCAACCATTCAACCTGGGCGGCCGAAGCCAGGTAAGCATCGGTCGACGAAGCTCGCGCGAACCCCACGGCACACAAAGTCAAAGTAGAAATCATTAGTTCTCCATCCTAGAGTCGTCCCAGCCCAGTTGGCGTTCTGGTGCGTCCCAAAAAGCCGGCCAACGCAACCACAGTTACCACGTACGGTAGAGAGGCCCACGCCTCAGTCGGGATGTGGCCGCCCAACGCAGAGGTTCCCTGAAACTGGAGTCGCACCGCGCTCAGAACGCCAAATCCTAAGCACGCAAGACAAGCCGGAACGCATCGCCAACCGCCCAGAATAAGGGCAGCCAGCGCAATGTAGCCCCGTCCCGAGGTCATGTTGTCAGTGAACACTCCTGAATCTGAAACCAACATGACCCCCGCCAATCCGGTCAAGACGCCCGTCATCAACAACCCAATCAATCTGATCACCACCGGGTTAATTCCGGCCAGCCGTGCCTTGGCGGGATCGCTCCCTACCGCAACCAAACGCCAGCCGAACGCCGTGTACTTGGTGCCCGCCCACAACGCCGCCGTGACCCCAAACGCGAGTCCCACAAATATTGGCACACCAAAATGAGGGATAGACCCGGTCCGGTCCGGATTAGAGAATTTTCCGTAAAGAAAGTTCGTGCCTCCGGCGGCTAGGGCGTTGATTGACATCCCACTGATGACGTGGTCAATGCGATAGTGTTGCGTAGCCAACCAGTGCAGAAGACTCAAAAGGGTTGCTGCGCCCACTCCGGCCAGCAATCCTAATGCTGCCCCATGGACAACAGATACCAGCGCGGCGGTGCATGCGCTTGCCAGCATCATGCCCTCTAAACCAATGTTTATCACGCCCCCGCGTTCGCTTGTGTAACCCGCCATGGCCGCGAGAATCAGCGGGGTGGCCAGCACCAAAGTGGGCCACAGAAGGTTAAGCACCCCCGATCACCTTTCGATACCGAATGGCGGCGGCGATTAAAATGATGAGGCCTAAGAAAACCGTGGTAATCCCTTTTGGTATCCCAAATATTTGGAGTGCAGTGCCACCCTTTGCGAGTACACCAAACAATAACGCGGCCGGAATCACGGCCTGCGCCTGGTTTCCGGCCAGCAACGCCACTCCCAACGCATCGAACCCGTATCCGGGTGAAAACCCCGAGTAAAACCGACCTTCAAACGCCACCACCTGGATTGCCCCCGCAAATCCCGCGATCGCACCACTCCCCAGCATCGCGAAAAAAATCATTCGCGGCGCATCGATTCCAGCGTAGCTCGCGGCAATGGGGTTGGCTCCAACCGCCTGAAGTTCATATCCCGAAATCGTCTTTTTAAGCCACCATGCCAAACCAAGCGTGCTCACTAAGGCGAGTGGAAGTGCCCAACTGACTTGAACGGGAGGCGCGTTGACCAGCCAAGGCAAACGAGAGGCTTCGGCTAAATTGACCGTGGGTGCACTCTGCTGAGCCGGATCTTTTATCACGCCCGAGACCACGTAGCTGGTGAGATACAACGCTACGCTGTTCAGCATAATTGTGGTGATCACCTCGTGCCCGTGCCGATAAGCTTTGATCCATCCCGGCCCCGCCGCCCAAACTGCGCCGCCGAAAGCTCCGCCAATTAGGGCAAAAGTGATGCCAAACGGTCCCGGAAACCTAATTGCGAAGGCCGAACCAATCATGGCACCGATCAGAAATTGCCCCTCTACTCCGATGTTAAACAATCCAGCGCGGAGGGCCAAGAACACGGCGAGACCCGTAAATAGTAAAGGAGTAGTCTCTCTCAGCGTCCCTGAGATCGCGGATGGGGACCCCAAAGTGCCCCTGAAAAGGGTTCCTAAGGCTTCGGCTGGGCTGACGCCGGACGCCCAAATGGCAAGGACCAAGACTCCGATTGCCCCTACGATGAGGGACCCCAATTTCCAACTCACGCGGCGGCCTCGGATTGGCCCACCATGAGCCGACCAATCACTTGGCGATCCCTGGCCTGTGCGACCGGAACGTCGTACAGCCGACCGGCAAACATCACCACAATTCGGTCGGCATAAGTCAGTAGCTCATCCAGATCAAAGCTGATGACCAACGCCCCCGCCCTCCCTTGGCAAGCGCTTCTAATTCCGCCGTAGACGTCCGCCGCCCCTTTGACATCAAGTCCGCGAACCGGTTGGAAGGCAACCAAGAGCCGGGGTGCTTTTGTTAACGCGCGACCGGCAACAAAGCGTTGCTGATTCCCACCGGAAAGGCTTCCCATCCGATCCGAAAGGCGGCCTGCCTTAGTTCCAAATCGATCTACCACGGCTTGCGCCCACTGTGAACGCCCGGCGAGGTCAATGCAGAAACCGCGTCGAAGCGGGGGTAACCGCTGGAGCCCAAGCGCCGAATTTGCTTCTAGCGACCAGTCCGCAATCATCCCCTCCGATTGCCGATCCTCCGGGATAATTCGCAGGCCATCCGCCAATCGTTGCGAAGTTGGGCCCTGAAATCCGATGATCTCGCCCTCACTCGGCCAATCCAACCCCGCGATCAACCGCAACAACTCGCGCTGACCACTTCCATCCACGCCAGCCACTCCAACAATTTCGCCTTCCTTTACGCAAAGGGACAATTGATGAAGCGGCTTTCCTAAAGGACTTGGCGCCAGGGAAACCTGATTTAGAGTGATGACATCACGCCCAAATTCAGACCCCATGGGAGGCGGCGTGGGCATTTCTCCACCAATGACCATGCGCGTGAGTTCGGTGGCGTTTGTTGAAGCCACTGGCATTGACCCGATGAGAACTCCGCCGCGAAACACCGTGACATCCTCTGCGTGATCCATCACTTCGGAGAGGCGGTGGGTCACCAAGATTACGGTTCGCCCTTCTTTGATCAACCGGTTGAGGCTTACAAATACCGCGTCCGCGTGGCCGGGAGACAGCATTGCGGTTGGCTCATCCAAGATTAAGATTTGGGAACCCCGCCACAGCAACTTTAAGATTTCTAAGCGCTGGGCACTGGCCGGGGTGAGGTCTGAGCCGAGGGCATCCCAGTCGAAAGGAAAGCCCATTTGGTCCGCCAATTTTTGCGCCCCAGACCTTAGAGAAGAAGTTTTTAGAACCGCCGAACCCTCGGCTCCCAGAACCAAATTTTGCAACGCAGTGAGCTCAGGGATGATCCCGTAGTGCTGGCTCACCATGCCCACTCCGCGCCAGATCGCTTCTGAGCTTGCCCTTGGCTGGTAAGGCAAACCCGCCACCAACATCGTGCCCTCGTCGGGCGCGAGGGCACCGTAGAGAATGCGCATCAGGGTAGATTTGCCCGCGCCGTTCTCACCCACTACGGCGTGGAGCGTGCCCGCCTTAACGGTGAGATTTGCATTGCTAAGGACGGCCAGCGCCCCAAACCGTTTTCCGATGCCGCGCATTTCCACTGCGGGTTCGAGGTTAACCGCCGTCTCCTGCGCCCATCTTCGCCATCACTTCATACAGTGCGGCCGTGGTCCACTCGCCGTGACCTTGGGATTCAAGGACTGATAGTAACCGATCCACTAGCTGGGTTCCCGGGATTGCGGCGTTGATGGCCGCAGCTGCCTCCTCACAATAGCCAAAGTCTTTGCGTTGGTTCTTTACGCTGAATCCGGGTGACCAATCTTTGGCCAAGATCTTGGGTCCGTAGTTGTCAAACGCCCAACTACCTCCCGCTCCGCCACCGACAAGTTCTCGGGTTAGGGCAACGTCTAAACCGGCTTTCTCGGCAAAGGTTAGCGCCTCGCAGAGGGCGAGAAGAGCGCCCCCTACCGCAATTTGGTTCGCCAGCTTGGTCATCTGTCCCGACCCTGGGCCGCCCGTCCTCTCCGCTCGTTTGGCGTAAGCGCTGACAATGGCAATGACTTCGGCTACGTCGGATTCTGACCCGCCGCAAAAGATTGTAAGTTGCCCCTTCTGAGCCCCCATGCTTCCGCCCGTGATCGGGGCGTCAACGCAACGAAATCCCGCCGATTTCAAGTTGCTTTCGATTGCGATTGCGCCGGCGGGTGCGATGGTTGAATGGTCCACAAAAAGGGTTCCGGGCTGGGCGGATTTCGCCATTTCGTCAACGCAGGATCTTACGTCTTCCGTCCGGCTTACACAGGTGAAAATAATCGAGCAAGTGCTACCGATTTCGGCCAAGGTTTGGGCGACCATTGCTCCTCGATCTCGCAACGGCTCAGACTTTTCTACAGACCGATTCCAAACCATCACGTCTCGCCCAGCCGAGACCAAATGCCCCGCCATCGGAGCGCCCATCACCCCTAAACCCACAAACCCAATTTTCTCCGTAAAACCGTTGGACATCAGAAGGAGAGCCTACCAGCCTGTAATGGGCCGGGCGGCCAAAATGTAGCCCATGTGCTCGTTGGGGCTACATTTTGGCGGACGGGAGCCCTCATATACATTTAGTCAGGCATCTTAGGTCCATTTCATCGGTCTTGGGTGTATCGACCTGATGTAAAGGAGGCGCAGGCCGCCAATGCAATGCAATTCACTCTGTCGAGGCCTCACTAAACGTATATGACCTTCTGTTGTCCCGGCAGGGACTATCCCCGAGTAGCCTGGCATAAGCTTTCGCGCCATGCCAGGGCAGTTGCGTCCTCGCTAAGTTCCCCGGCAGGGGCACCAACTTATTTGACCCATCTGGAATTCGACGGCGTAGCCGGTAGTCGGCGGATGACCGTGCCGACGTCCGGTTGCCCCGGGATCACCGTTAAACACCCGGACTAGGGCACGGTCGGAGCCTTTGCAATGGAAACTTTCCAATCTGTACCGCAAAACAATCGAAGGTGATCATTTCAGATTGCTACCATCCTTGTTGCCATGGAAGGGTTTTGCGGGAGGTTTGAGGCTCAGAAAGTACTGAGATGGGCTTGGATCTTGAGTAGTGCCTAACAATCGTAGGCGACCACGCCCGCAGAAAATCCATTGCAAAGGCTCCGACCGTGCCGACGTCCGGTTGCCCCGGGATAACCGAAAATCACCCGGACTCGGGCACGAACATCGCGAGGCTACCGGCTTCGCCGAACTGGTTCGGATTCGACGGCGTAGCCGGTAGTCGGCGGATGACCGTGCCGACGTCCGGTTGCCCCGGGATAACCGCCAGGCACCCGGACTCGGGCACCGGCATCCCGCGGCTACCGGCTTCGCCGACCTCTTTGGAGTTCAGTTTTTAGGGATGTTCCGAGGCCTGCTGAGACAAGTCCCCCCTAAGTATTCGTGGAGTCGTCCTCACCATTTAGCGTGAATATCTGGCTCGCGATTCTTGGTTGAGAATACGATGGGCTAGCTCAAGCTCCTATGAGTTGTAGGCACTCTGTAGATTCTGGTGCCCATGCCGGGGAACAAACTTAGTCGCTGAACCATCCTGGCATGGCGCGAGAACTTATGCCAGGCTACTCGGGACAGTCCCTGCCGGGACAAGGGAGGGCTCGTCGCGGCCAAACATTTTTTCCCGAAATGTCCGTTGCTAGATTCTGGTGCCCCTGCCGGGGAACAGACTTCAATGCTGACCGTTCCTGGCATGGCGCTGAGCTTATGCCAGGCTAATCGGGGATAGTCCCTACCGGGACAACGGAGGGTTTGTCATAAACATTTAGGCTCTTCGCTGTTTGCCGTGGGATTGGCAGATCTACTGGAGTGGATGCCTCTGAAGCGTCCAAGATCGCACTTGGTATAGCTTCTCTTTTTTCTTCGAAAGGATTATGCGCGCCATGACCTGGCACATAAGTGGCATTAAAAAATTGTGGGTCGGTGATGTGCGCCGGTCCGGGTGTCGCTCGAATATTGAGGTCTCGGAAACAGGGAATGAGACCACTGCGCAAGCCGCAGTGCCTAAGTCAGGTACAACCTCCCACCACGGCTCGGATCTCCGCGGTTTTCACGCTTCGCGTCGTGAGTTTGTTTCTGGTTACAATCTCCCGCCGCGGCACGGATATCTGCGGTCTACACGCTTCGCGTACTTCAGCTACACCTTCAGTTCCAAGAGATCGTAAGACTCCACAGCGTTCTCCAAGCAACCAAGTATAGTTCAAAATACTATCGAAAGCCAGACAATTTCATCCTGATGAGCTACCTGCCACATGCCAAACTCAAACCGCTTCCACTATAAATAGCACGAGGCGTAATTCACCCCGTCAAGGCCTGACAAGACGTACATGGCAAGCTACCGAATGTCTTTCTTATGACTTGCCTTGAGCACCATTCTGATGGGCGTTCCCGCTACCGGCAGGGCTTCGCGAATTTTGTTCATGAGATACCGTTGGTAGCTAAAGTGCATCAAGTCTGGGTCGTTGCAGAACAATGCAAAGGTTGGCGGGCGAACTGAAACCTGAGTGGAATAGTAAATCTTAAGCGCTCTGCCCTTAGAAGTGTATGGGCGGGCAAAGCATGCGTCGCCGATGAGACGGTTCAACACCCCGGTTGAAACGCGGAAGTTATAGGCCTCTACCGCTTTCAGAACTTCATGAAGAACCGGCTCCAAACCCGCACTTTCGGTAGCAGATGTAAACGCGGCGGTCGCGTAACTCAGTTCAGGAATCTGGTCCGAAATGATCTTGAGAAAGTCTTTTTTCAGCAGGCTCTTATTATTTGGCTTACCGTCTGGAGGCTCTTTAGTGTCCCACTTGTTGACGGCAAACACCACCGCCTTTCCGGCATCGTGTGCCAATTTCATGATTCGCTTATCGCCGTCGGTAAGCCCTTCCGATCCGTCGACCACCACCATCGCGCAGTCGGCTCGGTCAATTGCCTTCTGGGCGCGGTCAACCATGTAGTACTCCACGGTGCCCTGAATTTTTCCGCGACGCCGAATCCCTGCGGTGTCGATCAACCGAAATCGCTCTTCGTTGTAAACCAATAGCGTATCGATCGCGTCTCGGGTGGTTCCCGCGATATCGGAAACAATCATCCGTTGTTCACCCGTAAACGCATTGACCAGCGAGGACTTTCCAACATTTGGACGACCCACGATGGCCACGCGGATCTCGTCTTTTAATTCCGGAATCGCTTCGGCGGGCGGAAGCAGAGTTACAACCAGGTCCATTAGGTCCGCAACGCCGCGACCGTGAATGGCGGAAACCGGGAACAATTCCCCTATGCCAAGGCTATAAAACTCATTGGCCACCGTATCTCGGTTGGCGTTATCCGATTTGTTAGGCACAATTACCACCGGCTTCTTAATGCCGCGCAGGTTGTTGGCCAAGTCTATGTCGTCGGGGTGAAGTCCTACTTCGGCATCGGTCAAGAACAGAACCACGTCCGCTTCATTCAACGCAACGTTGGCCTGAACTCTAATTTGCTCGGCCAGGGGGTCTTCTTCTTGGAAAACAATTCCCCCGGTGTCCACCACAATAAAGTGGCGACCGTTCCATTCGCAGTCGGCATAAAGTCGGTCTCTCGTGATACCGGGGGTGTCTTCCACCACGGCAACTCGCCGGCCAATAAGCCGGTTAAAAAAGGTGCTCTTGCCCACATTGGGTCGTCCCACAATTACGACGACTGGCAGTTTTGCACTCATAAATATTCCTTAAAATTGTTGGTCGGCCGGGGATCCGGGTCGGAACAAAGTCCGAGGTCAGGCTTGAGGATCTGGCCAACAAGAAATATTGCCGCAACAACGCCTCAGGGGTTGATTGTCATGGTACCTCACGCGCCATCATCAAGAGCCTGCGCGTAATTGTGCATACCCCTTATGAACACGCGCGTTTCTCTTCTGTGTGCCTTCTTCGCTTTGTCCGCCGTAGGCAAGGCAGAGGAAGCAAAGCCATATATCTTGTCCTTCATCGGTGAGTCGTGGCGGGTTTTGGGTTCCGAAGATTTTCGCCAACTTCAGGGCGTAGGTTGGGGATTTGCCCGCGTTGAACCAAGATTCCGGTTCAACGGTGCCCCCGGAGAGCTACTCCTAGAGAGCTTCTTTCTTTCCACTAGTAGCCAAGGAACCGGACAATTTGGCGCGAGCAAAATTCAGGGACTGGGATGTTTAGGCATGGCACGCTACCACATGTCCCGAGTTTACGGGGAAATTGGCATTGGCCTTGAATACATGGACCAGTTGTCGTACGACATCAGTAGCCACATCAGTTCCACCCCCACTGCCGGCATAGGCTATACGATACCCATTGGCAAAGGCAGCGAATTGCGCCTCGGGGTGCGTCTGCACCACGTCTCGAATGCCGGACTGCAGGCTCATAATAAGGGCCAAAACGAAAGGTGGCTTCTGCTTACCTATCAATACTAAACGGGTGGTGGTGGCGGTTCCGCGACCCGATACGCCCGTCCAAATCCTGGCGTACTGGACGCAAGTTTCAGTTGAGACAACGTCTTCAATAGTCGTTTTTGCCCCGCATCGTCTTCAATCTTCTCTGCAAGCGAAGCGAGACAGAACTCAGCGGCCAACCCTGCGTGAAGTCCGAGAGCAAGGTGGGGATTTCGGCACCAGATGCCCGTCACTAACGTTTCTGCGTCCACGCAAGCCACGCAATACTGAACCCCGTCTACGACCATGCGCACGTCATTTGCCTGGGCAAACGTGGTGAGACCAGATTGATCCATCGAATTCAAAATCGGCAACGGAGCGGATCTCAACAGAACTTCTACTTGGCGACCGATTGCCGCGGTCAAAGATGCTTCTAATTCGCTGGCTAAATGAAACGGCAACACGGCCAACACCACACTTTCCGCTTCGCCCAGCATTTGGCGAAGCCGCCACACCAAAGCCGCCCATCCGCCAATCGGATACTCACGATCGTCAATCGCCCCCATCGTTTGGGTGACCAGTGCCTTCTCCGCTTGGATCCTGCTCGCGTGAACCTCGCGCTCTAACTGCCCCAAAAACTCCGATGGGGGAACCGCCCAACATTGCCTAGCGGTGCCCTCTTCAACCAGGGCCCCTCCCTTCTGGGCCAGAGATTGGATGGCTTTATAAGTATTGGCCACCGGCTTCTCAATCCCCTTGGCTACCCGGTAACCGGTGGCCGGAGAGTTCTTAACCAAGAACGCGTAAATCTCCGCTTCAAGGTGCGTAAGCCCAAGATTCTCTAAAGCCTGAATGCCTTTTTTTGCCGACATAGTTCTTGCATCCCCGGGCCAACGTGGACCTTACGCTAAAAAGACGGTTGAATCAGTCGGTTTGCACCGATTCCACGGCATCGACCCGAACAATCAACACGGTGATGTTATCGCTTCCCCCACCCTGCAGCGCCTGCCCCACCAGCGACCACGCGGCTTCGGCGAGGGACTTTGTGCGCAGGGTCTCCCCAATCGCATCATCGGTCACGTGATTGATCAGCCCATCGCTACACAGCAAAAACGTGTCGCCCGGTTTGAGGTCAAGTCGATCCACATCCACTTTGAGGTCGCCTTCAATCCCAATGGCTCGGGTGAGCACATGTTTGTAAGGATGATAGTCACGCTCGTCCTCCGTGATCACCCCTTCCCTTATCGCTTCCTCAATCCAAGTGTGATCATCGGTTAGCCTAAGTAATTCGCCTTGGCGCAACCGGTATCCGCGAGAATCTCCCACGTGGACCACAAAGGCCGCGTCTTGAATCAAGATCAGCCCAGTGAGGGTGGTTCCCATCCCCTTCTTTGCCGGAATCGAGCGACCAACATCAACCACGTACCGATTGGCCGCTTGCACCGCCGATGTCATCGCGATTTCGGGATCAGAAGCGGGGTGGTGCAGATAAACGTCGATAAAAGTCTTGCAGGCCAATTCGCTAGCAAATTGGCCCGCCGCGTGCCCACCCATTCCATCGCACACCAAGAAAACCAGGCCGCGTGTGGCCAAAGTGTTATCTTCATCAGGAAGATAGAATTCAAATTTGTCTTCGTTGTTCTCCCGAGTACGACCCAGATCGGTCTTTGCCGCGATCGTGACCTTGGGCCGAAAGCGCAACTCGGTGCCGGGAGTCAATTGTTCTACGGCGTACTCTGCGGTGATATCTTCCATCTTTTTGGGTAGACGCGCCGAACGGTCTCGGACGTGCGGATTCATTCTTACGTTATCTGGCTTACGGTTGCAACAATTCCAGCCATGTCATCGTGTGCTTTTTACTTAAAACTTCGTTGCTTGCTTCGCACCGCGGGCTCAGTAAGCATCCTGGGCACCCTTCGCCGCATGGGCATGTGCTTAACAGGCTACGCGCCGCGACCAACCATTCCGTGATGGATACCATCAGTTGATTTGCCAAACCCACCCCGCCCGGCGTACGGTCAAATATAAACACCGCCGGAGCAAGGGAGTTGGGAAACACGGAATACCAGGCACTCCCCAAGTCACCCCGGTCGCAGCCCGCAATGAGGGGTGCGGTTGCCACTAAACAATGCTCCAGCCCGTGAATGCCGCCCATTTGCGCGGTCATGTCGTCTGGAGCCTCCCAAGATATAGGCATTGCCGCCGTTTGAAGATCAAACCAAACCCCCAACGTCTCGTAGGTAGAAGGGGGGAGGTCCAGCGTTTCCTCGCTTAACACGGTGTCTCCGTCCAGAGACTTTCTGCGGAAACCCATCACCGAGTCGGTCACCCTTACCGCCACCAGCTTTGCTGATCCCGCATTCCCCATTTCAGTTTGCTGAATTGTATAAAGCGGTTCAATCACCGACTGCGTGATGCTCTGGGTGTAATACCGAACTTCGGTTTGCTCCAGCACCGCCGTCGCGCGATCAAGATCTAGACTCTTGACCAGAAAGCTCTGGCCACGGTGCAGGTAAATTGCCCCCGTGTGCGCAGAAGTCATCGCCCGGCCAAATTCCATCGTCCCAATTTCCACTCCCTCAAGTTGGAGAGAAATGGTCGGTCCAAACGAACCGCGAAGGTTTACTTTGAGCGCAGGAGGCTCAAACGCGGGATAGTAAAAGAGCCCCGCCTTAAACTGCAATTCGCCGCTTCGGTCTAGGCTCTCCGCGGCCTCCAGGGCGGTGGGGCCAAACGCCAAGAGTTCGCTGGGGGCCATCGGACGTTCATGTGCCGCACATATAATGTGGTTGCTCAGGATGTGCACGTTTGCCGGGTTGGTAGTGACCACCTCGCGCTTGGCATCCAGAATGCGTTGTGGCTCGCGCAAGAAAAACTGTTCCAACGGATCGTCGTGCGCTACGTAGATGGCAAGTCCGTCTCGAATGCCTCGTCCCGCCCGGCCCGCTTGTTGCCAGAAGCTGGAAATGGAACCCGGATAGCCGTTTAGAATCACGGCATCAAGGGTTCCCACATCTACCCCAAGCTCCATGGAATTGGTGGCGGAAAGGCCCAGAATTTTGCCCTTGAATAACGCAGATTCAATTTGGCGTCGCTCTTTGGCCGTATATCCGGCTCGGTAGCTTTCCACCCGCTCCGGGCGATCTTCCAGCCGCTGCCGAGTGTATCGCAACACCAGTTCTGCTCCCACCCGAGACCGGCTGAACGCCAGAGTTCGTGTGCCCGTTTCCACCAAGGTTCCTAAAATTTCCGAGGTGGCAATGTTCGCACTCAGTCGGTGATTCTCCCCGATGGGCGGGGGATTCCAGAACACAAACGTCCGCTTCCCTCGCGGCGCCCCGTCGTGATCAATGAGTAAGGCATTGCGACCGGTGAGATTTGTGAATAACTCTTCGGGATTTCCAATTGTGGCCGTTCCCGCAATGATCTGAGGCCGGCTACGGTACGCCTCGCAGAGTCGGAGTAAGCGGCGGATTACATTAGCCACATTGGCCCCAAATACCCCTCGGTAGACGTGCGCCTCATCGATCACGATGAGTCGCAAAGATCGCAAAAACTTCGCCCAGTTCTCGTGGTTGGGCAACAACCCTACGTGGAGCATGTCGGGATTGCTCAGGACGACTTGGGCCAACTTGCGAATGGCCCCCCGCTCTCCTTTTGCGGTATCGCCATCGTAAACCCCGATCCTCACCGAGGGCGGGGCAAGTACTTCTAATCGCCTCAGCTGATCTTGAGCAAGCGCCTTGGTGGGATAGAGAAACAGACAGCGCCCAAGGGGCTCGGTTAAACAAAGTTGGATGGCGGGTAACAAATAGCAAAGCGTTTTTCCTGAGTTAGTCCCGGTAACCACCATGAGATCCCGACCGGCAACTGCGGCATCATAGGCTTCGGCCTGGTGGCAAAACAGGTCCCTGAGTCCTTGCTCTTGAAGGCGGGCGATGAGCTCGGGGTGCATCCGCTTTTGCGGAACGCCAAATTTCGCGGATTTGGATTCTAGCTCGCGAAGGGCAACAATCTGGTCGGCAAAAACCGGATCACCAAAGACGCCTGCCCGATCCGCCGCGTGACTCTCACTCAAAAGGGGTCGTTTCCGGATCCACGACGGGTTCCGAAGGGATCATCCTAGCTTTGCGCTTTCTGGCCTGAGAGAATTTAACCGCGTACACGCTGATCATAAACAGAATGCAAAGCGGAATCGCCATCGCCAGCATGGAGACCGGGTCTTGGCTTGGTGTGACAATCATTGCGATGACAAAGATTGCCGTAGCGCATTGCCGCCAATATTGTAATAAAGTCTCTGCAGATAACAATTCCAACTCACCCAGGATGTAAACCACCAAAGGCAATTGGAACGCAAATCCAAATGCAATGAGAATTTTGACGAGGAAGAACACCATGGTCCCCGCGTGCTGATACATCGCGGTGCCGGGGAATTCAGCAATATAGGTAGCCAGCCAGCCAATGGCGTTGGGCAAGATGAGCCAAGCAAATCCCGCTCCCATAAAGAACAGAACCACGCTCATTGGCGCTATTCGCCTGAGCGGCTTAGCCTCTTGAGGCTTTAATGCGGGTTGAATAAATCCCCACAATTCCATGAAAAGAATTGGAAAGGATATGCCCACCCCGATCCAGAAAGACAAGGTGAATTTGAGCAGGAACGGCTCGGTAATGGTGTTGAAAACTTCTTTATATTCGATGCCCGTAGCCAACACTTTGCGAACGGCCAACTCCACTACGTGATTGAGGTATCCGTACATGTACGGAAATGCGATCCACCCGATCAACCAGCCGACCGCAAGAATGACGACGGAGCGGAAGATGCGATTTCGAAGTTCTTCTAGGTGCTCGACTAACGTCAATCGGAAGTCCTCGGGGTCTCCCGAGAACTTCCGCTGATTCTCCTCCGCAGACTTGCGGAGTAACTTAGGCAGGAGGGTAGGCATATCCTCCCGTATCTACGTTATTTCTCCAACGTAAACGTGCTTTGCACACGAATTCGAATAAAAGCGGCTTGAGATGGGGCCGCTGCACCACCACTTCGTCCCGCACTACCAAAGCCGCGACCTCCGCGTGCGCCGCGGCCCCCGCGCGCTCCCTGACCGCCCCCGTATGCACCAGGGAATTGGTTGGCGGGCAACGGTGAAGTTATGTCACCTTCGCCACCACCCTTTCCGGGACCAGCGCCGCCTGGGAATCCACCACCGCGACCACCGGGGTAACCGCCTCGCCCTCCACCAGGAAAGCCACCCGGAGGTCCGCCCGGGAATCCACCCGCACCCGCACCCGCACCCGAGGGAGCGGAATTTCCAAATCCGAACGCCGACGCATCACCGCGAGTTTCGATCGTCATGTCTTGCACGATCTTCACAACTTTCTTTTCGTCAATATCAAACCAAATGGTCTCTTCCACCGCAACTTTCTCATCGGTAAAGTTCGCGCCTAGCTTGGCGAGTTTCCTTCCTTCGATGCTCGTTGATCCGGCCGCAATAGAATTGCGGATCTTAGCGCAGCGACGACCCATTTCCCACTCTACGCCAATGAATTCCCCTCGCGCCGGAAACTTGCGCACCACCGAACTCACCTCATAGATGCGGCTCAAGTCAAGGGTCCCCAATTGGAATCGCGATTGCCAGGAGTCACCCGGTCTAATCGACTTAACCGGCAACGTCGGCAACGGATGCGGTGCGTACAGACTGACCGTGCTGCCTTGACTTGCGCCCGAGCCATCCAATCCGAAATAAGCGGGGACCGCACCAAAGATTTCTTCTCCAGTAGGCGTGACCTTCATATAAATCGGAGCCATGTCCGATTCTTGAAAGACCATGGGGCCGCTGGCGTTCTCTGCCGTCATCACAGCGTACTTCTTACCTCGTTCCGGTAGCGGTTGAATTCTCACCAAGCCGTCTCCGCCGGGATAGGAGTTATCTATTGCGTACAGAAGACGAATTTTTTCGCTCTCTACATCCAATTGAGCCGCCTTTCCGCCAAGTTGATTCTGTTCTGCAGAAATGGGCTCGATGACAACCTTTCTCTCAAGGTCGTAAACCGTTTCTTTTCCGGCTTTAAAATTGTATCGAAGCTTAAGGCCGTCGGCAGGAATGGTAATACTGGATTGGTTGGCTACGTTAATTTCGACCGATGATCGATCTACGATCCTCGGTTGTTCATTGTAATCAACAAACAGCAGTGCTTCCAATTTCAGCGGCTTGCCCAATTCGGTGTCGGCAATTCCTCGGCCCTTGGTGTCCAGCAGATATTCAAACTGGGACCCAACAACCTTCTGGGAGGACTGCTTAGTCACCGAATTTCGAACCGTTCGGTAAATTGGCACGAGCGGAGGGCGAACGGCCTCAATAAACTTGCCGCCAAGAAAGACCCCAATGTATCCGTTCTCCGGGATGCTTCCCTTGGGGAACGTCACTCGGACCTTTTCACGGACCTTTGCGTGATCCAGAGGACGCACAATGGTGAACGAGGTCTGGCTAAAAGCCATTCCCGAAAGACAAACCATAGCAAAACTGCCGATCCAATGCTTCATAACCGACTCAATGGCCCGCGCAGGCAGACCCAATCCTCACTATTATGACGGTGTAACCGCCGACGATGTCACAACCCATTTTAGGTTAAGCAGAACCTTCCGCTCTTTCCTTAAACGCTTGGCTAATGTTGTTGAGATTTTTTACGACGATCGAGTAAATCACTTTCTTGACCAAAGGGCCAAGAGTCGGCACATTATAGTCATAGTCCAAGTGCTGATCAAACCGGGTTCCACCGTTTTCTTCGGTAAATTGCCAAGTTCCCTCCAGTCGGTCATAGTCCCCTTTCAACTGCCGAAAGTGGCTGGTGTGGGCAACATCATCCCAAACGTCCTCCTCTCGCCATCGAATCTTAAGCCGAAACTGCGGAACCAAACCCACCCAGTCTGCCACCAACCGGTTTCCTTCCCGTTCTACAAGGGTCACCGAGACGACGTCCTTCATATATAAGGGGTATGACTCCGAATCCTTGGCAATCTGGTAGACGCGGTCCAAAGGAGCGCTAATAAAGATTGAGGTATCTACAACTGGCATGTCGGTTGAGCCAAACTTTACCAGTGTCGTTACTCACGATGTGTAGGTGCGCCGTAACGATGGCCTCTTTTCCCGCCTTCCGGGGAGAAGCATCATGATTCCGCCCACGATGATGGCCGTAATCCTAGAGAGTCCAAACCATTTGGAGGTTAGACGCATACCCGTTCCAACTCCCGGCCACGGCGAGGTTCTTATCAGAGTGCGCGCCGCCACCACATGCGGAACCGATCTCAAAGCAGTTCGCCGAGGACATCCCCAGATTCCGATGCCAGGTCCTCTCGGACACGAATACGCCGGAGACGTCGTAGCCGTGGGGCCCAGCGCTCCATTCCGTGTGGGAGACACCGTAATGGGAGTGCATTCTGCGCCTTGCCAGAGGTGTTACTGGTGCCTTAGAAACCAAGAAAACCTTTGTGAGAGCATTATGACCACCAAAGTCTTAGGCGCATTTGCTGAATATCTCTTGATCCCTGAGCGAATCGCTCGCCTCAACGTATTTCTCAAACCCGACAGGATTCCCTACGAGATCGCTTGTTTATTGGAGCCTTTGGCGTGCGTGGCCCAGGGGGTTCACCTGTTGCCCATTCGTCCCGATTCCAGCGTGCTCATTATCGGACCAGGTGCGATCGGCCTCATGTTTGCCGCCGCCATCCAAACTCAAGGGGCCAAAAATGTCACCGTTGCCGGAAGGAATAAAGACCGACTGGCGATTGCCAAAAAACTCGGTGCCCACACAGAAATTTTCGGTGAACTCACCCGTCCCGAGGCAACCCGATACGATATTGTCATCGAGTGCACCGGCCACGTGGACGTCTGGGAGAAATCAATTGACTTCTGCCGTAAAGGGGGAACCTTAATGCTGTTTGGTGGGCCGCCCGGCGGAACGCGCACGAGCTTTGATACTCATCGACTTCACTACGACCAAATCTCCGTGCTCTCGCCGTTTCACTTTGGCACCCAAGCGGTACAGCAGGCCCGAGACTGGCTACTGAATCCAACATTTGACCTTTCACTGCTCATCACAAGCACTAGGTCTCTCGCCGAAGCCACGGAGGTCTTTCACGAACTCGCCCTAGGGCACGGAATCAAGGTGGCGTTCAAACCATGAAGCTCGCAAGATACATGGGCCAGGGCCGAGTAGAAATTGTGGATGAAGCAGAGCCCATTTGTCCCCCGGGCGGACTTCTCATTCAGACCGAGGCCTGCGGACTGTGCTCTGGCGAGCTTATGGACTGGTACATGGACAAGAAAATCCCCCATGTTCTGGGTCACGAAGTGGCCGGTCGAGTTATCGAATCGCAAGACCCTCAGTTCCCCGTGGGTTCTCGAGTGTTTCCCCACCACCACGCTCCCTGTCTAAATTGTAATCTCTGCCGTGCGGGTCATTACGTGCACTGCCCTCAATGGAAACGCACGCGGCTACAACCGGGTGGAATGGCAGAACGCTTTGGCGTGACGGCGGAAAATTTAACCGATACCCTCCTGTGCAACGATCTCAGCCCTCAAGACGCCGCGCTTATCGAGCCCCTGGCTTGCGTAATCAAATCATTGAGGGCGGGCCAGGGTCAAGGTGTTGCGGATCCTCAGTGCGCGGTGATCGGCCTTGGGGCGATGGGACTTCTTCACCTTTTGATGCTTCCTCCAAACGCGATTGGCTACGACATAAACCCATGCCGGGTTGCCCACGCCAACACCCTCAACCTCAGGACCGGAGACCCTCAAAAGCCACAAACCGCCGATGTGATTTTCGTGTGCCCAGGGAGCCAAAACGCGTTCGATTCTGCGCTCAGATTTGCCAATCCTGGGGCCACCATCGTGATGTTTGCGCCTCTTGCCCCCGGTTTAGACCTTAGGGTGCCCCAACAAGCCTATTTTCATGATCTCTCCATCAAGAACAGCTATTCTTGTGGTCCAACGGATACATCTATGGCAAGAGACTCGTTACGTAACGGAACGGTAAAGTCTGCCCATGTGGTCAGTGATTTCGTTCGGTTGGAAGCACTCCCGGAGGCCTACTTAAAGATGAAGCGCGGTGAAATTCTCAAACCGATGGTGCAGTTCTGATCCATGGATCCGCCTGCGCTATTGCCGTGAAGGACGAATCTAACTCACAACGGTTGGAACGCCATAATTCATTTTAAAAATGCTCACGCTCGCTTGATTCGTCTAATGATCACATGCTGACCTCGCTTTTGCTTGCTACCGTGGTGCTTCAAGGGCCAAACCAGGCTCCCGTCCCCCCGGTGGCGCCTGCTTTGCCAGTGCGCGTAGGCTCCATCTCAGGGCCAAAAGCCGCGAACGAGGTTGACGGAGTTAACGAAGCAGACAAGCATCAATCCGCGCCGCTCCCCCCTCCTCCAACGGTGGACGCCAAACACCAGGCGGAGTTGGATTCTGATACCGCACAGGGCAAGAAATATTCAGAACAGGTTGAGAAGGAACTTAAGCTATCTAAAGATGCGGAGGGACTCAAACGGGTTCAACGTATCGGGGCCGAGATTGCCGCAATCGCCAATAAAACCCCCATTATCGCCACTTGGGGCGATAAACGGTTCAGCACCTTCAACTACACATTCAAAGTCATAGAAGGCAAAGACGTGAACGCGTTTAGCCTGCCCGGTGGGTTCATCTACGTCTATGAAGGCCTTCTTAAGTACGTGGAAAGTGATGATGAACTGGCCGGCGTTCTCGCTCATGAAATATCGCACGCCTCCCTCCGCCACGTGTCAACGCTAGAGCACGAATACAGCAAGTTAGAGGCCTTTCAGCTTCCGCTGATTCTCATTGCCATTCTTACCGGCGGTAGCGCCGGATCCAACGCCCTGACGTTGGGTTCTTTGTTGGGACAAGCTACCGGGAGCGGCTGGAGCGTGAAAGCCGAGCAAGCCGCCGATTACGGTGGGTTTCAGTACATGCTAAAAACCAAGTACAACCCCACCGGCATGCTTACCATGATGGAGCGGTTAGCCCGAGACGAGCGGAACAGCCCTAATATTGATCTTGGGATTTACCGAAGCCACCCGCCCAGCAAAGAGCGGGCTCTGGCGCTGACCATGGACATGGAACGGTCACAGATTCCCATCCGAAGAAGCCAAGTGGCCACCAGCTTTCGTTGCGTGGTTAAACCGGGTGATAACGGGTTGGTAGAGATAGAATTTAGCGGCAAGAAAATTGTCGCCTTTGCCGGAACCAATGCCCTGACTCGGGCCGATCAAACCGCAGATGCACTCAACGAATTCTTTGATTCTTCGCCCGAACTGTTCGACGTTCAGTTAGGCGAACCGGGCTGGATCATGGCGCGCAGACTGCCGCTGTTTAAGCTCGCGGAGGAAGATGCCGAAGCGGAAAAAAAGCCGATGGACGTGGTGCAACTAGAAACGTTGGCAAGTTTAAAGCTCGCAATCTATCGGTTAGCCTACCGAGTCTGGGATACGCGCTGATAATTCTTTGTTGTCAATTTGAGGAAAGCTACGTAGAATCAAAAGGTGGTGCGCCCACCAAACTGCAAACAGATTCTATGAATAACGTTGCCCCCACCCTCCTCGTTGACATTCAAAGCTTACAGGATGAGCGGAATATTCCCATTGATAAGGTGGGTGTTCGCAAAGTCAAGTATCCCATCCACGTTCGGGAAAGAGACAACGGTCCCCAGAACACGGTGGGCGAATTTACCCTCACCGTAGATCTCCCAAGGGAGTTTAAGGGTACCCACATGAGTCGTTTTCTGGAAGTTTTGAGTGAGCAAAGCCACGATATTAGCCCGGAAACAATGCCCGAAATTCTCACTCAGTTGCGTGACAGACTGAATGCGGAAACGGCTCATGTGTTGGTGACGTTTACCTACTTCCGTGAGAAAGCCGCCCCCGTCACGGGCAAAAAAGGCATGATGGGCTACCAATGCGGCTTTGACGCCAGCGGTGGAGCCACCGAGAACTTTGTCTTATTGCTCACGGTTCCCGTGACTACACTTTGCCCGTGCAGCAAGGAAATTAGTGACTTTGGCGCCCATAATCAGCGCGGTTATGTGAGTGTAAAAGTGAAGCCCAGCGGCAAGCTTTGGCTGGAAGACATCATTGACATGATCGAAGAGAGCGGCTCCGCGCAACTCTATCCCGTTCTCAAGCGCCCTGACGAGAAGTTTGTCACCGAACAAGCCTACAATAACCCTCGATTTGTAGAAGATATGGTCAGAGAAGTTGCACTAAAGTTTGACGCGGACCCCCGAGTGGCAAGCTACGAGATAGAAGTAGAGAATCACGAATCAATCCACGACCACAACGCCTATGCCTACGTAAAGCGAGACAAGTCCGGTTAGGCACCACTCCTGAGCAACTAACTATGGCGTAGGGATCGCCTCCGAAGGATTGTGCTGCCGTCCAGGTGAGGTGAAATCTTGAGCTTGGCCGGTGTATCATTTGGTGGAAATACAGCGTTAAATTCTGTGCTATATTTCATGCAGTCAGTTTCATGATAAACCTCACACAGATTCATCCGGTAAGCGACTTTGTGCGCAATTACAAGTTGTATCTCACCCGGATCAAAGAGACCGGAAGCCCCGAAGTATTGACCGTAAACGGTAAGGCAGAATACGTCATTTTAGATGCGGCTAGTTACGAAGAAATTTCCGCAGAACTTGCCCACAGTCGATTCATTCGTGCCGTAAATGTGGGTATTCACGAAATGAAGGCGGGTCGCGGAATGCCGGATGAAGAGGCATTTTCCGGGATTCGGGCAGACCTTGATCTATAAGATTATCGTCCAACACGCCGCAGTAGCGGACGCTCGCGAGTACGCAACCTTTGTTCGTCAGGAAACTAAAAGTTCAGATGTAGCATCACGTTGGCTTTATTAACTTGAAAACTTGATACACAGCCTTCAGGTTATGCCAAATCGCTTCAAACTCATCGATGAGCACGAAGCGTTTACGATAGCACTGCGTCAAGTTCTACATCACTCCCATCGAGTTGTGTACCACGTCAACGAAGAGACCAAAACGGTTCATGTCTTGAGGATTTACCACGGATCGAGGCATACCCTTTCTCAATCTGACATCTCACCTACCGATTTCCGACAACACGGTGCATAACCAGAGGATGTAGTTGGCACTGTCCGGAGGAGATCAGAGCAAGACTCAACTGACGATGAGACCATACAATACACCCAAAAACCTCCCCTCGTTCATTCTGCCGGAAGGAACGAGGGATCTGAGTACATTAATGAACCGGCCAATTGTCGGTGCGGAAAGGGAATGCGGGAAGTCCCGCTCCATTGTAGAGCGTAATCTCAGGATTATCGGCCCAGGCATACCTCGCCGCAACCGGAACCTTCACCTCTGCCGAGGTCAAGACCACCTCATTGCCCACAATCTTCGCATCGGCCCAATAAAACTTTCGATCGCTCCCCGCTAAGGAGAACCCCTTTAACGCCGGCCCGTGAACCGCCAGACCGCCGTTGGTTGCTTCAAACCGAACCCGCAAGCTGGAACCTTCAATTCGAAACGAGCGAAAAATTGGACCGGAGGCAACTATTTTCGAACGACCGTAGACTTGCTTCAGAGCCAGATTGGCTAACCTAATTCCCACGTCGCGCTTGTTCTTGGGATGGATATCTGCCGCGTCTCCAATGTCCACCGCCGTAACCAATCCGCCGCCCGGAATTTTGCGGCTTGATAGCCACTGCGCTTCTCTCAGGGCAGCCCAAGCGCTGTCTCCTGGTTGGTCACCACGCGCCTGAAAATTTGCTAATTGAACTTGCAAGAACGGAAAATTATCCGTCTCAAACGCCGCGCGCCAGTCTTTGGCTACGTCTTGCATGATCTGAACATACGGCCGGGATTGATAGGCGTTAGATTCCCCCTGATACCAAATGGCGCCCCGAACCGCCAGCGGAGCCACCGGGTAAATCATGGAATTATAGTGCACCAATGGAGTGGACATTGCTCCCTCTATCCCCCACGGAAATTCACCTTTGCCCTCCCAGAGATTCAGACCCTGCTTCACTCGCCAATTACCGTTGGCCAAAGGAACCTGCGTGCCATCCGCTAACTTCAATAACAATTCCTTTCCCGGAGACATAAATCCATCGGTCACGCCGGTGCTAAGCACCCGCACGGTGATTTGATTGCGACCCGGCCGGAGCATTGCGGATGAAACCGCGTAGTTTCTACCGAGGCGATATTCGGCGGTGGAACCAACCCTATTGCCGTTCACCCAAGTCCAGTCCGCATCCGCAATGGCTCCAAGAGAGAGGGTCGCGTCGCCGGCAGGAAGGGTTTGCGGTAAGTCAATTTCCGTGCGGAACCACGTCACGCCAAGGTGCCCGCCAAACCCCAGGTCGGAGTAGCTGGCGGGAAGGCTCACCTTGTTCCACCCGGTATCGTCTAGGTCTGGATTTGCCCATGCGTTGCCCATGGATCCGGCATCCGACCGCTGAATCCAGTCCTCCGCGTTCTTCATATACTCGGCATGATGAGTTCGATCCGCTTCGTCAATGGAGCCCAAGGTCTCATTGACATAGCCTAGCCCTTCCAAAGTTGGACGGCTAATCCAAGATTCGGCCCGACTCCCGCCACGACAATCGTGTACTAAACCAATGGGAATTTTTAGCTCTTTTTGAAGCGCTCTCCCAAAGAAATACCCCACGGCTGAGAGTCCGTTCCAGGCATCATTCCCTACGGTCTCGGGTGTGCAAACCTTCCACGGGGCGGTGGTGAAATCCCGGGGATGGAAAGACATGCTCACCGGCACCAACGCAAAACGAATTTGCGAATGGTTTGCCGCCGCAACCTCCTCGCGCCCATTGAGCGAAGCCGCCAAGCCAAACTGCATGTTGGATTGGCCACCGCAGAGCCAAACGTCACCCACCAAAACGTCGGTCAACGTTAGCCGCTGGGGTCCGGAAACTACAATCTTATAGGGGCCACCCACTTTGGGAGGGCTCACTTTCACCATCCACTTGCCATCCGCCCCGGAGACCCCTTCCGCTGATTGACCCTCTATCGCCACCCGAACGTGCTGACCCGGCTCGGTCCAACCCCAGAAGGTGTTAGGCCGTCCGCGCTGGAGCACCATGTGGTCGCTAAAGATCGGGCTAAGAAATGGGCGGCGAATTACCGCATCCTGGGCCACGCTGACAAGGAGCATCGTAGTTAGTAGCATTTGAATAAATGAAGGCAACCGGGCACGGCAAGATTACCTACCTGTCCTGGTTGTACTTTATAGATTGGAAAAAGTTGGAATACCCGCTTGCTCATCAAAGTGAATCCACCAAACTCAGAAGTTCTAACCCCATAATCCAGCATGAATTCCGCACTTGAAGGGTTCCTTTCCGCGCAGCTAAAAACGCTGAAGGAACAGCATCTTTACAAAGTCCCCAAGATTCTCGAATCGCCGGCCGGCGGTCTCGTCCACATGAACGGTCGCCGAGTGGTGAATCTCGCCAGCAACAACTATCTCGGACTGGCCAACGATCCCCGCGTTAGAGCCGCCGCGATTGCCGCTATCGAAAAATGGGGAGTCGGAGCGGGCGCCGTGCGGTGGATTGGCGGAACCATGTCCATCCACGATGAGCTTGAAAAAAGACTTGCCAAATTCAAACGTACCGAATCTGTTCTGGTCTTCACCGGAGGATTTACCGCCAATTCTGGCTGTATCCCCGCCGTGGTCACCGATAAAGATGTCATCATTTCCGACGAATTGAACCACGCCTCCATCATCGACGGCGTGAGGCTCTCCACCGCCGCGTACAAAAAAAAGGATGGCTGGGTTTACCCGCACAAGAATATGGACGCCCTAGAAGACTGTCTCAAACGGGCGGAAAGCTTTGAAAAGCGGATGATCATTACAGATGGCGTGTTCAGCATGGACGGCGACATCGCCCCCCTCCCCGACATCGTCAACCTTGCCGAAAAATACAATGCGTTTGTAATGATAGATGATGCCCACGCCAGCGGAGTCTTAGGGAAGAATGGAGCAGGGACCGCTTCCCACTTTGACCTCTACGGCCGGGTGGATATTCAGCTGGGAACGCTGAGCAAGGCCCTGGGAGTGGTGGGCGGTTACATTGCGGGCTCCCACCTCCTTAAAGATTGGCTGATTAACCGAGGCCGCCCCTACCTCTTTAGCACCGCCCACCCACCCATGGTCGCGGGTGCCCTAATCGCCGCCCTGGACATCATGGAGAATGACCCCGAACCGATGCAAAGGCTATGGACAAACACCCGCTGGTGGAAGTCTGAACTGACCAATCGAGGCTTTGACACGATGGGCAGTGAAACGCCCATCACGCCCGTCTACGTAGGTGACGAAGAACGAGCTCAAGCAATGGAACAAGCGCTTTGGGACGAAGGCGTTTACGCCCTTGCGATTGTGTTCCCCACCGTGGGCCGGGGAAAGGCGAGAATTCGTACCATGCCTTCCGCCGCCCACACCCAGGAAGACCTCCAATTTGCCCTCAACGCCTTTTGCCGTGTGCGAGATAAATTGGGTCTGTAAGAGGCTTTTCGGGGAGTTCAGAACCAACATTCGCGCAACCGTAGCGGAACCAGTGGATGTTCATGTTGCCGGCCAGACGAACTATGAAACCGCGGACTTTGACCGTGGATGGGCCGAATCCACGGTGGCCCGTAGCCGTTCCACACTGACGTGAGTGTAAATCTGGGTGGTGGCTAAGCTCTCATGCCCCAGCAGCTGTTGTACCGATTTCAGGTCTGCGCCGCCATCCAAAAGATGAGTAGCAAACGTATGGCGGAGGGTGTGCGGAGAAACCTCGGGCGGCAGACCCACCGCCCGCGCCCATCTCTTGATCACGTTCTGCACCGTACGCGCCGATAGCGTTCGGCCACTGGGCCCCGTAAACAGTGGCTTCCCCACCGCCGGTGGCACCCGAGAACCATTCACATAATCCTTCATGGCTCTCCTACAAGTGTCGCCAAACAGCGTCATTCGATCTTTGTTTCCTTTGCCTCGAACCCGGATCGTCTGATCCTGCCAGTCGATGTCATCAACTTGAACCCCAACCAATTCAGACACGCGCAGGCCCGCCGCATACATGAGTTCCAGCAATGCGCGATCCCGTTCCGCAGTGGGGCCCTCAACCCCCTGATCCAGCAGTTCGGTGGTTTGTTGGGCACTCAATGCCTTGGGAAGTCGGCGGCGGCGAATGGGAGCTTCGAGACCCTCAGACGGGTCGGCGGTAATCTGACCCGTCGCCCTAAGATAGCGAGCAAATGCGCGAAGAGTGGAGAGTTTGCGCGCCCGGGTCACGGGATTAGGCGCAAACCGGCGCAAATATCCCCGCAAAGGATCCGGCTGAAAATTTTCGAGCGACGGAACGACTTGCAACATCTGCCGAAGGTCCCCCCCGTAAGCACGCACCGTCTGCGCCGACTTTCTCGCGGCTAAATGGAGGAGAAACGATTCAACGAGCTGAACCATTGGTTTGAGTATGGAATGTTTTTTTTGTTTGGGAGTTTGGAGGTTCGGGGGTTCGGAGGTTCGGGGTTCGGATAGGCAACCGCGAGTCTATAATTTCGACCGCGAAGCGGGTATCCCGTGGATATCCGTGCCACGGTCCGGGGGCCTTGAAATCCGACAGGGCGCTAGATTAACCGACTCATGTAACGGGTGCACGTTGTACCGCTCGGGGCATCCAAACCTCCGTTCTCAAACGCGTTTGAGAACCAGACTGACGTTGTGACCGCCAAAGCCAAAAGAATTGTTTAACGCGTATTCAATCGTCGCGTCTCGGGCTACATTGGGCACGTAGTCCAGATCGCAATTCTCATCCGGAACTTCATAGTTGATGGTGGGCGGAATTTTGCCATGGACCATAGCCATCACGCAAATAATCGATTCAATTGCGCCCGCCGCCCCTAGAGTGTGACCGATCATCGACTTGGTCGAACTGATCGGCACCTTATACGCCGAATCTCCAAACGCGACCTTAATCGCATTGGTTTCCATCGCATCGCCCAGAGGAGTTGAGGTTCCGTGGGCATTGATATAACCCACCGATTCCGGACCAATCCCGGCTCGCTTCAATGCCATTTTCATCGACCGAACTGCGCCATCACCACTCGGGTGCGGGGCAGTAACGTGGTAAGCGTCCGCGCTGAGTCCGTATCCCGCCACTTCGGCGTAAATCTTGGCCCCGCGGGCAATCGCATGATCGCGATCCTCAAGGATAACCGCCGCCCCACCCTCGCCCATCACAAAACCGTCCCGCCCTTTGTCAAAGGGGCGACAAGCGTGACTGGGGTCGTCGTTGCGTCCACTCATGGCGCGGGCCGCGCAGAATGCCGCCATTCCGATATTGCTAATGGCCGCTTCGCTACCCCCGGCCAGCATCATTCGCGCATCACCTCGCTTTATTACGTGGTAGGCGTCGCCAATGGCGTTGGCTCCCGTGGAACATGCGGTGACCGGTGCCACGTTCGGTCCTTTGAGGCCGTGCATGATGGAAAGCATTCCACTTGCCATGTTCGCAATCATGTAGGGAACCCAGAATGGGGAAACCTTACTTGGACCGCGCTCCAGCAACAATCTATGTTGCTCTTCCATGGTGTGAATCCCCCCGATGCCGGAACCAAAGTAGACTCCAAATTCGTTCCGAAGGTCATCGTCTAACGTGATTCCACAGTCGGTGAAAGCTTGGGATCCCGCCGCGATGCCAAACGCAATATAGCGATCAACTCGACGGGCTTCTTTTTTATCCATCCAGTCCTCCGCATTGAAGTCTAAGACCTCTGCGGCAATTTGGGTGGTATAGGGAGAAGGATCAATGGAAGAAATTCTATTGACCCCACTTTTACCGGCGACAAGATTCCCCCAAAAGGGCTCAATACCAATACCAATCGGTGAAACAACTCCCAGGCCCGTAATGACTACGCGACCAGAAGGCGTCCAATCCACGCTCATGCCGCGGATTTCTTATCGATGTACTTGACGGCGTCGCCAACGGTTTTGATCACACCCACTTCCTCATCAGGAATATCAATGCTGAACTCATCCTCAAAGGCCATGACGAGCTCGACTAGGTCGAGTGAGTCTGCGCCGAGATCTTCCTGAAAGAAGGCGGTCTCTACGACTTCCTCATCTTTCACTCCAAGCTCTTCGACGGTGACTTTTTTTACGCGGTTAAAAATGTCCTGGGACATGATTTGGAAGATACCAGTTTTAGCGACGTCTTAACCCACGTTTCTCGATCAAAGTGTAAGACCGCCGTCAACTGTTAGGGTCTGGCCCGTGATATATGCCGCATCCGTGCTCGCCAGGAACAAAACCGCCGGGGCAACATCCCGCGGAGACCCCAATCTTCCGACCGGTGCGGTTTTGATCACCGACTCCTTTAATTCCGGTGGAAGCGCCTCCGTCATGTCGGTTTCAATAAATCCGGGCGCGACCGCGTTACAAGTAATGCCTCGTGAACCCAACTCTTTGGCAACCGACATAGTGAGCCCAAACAAGCCGGCCTTGCTCGCGGCATAATTCGCTTGGCCAGCCGCGCCGGTTTGCCCAATAATGCTGCTCACGTTAATGATGCGTCCGTACCGAGCCTTCATCATCACCCGAGTCACCGCGCGAATGCAAAGAAACGCACCTTTCAGGTTTACGTCAAGAACGCGATCCCAATCTTCGTCCTTCATGCGCATCATTAACGTGTCTCGGTTAATGCCTGCGTTGTTCACCAGCACGCTGGGTGTTCCTAGTTCTTCCTGAATCTTAGTAAAGAGGGCCTCCACCGCATTGGTGTCGCTCACGTCACACGCGTAACCCTTTGCGCCGCCGCCAATGGCCTCTGCCGTTGAGAATGCCCCTTTCTCGGTGGTGGCCACGCATGCAACTCGCCCCCCTTCTTTGGCAAATCCTTCGGCAATCGCCCGGCCAATTCCACGGCTTGCTCCGGTTACAACGACCACCTGATTCTCAAAACGCACCATCAAATCTCCTTCAACGTCGCGGCCAAAGAAGCCGAATCACCCACTCGAAAGCTCTTTGCCGATTTATCAATTCTGCGGATCAGACCGCTCAACACGTCGCCCGGACCGCACTCTACAAAGTGGGTGACTCCGTCACTAATCATGTGCTCCACGGTTTCTAGCCATCTGACCGGGCTTCCCAACTGATGCTCAAGCAACTGCGGCCACTGCGCAGCATCGTGTTCTGGCACCGAGGTCACGTTGCTGTAAACCGGTCCCACGTACGGAGTCACAAAGGCCACGTCCTTTAGAGCAAGCCCCATTTGCTTGGCGGGTTCTGCCATCAATGGGCTGTGAAATGCCCCGCTCACGCTCAGCGGGATCACCCGCTTGGCCCCCGCTTCCGAGGCTGCTCTGCCCGCGGCCTCCACGGCGTGAACTTCTCCGCTGATCACCAACTGCCCCGGACAGTTATCGTTGGCTACCACCACCACCCCATCGGTCGCTTGGCAAACCGATGTCAATACATCGCGCGATAGCCCCAACACGGCGGCCATAGTTCCGGGATTTGTCTGGCCAGATTTGGCCATAAGTTCTCCCCGTTGCTTCACAAGCCGGGCCGCGTCTTCTATGCTCAACGCTCCGGCCGCCGCCAACGCCGCATACTCGCCCACGCTGTGTCCTGCAAATGCAAACCCCCGTTGCCGAGCGGCTACCGGAATTCCGGTTTGGAACGATGCCCACGCCGCCGTGCTCACGGTGAACAGCGCCACCTGGGCATTCTGAGTCTGCCGAAGGGTTTCGTCACTGAGGCGGAAGCACAATTCCCTCACATCCAGCGATAGCGCCTCAGAAACACGATCAAATATGGATGCGGCTTCGGGTTGAGAAGCCGCTAATTCCTCACCCATGCCGGGCCGTTGAGACCCCTGACCAGGAAATACAATGCCATTCATTGGCAGTCAAGGTACCCGGCAAGCCGGCGATATTCCTGCCTTTGCGCCTTAGCCTTCAATGTAGTTTTTACCCACTCCCATTTCTTCTGGCGCATGCAACCGAAGAATCTTGAGGTCCACGTGAGGGGGAAGCCGGTCCGATGTCATCTTAGACACCACCACCATCAAGAAGATGGATAGCGGTACCCCCCAGATGGCGGGTTGCTCCATGAGCGCCCGGGTAAGGGGCGGCAAATTCATGGTGAGCACTTTGCGATCCAGCAACATGCTGGTAACAATCGCCAAAAGGCTGAGGGTTCCTCCCACCAGCATTCCCGCGGCTGCCCCGTACTTGGTAAGCCCTCGCCACCAGGCACCCAACAGCAACAGGGGGAAGTAAGAAGCCGCCCCAATTGCAAACGCCCAACCTACCATCATCGCAATGTCGTAGCTTTCTACCAACAGGCCAAGCAACATAGAAACGATTCCCACCACCACCGCCGCGATCTTAAACGCAAGTAATCGTGATTCAGGGCTGGCATCCGGGCGAATAATCTTTCCGTACACGTCATGAGCAAACGCGCCCGACATCGAAACCAGCAGTCCGGAGAAAGTAGACATGAACGCAGCAAACGCTCCCGCACTGGTGACTCCGCTCAGCACCAAGCCCATCGTCTTGTCTGGGAGCAGAGTCGGCAACTTGATCACCAAGCTGTCAAACCCGCCGGAAGCGTATAGAGACGGAATGATCGACCTTCCCAGTAGCCCCCAAAGCGGCGTGAAAACGTAGAATCCACCCAGCATCACCATCACCCAGAGGGTGGTTTTCTTAGCCGCCTTGCCATCGGGGTTCGTATAGAACCTCACCAGAATGTGCGGCAAGCCTGCGGTGCCACATACCAAGGCAATAATGAGCGAAAACGTGTAAAGCACGGGATAGCCCCACTTACTCGTGAGCGGCCCGTAGGGATTAGTCCACTTAGAGTTTGCCGGTGCGTTGGGAACGGAAGTTCCTTCCGCCATGGAGACCTTGGCCGCTTTTTCAAACTCCAACTTTACGTTAGTTTTTAGAGTCTTCCCTTGCTCTACAATCGGCTGACCGTTGTCATCTAAGAGCGAAAATACCGACGCCGAAAAAACGTCGCCGGGTTTCAGGGATAAAGTTTTCGTGGTGCCCAGCACGGGTTGACCGTTAAGGTCACCCATCACCGGCGGCAAGTGCTGGCCCGGTTTTAGCTTGACCACAGTAGTCAATGCCGCGATCTCAGCACCCTCGGGGAATGTAAGTTTGGTTTGCCCTACCGATGACAGCGCCAATACGTTTGAAGGTGCCTTGTCTTTACCATTGACCTTCACCGTAGTCGCCTCAATGAGCGTGGGAACCACCTTTGGCTGTTCCAAATTGTCGGTAACCGTGGTCGCACTGAGCCCGAGCACAGAGGCCAGCACAAAGAAGGGCAAGGAAATGGCAAACACTTTGACCCAGTATTGAAAGGCCTGAACAATGGTGATGCCCTTCATTCCACCCACCGCCACATTGAACGTGATCACGGTGCCCACCACCAAGATTCCCGCCCAATAAGGCCAATTCAGAATCGTAGCCATGGTCACGCCCGCACCTTTCATTTGGGGCATTGTGTAGAAAAAGCCAATGAACAGCACAAAGATCACCGCGATCTTACGGAAACCCACACTGTCAAAACGTCCTTCCGCAAAGTCAGGAATCGTGTAGGCGCCAAACCTTCTCAGCGGACCCGCGATGAACAGAAGGAGAAACAGGTAGCCCGCCGCGTATCCCACCGGGTACCACAGGGCATCGTATCCGTTCTTCATGATGAGGCCGGCGATTCCCATAAAGGAAGCCGCGCTCAAATACTCACCAGAAATCGCCGACGCGTTCCAAAATACGCTCACCTGCCGGCCCGCAACAAAGAAATCTGACGCGGTTTGAGACTTGCGCGTGCTCCAAACTCCCAGAGTCACCGTGGCCACCACAATGAGAATCACAAAAAGAAGAGGGATCAGCTGAATCATTTGGTCACCGAACCCTTCAGCAAAGCCTGAGCGTCTGAAGTCTCCGACTCTATGCGCTCCGATTGGCGCACAAAGTAGGTGGAAAGCACCCACGTAAGGGGAAAGAACAGGATGCCCACAATCAGCCAAGTGAGCGAGAACGGACCCACCGGAGTCGCCATAACCGATGACGCATACAGATTCAGCAGGGGAATGGCCACCAACAGAACCACAAACACGGCCGCCACCCGTAGGCTCAATGCCGCCTGCCGCTTCATGAGAATCCGAGTCAGAGTTTGAATCTCGGTCACCGAGAGTTCAGTGGCACCATCGCCTTCTTTACGCATGCTGACAACAATACCAAGATTTTGTCTCAGCTGTCTTAATTACCCACCCTAACCGCCGGTGCGAAGCTAGGCCGTAACCCGGGCGTGCTTTTCTACTGCCGCACTCACCAGACCCTCAAACAAAGGATGCGGCCGGTTGGGGCGAGACTTGAATTCGGGGTGGGCTTGGGTGCAGATGAAAAATGGATGATCCGGAACCTCAATCATTTCTACCAGGCGGTAATCGGGCGATACGCCCGAAATCACCATGCCGTGCTCCTGAAGTTTTTCTCTAAAATCGTTATTCACTTCGTAGCGATGGCGATGCCGTTCCGTGATCCGGTTTCCGCCGTAAAGTCGATGCGCCAAGGTTCCGTTGACGATGTTGCAGTCGTAGGAGCCCAGGCGCATGGTGGCGCCCATATCCGTAATCCCCTTCTGCTCCGGCAATAAGTGAATCACAGGGTACGCCGCCTCGGGGCACATTTCTTCTGAGTTGGCGCCCGTGAGTCCGCATACGTTGCGGGCAAATTCAATCACCGCCATTTGCAGTCCCAGGCAGATCCCCAAGAACGGCAGCCCACTCTCTCTCGCGTACCTAATTGCTTCGATTTTGCCTTCAATTCCCCGTGCGCCAAAGCCCGGAGCAATCACCAGGGCATCCAGCCCCTCCAGAAATTCGCTGGGTGGGGCTCCGGTTTCTAGCGCCTCACTTTCAATCCAACGCAACGATATTTTGCTGTTGTTTGGAATCCCCGCGTGGACTAACGCCTCGGCAATCGACTTATACGCATCGCCGTTGGAGGTGTACTTACCCACCACGCCGATGGTGCAGTGGTGGAGCGGGTTCTTGAGGGTGTTGACCAGGCTGCGCCACTCGGTGAGATTCACCGCGCGCGGCTCTAGCCCTAGGCGCTTCACCACAAATTCGCCCAGACCCGCGTCTTCGTACATGAGCGGAACTTCATAAATCGTTTCCGCATTGCGCGATTCGATAACCGCGTGAGGCGGCACGCCGCAGAACAGCGAAATCTTTTCTTTCACGTCGGTGGGAAGCGGAACGTCAGTTCGGCACACCAAGACGTCGGGCGATATCCCGATCTCGCGCAATTTGACCACGCTGTGCTGGGTGGGCTTGGTTTTAACCTCTGCCCACGGCCCCACGGTAGGGATGAGCGTCACGTGGATGTAAGCGGTGTTCTCCGGACCTAAATCGGTACGCATTTGCCGAATCGCCTCTAGAAATGGCAAAGATTCAATATCGCCTACCGTTCCGCCGATCTCCGCGATCACCACATCCGCTTCCTGCTCCCGGGCCAGGGCGAGCATGCAATTCTTAATTTGGTTGGTCACGTGGGGAATTACCTGCACGGTGGCACCCAGGTAGTCGCCATGACGCTCGGCATCAATGACCGCACGATAGACTTTTCCGGTGGTGAGTGAAGATCCGGCGGAACAGTTCACATCCATAAACCGCTCGTAGTGGCCCAGGTCCAAGTCGGTTTCGGCGCCATCTTCGGTCACAAAAACTTCGCCGTGCTGGTACGGGTTCATCGTGCCCGCGTCCACGTTGATATAGGGATCCAGCTTCATCGGCGCAACGGTGAACCCGCGGTTCCTAAGGAGCCGGCCCACGCTGGCCGCCGTGATGCCCTTGCCAATTGAACTTACGACGCCGCCCGTTACAAAGATGAATTTCGCCAAGTCCGTGCCTCCAAAAACCACCCCCTAACTCAAAGCTCAATTTGAATTTCTCCGCCCGATGCCACGCAGAAGAATCCCGGCCGAAAATATCGCCGGTGAGTCCGAAGGGGTTTCACAGAGTATACAGGACGAGCAACAAACCCAAGCCGACGCGCAAAGATAATGTGCAAATCCTTGGCCCGTGGGCATATAGACGTCAAGATAACTCCCCTACGTCTGTGTCGCCATGCTTTGGTTCGGGTTTGTTCGGAGGTTCGGATTTGGCCACGACAGTCGGCAGTCGAACGACGCGAAGAATGTAGTAGGTGAATGTTCGTGTCGCCATACGGTGCCATAGCTGAGCCAGTTGCAAAACTCGAAAGACGGATCACTTGGGCCTCTATTTTGAACGTAATTTGGCAACGGAATCCTTGTCTAGGCCTAGTTTTGCACTTGGCTCAACTAATCGTATATCGCCGTCTCTTGTCCCGGCAGGGACTATCCCCCATTAGCCTGGCATAAGCTCTCGCGCAATGCCAGGACCGGTCAGCAAACGAGTTGGTTCCCCGGCAGGGGCACCAGAATCTACCAAATGCCTACAACTCATACGAGCGTAAGCTACCACATCGTATTTTCAACCAAGGATCGAGAGCAAAATATTTACTCCGAATCGCGAGGACGGCTCCACGAATACCTAGGAGGTACCTGCCGGGGGTTAGGTGCCTTTCCGCTGGCCATCCTCGGAACCGAAGATCACGTACACCTCCTCGTAGGGCCTAAACCAATTCATCGGATGTCCGATTTTGTTCGCGAACTCAAGCGAGACACGTCGAAGTGGGTCTCGGCTACATCCCTAAAAACTGAATTGCAGTGGCAAGCGGGATATTCCGCTTTCTCGGTGAGTGCATCGGCGATTCCTGATATTCGAAGATTCATTTCAACCCAAGAAGTTCACCACCATAAGAAATCTCATTTGGAAGAGCTAGAACTTATCCTCAAAGAAGCCGGTGTTGATTTCGATCCTCGATATCTAAATTGAAAGGTTCTGGTGCCCCTGCCGGGGAACTTAACCAACACGCCCCTGACCTGGCATGGCGCAAGCGCTTATGCCAGGCTACTCGGGGATAGTCCCTGCCGGGACAGGGGAGGGTTAGTCGCGATTAAACATTTAATTTCCACCCAGTCAGATGCAAGGTGCTAGTGCCCCTGCCGGGGAACAAATTTGTTGATTAACGATCCTGGCATAGCGCCAGAGCTTTTGCCAGGCTATCCGGAGACAATCCCTGCCGGGAGAACGGAAGGTCATGTGCGTTTAGTTACGCCTCGACAGGTGAATCACCTTGTCAATCTGCGCGTTCTTCGCGTTAAATCGATTCACAAACAACGGATGCAGTCGGCCTAAATGACCGTATCCAAATATACATAAATGGTTGCCCTCGGGATAGCAGGCTGACATCCGTGTTGCTAAGCGCCCAACCCTCACGCAAAAAGCGCGGGAATTCCCCCCGTATGCCAGAAAAGGACTCGGCCGCCGATTTCTCCGCGGCTCACCAAATCTAACAACCCGGCAAAGGCTTTGCCCGAATACGTAGGGTCCAAAAAGATGCCTTCGGTCCGGGCCATCCGCTCGATAGCCGCCGCGCCCGCCGGGCTGGGGAGGCAGTAGCCGTCGCCCACGTAGTCAACGTTCAGAAGAAAATCGGCCCCCGTCCACACTCGCGGATTGCCAGTTACCGAACCCAAAAGGTTGGCCAAGTCAGCAAACTCATCGACTAACTCCGGCTCCGGGTCGCTAGACATGCCCAAAACCTTGGTATTAGAACCCGCAAACCCCACTGTGAGCCCAGTCTGGGTGCTTCCGCTGGAGCTGCCCGTAACGATCCAATCAAACGGCGGGCCCTGTTGAGACACCTCCTGCGAGGCACGCAAAAACGCAAACGCCCCCAGCGGAGATGAACCCCCCACCGGAATCCGGTACACCCGCAACCCTTCTCGCTCTTTGCGAACCGCGAGTTGCTCGGCAAACTCGTAAAGCACCTCCCAGTCACCATTGGGATGGGCTTCTAGTTCCACACCCAGCATTCGGTCCAGCCGCACATTGCCGTTGTCGCTGGGCAAACGGGTGGAGGTGGGTTTAACCGTGTGCGGAAGGTCCATAACCGCCGCTGCACACTGCATCCCCAACATTGAGCAACCTGCACCCAATTGCCGAATGAAATTGGATTGAGTGGCGCCGCAGGTCACCACCGCCTGGGCTCCCTGCGCAATCGCATCGCCCAGAAGGAATTCCAGCTTGCGCCCCTTGTTGCCCCCCATGGCAAACCCGGTAAGGTCGTCGCGCTTGATCCACAAATCAATTCCTAATTGCTCAGAAAGTCTCGGTAAGCGATGCATTGGGGTGGGGAGCAGCACTAATTCAACGCGAGGCAGATTGGGCAAGGGGGCAAGAGACATCAACTCAGTGTACTAAGGCCCATTTCTAGACCGCGCCATAATTTAGCCAATGGGCAAAAAGGGCGTTCGCGGAGTGCTTATCGTGTTGGCTCTGGTGATATTGGGCGTTGGCGTTTGGCTGGGTCCGCTGGTGCGTGATGTGCTTAAGTCCGGAATTCTGGACAAGGCCGACGCCCGCGTTTACGAGGGCAACAACACGGAGAACCTCAAAATGATGTATGCCGCCCTCATGGCGTACCACAATTCAGAGGATCACTTCCCCGACTCTTCCGGCTGGGTGACTGCGATTGAGAACCGCATCAAAACTGCCGACCTCACCGAAGCCGACGCTCAGAAAAAGCTGGTCCGACCCGATCTGCGAAATAAACCCGGCGAGTACGGCTATGCCATGAACGACGCGGCAAGCAAGAAATACAAAGGAGACCTAAAAGACCCCAAGATGCCCTTGCTGTTCAACAGCAAAGCGACTCAAAAAAACGCCAATGGAGACCCCAACGGTGCCGCCCGAACTGGGCAACATCTGGGAGGAAATCTCGCGATTTCTCTGGACGGCACCATTCTAAGATTGCCCTGACCATGAGTCGATAAAATCTGCCATCACCGATCCGCGATCCAACCCAACCGAACTCAAGCCAGGGGGATATACTAGGACATCGCCCGGGAGCGCAACCCGCCTACGCCTAAAAACCCTAGGCCCTCGGTGGACTTTCGACGAAGATCTCTGCAAGGCCCCATGTCTGCCCTATCCACCGCTGCCGACGTCACGAAGCTTGATATCCTCCGGATCATGGTCACCAGCCGAGAAGGCGATCGGCGCGAGGGCATTCTGCTTCGTCAAAGCCGGGGATGGTTCCAAGTCAGCGGCATGGGGCACGAAGCGTTGGTTGCCCTGGCTTTTGACCTAAGGCCAGACGACTACTTGTTTCCCTACTACCGAGACCGCGGAATTATGCTCGGCCGGGGAATCACCAACTACGAAATGGCGCTTGCCTACTACGCCAAAACCGAAAGTTCTTCCGCCGGCCGCCAAATGCCCGGACACTACTCGTGCCGAAAACGAAACGTATTCAGCGTGTGCACTCCCACCGGGGCGTCTTTGCTCCCCGCCTGTGGGGCCGCTTGGGCCATGAAGCTTGATGGCAAGGATAGCGTCTGTTTGGCCACCGTCGGCGACGCCGCCAGCCGTCAGGGTGAGTTTTTTGAAGCCATTGCCTTTGCGGTGCAAGAGAAACTGCCGGTAGTGTTTGTGGTGGAAGACAACAAGTACGGCATTTCTACGCCCACCGCCAAGTTTCTCCCCTTCAACTTAAATATTTTTCGTGAGGACCTCGCCGTAAAAATCGACGGTCGAGATCCAGAAGTGGTCAGGGCAACCGCCGCCGCCGCCTACGAGAAGGCGCGCCGTGGCGAAGGTCCCACCATCATCTGGGCGGACCTCGACCGGTTGGCTTCTCACACCTCCAGCGACGATCATCGCGTTTACCGACCGGCGGAAGAGATCGAGGCAATGTCTCATCGTGACCCGATCCAGTTGTTGGCTCAATCGCTGATTGAAGCCGGAGAACTCACCGCTACTCAGTTTGAAGACCTGGTGAAGTCGGTGGCTGCAGAAGTAGATCAAGAATACATCCGTGCTGACGGGCAAACCGATCCCCGCCCCGAGGAGACCTTGGATCACTTGTTTGGTCCTGATCCTCAAGCCGAAATGCCCCCGATTTCCCCCGGTCCGCGGCAGACCATGGTCTCCACCATCAACACCACTTTACGACGAGCGCTAGAAGAAGACCCTCACGTGGTCATGTTTGGCGAAGATATCGAAGATCCCAAAGGAGGAGTTTTTGGACTCACCAAAGGTTTAAGCCAAGCCTTTCCTCACCAAGTATTCAACTCACCCCTTGCCGAGGCAACGGTGATGGGAGTTGCGGTAGGAATGGCGGCCTACGGAAAACGGCCGATTTTCGAACTGCAATTCATTGATTTCATTGCTCCGGGTTGGAATCAAGTCACCACCAATATGGCCACCCTTCGCTGGCGGACCGCCGGCGATTGGACCTGTCCGTGCGTGATTTACGCCCCTTACGGCGCTTACCTTCCCGGGGGGTCGCTTTGGCATAGCCAGAGCAATGAATCCTCTTTAGCCCATGTTCCCGGGCTTAAAGTTGCTATTCCATCTACTCCAGAGGATGCAGCCGGCCTGTTCTGGACCGCCATTCACGGGGACGACCCCGTCTTCATTCTCGTGCCTAAGCATGTGTTTAGAAAACCAATCACCATTGAGAACGTAGAACCCATTCCGCTCGGCTTGGCTAAGGTCGTCCGACCAGGGACCGACGTGACCCTGGTCACTTGGGGCAACTGCGTGGAACTTGCAGACCAAGCCACCGCTGGGCTTAAAACCAGCGTGGAGATTATTGACCTCCGTTCCATTGTCCCGTGCGACTACGAGACGATCACGCATTCAGTTGAAAAAACCGGCCGACTGGTGGTGGTGCACGAAGACAATCGAACCGGCGGATTTGGCCAAACCATCATCGCCGAGATGACCCGAATTCCCGAGCGCTGGAACTTGTTTCTTGCTCCTCCGCAACTGGTCGCCCGAGATGACGTGCACGTTGGATACCACCCCACTTACGAGTACGCCGCCCTCCCAGATGCCGAACAAATTCAGCAGGCCATCCGGCTTGCGATGGAGTGAGTTTAATCTGGAGTGGCGAGGGGAAAATATTGGGGCGGGTAATGGGTCTTGAACCCACGGCCTCGTCAGCCACAGTGACGCGCTCTAACCGCTGAGCTATACCCGCCGCGCAAGATCTTATTTTAGCAGATTCTTGAGTGTCGTTAACCGTAATCCGGTCCGAGCGGTGAAGACGCTCGGGATTTCACGTTCGGATGAGAGGCCGCCGTTGCTTTCGAGCCCAGAAATGTTCGGGCTCGCCATACTTCCTGCGAGATCCGTTTCGGTGAAAAGGTGCATTGATGAAGCGTCGACTCGTTTGGGCTGGCAGGTTGCCCGTTCCCGGCATCCGTTGCAAAGCAAGTTACCTATGCCGGAGATAGCGATCACGTTTCCGATTCATAGCGATCAAAGTCTATCAGGAGGTCGCGAGAGAGGGAAGGGTGAGGGAGAACTCCGATACTAAACTGTCCCATCCGAAAAAAGCCCCCTAAACGTCCAGAATGATTCCGAGTATCGTAACCGCTTTTTTCGGTTCTCGACGCGCTACCAGCTGGTCAGCCGATGACCCCCACATCCCAACCCTTCTCCCCCAACGGTCGAGCCACCGGTGAGGGAGAAGGGCTCACGTCCGCTGCGGGAGATCGGGGCCTGTCATACTAGGCCGATGGCTACGGTTCTGATTGCCCTGGGAACCAACGTCGGAGATAGGTTGGAAAACCTGCAGAGGGCGGTGGATGCACTCCGAAGTTTGATTCAGATTCATTTGGTGAGCGCCGTCTACGAAACCGCCCCCATGTACGTAACAGACCAAGGCCCGTTTTATAATGCCGCCCTCAAAGCATCCACCGATCTCGGACCACGAGCCTTGTTGGCCGTCCTCAAGCAATGTGAGGCCCACCTCGGCCGACAAGATCGGCCACGATTTGGCCCCCGAGAAATTGATTTAGACCTGATTAGCTACGGCCAACTTATCTATAGATTTGAAGGCGCTGAACGTACCTTGCAAGTGCCCCATCCCCGAAGTCCCGAACGTCGGTTTGTCTTGGCCCCGCTGGCCGATGTGGCCCCAAATGTAAATTTGCCGGGATTTGGCCGTGTCTCAGACCTCCTTCAGCAAACGTCAACCCCCGCCGAACACGTCGTTAAATTGCCTAATGCAATACTTTCAATACGAAGCCACTGATGCCAATGGCCGTGCGCAAAAGGGCACAGTTCAGGGCAAGACGGAGCAGGACGTTAGAGAAGCGCTGGCCCAGCACGGATTGCTTGTCACCCGAATCGGAACGCAAATACCCACCACTCAAGCACCAACCACCCAGACACCAACCACCCAGACACCAACCACCCAGGCACCCGCCCCCCCAACTCAGCAACCAAAGTTTGCCGCCCCCGTGACTCGCCGCTCCACCGAAGCCAAGATTTTGCCCATTCAGATGCCTCTGCAAACGATGGCTTCTGCACCCCGCCCGGTACGGATCAACCCACCGACCGCAGCGCCCATTCGGATCAAACGGACCCGGGTTGGATTTGATAAAGATCTGTTCTTTATCTTTGCTCAGTTGGCCGCCGCCGCCCGATCTGGCATGAACCCGGCTCAGGCCTTCTCGGATATCGCGGGCCGAACCCGTGCCCTATACAAAGATTCGCTGATGGAACTGTCCCACGCCTCGGTTGAAGGCGGACAGCTGGCCAACGTGATGCGCACGTGGCCCGACCTTTATCCCCAGCACGTGGTTGGCATGATGGAAGCCTCCCAGGCGGCCGGATTTGTGGCAGAAGCTTTTGAGGAGATCAGCCGCCAGGCCGAGCGGGCGCACAAGTTCAAGCGATGGTTCTGGTGGATTTGGTTTCTCGCCGTAAACGCCATCATTTCCATTCCGGGAATGATTTGGGCCACTCGCGCGCTGATTCGGTCTTGGGAACTCATTGATCAGACCGGCGGTAGCGGAGGAATTGGAGATGCGTTAAGACTCACCGGGCAAGCGTACTGGGAACTCCTTAAATGGCCGGTGGGCCCCGCCTTTCTTCTCATGTGCGGCGTATTTTGGATTGCAAAGCAATACCTGAGTTCCCGAGTTGCCACCCAGTTCCGCCACGAACTGGGGCTACGCTGGCCCGTTTTTGGTCCCCGTGCCCGTCAAGAATCCCTAAGCCGCTTTGCTTGGACGATGGGGAAAGTAAGCCGAGCCGGTATTCCGCCCGCCCGGGCCTGGAGCCTTGCCGCAGAAACCGCCCCCAACCGCGCGATGAGAGATCGACTCCAATCGGTGGGTAATCAGCTTTCCGGATCAGAAAAACTCAGCGACCTCGTGCACACCAGCGGAGCGTTTCCCGATGAATACGCGCCCATGATTGCGACCGCCGAATACACGGGCGATCTGCCCGGCACCATGGAACGACTTGCCGGCATGAGCTACAACGAGTTTGAACTCGCAGAAAACGTCTCCAAGGCCCGTAGCGGATGTTGGGGCGCGCTCGGGTGCTTTGTCACATCGGGCATTATGTTAGGCATTCTCATGTATTGCTGGTACTACGAACTCCCCGCCAAAATTCTCAAAGGATTTGAATGATCAGCCCCCTTGATGTGTTGCAGTGGGGCTTTACGGGTTGGGTCACGTGGTCTTGTCTTGCCTACCTTAAGAGTGGTGAAATAAAACAGGATTACGAGATTTTCCGTGGTCATTCGTCTATAGAATGGGCCAAGGTGATTTTCAGCGCGATTGGAGTGCTGATGGTAACCATAACCATTGGTGTGACTCTCTATTCAGTAGGGCCGTCAATTCTCCGCTGGTCTTGGCTGATGCTGCTCCAGAGTCCCAAAGACAAGACACCGGTCACCAACCTCAATTTAGCCGGGGCCAACATTCCGTATTTCGGAATTTTCTTTCTTCTCATGCTGTTTCTAAACCTGCCCCGGTTGGCGCGCCGCGAGGAAGAAATGTTTCGCGAAGGAACCAAAGACTGGAGGGATGCAGTGCCTCGGAGCCTTAAATTTGGCCTGTTGCATTGCGTGGTGGGAGTTCCCCTTGGCTTTGGGCTCTGCCTTGCCATTCCAGGAATGTGGTTTACCCGCCAATATTTCCAGGGTGGCGTAGATAAAGCCACGCTTTACCATGCGGTTAACAACATGCTGATTGTCGGCCTTCTTGTGATCGTTATGATTTTGGGGAAAATTTGATGATTACATGGATTCGCAAATCGACTTTGAATCAAAGAATTGAAATATTTCTAACGAAATTCGATGCCAACATTTGAATACGAAGCGCAGAATGCAGACGGCACCACCGTTAACGGGATGGCCTTTGCCACCTCTTTAGACGGAGCCGCCCGAGACCTTGCGAGGCAGGGGTTACAGGTGATGAACATTAGGGTGGCTCAGGTGTTGGGAGACCCGTTGGCGGGCAGTAATCCCCCTATGATCCATTCGGCCGTGCCCGCTCCCCCGGTCAGTTCCGGCATTCCGGCATCTGCCGAGATCCCGTCGGCACCGGCTCCCTACGTTTACGATGTGGCGAACCCGGTGGAGACGCCGCATCAACGCGAACAACTCATCCAACAGAGATCCTACGTGGCCACCAGCGTAGTCGGCCCAATTGTTGGGACGGTTAACCTCAACGACCTGTTGTTCTTCTTTCGTCAGTTTGCAACCATGCTCCACGCCGGAGTACCCATGGCGCAAAGCCTGAATACCTTGGCCAAACAGTCTCGCGACCCCCGACTGGGTCGCGTGGTTAGTGAACTGGTCCAACACGTAGAAGCCGGCCGCCCCATTTCCGCCGGACTTCAGCGCTACCCGGAAATTTTCACGCCGATCATGTTGAGCCTAGTGCGGGCCGGAGAAGAGGGCGGCATGCTCGATCACTCTCTCAGCGTGATTGCCGATTATATTGAGCGCGATATCGCCCTGCGCACTTTGTATCGTCGGGTCACCTTCATGCCTAAGTTGCAGTTGATCTTCTCCGTGATCATCGTCTTGGGCACCAACCTCATCATTGCATCCCTGGGTAAAAAAGGGGGTCTCACCAGTCCGCTCACCGAGCCCACGACGTGGATTTGGCTGGGACCCTTGGTGGTGGGAACCTTCCTGTTCTTTCGCCTTGGCTTAGCCAATTCGGCAATCAAATACAACTGGGACGCGGTTGTATCTTACGTTCCCTACGTGGGTAACACCTTCCGCCAACTTTCAATGGCTCGGTTTGGACGGGCATTTGGTGCCCTATACCGGGGCGGAGTGCCCCTTCAGAGATGCTTTTTGCTATCCGCAGACGCTTGCGGAAACGAATACCTAAGGGCTCGAATGTATTCGGCGGCAAAGAAGTTAGAATCAGGGGAAGGGATTGCTCACGTCTTTAGAGAGACGGGCGCTTTCACCGATATTGTACTAGACATGGTGGCTACGGGGGAACAAACCGGTAGCCTTGACCAGATGTTTACGAAGGTTGCGGATTACTATGAAGACGAAGGAGACACCCGATCACGCGAATTGGGCCAGGTCGTGGGAATCCTCGTGGGTTTATGCGTGGCGGCCTACATCGGGTACATCGTAATAAACTTTTACATGGGCTACTTCGGAAACATGAATCAAGCGGTCAACGGTTAGTCTTAAATGTCTCAAACGTATTACGAAGTCTTGGGGGTTAAAAAGGGGAGTTCCAGCGATGAAATTCGCTCGGCCTATCGTCGAATCGTGTTAGAACACCACCCAGACCGATCTAGCAATCCCGCTTCCCCGTCTATTTTCATATCCGCAACCGAGGCGTATGAAGTGCTGGGCGATCAAGACCGGCGAAGCCGGTACAACTACAAACTAGATCAAGAGATCCGGAAGGTGGCCGAAGCCCCGCGGGGTCGGAACATTCCCGCTCCAAAACCGGCCGCCCCAAAGCCTAGCTCAGCGCCTAAACGTGACGCCAAAGCACCCGAACCTCGCCCTACCGCCACCAAAGTTGCGGCGAAGGCACCCAACACTCCGGTTGGCACTAAACCCACCGTCGTCACTCTGGCCGCCGATGTAGCCCGCCTCACGGTTTTATTTGGTCGAGGCCAGAATAGCCAAGCCGAAAGTTTGGCCCGCGGCATTCTCAACGTAGACCCCCGGCAGCCAATTCCCTACGCCATCTTAGGCGACTTACTTAGGGGTCGGGGAAACATTGATGAGGCGGCTAAGATGTACGCCTATGCCGCCCAGTTTGACCCTCGCAACCCAACTTATCAACAACGCTACGAAGAACTCCTGGCCACCACCAAAGTGGTAGAGACCAAAAATCTTAGGCTAGAGGTAAAAGACAAAGCTCTGATGGCGCCCGCGGTCGGCGGATTTGTGGTGTTTGTTTCCGGCATTTACTTGGCGCTTAGCAAGGAAACGCCAATCTTTGGCGGCATTTCCCTGGTTTCCACCTGGACCTTGGGATTGGTGGTCATGATGTTCCTCAGCGGAGTTAGCGTCGGTGCATCGCTTTCCATCGGCAACCTGCTTGACCGATTCACCGCAATCAGCACCAACTCCATGGGGAAGATCGGTCCCCCGGTCGCGCTGGCGTTTGTATCCGTGGTGAACTTCTGGATTGCCGTGCTTATGTACGCCGGCCTTGGGGTGCTTCAGAATGCATTCAACTACTCCACCAGTCGTCTTCTGGGTGCGGTGGGTGCGGCCACGTTACTACTCGCGTTATTTAGTTGTTTCTCACCCGGTCTCAACTTTTTCCAAGTCTTCTTCTGGGGGGGCAACCTCATTTACATAGGTAGCCTTTGCGGTTGGGTCGTCGCAGACTCTTTCCGCTCCTAATTAACCTCGGACCACGGAAACCGAAACCACGCGATCACCCTTTTCAAGCCGGTGCATGACGCTGAGCCCGGAGACGACCTTGCCAAACACACAATAGTTGTCATCCAAAAACTTAGCTGGCTCCAGCACCAAGTAGAACTGACTATCGCCAGAATCTCGATCATTTAGGGCGCGGGCAAGGCCTACTGCGCCTTCTTCGTGCGATAGGTGTGTCGCCTCAAACGGAACTTGAATTCCACTTCCGCCGGATCCAATCAGCGGATCCTCGAGATCAAGCGTCTTTGTTTGGGGATCGCCGAACCAAACCAAGTAAGGCTTGGGGCGTCGTTCGACCCGGTGAAATTTTTGACCGTTATAGAACCCATCTCCCGCCAACTTAATGATATGAGCGGTGGTTTTGGGGGCAAGTTTGGTGAATAGCTTAATGAAGATGTTTCCCCTTCCCTCCACCTGGATTCGCAACGTTGTTTCACCGGGTTGGGGTCGGTAATCCTGACCAAAGCTTTGGACAAGAATCATCAGGAGCGCAATGAGGGAAGCTGTAACTCGCATCATTCTTCAAGGATTAGACGGCGGAGCCGGGAAAAAGCATCGGTGCGATACCTATCCGCAGCTTCTCAGTCTGGCAGGGTTCGACCGTATCCGTCTAGCTTGAGTCCGCCCGCGAGGATAATGATGCCGTCAATGAGAGACCAAACGTAGCCCACGCCGCACAAAGCCAGGACTAGTTGCAACACTCCGTAGGCCGCGTAACCCAGATACATGCGCCCAACTCCCGGAATGAGGAGCTGGAGCACGCCACCCAAAGTACGGCTCCGATCGCTGCGCGCGACGTTTAAAGGCATAAAACTGGAGAACTGGGCTGGCGTGGGGTACATGCCGTAAGAAACCGGACTTGGCGCGACGGGTGGCTGACGCAATCCGGGCATGGGAGGGGGAGGAGGAGCGATGGGTGCCGATTTAAGGAACACAAGGCTCAATTCAGAAACCCGTTCCGCCGGTAACCAATCCGTCATGCCAGATTTCCACACGTAAGTGTCACGGGCAATCACGCCGCCATCGATCAATTCATCGATTTGCTCGCGGGTGAGGGGCCCAAGTTGACCGTAATGCCCAATGTAATACCAATCCGCCACGTGGTTAATCCGTCTTCCCCTTGTTTGTACCGCACGGGGCCCCCCGATCCGTTGGTCTCCGCAACGGATCAGGCCAATATGCCTACGAAGTGGTACCGATCCAACGGCCTAGCCACTGCAACATCTCATTGAGTCGATGAAGTCGCAGGTCCGGGGGGCCTGAGCGAGACATTCCGTGGAAGGTAGAGCGGGGGTAACGAACAAACCGGGAAGGAACATTCTGCATTTGCAATGCGGTAAAGATTTGTTCCCCCTGCTCAACATTACACCTAAGGTCCCCCTCACTGTGAATCACCAACGTTGGGGTGGTCACACCCTCAAAATAAGCAATGGGCGATTGCTGCCACAACTCTCGGATTTCCTCCAAAGTGCCCCATGCCACGCCCCGGAAATACTTATCCTGATTGAACGGGAAGTCTGAATTGCCGGACATGGAAACCATATTGGAAACGCACCGATCTGTGATGGCCACGGCGTAGTCCTTGCTGTGCCCAATCGCCCAGTTGGTCATGTAACCGCCATAAGAGCCGCCCATAATTCCGATTCGCTTCGGATCAATGAAAGATTGACCCTTCATCCACTCCGTCACGGCGTGAACGTCTTCCCAGTCTTTGCCACCCCACGCACCGCGAATGGCCATGCAATGCCCTTCGCCGTAGCCTTTAGACCCGCGTGGGTTGCTAAGAACCACCACAAACCCCTTAGCGGCCAGCAGTTGCATTTCGTGGAAGAACGCCCATCCGTATTGAGCGTGCGGTCCTCCGTGAACTTGCAACACGGCCGGCAACGCTGAATGGTCATCCGCATTGGGCGGAGTGAAAACCCATCCGTGAACCTTAGTGTTATCGGTAGATGGAAAGAGGCGTTCGGTAGGGACGGCTAGATCCAATCCACTCAATAACGCTTGGTTAAAGCTCGTCAAAAGCTTGGGCGTCCACCGACCTGTGACAAGTTCCGGCTGGAGTAACGCAATTTCCGCCGGCGCGGTGGGGTGACCAAATGTCACGGCCAAAGATTGCCCATCATGGCTGACCGATCCTAATGCGATGGTGTGATTCCCTTCGGTCAACAGATTAAATTGACCGCCCAGCGGTGCCCACCCCAGTTGCATAGAACCGTTCCAGCCAATCTGAGCGTAAATTCCCTGACTGTTGGGATGCCAGAAGATATTTGCCCCAAATCCTGCGTCCTGAGTATCACTGAGGGTGGCAACCCCCAGATCAAAGTCGGTACCTGCGGTTAGTTCTTTGGGCTCCCCTCCCGCCGATGGTGCCACGTAAAGCCGCGAGTTGCTACTCCCCCAAGAGTCGTGCGGATCGTGATTTCCGGAATAGGCAATCCACTTACCATCGGGTGACCACTTTGGCGTGCTCTTGTGTCCCTGAGGCTGGCCAGATAGCTCGGTGACCTTGGCCTGCAAATCCAATAGGTAAACGCGCTCATCATGCGGATTGGAAAATGGACGCGCCGACGCACTGTGGATCACCGCGAGTTTGGTGGAATCGGGGGACCAGTCAAATTCATAGTTCCCCTGCACGTCTCCGGAATATCTCATGACCTCCGTGCCGTTATTTGCATCAATCACCAGCAATTGGAATCGCTGATTTCCAAAGTAGCCATCACCGTCTAATCGATACCAGATGTTATCGATTTCCAAGGGCGGCTCAGAAAAGTTTCCGACTTCTCGGGCCTTTTTATCCGCATCGGTGGTTCCGGGCAGGTTTTGTCGGTAAGTCAACGCAAAGTACTTTCCGTTGGGAGACCACAAGAACCGCCCGATGGCGCCCTCGGCAAGTGACGTGACGGCTCGAGCTTCTCCGCCCGTAGTGGGTAATAGGTGAATTTGCAAACCCTTCTTTGCTCGATTGGCAAGGAACGCAATGGCATGACCGTCTGGCGACCACCGCCCATGACTCACACTTTCCAATCCACTCGTCCAACTTTGCGTGACACCTTCCCGATCTACCGTCCATAAGTGGGTTTGGTATTTGTTTTCGGCGATCACCTTTCTAGAAAAAAGAATCCGGTTTCCGTCGGGACTTATCTGAGGGTCTCCGACATACACAATGGAAAGTAAATCCTCAGCGGAGATGGGTCGAGTGCTCATAACGCAAGCATACAGGAACGGAACGTGTTCTGAACCAGAGAACGAAACGTGTGAGAGAAATTCAGCGTAACATGAAAGGCATGCGACCCCGCGGCGGCAATCTTTTTAGGCCCGTAAGTTACGCGAATCTGGATCCAGAAACGCGGAGACTCGCCACGTTTGTTGCCATCGCGAGAGATCGCCTTCCTGCGGTTGAACGAAGTGACCCCAGAATGAGATTGGCAAGTTACAGCTTAGGTGCCGGGCTTCTTGGCTGGATTGTTGTAAGGATATTCTTTGGACCCGATTGGGCCACGCTGGGCGCCCTGCTGGCCGGCCTCATGGGTACCGTAGGAGTTAGCGCCCGAACCCTCACTCATTCCACGGCCCAAACTCGCCGACGCGCTGCGGTCATTCGCAATCTGGATGATGCCCGGCGATCAAAAGGCTTAGACCATGCACTTGAATCTCCCCTAAAGGAACAGCTAGAGGCCTACGCGGCAGACTGGGAGTATGTGGAACACCGCCTTGCCGACCGGCTATGGACTAGCCAACCTCTACTGAGAATGCGCATACAAAATGCAAGCCAACGTTGTACTGAGCGAGTTTTGGTGGGGGCAACGCTGGGAGACGAGGACACGATGTTGCCCGCCGAATACCTTCACGACCTGAGACAATGCGTTGACGCCGCCACCAACACCTTAGATAGCTACCCACGGCCCACTCAAGAGGGTTCCGGTGCCCCCCTCCTTGGCGCTTTCACCGAAGTTGTCGAATTGGAAGCTCTCCTTAACGTCATTGAAGCCGAAGGCTAAATTCAGCGGTATTCCTTAACCAAAGCTAAGACTTCCCTAAACGCCGCGTGTTCGGACGTCCGCATCCACTCGTAGACCACCGCTTCTGAATGCATCGGAACAATGCCCGCATCACGCAAACGTTCCATCCCCAACTTGTGACGATCTAGGGTTGATGCGGAAACGGCATCAGGACACACCACCACCTCGTATCCCGCCTCCAACATATCCAGCGCGGTCTGGGCCACGCAAATGTGAGTTTCCAAGCCGCATATGACGATTTGATTTCGGCCCGAATCAATAACGAACTTCTGCCAATCCGGCACTTGCCACGCAGAAAACGACATCTTGGGGACGGTGAGCGCACCGTAGGGTCGCAAAAATTCACAAGTGCTCCCCATCTTAGCCGGGTTCTGCTCGCTGGTCAGTGATTCCACCCCAATGGCCCTTGCGGAGCGGGCCAAGAACGTAGCCCGCGCAACCACCCGATCGGCCTCGTCAATGTGGGGAATGAGCCCGGCTTGGAGGTCAATAATGGCAAGAAGGGAGGTCTCGGGGCGTAAACGGACCGTCATGGTAATCAGAATTATGCCTGTGGTGGACTTCAGTGGATATACCGGATACAATAGGGTCGCTCACGGAGCGAGCAACCAGCTCGGTTCCCCCTTGGGAGGTACATGAAAATGAGGAAGAATTACATCGCCGTTCTTATCGGCACACTCGCTATCACCGGAATCGCGGCGGCATCGGGTCGCCCGCTAGACGCAACACCCACCGGAATGTCCATACGCGGCGGCGTCGCATTTCCAATTGACGGCACCTACTCGCGCGGTCAGAGTTCGTTGCTTAATATAGGACTCGAATTTGAGCTGCCCACCCCTTTGCTCGCCGGTGGCGACACCTTTATTGCCTTGGATTACCAAACAAAGGGATTCTCTGGTAACCGAGGCTCCGTGTTTCCGCTGACGATCAACCAGCGCTTTTACGGCAAGGGCCGCTCGGAAGGAAACCGAACCTTTGGTTTCCTCGGCGTGGGCGTCGCATTTGTGGATTACACATCCAGCAACACGGTTCTCTGCGCTCGCGGCGGCTTTGGTGCGGAACTCAGCACCAACGTGTTTGTTGAGACAGAAGTGACCATTGCGGAACTGGCAGACGGCCTCCGACCTAACTCCATCGGCGTCAGCTTCGGCTACCGCTTCTAATACCAGCAGACTGAAAGTCTGAACCCCCTCTTATTTTAATGCCGAGGGGGTTCAACGATTACTTGCTCGGTGCGAGAACCTCGGCCATGGCCGCCTGAAGCGTATCGGAATCTATCTCGTAGTTCCCTTCTCGAGTAAGCACTCTCGTGGCGGGAGGTAATTTCCCAAAACCACCGGTTGCGGAATCTAAGTCGGCGGCAATATCCAACAGTTTTAGCCCCTCATCCAGCACGTCGGCCAGCGGTCGAGTTTCAAACTTGCCCTTCTCGCGACTCATGTATTCAAACACGCCTCGAATGCGTTCGGAGCCAGAGCCCGCGCAGGAGTAAGAACCGTTCTGGAACCGCGCACCCGCCCCATCAAAGAAGTAAACGCCAAACTGATCCTTCTTGCGGTCATAGGCGGCCACAATGGGCAAGAATAGGCCAATGCCCTGCATCGCCATGGGTGCATTGCCGGCCAAAGCCCGAGAGATTTCCGCAAGCTTGCCTTCTAGCGACATTTCCTGCATCACCGACCGTCGGTAATACTTGAGGTTGTGCTTAAGAAATCGGCAAACCTCGATGGACCGGGCAAAGGCACCGGAGATGGCGACCACCGTATCGTCGTCCAAGGTCATGATCTTCTCAGCCTGATCGTACATGATGAGATTACCGGCCGTCGCCCGCCGATCGGCCAGCGAGAGCACCCCGCCATCAAACCTCAGCATGATCACGGTGGTGCCGTGCATCTCGTCTCGAGAAGCGGCCGGGAAGCCTCCACCAATTCCGCCGACGAGATCCGTAAAGTCTCGGGGGGAGATAGATGTCACTGCCCGGACCGCTGGCGATACCGCTTCGCCTGATCTGGGTCAATCTTTTTCATTCGCCGCAACAACTCGTTTCCTCCGTCTGGACGCTGAACGTCCGGAGCGGAGGGCCCACTTTCATCACCGTGCTTTGGGTCTGGACCGGGGGCTGACGGTCTGGTTAAACGATCTCCATCTGGCATAAATTTCTCCCGTGGCTAGCCATCCGCCGGGCGGACGGATTTGAGCATTTCAATAAACGTTTCTACGTCTTCAATGGCTCCCAGTTGCGCGGAGTATCGACCATCTGGCCACAACTCAACTTCCTGATGTTCGCCATCAAGTAAAAACGTGATAGATCTCCAGCATACGCTGGAAATTGCCGCAGAAAACTTCTGAATCGCAATTCCTCTTGCGTAGGCTCGAGTTGGCTCGTTGACTCCTTGTAGACACGCCATTAGATCCGCCTCACTGGGTTCTGGTTCCACCTCGCCCATATCTAAAAGCGCCGAGTAGAGCCCTTCTTTGCGATCAACGTTGTGATATTCCAGATCGTAACTGGCCAGCGCGGGGTCGCGCCAGTCTGTGCCTTCCGCGGCCATATATTGCTCAAGGATAAATTTCTTTGCCGCCCAGTCCACCGATCTTTTGAATCGAGAGGAATTGGATCTTATGTCTGCTAACAGTTCGCGGGAGGTGTTAATCACCCCCTTGAGCTCATCATCTAGTTCAAGTGAATGCTCTGCGGCCGCAAAATAAGATTCCAAGATTTCGTAGCCCGTGGTCCAACTATTGCCTTCTAGGGCAATCTTGAATTCGAGTGATTCGTCTCGACTAATGTTTTGAAACGCCACCACCGGGTCAGAAAGCTTCCAAATCGGCGCAATCCCGGCCTCTAAAAGGTGGATAGCCAGTTTGACCAGGCCAACTTTGCGGGCGGTGCAACCGGGCATCATGTTGGCGTCACCCGAGATCACATGCATCCTAATCCAGTCTGCTTGCGAAGCGTGGGGCTCGTCTCGTGTGTTGAAAATGGGCCTTCGGTACAGAGTTTCCGCGTTGGCGGGCTCAACAAAGAAATCTGCCCGTTGACTCAGCTGAAACGTTGCCGATCGTCCGGTCTCTGCGCCTACCTTTCCCGCCCCCGTGAGAATTTGCCTGACCACCAGCATCGGCATAATTCCGGGGAGCAACGCATCAAATCCAAAAGCTCTGGGGATTAAGTAGCTCTCATGGGTTCCGTACGAAGATCCGTGAAAATCGGTGTTGTTCTTGTAAACGCTCACCCCAAGTCCCGACCTCTCGGCAAACTCATATGCCGCCCGCTGGAGCACAATTTGTCCGGCACGGTCGTGGAGGGCCAGCTCGGTGAGGGACCAGCATTCCGGAGTGGAGTACTCGGGGTGCCCGTGATCGTTGTAAAAACGCGCCCCGTTGGGCAAGACCCGATCTGATCGAACCTCCCGATCTCCGCCGTGAGACTTGCCCACATCAAACTTGGCGTCTATGGGATCAACGGCTAACCTTTCAAGCCGAAATCCTCTAAGGTCCGCTCGGGGCGATTCGTGTCGGTAATCCCAACCGACAAAGGCTTTGCCCGGGTATCCCCGAACAAAGTCCATTGCGTCGTCAATCTGATCTTGGGCTCCGCGCCCTTCAATCAGGAGACCGTATTCTGTCTCAATTCCCGCCAGGATCGATCTCAAACGATCGACCTCATATTATCTGCGGAAAACAATGAAGTTCAGCGCGGAAGTAACCCCGGCGGGTGCCCCGGCAAAGTTTAGCGTTCCAGACCTTGTCAACTGAGGAGACACCGTCACCGTTCCGTCCGCAGTCTTGAGGTTGCTCAACGTTCCTGAAATCTCGTTAGCCGTAGAAGCCGTCTTGATATTAGCAATCGGATACAGATAGAACACCTGAGTCTCAAGATTCACAAATCCATAGTAGAGGTTGCGAATGGTGAAACCCGTGGCCACGCCTGCAGAATCTTTTTGAACGTCCTGAAGAGCGACGATGAGATCTTGTTGATTGTCGTCCCTAGTGCTAGGGAAGGTCACGGCCAACAATGGCCCCATGCTTCCAATCATGTCGGAATACTCTCGCCAAATTCCCTGGAGAGAAGTGATGGTGGCGGTGTTGGTGAGGTCAGTTGGATCCAACTGAATGAATGAGTAAGTTCCGGGGAAAGCAGTACCGACGGTTCCCGAAGGGAAGTTTGTGGATCCCGGGGGACCCATACGACCGCTGATCACGGAGCCTAATGTCTGAGAAATAGCCTCGAATGAACCTCGCTCAATATCTTTTGCCGTTCCCGCCGCAACGGAGTTAGGTCGCGATACCGCAAAGCCGTCTCCGCTTACGTACAACCGCGTTGCGTCTGCTCCCGAAGACATCTTAGGAGCGACGCCCGCGGCAAGACCTTTAAGAGGGAATGACACGTAGTCACTCAGGAAACTCGCCAGCCTTGGCCTTGAACTGTCAATATTATTGACGGTGTTGAATAACGTCCGGTCAAACGTCCCCGTTGAAGGAACCGTTTGGGTGCCCAGGGTGAAGGTGAACATAGATTCATCCAAGTACACCGGCAAGCTCGTAAACCGACCCGGGAAAAGCCGGATTCTGGTGGCGATATCAGATGGTATTCCATCAATGGCCGTGGCAATCGCCGAGTTACCACCAGACTGCTCCTGCCTCAAATCCTGAAAATTCAACGTGAATGTCTCAAAAACTCGGCTTGGTTGACCCGAGAATGGGACGTTGAACCGCACCATTTGGTTGCTGAATGAGGCCAGATCTAGACTAGTGCCCGGAATCTGTGTCACTGAACCCACCGAGTCAGTGAAGGACGTAATACCAACCGTTGCGGTTAACGTTCCCACCGCGCGATCTGTAATCCGTCCCTGTCCGGTTAAAAACGCAACTTCAATTTGCCCAGGCTTAGCCCCTAGCAGAACAACGGGACCCGTGGCTGCTGGCCCGGTGCCACCGCCCTTGTCTCCTCCCGTTGAGTTGGAAATTGTCGATCCGCCGCATCCGGCAAGAACCACGGCTACCGTGGCGTATATAAAGGCCCATTTCTTCAAAATTTTGTCACCCCGATCATTCATGACGAACCTGTCCTGACCCAGCTGGCGATCAGTATAGCAATATCTACCAACCCTATGTTTGACGGGCTCTGCGCTGGTAAACGGTCGCCCGTTTTGAACAAAGCCCAAAAATGCCAAACTCACTGTGCTTCCAGCACCGCTTTGCCGTCTGCAACCTGCTGAATCATGGGGATCGGAAGCGATTTATAATCCGCTTCGACTTTTAAGATATCCCCATCCTCTTTCATAAGGTAAGTCACGTTCGCTGTCATTCCGTCGTCGCCCAATTCCGTGTACTTCGCGGTGAATTTCAGAACCGAACTTCCCTTGTAATCAACCTTACCCACGTAAGTGCCCTCAAACTTCCTTGCGGGAATGGCTTCAGCGGTATTTTCCTTAAAATCTACCGTGTACTTCTCGCCCTCACCAATTTCGCCGGTGGGCGGAACAAATATCAGCAAGAGCACGCTCCGTACCGGATCCGCGCCTCTAATTCCGCCCTCTGCCTTCAGCAATTCTCCGGTTGACTTCAAATCGTAATTGCTGTCCTCGTAGTTTGCGGCCATTGGGCTACCCGCCACCAGCAAAGAAACGCTTTGCCATTTAAGGTTGACCGAAGCCACGTCTTTGTCAACCTTAGAGATCGATCCCGCTATGTCACAAGTGGCTTCAAAATCTTTGTCTCCGAGTTTGCCGGAGAGAACGTATTTGTACTTGTGGGAGTCCCCCACTTTGGGCGCAAGAACAATTTTGACCTTGTCTGCGGCAATCGCCGGGCTGGCCACGCAGAGGACAAAGAGAACAGAAAGAATTACGGATGCACTTCGCGACATGGACGCTCCTCAGGCGGTACGAGATACCTACCCATCAGAGTCTAATTTAGCTGATTCCAGACCTAAATCGCGCGAAACTCAATGGGCTTTGTTTGCATTGAGCTACGCCGCTTTTGCAGAGTGCCGTGTTGGCGAGGGAAATACGGCCTGCACGCACGAAGTCTGCAGAAGGGTTCTTTCGGTGATCTTCCCAAGTCGTTCGTCTGTCAATCCAAATTTGACCACGATCTCCGACGGGATTTCCAACGGAACATTCAGGACCCCGCCATCAAACCCCATTTGATGCGCCAAGGCTTGTCCCAGAGAAAGAAGTGATCCCATCGAACGATCTTTGCCGGGAGCGCAAGTATGAGCCAGCACCGCTTCAACCAAGAGACCGTCAAATCCTAATTCGGCCAATAAGATTGAAGCCACTTCTGCGTGATCTACGCGGAACGAGTACTTCTCGCCCTCGTGAACCGGAATCGCAGTTCCCGCCAACCCAGCCCAAGTATCGGCGTAGGCCGCACCGTGAATTGCCGCTAGGGCTGCAACCCCCACATTTGCTAGTAGTGCAGATACGGAGAGCAAGGGATAGTCGAGATCTTTAGCCAAACTCTCCGCAATTACGGCCGTGGCCACTACCTGCAACGTCAATGCGGTCGCTGAAACTCCCCACGGAGCCGCTAAGGTGACGTGAACATGATGCGCGGCCGACGTGACAATTGCACTTCTCACTCGGTCGTACCCATGCTTGTCAACCGCGTTGGCTAAGGACGTAGACGGTTCATCGTGGGAAAAATTAATGATTTTCAAGGCGTTGGTTCGCACCAAAGCATCCGGGGAGACAAGTCGATCCAAAAGCATGGGTGAGATCGGCTCTCGGCTCGTAATCTTGGCCAAGCGCTTTAACAGCGGGTCTAGTGCCTGGACCGCCGCGCACTTACCTAGAGTCTCTCGCATTGAAGCCTGCGAGCCCGCACCCACCACCACTCGAAGTCTTTCCATGAACAACTGGATTGTTGGCACCGAAACCTCAATCCCAACCTGTCAAATCCACTTTTTAACCTCCTAGATTGAGATTCAAGCTATATGCCAGACCGGATGTCCATAAAAATGGGTCCATGGGTGGGCGCGTGGGTACACTTAAATGACATCATGAAAAGGGACGACCTCCTCGACCTAAATGATGTGCTCCAACACCCGGGCCGAAAAGTCGCCGTAGATGTCTCAACCGAGCTCGCCGACGAGGCAGATTTGGACCTCGTGAAGCCGCTTGAAGGCTATTTGGAAGCCGTCAGTACGGGAAATTTACTCCTCATCCAAGGAGAATTCAAAACACGGGCCATTCTAGAGTGCGCCCGATGTCTTGCTCCGCTAGAGCTAGACGTAGACTTTGAATTAGAAGAGCAATTTGGCGTGCAGGGCATACCAAGTTCTCTTAGCCCTTCCGACCATGCCACCATGGCCGCGGATGAGCCCTTTGAGCTCTTTGACGGAAACAACTTGCTGGTCGAACAACTTCTTAGGCAAGGGTTGCTCCTCGCGCTGCCTATTCAGCCGCTGTGCGAGCATGGTTGGGAAGGTGATTGCCCCATTGCCAAAGGGCGACTCGTTCAATTAGCCAAACTCCCCAAGGGTCGTCCAGAGTTCGGTGCCCTCTCGGGCCTCCTCGGATCGTCTGAACCGGCCTCCTCCGACGCAACAGATACTGCCGAGGATCCTAGACTTTGAGTATTGCGTTGGATGCGATGGGCGGCGATCACGCCCCTGCAGAAATTATTTATGGGGCATTGCTGGCCGCCCCCCTCCTCAACCAACGGCTCTATTTGGTGGGAGACACCGAGCAAATAAAGAGTTTTCTCCCCGCTGATGTGCCCCCCAACATTCACATTTGTCACGCATCGCAAGCGGTTGGCATGGAAGAAAAGCCTCTGGATGCTTATAAAAAAAAGAAAGATTCAAGCTTGATGGTGGCCGCCAAACTAGTAAAGGATGGAAAGGCTAAGGCACTGGTCTCCGCGGGAAATACCGGGGCCGCTACGGCTACCGCACTGCTCACTTGGCGTCAACTTCCGGGTATTCATCGCCCCGCAATTGCCAGCGCAATGCCAAACCACCACGGAGGATTTGTGCTGCTGGACTCCGGCGCGAGTCCGGATGTTGACCCGGAACATCTCGTGGAATTCGCCATCATGGGTCGGGCTTTCTCTCAAAAACTCATGGGGAGACCTAATCCTAAGGTTCACTTACTCAACATTGGCGAGGAACCCGGCAAGGGCAATGCTTTTGCCAAGCAGACCTATCAACTGCTCTCCCATTTCCCGTGGTTTGCGGGCAACATTGAGGGCAAAGACATGTTTTCGCATCCGGTAGACGTAGTGGTTTGCGATGCGTTTGTGGGCAACATTGTCCTCAAAACGAGCGAAGGAGTCGCTGAATTCATCGTGAGCACGATTCGGAGCCGAGTGCCTACAAATCCACTACTCAAGTCAGTGTTTTTACCGGTCAGATACGTAATGGACCCGTTAAGAAAGCATTTAGATTACGCCGAAACGGGCGGGTCACCCCTGCTGGGACTAAACGCCCTCTGCGTCATCTGCCACGGAAGAAGCAACGCCAGGGCCATCAAAAATGCCCTTCTGAGTGCTCAGACGGCAATTGACAACGAACTGGTTGAAACCATAAGACTGAGCGTTAATGCAGAACTTGGGGCTACTGCCCCCGTAGGAGAAACCGTATAATGCCCCGAGCCGTAGTTCAAGGCATTGGACATGCAGTGCCCAGTAAGGTTCTTACCAACGACGACCTCGCAAAGGTCGTCCAAACCGACGACGCCTGGATAGTTCAACGAACCGGCATCAAAGAGCGCCGAGTTTGTGCAGAAGGTGAAGGTACCGGAACTCTCGCATTGGCTGCCGCAAGGCAGGCAATCGAGCGGTCTAATACCGATCCCCTCGAAATCGATTCCGTTTTGTGTGCCACCGTTTCCGGTGACTATATTTGGCCCGCCACCGCATGCGTTGTTCAAGATGAAATTGGCGCTCGCAACGCCTCCGCGTTCGACGTAAGCGCCGCGTGTGCCGGTTTCATTTATGCGCTGTCCGTAGCCACCGCCATGATCGAATCAGGGCAGAGCAAAACCATGCTCGTGATCGGAGTAGATTGCCTCAGTAAGCAAGTTGACTGGACCGACCGCTCCACCTGCGTACTCTTCGGCGATGGTGCCGGGGCGGTCGTGCTGAGGGGCGAAGAAAACACCAACCGAGGCGTGATCAAAACCGTGTTGTGCTCCGACGGAAGCGGCGGTAAGTACATCTGGATTGAAGTCGGGGGATCCAAAAATCCTTTCGGTTCCCCCCAAGCCGAGGGCCGAAATGCATGCATTAGCATGATGGGTGCCGAAGTGTACCGATTTGCCGTAAACGCAATGGGTGACGCCTGCATCAAGGTCTTAGAAAAGGCCGGAATGAAAACGGAGGATGTGGATCTGTTTGTTCCCCATCAGGCAAACCTTAGAATCATCGAATCTGCGGCCAAGCGGCTGGAACTTCCGCCCGAAAAAGTCTTCCTCAATGTTCAGAAGTACGGCAACACCAGTGGCGGCTCCATTCCCCTCGCGCTATTCGAAGCGGAGGCCGAGGGCCGCCTCAAGCCGGGCATGGTGGTGATGACCGTGGGATTTGGTGCCGGCCTCGTCTGGGGTGCCAATTTAATTCGCTGGTAGAGCGGAGGCCTCGCGCTGCTCAAAAGGCGGTAGCATTGGGTTGCCACCCCCGCGCTCAGTGTCGCGCGGATGGCACTTTATCATGACCAACTCGTGACAATGAGATGCGCTAAGCAGATCATGGGTGGGCTAGGCGAATACAAATCACCCAAGACTTCACCCCAACCCTCATATACATTTAGTTAGGCCTCGACAGGTTGAATTGCATTGGCGGTCTGCGACTCCTTTACATTAGATCGATACACCAGAGACCGACGAAATGGGCCTAAAGATGCCTAACTCAATGTATATGTGGTTTCATGCCGAGCTCGGTCAGCGGCGAAGCCGGTATCCTCGGGATGACCGGAGCCTTTGCAATGGAAACTTTCCAATCTGTACCGCAAAACAATCGAAGGTGATCATTTCAGATTGCTACCATCCTTGTTGCCCTGCAAGGGTTTTGTGGGAGGTTTGAGGCTTAGAAAGTACTGAGATGGGCTTGGTTCTTGAGTAGTGCCTAATAATCGTAGGCGAACACGCCCTCAGAAAATCCATTGCAAAGGCTCCGGTCATCCGACGACTACCGGCTACGCCGCCGAATCCCAATGGCAGGCGGCATACTCCGTATTTTCAGTTACTGAATCTGCGCCAGCACGTCTTTTAGCGACTGCGCTGATTTGTGGAGCGCTTCTCGCTCTGCGATGCTTACGCTGGGTTCGAGTACTTCCACAACGCCCGTTCGACCCACTTTAGTCGGTAGAGAGAGCGCAATGCCGGAAATCCCCAGAGTGCCAGATTGAACGGAACTGACCGGTAGGACCTTCTGGCTATTTAGGGCAATGGCTTCAACCACTTCTTTGATGGAAACGCCTACCGCCCGACCTGCACCGCCCTTAAGCCGAATGACCTCCGCACCCGACTTTTTAGTAAAGTCAAACACACCCTGCAATCGCTCTTCGGTGAAACCTTTTATGGACGAGAGCGGCACGCCGCCGATGGTGGCAGAACTCAGAATCGGCACCATCGAGTCGCCGTGCTCACCTAAAATCAGCGCTTTCACATCGGTTGCGTTCACGTCAAAGTGATCCGCTAGCAAAGATCGGAAACGACACGTGTCCAACACCGTACCCAAACCAAGAACCTGAGTCGGCGGCACAATGCCGGACGTGGTGGCCAGGTTGGTCAGAATATCCACCGGATTAGAAACCACTAAGATCGTGGCTCCCTCGTTTAGCTTGATCCCCTTAATGCTGTCCAGAATTCCCTTAAAAAGGCTCACATTTCGGTTCACCAGTTCCAGACGCGTTTCGTCTGGCTTGCGGCGAAGGCCCGCGGTGATCACCACGCAGTCACTACCCTCTACAATCGAGTAGTCGCTCGCGCTGGTGAACTTCTGGTTCGCGGTCATTGCCGCCCCGTGCCGAAGGTCAAGCGCCTCGCCGGCCGCCATGTCCGCGTTCATATCTACCAATGCCATTTCTCTGACCACGCCACCCAGTTGAAGCGCGTATGCGGCGTCAGAACCAACTCGACCGCCTCCTCCGATAATGCTAACTTTCATTACCCTCAATTATGGCAGGGCATGGATCCCTTTGAATTGAAGTTGCGTAGGACACCTCTGGCTATCCCCGGAATTTATCCCTCCCTCAAGACGTAGAACCGCATGATCTAACGATGGATTTTGATCCGTCAAATTCCAGAATTGTGCGGAGAAAATCATCGCAATTGTGGGCATAATTCACTGAAAGTAGGTTCAAACGCGGCCGTGCGATTCACACTATTGATATGGCTGTCTTTAGAAATCTTCAAGTGGTGCTCACCGCACTTTGTGCGCTGGCACTGCTGATAAGTTTCGTGCCCGGAGCATCTGCAGTAGCCTACGTTAGCGTGCTACTTGGCAGCTATTTTGCCCTGAAATCATCCTACGACTCGATGATGGCTCGGCAGGTCGACGTCAATATTCTGATGGTTCTGGCCGCCGTGGGTGCAGTGGTGGTGGGGCAACCCGCAGACGCGGCGGCCCTCTTATTTTTGTTCAGCCTTTCTAGCACCTTGGAGTCCTATACGATGGCGCGAACCCGATCCGCAATTGAAGGACTCGTCAAATTAAGACCGTCAGAGGCGTTAAGAGTCACGCCCGTCGGTGATGAGCGCATCGCGGTGGAGAAAATCCAAATTGATGATCACATCCGGATCCCCGCCTTTGAAACCGTCCCCGTGGACGGCGAGATCATCGATGGAGCTTCATCGCTTAATCAAAGTGCGATGACGGGTGAATCCATCGCCGTCACCAAGTCGGTGGGAGACAAAGTCCTGGCAGGAACCCAAAACCTAGAGGGCATGTTGGTCGCGCGGGCGACGTCTGTGGTGGGTAACAGCACGCTGGATAAAATAGTTGCGCTGGTGGACGATGCCCAGCAAAACAAGGCCAGTGGTGAAAGAATCAGCGTTTGGTTTGGGCAAACCTATACCTTCGTTGTCCTCGGAATCTTTATCCTGTCACTCATCATAAGAACTGCGTTGCGCATCCCTTTATCCGATGCACTTTACGAATCTCTGACTTTGTTGGTGGCGCTTAGTCCGTGCGCCCTCGTCATCTCAACGCCTGCCACTACGCTAAGTGCACTGGGTTGGGCGGCTAAGAATGGCATTCTCATCCGAGGGGGAGAATTCATTGAGCGAGCCGGAAATATTTCCATCGTCGCGCTTGACAAGACCGGCACTCTCACCGTGGGCCGACCCGAACTCGTTGAAATCTGCGTCTGCGATGGAGCACCCATCCTCGCCGGAGTCGGCGCCTCGAATCGGGCCGTAGCCTGTGGGGAAGAGGGCTGCTGGATGAGCGGAACGGCAATGTCTGAAACCGCCCGGCGCTTGCTGACTCTGGCCGCAGGAGCCGAGAGGTATGCCAGCCATCCCGTAGCCGAGGCCGTAATTCACGCCGCAAAAAAGAATGGAATAGTTATTCCCGAAGCCAAAGACCACCGCACGGTTCCGGGTCTGGGCATTACCGCCGTCGTGAATGGTGACACGGTGCGGATAGGTCAGACGCGTTACCTCCAGCAAGAAGGAATTAATTTGCCTAGTGAGTTCATGTTGCATGTGGAACAGCTTCAGAAGAAAGGAATGACGGTAGCCCTGCTCTCCGTAGGAGACGGATTGGCCGCACTTGGATTCATGGATGTGGCGCGGCCCGAAGCTAAAGATTTTATTGTTTCCCTTCATAACGAAGGCGTTAAGCAGGTGGCCATGCTCACCGGAGACACTAAGGAAACCGCCTATGCGGTAGCGGCTCAAATTGGCTTGGATCAAGTGCAGGCGGGATTATTACCCGACGAGAAATCCGCCGCCGTGAAAGCGCTTGGGGAAAATGGCCAGAACGTTATGATGGTGGGCGACGGCATCAACGACGCCCCCAGCCTGGCTGGAGCTTCCATTGGCGTTGCCATGGGTGGCCTCGGAAGCGACGTTGCCCTCAATGCCGCAGACATCGTCTTAATGCACGACAACCTAAACCGAATTCCCGAAATCCTTCGGCTGGGACGTAGAACCAACGGGATTATTCGGGCTAATCTCACCTTTGCCATCACCGTGATCCTCACGCTCACCACGTTTTCGCTGTTCGGAAAGCTACCTCTGCCGATCGCAGTCATCGGGCACGAAGGGTCAACCGTGCTCGTGATTCTCAACGGTCTCCGGCTCCTACGAGGTCCGAATTAAGACGTCAGGAGCCGTCAGTCCTCCACCGTCAGAACTAGGCGCGGTCGTCGAACTTCCAACGTTTCTTCCTTTGAATAGACTTTGTAAAATCCCGAACTCTGGGGGTCAATCGATGAAGCGAGGGCAATGGATATCGTGCTTTCGCCCTTTGCCATCGCGGCGGAAATCGCCTTGGTAAATCCCGCCGGGCCCTTCGACAAGTCAATAATAATGGCCACGTCTTGTCCGGTGGAGACGGGACCTAATATTCCCGTTCCGTACAGCGCTTCCTTCGATCCCACTGGGGTAAATCGATCAACGTCAGCGTAAGACCAAGTCTTCTCACTAAAGCCCGACGGTAAAACCCGCGCCTCCACTGGGCTCTGTACCGACAATTCCTCAGAAAACTTGGGATCGGCAATTTGGGTCAATTCTAACTTTGCGGAAAGAATTGCTTTTCCCTTGGGAATCGAGGTTAGAGAAAAGGCCAAGTAGCTATAGCCATAGTCCTCCGCACTTCCCCCCACCGGCGCCACCGCGCGTCCTTCAGATCCCCAAATTCGCAAATAGGTGTCCTTCATTGGGTCCCCCGCATGAGGATAAACCCAAATGTCATCGGTCGGCGTGAGGCTCAAGGTGGTTTGTAACAATGCCATCGCAAACAACGTGCAAATCATGAATTCATTGTGTCTGAAGTTGATAGCTCGGGACAAACTGCCGTCAGTCCAGAACCCGACCGGCTGGTGCGAAGGGCGCTTAGAACCCTCGCACGCTACGTCGACTGGGCTACCTTTTTAGCTCTCGGACTACAATAGAGGTATGCACGCTTATCGCGTCTTAGAGTTCGACGCGATCCGGGAGCGACTCAAGTTTCATTGCGAAACTCAGCTCGCGGAAGGCATGGCTACGCGTCTTGAACCCAGTTTTGAGGCCAACGTTATTTGGGAACAACTCGCCCTCACCGGTGAGGCGCACGATTCCCTTAGCCGACATTCGGTTCCCAGCATGGGCGCGATCCGGGATTACCGGGCTCTGTTACGTCGAGCGTCAAAAGGGGGCACCCTTGCCGGCACCGAATTATTCGGGATCGGCGAAGCCCTCACGGCCATGCGGTTGTATCGAAACTTCGTTAGAACCCAACGATACACAATCCCGAACCTCTACCTCCTGGGAGAAAACCTTCCGGAAATCCGCCCTCTAGAAGATAAACTCCTAGACAGCCTAGATGGTGATGGCACCGTCAAAGATTCCGCCAGCGCTGCTTTAGGTTCTCTGCGCCAACGCAAACGGTCCGCCGTGATTCGAATCCAAGAGCGAATTCAGAGCTACATTTCCGGGCGGACTCGAGAACTCCTTAGTGACCCCATCTACACGGTTCGGGACGGTCGGTATGTGGTGCCCCTTAAAGCCGAGAATCGAGGCAAGATTAAAGGCATTGTTCATGACACCAGCGCCAGCGGGCAAACGGTTTTTGTAGAGCCAAACGACGTGTTGGAACTCGGTAATCACCTGAGAGAACTGGAAGGCCAAGAGCGTGCCGAAGAAGCAAGAATCCTTGCCGCACTCAGCGCGCAAGCCGGAACCCATGCGAACGAAATCATCGGTGGCATTGAAGCCGGTAGCCGAATTGACTTCGCCCATGCCAAAGCCCGCCTGGCTTTTCAGATGAAAGGAACCATGCCGAGGCCCTTTGATTACTCCTCCCCCGCAAAAATCAAGATCCAGGGTGGGCGTCATCCCCTGTTGGAAAGGGACTCAGTGGTGCCGCTGGATCTGGAGGTCGGTCAAGGAGCTAGCGTACTGATCACCGGACCCAACACCGGGGGCAAAACCGTGGCCATTAAATGCGTGGGACTGTTCATGCTCATGGCCCAAAGTGGGCTCATGGTGCCTGCCCTGGACGTGCGCTTGAGCCCGTTTTCTCAAGTTTGGGCAGACATTGGCGATGAGCAGAGCCTCGCCCAATCGCTTTCTACCTTCAGCGGACACATTAAGAACATCGCGGAAGCACTGAAGGGATTAAAAGCGGGCGCGATCGTCCTGCTCGACGAAATAGGTGCCGGCACTGATCCCGCCGAAGGTTCCGCGCTCGCCATTGAAGTCCTTCGCGCGATGTCGGATAAAGGCGCAACGATACTCGCGAGCACCCATTACGGAGAGCTCAAGGCATTTGCTTACGAGAACCCAGACTTTGAAAATGCCGCGATGGAATTTGATCCCAAAACGCTGAGGCCTACGTATCGAGTGATGCTGGGAGCGGCCGGAGCCAGCCAAGCCCTTCGTATTGCCGAGCGTTACGGTATTCCCAAGGGGATTGTTGATAAAGCCCGCGAAGGGCTTGGTCAGCAGGCCCAGGATATTGCCGCCATGCTGGAGCGACTTGAACAATCTCAACGCCAAGCCCGAATTGCGCAAGGAGATGCAGATAGGCGGCGAGAAGAACTAAAGCAAGCCGAAGAACGCGCGGCCAGAAAACTTGCCGAAGCAGACGAGATTAGAAAGACCGCTCACGCCCGGGCCAACGAAGTCATTGAAGGCGCACTCCGAGAAATTCGCCTGGAATCAGCGCGCATTTTTGAAGAACTGAAGAAGGCCCCCCATGACCCGCGAGCGATGGATCTTGCCCGAAAAGGTCTCAAAGAACTTCAAGACATTGGGCACGACTTTGCCGAAGAATTTGTTCCCCGGGCCAAGAAGAATGCCGCTGCTCCCACCGGACTAAAGAAGGGATCACAAGTTCGATTAGAAGGTTACACCCAGGTTGGCGTACTTGTAGAAGATCCTAAAGACGGTCAAGTGCTCGTGCAGTTGGGAATGCTCAAAATGACGGTAGCCCTCAACCGGTTAGAGAAAGTCGATAAAACTGCAGTCACCCGCCAGCCTAAGTCTTCGGTCAACCTGCAGAAAGCCATTTACGCCACTACCGAACTCCACCTGAGGCACATGCGCGCCGAAGAAGCGGAGCGAGATCTGGAGAAATTTGTGGATGACGCCGTGCTGGCCGGACTCCCTAGCGTGAGAATAGTCCACGGCAAAGGCGAAGGCATTCTGCGCAAGGTCACTCAAAACCTGTTGCGAAAGCACCCTCACGTGGCCGAATTTAGGGATGGCGAACCTGCCGAAGGCGGACATGGCGTCACCATTGCGAGTTTCAAATGAAAGTTGAACTTGCGCGGCAGGCCCAAATTGCCAGAGATAAGGCTTACGCGCCCTACAGTGGCTACTGCGTCGGGGCGGCAGCATGCAATCCTCAAGGTGAAATTTTTACGGGGGCCAACGTTGAAAACGTTTCGTACGGCCTGACCCTTTGCGCTGAACGCATTGCAATTTCTCGGATGGTCACTTCAGGATATCGTGAATTAGCGGCGATTGCAATCGCAACGCAAGACGGTGGAACCCCCTGCGGGATGTGTCTTCAAACCATGTTGGAATTTGCGCCAGACCCCACCCGGGTCCAGGTGTTCTGCGTAAATACCACTGGAGAAATGCAAATCCATTTGTTGAAAGACCTTATTCCCTACGGGTTTTCCTCCCCATCCCTAAAACGAACGGAACCAAACGGTTCTGGAGCCATCTAGATGATGCATAGTAAATCAAGGGCTGTTGCTTGCCCGCATGTGAGGACTATTGAACTTAGCGCGTAAAATTTGGTTGGGGCTTGGCCTCGTGATGCTGTCCGGGTGCGGCGGAGGAGGTGGCGGTGGCACTATCCTTCCTACCGGCGACGGCGTCATCGACACCATTCACATGGAAGCTTCCCCGGCTAGTGGGTCTCCAACCATCGACTTTTCCAGCTTTAGGCCGGGAGACGTCGTCCAGCTTAGACTCGTTGGCATTCAACATCCCACCGCCGGTGGATCGAACATCGTGACCGTTGCCGGAAACGGATGGGTCACCAATGCCCCAGGTTCCGTTGCTACCGTTTCGGCAAACGGACAATTTAGCGTGCATTCCGGTACGGGCGCGGCAACCTACTTTGTAAGAGGCAGATATCTGGGCCAAACTTTCACCCAGCCGTTCTCAGTAAAGACTTCTGGGGCGGTGATCATCGGTCGCGTAAGGAATACGTTCAGCGTGGGATCGGTTTATGTGGCTGTACGGTTTTATGACGCGGCGTCAAATTTGGTCGCCAGCGGGTACACCGGCATCGATGGCACCTTTGATGTGGTTGTCCCCCTCACCGCGGTGAACTTTTCGATTGACACCACCACGGCATTTGGTAGCTACTACGGCGTCTTTGCTTACGGAACTCCCACATTTAACAGCAACCGGCAGGGCTGCAAAGCGCCGCTTCCTTCGGTCACAGAAGGCTCTTCCCAAGTGCTACCTCACGACATCGTCTTGTTTGACAATCCGGGCTCCGGACCCCCTGAACCGCCGTCTGGGTGTTTCTAAACGCAAAAAACATCGAACTTTTCTTCTATTGAAGGGACTCATTGTATCTATAACATGAAATCCCTTCACATTCCTGCTCCGGGTCGGCATAATAGGACGCGATGAAGCAGCTTTCCTTGATTGCCACGGCCTTGCTAGGCATAGCACTTTGCGGATGCGGAGGGTCTGGTCTCACTACGGGCCCAGTTGCCCCGGCCGCCTCTACACTGGGCACTCCCCGAGTTGAAGCAATCATTCCGGCGAGTGCTTCTGGGACCTTGATCGTTCAGGACGCGGACAACCTGGAAGTTGGGCAAGCCGTCCAGTTCCAATTGGTTGCGTACGATGCGGCCGGTGTCCGAGTGGTTCTGACCCCGGATTACTTCAAATCTTCCGATACAGCCGATGTATTTGGCAAACTGGGCGAGAACTCCGGTTCTTACACCACGGGTGCTAATATCACCACCACCAAATTGTATGTAGCCGCTGGCTATAAGGGCACAGACTACAGCATTAGTTATCAGATCCGTCCGCGACAAGCCCGATTGACCGGTCAAGTGGTAGATGGAACTACCGGATTGCCAATCTTAGGCGCTGGCGTCAACTTTTACAACGATGCGGGCCAGATTGTGGGATCGGTGACCATGCCGTTTCAGGGCTTCTTCCATGCCTCGGTGCCTTTGAGCACCACGCGGTTTCAAGTGGTTAGCGATTCTCTGCCCGCAACTTACTGGAGATCATTCACCTTCAATGGCCTTCGTTACGATGCCGGTAGCGACGACTGCCGAGCCACTCTTCCTGCGCTGAATATTGGAGACAATGCCCTAAGCACGGCCCCTGGAGACGCGACGGTAATCCGAGTAACGGTGAGATCTGGCAGTTCCAAACCCGTCGCTGACGGTTGCGGACCCTAGTTCACCGAGACCTGTCCTTGTGCGGCCCGAAAGCTTGATGCTTTCGGGCCGTAAATGTTCTAACCTGCCAGTTATGACGCCATCGGCCAATCCCCACTCGTGGTTCCGGCGCAACGTGCTGTTTCTATGGCTCGTGCTCCTACCCCTGTTTCCCCTTTGGCGAGCCGTGTTTTTGGGGGACGCCATTGGGCCCTATGATCAGGTGCGCCAAATGGCCCCGTGGAACGGACCCCGACCCGAACAGCCCTGGGACGTATTACCCGTAGACGGAGCCATCCAATTTTCCGCTTGGCGCGATTTGGTATTTCAGGGCTGGGGTCGTGGCGAACCTCCCTTCTGGAACCCCTACCAACTGGCGGGCACTCCGCTCATGGCCAATTCTCAGTCCGGTGCGTTCTACCCATTTCACATTCTCTTAGGCGTCTTGCACTGCCCAACCTTCTTAGCCATCACCCTTCTCGCGTGGTTCCATCTGGCCGTTGCCGGTCTTGGCGTTTCTGCACTCACCCGAAAGCTGGGTGGGAATGCCTTGGGTGCGGTGGTGGCGGGATCTAGCTTCAGTCTAAGCGCATTCATGCTGGCTTGGACGGCATTGCCGAGTGTGATAACCACCGTAGCCTGGATTCCGTGGGTTTTGATGTTCGCCTGGACCGTCACCTCAACTTGCGGACGAGAGGCCGGCCGGGCCGGATTGGGTTTGGCCGTCTCCATTGCCCTCATGATGCTGGCCGGACACCTTCAGTTTGCCGCCTATGGGCTCATCGCCACGGGGATAATCGCCCTCGGCGGACTAATCATTAACCGAGATCTGCGCGCCCTACTTCCCCTTGGCCTCGGCATCGTGGCGGGGTGCGCTCTGGCGTTACCTCACATTCTTCCCGTGCTGGAATACGGCAAGTTCTCCCACCGTAGGAACACCCCCACGATGGAAGGCTACCAAGGGTACGTGAGGTTTGGAGCGCTCAAACCCTTCGAACTCGGCACGCTTCCGTGGGCCACCCTTCAAGGAGACCCCCGGGTGGAATCGTCGCGCTCTGATGCCGCTAACCCCCTGCCCTCTTACTGGCCCAGTTTGGTGAAACAAGGCGCTAACTTTGCCGAATCTGCCATTGGGGTGGGCCCTCTGGTTTTGGCTCTCGCGTGCTTTGCCCCGTGGCGCCAAAGACAGGCCTGGCCCATTGCCATCATTGCCGTCATCGCCCTCCTGCTGGCTCTAGGAACGCCACTGAACATGGCCCTCTTCTTTGGAGTGCCCGGATGGTCTTCTACCGGTTCTTTGGCCCGAGTGCTGGTGCTTACCGTGATGATGCTTTGTGTGATGGCGGGGCTTGGTGCGTCCAAACCCCTAACCTGGCCAGAGAACGGCTTGAGAAAGTGGTTGCCCTATGGCATTCCCATTGGGTTCGCGATCTTTGGCGTTGTCTTCACTCAGCAAGGTAGCGCCAGTGCCCAAAACGCAGAGGCTCTTAATCCGCTCATCGCCGCTTCGATGACTCAGGCAATGCCGGCTATGCTTCTGGGTCTGATCTTGACCGGTGCCGTGCTCTTCTTCTTTCGGCGAATAGACGAGCCTCGGATCAAACTTGCCGTAGCCTTTACGCCTTTCCTGCTCGCGGCCATTGGCTACTCTTCGCACCTGGTACCGACCGGCAAACCACTGGACCGGGTGATCGGCCCGGCCAGCGGTCAGAGGATTGCCGTTATCAATGACCCATGGAGTCTGCACGTAGCCTCCCCCGCCCTTCTGCCGCCCAACACTCCCAGTCTTAACCGAATTCATGACCTAGGCGGGTATGACTCGCTTCTGCACCGAGATACTGTCGGCCTTCTCAACGACATTAACGGGCAAGACTCGGCTCCCGAAGCCAATGGCAACATCATGTTCATCAAGCCAAAGTTTGATGCGCGTAAACTCGCCGCCGCCGGAGTCACCCAGGTCTGGACCCGGCAAGACATTCCTGGGCTGAGAATTCCAGAAGTAAAAGAGCAGTACAAGGTCTACCCCCTTCGCGGCCCGGGAAGAGCCAGCACGCCCAACGGCCCGGCTACCATTGGTAACGAAACGTTAAATTCACTAACCGTTACCGCCCCCGGTCCGGGACGCCTGACGGTGCGAGATCGGAATATGCCGGGGTGGACCGCCACCGTAGATGGAAAACCTGTCCCTATTCAAGGCACGCTTTGGCGTGAATTTGATCTGAGTCCGGGTTCTCATCAAGTGACGATGAATTACTCGCCTCCCGGACTGTCCACTGGACTCATGGGATTTGCATTTGGCCTGGTCCTCTGCGCGGGCTTTTTGGTGTTTCCCTATCGCAAGGCCGCGAGTAATGAAAATGTAGGCGCACGATGGGTCCCGGAGAATTCACAATAGAGGGGAATGATCTTGATGAGCCAAATTGTTCTTGAACCTGAGATCACCGACGGCTCCTCCATGCTTGGCCGGTGGATGGTGCTGATTTTCAATAACGAGACCAACTCGATGGATGAAGTAGTAGACATTCTCATGATCGCCACCCAGTGTGATCTTAACGAAGCGATGATCGAAACTTGGGAAGCCAATGCCTTCGGCAAAGCGGCAGTCCATTTCTCTACCTGCAGGACTGAGTGCGATGCGGTAGCCGCCATTATCTCGTCCATCGGAGTTAAAACCGAGGTTGCGCGGGAATGGCGAGATTGATCATTCCCCGCATGACCGCGCCCGGAGTGGTGGAACGCCCGAGCACCGACGACGGAAAAACCGGTGGTGCTGGCCCCTGGATTGTCACCGTTTATAATAACGAAACCAACACCTGGGATGAAGTGGTCTACATCCTAATGGTCGCCACCAACTGCCCTCAGGCCGAAGCAGAAATGGAGACGTGGGAAGTGGATAACCTGGGTAAATCGGTGGTCCACCAAGCCGACGAAGATACGTGCAACACAATAGCGGGTGTCATCGCCCAAATCGGTATTCGGGTAGAAGTGTCAAAAGAGTGACCCAATCCTCTGTCCTCACTTCCCCTCTGCTCATATACGTTTAGTTGGCCCTTGACCGGGTGAATTGCATTGGCCGTCTGCGCCTCCTTTCCGTTGGATCAATACGTAAAAGACCGATGAAATGGGCCGCAAGATGCCTGACTAAATGTATCTGTGGTGCGATGCCAAGAACGGTCAGCAAATAAATTTGTTCCCCGACCGGGGCAGTAGAAGTTAGCAACGGACCTGTTAGAAAGAAAATGTATAACATCGACTATCCCTTTCTTGTCCCGGCCGGGACAACGGCGGGTCATATACGTTCAATTGGACCTCGACCCGGTGAATTTCCTTGGCGGCTTGCACCTCCTTTACGTTCGGTTGACCCACTCAAGACCGATGATATCGGCCTACAGGAGCTTAACTAAATGTATATGAGGGTTAGTCCCTCATATACTTAGTTGAGCCTATTGCAAAACTAGGCATAGACAAGGATCCCGTTGCCTACTTAGGTTCAAAACAGAGATCCTAGTGCTCCGTTTTTGGAGTTTTGCAATTGGCTCAGTTGGCCCTTGACAGGGTGAATTGCATTGGCCGTCTGCGCCTCCTTTCCGTTAGATCAATACATAAAGGACCGATGAAATGGGCTTCAAGGAGCCAAACAAATTGTATACGACCTCCGAACCCCCGAACCTCCGAACTCCCGAACCTCAAGCCAACGCACTTGCTTCTTCGCGTTCAAACACCTCACCCGACCCGCCCACGGGTGGCAACGGATCTTCTGGACCAGGCACCTTACGACCCATCAGACGACTTAATCCAATCGAAAGATCGTCGAAGATTGTGTAGGAGCACGGGATTACCAACAACGTCAAGAAAGTTGATAAGGAGATTCCGCCGATGATGATAATTCCGATGGTTTCTCGGAACTCTGAACCACGCCCAATCGCCAAGGCGACCGGCAAAGTGCCTAAGATAAGCGCTAAGGTCGTCATTAAGATGGGTCGAAGACGAGTGGGGCCCGCTTCTACCAGGGCATCATGCCTACTTCGGCCTCGGTGACGCAAGGTATTGGCGTAGTCCACTACCAAGATGGCATTCTTACCCACCAAACCAATTAACGCGATGAAGCCAATAATTCCCACCACACTCAGCGACTTATCCGTTAGAATCAGAGCGAGCAAGGCACCCGTAATCGCCTGGGGTTGTGATAGCTGAATGATGAACGGGTAGAGCCAGTTATCGTATAAAGAAGCCAGAAGGAGGTAGACCAAGACTAAACCTAATCCAATAGCTCCGAGGATAAACCCTTGCTCTCGAGACTGGGCGTCCGCCGATCCCAATGCCTTGTACGTGACATTCGCGGGGACAAACTTTTTACTAATGAGCCAAGCATCGATCTGAGCCTGTACGGTACCCACGGCGTAGCCGGGGAGCAGATCTGCGGTGACCTGTATCTCTTCGGCCCGAGCCCGCCGAGTGATCTTGTCCACACTCGGTCCCTCGGTGATCGAGGCAACCGACCCTAGTCTCACAGGGTTACCCTGAACAAACTTAATCGGAACGTCCGCCAAAGTCTGAGGGTTGTTCCGAGAGCGGAGGTCCATCATTACCCGCACGGGATACTCTCGACCATTGACCCGCAATTTGGTGTCATCGTTACCCTCATACAATGTTCGCACGGCAAGTCCCACCGTTTGAACATCCAATCCAAGGTCAGCAAGGGCCACTCGATCCGGATTCGCTCTTAACTCGGGCTTACCGGGCTTGGAAGTTACATCGGGGTTAATAACGCCCTTAATATCGCCCGATGCAAAGCCATCTTTAATCGCCAACGCCGTTTTCTGGAGGGCTGCCCGATCGTCGGATGTGAGAGATAGCTGAATTGCAGAACCGAAACTAAAATTGCTCTGAGCCGAGATTTTCACGGATGCACCCGGAACAATTCCCACCGCCTGGGTAAGAAGTGAAGAGACGATCTCATTTGAAATATTGCGCAGGCGCTCGGTATGCTTGACCCAAGGAAAGTGGTCGGCTACTGACTGCTTATCGTAGAGCGTGCCCTGTATTTGAGCAAAGTTTGATCCAGAGTTTCCGCTCGCAAATCGACCGGCCCCTTGAGTTCCGACAAAAGAGAAGGTGAACTTCACGTCTGGGTTGCCCATAAAGGCTTTCTCCACGCGTTCCACTACCTTTTCGGTTGCGTCTAAACTGGCCCCCGGAGGCAATTCGATGTTCGCCTGAACTTTCCCTGAGTCACTGTCGGGCAAGAACCCGAATTTGAAAAGCGAACCCTGTTTCCACTCGTGGTACTCGTATCCCAGGAAACCATCAATCGGGAAGATCAGACCAAACGCGAGGCCGGCCAACACGTACTTAAAGCTCACTCGGCGATACCGAACCGCGTTCACCACGGTGGTGATCAAGCCGATTGCAATGCACCTAATCATCAGGTCTTTGCCCACCATCAGGGCGCCGATTAAACCCACCGTGGGTGCATCCGGTTTCCCTACCATGTTGGGCGGAACCTGGCTCGGTACAAATCCGCCCTGAAGAAACGTGATGACGGAGAAAATTGCGGAGCTGCCCAAGCAGAATACAAACCATCGGTGGTTTAAAGACCACTCCAATGCGCGTCGATAGGCAGATTCTAAGCGGGCAAAGTTTCGCTCAAACCCAATCGCAAACCAACCCGTGGCGTGCTCAACATCCTCGCCCTTTTTGTACCATCGCGCCGCTAAAAGCGGGGTGAGGGTGAAAGAAACAAATAGCGAGATAATGGTAGCGAACACAAATCCCAAAGCCAACGGCTTAAAGAACTGGCCCGCAATGCCACCCATAAACGCGACCGGAAGAAAAACCACCACGTCCGCAAATGTAATCGCAAGCGCAGCCAAACCAATTTCCGCTCGCCCATTAAGCGCCGCGTCCCGAGGATCTTCACCCATTTTAAGGTGGCGATAAATGTTCTCTAAAACCACGATCGCGTCATCAACCAACACGCCAATCGCCAGCGACAGCGCCAACATGGACATGTTGTTGATCGTGAATCCGGCGAGGTTGAGCGCGATAAACGTGCCAAAGAGGGAGACTGGAATCGCCACCGCCACGATGATCGTCCCGCGCAGATTGTGGAGGAAAATGTAAACGATTATGGCAACCAGGAAGATGCCAAAGAACAAGGCAAACTGCAGGTCCGCCAGTGAGTCAGTAATCTGCTTTGACTGCTCAAAGGTCTTTGTTACCCCGAGACCAATAGATTTGTATTCCTTTGTGACGCTCTCAATAACCGCATCGGCAGCCTTGGTGATCTCCACCGCATTGCCCTCCCGTTGCTTCTGAATTGAGATCGAAATCGTATCGTTGCCGTTAAGACGCGAATAAGCCGTACGCTCGGCAATGGTATCGGTTACGGTGGCTACGTCCGAAAGCCGAAGGGTTTTGGCCTTACTGCCAAAGCTCTTAGGATCACTCACCGTAATGATCATGTCCCGGATCTGCTTCGGGTCAGAAAAGTCTCCTTTAACCCGAACCGAATATTCCAGCGGGCCATCCACCAAGCGTCCGGCCGGGGAGTTGAGCGATGCGCTCGCCACTGCCTTCTGGATATCGGCAATACCAATTCCGTAAGCATTTAGCTTGCTGGGCTCCAGCTGAACCTGCACTTCACGCAGGTCGCCGCCCTGCACCGTTGCCGCCGCCACTCCGCCAATCTGGGCAAAGCGGTCCCGAATCTTATCATCGATAAGGTCCCGAAGATCTTTGCTATCCAAGGTAGTGCTAGAAATAGCGAGGGACAAAATTGGGGTTGAACTCGCGTCAATCTTGGAAACCTGGGGCTTTAAGGCGTCCTTAGGTAAGGTGTTCGAAATCGCATCGACTTTTGACCGCGCATCGTTCAGAGCGGCGTCGGTATTGGTACCCAGCTCCAACGCCACGACCACGCTAGAGAGCCCTTCTTGCGACGTACTCGTGATTTCTCTCACGCCGTTAACACCCGATACCGCTTCCTCAATTTTGCGGGAAATCAGCTCGTTGATGTCTTCTGGCCCGGCGCCCGAGTATAAAGTCTGAATCGTGATCGTGCCGAAGTTGACTTCAGGATCCAGCTCTTTGCGCATTCCTAAGTAGGACATGGTGCCCAAGAGGATTGCCGCAATGACCAAAACAAAAATGAAAACGGGTCGGCTAAGCGCTACTTTGGTTAAGTTCATAAGTTAGCCTTGCGCCCCTAGCGCCAATGATAATCCCGGCTTGGAAGCCTGAGTGTTTCCTTGTTCAGATTTGATCTTCGCGCCATCCACCAGGCCCTGTTGCCCCTGAACCACCACCAAAGCGCCCGGAGCCAATCCCGAAACCTGAATGGTCTGCGAACCGGTGAGGCCCAGATTCACGGGAGTTTTGTGAGCCACACCACCCTCGGCAACAAATACGAATCGCTCATCACCACGGCTGATCACGGCTCCGGCGGGAACCACAGAAGCTCCCGGAATCGTGCGGACACGAATCTGAGCTCGGGCAAACATCCCGGCGGTCAAGCCCTGAGTGCTCCCCCCAATTTGAATGCGAGCGGTAAACAGCCGACCGATAGCATCTCCCACCGGACTCAGAGCGGCCACTTTGCCCGAGAACGCCTTGCCCGGAATCGCATCAACATCTAACGTAACCGGCATTCCGACTGCAACTTTTCTTACCGCTTCGGAAGGGACTTGTCCGTCAAAGTAAACACCATCACTTCCCACCACTCGGGCCACGGGGGTGCCGGCACCCGCAATCACTCCCACTTGGAGGGGCCGGCCAGATACGCGGCCTCCAAACGGAGCTCTTATTTGGGTGTCAGCCAAATTTTGCTTGGCAATTTCCACCTGTGCCTTTGCCGTTTCTACTTGCGCCTTGGCGCTGTCTACTTGGGCCCTAGCGGCACTCACTTGGTCTAGCAAAAGGCCGTCTAGATCCTTACCGCTCTTTGCGTTGACCACCGTTTCTTGGGCAACTCTCACCGCCGATCGGGCCGCATCTAGATCCTCTTGTCTCGTTCCGTTTGTGAGAATCTTCTGCCCGTCCAACGCATTGTTGTAGTTGGCTTGCGCCGCCGCGAAGGTCGATTCCTGTTGGTCCAAGCGGTTCTTTGCCACCGCCCCCTCTTCAACCAGTTGCTTAATTCGTTCAAGCTCCTTGGTCTGGGTATCAAGGTTAGACTTTGCGTTGCGCACGGCCCATTCCGCCTGAGAGCGCTCTTCGGGCCTTGCGCCCCGAATCAGCTTAGTTAGATTTGATTGGGCTGATTTCAATTGGGCTTTCGCTCCATCCAACACCGAGCTGGATCGCGAAGGTCCGTATTGCGCGTTCTTAATTGACTGGGAAAGGGCCGCTTGGGCGGAGAGTACAGCCGCAGAAGCTTGACTCACCTGAGCCTGAGCCTGTTGAAGTTGCGCCATGGGCAGAACCGTTTCGATGGTGGCCAGCAACTGACCCGGAGTCACCGTTTCTCCATCCTTTACGTAAACTGCGGTAACTCGTCCGCTTACTTTGGAGGCAATCGTCGAATCCTGGTTTGCGGTCATCGAGCCGGTTACGTCCACATTTTCAAAGAGCGTTTCGGTACCAACCGGTTGAACGCTTACGGTATGAATGGGGTTGCTTACCAACTCTCCCGTCTTCTTGGCCTGAGCCTGGGCTTCTCGGTTGACGCACCCAGTTCCACCAAAAACGATTCCGCTCAAACCGAGGGCAATCGCCGCTTGTGCAAATAGATTCCTTTTCATTTTTTCCTTTCCGAAGGCACCGCGCCCCCGAGTGTCGTCACGTCGGTCAGGGCGCTTGGCGCGTCCAAATCGTCCGTTCCCAGTGCGCGTTGAAGTTGCGAATAACTCGTGAGGTAATCGTAGCGAGCGCTCACGTAACCGCTTCGGGCCTGGGTCAGCTGGGTTTCCGCGTCAATAACCTCAACGTAGGTTCCTTCGCCAATGTCGTTCCTCACCTTGGAGAGCCGATAGACTTCTTCGGCGAGTTTCACTTGCTCATCGGCGTTGGCCAGCCTCGCATCGGCGCTGTCCAGGTTTGTTCGGGCGGTTCTCACCTCTTGCGATACCGACAGTTTGAGTTGATTAATCTGAATCGCCGCCTGAATTTCGCCCTCCCGATCTTCCGCTACTTTCGCCCGGTTAATTCCCCCATCCCAAATGGGCCAGCTGATAGACAACGTCCCGAAAGTGGATGTTGACGGCTGGAAAGAACCCTTGGGCAAGTCAATCGCTCGAGAATGCGTAGCCACTAGGTTCAGGCTTGGTCCCAAAGCGGTTTCCTGCGCGCGACGAATTTCGGTGAGCGACATGAGCGTTTCGTTTAATGCCGCAAGGTCTGGCCGGTGGGCGTAGGCCGAGCTGACCAATCCCACAATATCCTGCTTCACCTTGGGAAGCTCGGCTGGCTCCACCAGGTTCACCGGCTCGTCAATCGGCCGCGCTAAGGCACTGTTTAGGCTGTTCTTGGCCAGTTGCAATTGGTTCTGCGAAGCAATCAAGTCTGATTTGGCCTGATCGACTTGCGTCTTGAACCGCATAACATCCACCTTGGCAATCTGATCCGCGCGAAAATTTTTCTCTGCCTGATCAAGTCGGTCTCGATTGTCGGCAAGCGTCTGCTCGGATACCTTCACCTGAGCCTGAGCCCGAAGTACGGAAAAATATGAGGTCTTAACAGATAGACGGACGTCGTTTACGGTCGCCCGAAGCGAACCCTGCGCTGCCCGCAGTTGATTCTTAGCCGCTCGAACCGCTCGCCCCACGTTTCCTAAAACATCAATAGACTGAGTCAGCGTGGCGGCAACATTCTTGGTCTCATTGTAGCTGCCACTCCCACTATTTCCGCTGCCCCCACCACTGCCACTCCCGCCGCCGGAGAAGCCACCGTTCTGTTTGTTGACGTACCGCGTGTAGTTCCCGGAGAGAGTGACGTGAGGAAAGAGGTTCCCCGCAACTTCGTCAAGTTGATCACCAACACGCCGAACCGCTGATTTTTGGAGCAACACCAAAAAAGCTTGTCGCTCCGCAATTCCAATTGCTTCATCAAGGGTCAGCGGGCCGTCTGCCACGCCCCCATTCCCCCCTGAAAACATCAGGGTGATCATATACCCAGTCGCTAAACCTATCATTACTCCGTATCTCCCTCGCCCTTATTCGACTCTAACCGGTCTAAGTTCTCGGCAAAGTCGTCCAAGAAACTCCGCATTGCGTCAATCTTAAACAGCATCAAGCCCTTGTGAATGGGGTGCCTCATAATGATCAACTTATCGCCTGGATTCATATCCATATCCCCCCGCGCCTCTGCGGGAATCACAATCTGCCCGCGCTCACCCACGGTGGCCGTTCCGTAAAAGGCGTCACTGAATCCGTGACATTTCCCATCAGTGGACTGTTTCATACTTTTCATACAAATCATACCCGAGCATGAATTGAGCTAACTAGGGATACGAATGATTCATGTCATTCATCAGCCAGGAGGTTTAAAACTCTGGATGCACCGTTCTTGGTTAAGGAGGTAGTTTGCTGTCGTGCATCGAGTCCTCTTCACCCTCATCTCGGCGGTAACATTGAACGCCGGTTCCTTTGCCATATCACAACCTCGTGTGGATGGGGATTCCTTCGGTTCTGCTCAGACATTGAGCCCATTGGAGACCCGGAACCACCGATCTATCAGTTTGCCATTCCTGCGGATTGATCCGAGAGGGGATGTGCTTCCGCTGGGACTTTCGACCGGGACATTTTCGCTGACCGTTGCAAACGACATTCGCCACATGACGTCGGGTCCGCGAATAGTCTCCGAGGATTACGAGCTAGACCGGCTTCTATACCGCTGGAGAAAGGGTCTCGGCCGTAAGATTGATTTGACGATTGATGTTCCGCTTCTCAACCGAGGAGGAGGAATTTTAGATCCATTGATTGACACCTGGCATCAAAGCGTGCTCCAAATTCACAACAACATTCGCCAGGGCGTGCCGTACGGCAGAAGCGAAGTCATCGTTCCCGGAAGCGGTCGATTTGGCTCTGCTGCCGGAGTAGGCGACATCTCCGCCATGATCACCCGGCAAGTTTCTGCTCAGGTCCAGGTATCCCTCGCCACAAAAGTCCCTACCGGATCGGCTTCAAAACTGCTGGGAAGTGGAGGTTGGGATGCGGCGATTTCCGCTCAAGGTTGGATACCCGTCCACCACAGAGCTAGGCTGTATGCTCAACTGGGTTTAGTAGCGCAGGGCGCGGCAACTTTACTTCACGGAAAAAGAGATTGGGTGCACCAAGAAGCTCTCAGTTATGTGACCACCCTTTCTCGCAGGGACGAAGGAATTCTTCAGTGGCAAGGCGAAGCCTCCGCACTTAGATCCTTCGTGGCCGGCTCAGATTCCACGCACCGAACGTTAAGCCTGGGTCTGCGGCACCGAATAGGCGACTGTGAAGAATTCACCGCCTTCTTTACCGAAGATGGAGACTGGCTAAATTACCGCGTCCCCGAGTTGGTAAATATCGCCCCAGACATCACCATCGGCATCCAATGGACCCGTAGGTGGTAAGCACCTCTTGGTGCTAGAAAACGCGGGCATCATCACCAGTGAAGTTTCGGGCTGCCGCATGTTGCGCAAAGTTGACGTTTCGAAGCTGAAAGAAGCTGAATCTTGGATGGCGGCGCGGGCGCTTAAGTGGGAAGGCAGACTACGCGCATTGGCCACCCATCTTGACCGAACCGCTGAAATCAAAAATAACGATGGCCCGCTCAGAAAGCAGGCCATCGAACAGGATTTCTAGAAGAGGTTTAAGCCGCTACAACTTCTGGAGCCTGGACCGCATAGATCGCAACTCGTCGCTTTGCCGTCGGTCCTTCAAACTTAACTTCGCCCGCAATGAGGGCAAATAGCGTGAAGTCTCGACCAATGCCCATCCCAGGGCCCGGATAAAACTTGTTGCCGCATTGACGAACGATGATCTCGCCCGCTTTTACGATCTGCCCACCGTAGCGCTTAACACCACGATACTTTGGCTTCGAGTCTCTTCCGTTACGTGAGGAGCCTTGTCCCTTTTTATGTGCCATCTATTAAATACCTGCCTGAACTTCGGAGATCCGAATGTGAGTCTCCGGTTGACGATGTCCCCATCGTTTTCGCTCGTTCTTTTTAGCTTTATAGTTGAAAGCCACAATCTTTTTAGACTTGGCCTGTCGAACGATGTGGCCAATAACCTCGGCACCCTTGATGAAGGGGGATCCCACCGTGGTGGTCTCGCCGTCCACGGTCATCAAGACTTCTGAAAGTCTTACTTCTGAACCCGGCTCGCCTTCAATCTTCTCTACGATAATTAAATCGTCTTTGGCTGCCTTATACTGTTTTCCGCCGGTCTTAACAATCGCGTACATGGTTATCTCCGCATCCCAGCCGTTTCCAGCTTGCGCGATCTAAAAGTATGACACAAAGACGGCACCGTTATCAAACAACGTCCCGTCTTCGGCAAATCCACCTCAGAATCCAAGCGACGCGGGTAGTTTCTCGCCCAAAGCCCACTTTGGGTCTTTTATCACGCCACTCTCTCCATCACGCTGGCTAAAATCAGAACCTCTATGGCCCATCAAATCAATCGTAGAAGCTTTATTCGGGGTGCCAGCATCACCGCGCTTGGTGTACCTTTGTTCCCGTTTGACCTCTTAGAGTCATCCGCAATCGCAGATAGCCCGCCCAATCCTCCCCAGGGCCCGCGTAGCTCAATAAAGCGGGGGGCAAAGAGTCTCCTCCCCTCCGCATTTCGAGAAACCGTTTCTAGCATCAGCGGCATTCCTCTGGGTGGAATCGGTGCCGGTTCCGTGGAGCTTCGGCCGGACGGTTACTTCTACGATTGGCTCATCTTTAATATGGGTAACTGGTCGCCCGAACAACCGGATCATGAACAGGGCCCGCCGCCAGAAATAAACTTGGACGGACTCCAATTTTTTGTTCGTTGCCGCCAAGGCCAAGCTCCGCCTCAACTTCGAAGACTCGGTCTTCAAGAAGGTCAAAATGACCTGTACTCACTGAGTTACGCCTTGCCGGTTCAGGCCATTGACTACGAGGGGAAATTCCCCTTTGTAAAGCTCGGCTACGTAGATGATTCACTCCCGGTGGAAATCACGGGCATCGCCTTTGCGCCCATCATTCCGCAAGATTCGCAAACCAGCGGAACTCCCGGGTTCACGATGGCGTTCAATGTCAAAAACGTATCGACAAAGCCGGTAGACGTTTCCCTTATGGGTGCGCTAAAGAATCCTCTGGCATGGGGCGCCAAGGATCGAGCGCTGACAAATCAAGTCATCCACCAGACTGGAACCACCACGCTTTCCCTCACTACCCAAGCCACCCAAGGTCGCAAGTCGTGCCACGGCAGCATGGCCCTGTCGGTGACCGGAGACCGCACAAGCACCCTTGCGGGAACCTACCGATGGTATTTGGGAAATGGTGGCTGGGGCAGTTCTCGAGGCTACGGCTCCGCACACTACTCGTATCTTCACCCGTACCTCCGAGATGGCAAATTGCCTTCCCTCTCCAACGAAAGCAACCTCGACGATTTCCTTAAGGATGCATCGGACCACGACATCGATTCTCTACCAATGTCTGAACTTGAATCCCTCCGAGCGCGACTGCAACACGATGCCTTCTTCAGCGAATTTATGGGCCGAATTCAGCTTATTCAGCCGGAGTTACTGACCACCGCATCTGGCCTGGCTAACCTCATGAAGGAAGCTCGAGACCGGATCAACAGTTTTAGCGGTAACAATCGCGACCAATCCACCTGGGGAGATGTCGCCCTAGAATCTACGGTAAATCTGGCTCCCGGAGAGGAGCGAGAAATAAGGTTTGCCGTCTCCTGGTTCTTCCCCAATCACTTCAGCGCACTCGGCCCCAACTTGGGACACCAATACGAGCACTGGTTTGCCGACGCTTTGGCCGTGAACCGGTTCTTAGTTTCCCACCACGGGGAGCATCGCAAGAAAACCGTAAACTTTGCCGAGAACATGCTCACAACTAACGTGGACCCCGCGGTCTCGTTTGCGTGGGGAGCTCAGCTCACCACCCTCATCAAATCTAGCTGGTGGTGTAAAGACGGAAGGTTTGCCATTTGGGAAGGTCTCGGTTGCTGCGGACTCCATACCACCGACATCACTTATCAAGGTTCATTCCCGATCATCGCCCTCTTCCCCGACCTCCAAAAAGGTCAGATCAAAATGGGCGCGCAATACCAAAGGGCCGATGGTCGCATCCCCCACTTTTTCTCGCCCGACTTAATGCACGTTGACAACGGCTTTGACCGGGTGGATATGAACCCCCAGTACGTGATGATGGTGTGCCGCGACTATTTGTGGACCGGAGATCTTGCGTTTGCCAAAGACAACTGGCCCAAAGTAAAGCGCGCTATGCTCAGCACTCAGCAGTTAGACGGAGACGGCGATGGGCTTCCAGATCGAGACACTCGGCGCAACACCTACGACCAATGGGACTTAGAAGGGTCTCCCGCCTACATCTGTAGCCTGTGGCTGGGATCCCTCAGAGCAGGAATCCGACTCGCACAAGACCTTGGCGAAGCGGATCAGGCCAACCAATGGACCGAACTCTTAGAAATGGCCAGTAAAGCCTTTGTGGGTCGGCTTTGGAACGGAGAATACTTTAATCTCTGGGTCAGCGAGAACGGTGAAGATGAATGCTGTATGAGCGACCAGTTAAGTGGCGAATGGTACACCGGCCTCATGGGCCTTGGCCACTCGGTATCCCCAGAACATCTGCTGGCCGCCGCGCAGTCGGTTTATAAATACAACTTTAACCCCGAGCATGGTTTGCTGAATGCAACGTACCCACCCGGCAAAAAGCCTCACTTCCGCACGCACCAAAACCTGCAAGCGGCCGGAAACTGGACGGGAATTGAATACGCCAATGCCGCCTTGATGATGGAACTGGGGATGGTTAAAAACGGCGTCGCCATCATGCAGGCCGTTCATGACCGCTACGTGCGAGCGGGGCGAAGGTGGAACCACGTGGAGTGCGGAGACCACTACTTCCGCGCCATGTCTAGCTGGACAAGCCTCCTTGCAATCACGGGATTGAAGCTAGACGTCCCCAAGGGATCCATATCCCTTGGGCCCAAAGTAGATGGCTTGGTTGCCCCCTGGTTTCTCCCCACCGGCTACGGAACCCTCGCCTCCAGTGGCCGTCGGTTGGAGTTGGTCTGTCGAGACGGTGGCATTGCCTTCAGGGAATTGAGGCTGGCATCCCAGAGTGCTACCGCCCGGGTGAGTTTGGACGGTCGTTCGCTGGCGTTAACTTCGTCTACTTTAAATGGCGAATGCCGAGTGAAGTTCTCCAACGAAGTTAATGTGGTTGCCGGCCAGACCTTGCTCGTCTCAACCCGGTAAGTCAAGGTCACGCCGCGCGCGGAGAGTCTATAAAGAGGTTCACGATCTCAGGGTCAAAGCGGCCGGGATCGAGGACGAGCGGCTCTCCGCCGCGCTCATCAAGCGCAAGCAAAACCGTCAATGTCCGCGCCAGTAAAGGGATCTTGGCCCCCAAAACCCCCGCCGGGCCATGACCATCGTGCCGTTCTCCAATCGCTTCCAAACTCGGAATCAGCAGTCGGCACTCTTCCGCCGACCTAAATTGCCGAAATTTTTCGTGAGTGCGTGGTGCCTTGCCCAGCCGCAGATAGGTGGGATAGATCATGATGAGCGCCTCCAGTATCTCACGCTGAGCGTTCGAAAGCCTCAGCATCGCCGTTGCCGATTCCACCTCGGGCTGAAGTCTGCTAAGCCGGCCAGCGGCTGCCTTGCTTTCTGAAGGGGTCATCCACGCGGAGAGACGGTCTCGGGCAATCGACTGTTTACGTCCTCCCAAGACGCTTAGCGAAGCGTAAAAGCACGTTCGATCACGCCCTAGTCGTTTCGCGTCGTAAAGGGCGTGGTCGGCCGCCTTTAAAAGGCCCGCCGCATCCGAGGCGTGATCAGGACTCAGCGCACAACCCAAACTCACACTCACGTGCCGTTCCCTTCCCGCGTGAGTGATATACGGAACTCCCGCAATCTGCGTCCGAATTCGCTCCGCTACTAAGAGAAGCCCTTCCTTTGTGGCGCCTGGCACCACCACCGTAAACTCTTCCCCGCCGTACCGAGCGGCTAGGTCGTACGGACGCAAGCCGCTCCGAATCGTATCGGCAACCTGCTTTAGCACCTCGTCCCCTACGTCGTGACCTTCCTCCTCATTGAAGGATCGAAAGTGGTCCACGTCAATCATGATGAGTCCGATTGGTTGACTTAATCGTTCCGATTCTGTAAAGCGTGCGTTCAGAAAATCGTGCAGACTCCGGTGGTTGGGTAGTCCGGTCAAAGCATCGTGAGAAGCCAGGCGCTCCGCAGTTTCAAACATGGCGGCAGAATTGAGAGCAAGAGCTACGTGCTCGGCAATCGTCTCGTGAAGGTCTGCGTTCTCCAAGAACGAGGTATCGCCTTCTCGACCAATGAGTTCCAGCACTCCCAACAGCCGATCTGAGATGACGAGGGGATGCACCGAAACCGCTCCGGGTTTGAGGTAGCAAAATTTGGCTTCGAGATTGGCCGTAAGAAGATGGTCCAAAACGTTGGGAACCATTAACGTTCGCCGCGTCGCCGCCACCAGTTCGGCTGCGCATCCGGCCGTTCCCCGCGTGCTTAAAGAACTGAGCGCAGAAGTCCCCTGCCGATTAGCCCCCACGCTTGCCACCAACTCCAGCCCATCACTTTCCGGGTGATAAACCCAAAGAACAACGGCGGCAAGTTCCGCCGCCGACGCAATTTCGTGAGCCGACGCCACACAGAGTTGCTGAGTGGAATGGTTCATGGTGAGAACCTTTCCCAGCCGGGTAAGTGCACTCGCCATGCGGTAGCTCCTTCCAGCCGCCCGCTTGGCAGATTTTTCGTCTTGTGCGTTCACCACTAACACAAACACATCAGAAGACCCGCTTCCATTTCCGAGCCCCGCGCTGAAGTACCGATACCCATCAAGATAAAGCGTGCCGTGGCTACCCTGATAACTACTCTCCAGCAGACCCCCAATCGGCGATTCCAAAACACTTTTACCGGTTTTAAAGTGACTGACGCGCTGGGCGACCCCCCAGATGCGACGGACGTATCCCAACGGATCCAGAATGGCCACGCCAATTCCCTCGGGATCTAAAGAAGCAAGAAAGGCCGGATACGGAAGGTCTAAAACCAGTTGCCCTCCGGTTTGAAGCGCAATCGCTACCGGAAAGCCGGCATCGCCACCCTCGTGGCGCTGCTCAATCGTGCGTATCCCCACTTGGTGGAGCACCGCTACGAGATTGTCATAAGACGAATTTTCAGCCAATCTTCTTAAGTTATCGGAAGGGTGAACACGCAGCCCCATACTAGAACGTCAACTTAAAGTGGCATAAACCGTGCATTCTCACGGCTTAAGGCTTGGATTATCACAAAAGGCGCCTATGAGATTGATGAGATGTATGACCCCATTCCCTGCTCTGACCCTATTGCTCGCGGTTGCGTCTAGCTTTTTTGCCGGATGCGGAGGAGGAGGGGGCGGAGGCGTTGCGGCGGCCAGTTCACTCATCTACACCACCGACTGGACAAACCGAACTCGGGCGGGATTTCCCACCGGGCTATCTCAGCGGGTGCAAATCACGCGTTTAGACGGAACCGTGGTCGATTCACAGATCGTGAATGCAGATCAACCCGGCAAGCAAAGTGTTTCGTTTAAGTCGCTTCCCGCCGGAACGTTCATTCTCAAAGCCGAACTCAATGACCTCCGGGATTTTCAAGGATTACCCCAGGGTTCTACGGAAACCATTTTTAGCACCTCCAATACGCCGCAAATTAGTAGCGCAGTGGGTAACGACGTAGCTTCTATCCAGGTAGCGCCCGCCGCCAGCACCCTCACCATTGGTCAAACGGTACAACTCCACGCCACCGCCCTCACGGCGGATTCTCGGCTCACGTTCACCCTAGACGCCGACTATTCATGGTCCACCTTGGGAACGGGAATATCCGTTAACGGAACCGGGGTTGTTACCGGCATGTCTCAAGGCACGGGAACCGTGCGCGCCACTCATGGCCCGTCGGGAAAACTGGGATCGGCCCAAGTGACTTGTACGCCGTTTACCACTACTAAAGGCAAGTGGACGGTCATGGTTTTCCTCAATTCGGCGAATGACCTCGAATACTATTCGGCAATCAACGTCAACCAGATGGAGCGAGTTGCCACCAATCCGGACGTCCGCTTCATCGTTCAGTGGAAAAAGTTCAATCCTCAGTCCACATCCGTAACGGACTTCCCTTTTGAAGGCACCCGTCGCTACCTTATTAAGCCCGATCAGACCAACTTGATCAACAGCGAGTTGGTTTCCGACCTCGGCCAAGGGGTTGATATGGGAGACCCCAACACCCTACGAAACTTCATCAACTGGACCAAATCTCGCTACCCCGCAGATCATTATGCGCTGGTGGTTTGGGATCATGGCAAAGGTTGGCAACGCGCGGCGGGTGCCATAAATCGATCCATCAGCAACGATGATGAATTCAACTCGGTGATCGATACCTGGGACCTCGCATCGGCCATCAGCGGAATTCACCTTGATATCCTCAGCTACGACGCCTGCCTCATGCAGCAGCTAGAAGTCGCGGCGGAAGTGCAAGACGAAGTGGATTACATCGCGTCGAGTGAAGAAAACACTCCTGCGTTGGGTTACCCGTACGACAGAGTATTCAGCGCAATGACGCAGAACCCCGATGCCCCAGTCTCAATGATTGCTAAAGGCTTTGTGGATGGAATGACCGGATATCCGTGGCCGGGCGGAACGGAGATCACCCAAAGTGTGCTTGATGCAAAGAAAATTGGAGCCTTAGAAACTGCCGTGGACAACCTGGCCGGGGTCCTTCTCTCTCACACCAGCGAGGCCGACGAGATCAGCCTAGTCAGAGGGATCAGGCAAAATGCACTCCGTTACGCGAGAAACGATGGATTCCAATCTCGCTATTACGACCTCTATGACGTCGCCGATCGAATATCCCGAGGCACCGGAATATTGGAGCTGGCCAATGCAGCGAATAACGTTAAGGCCGCGGTGCTAAACGCGGTGGTGTGGAATGGCCAGAACAATTCCGCCACCAGTCACGGAATCGCCATTGATTTCTCGTCCTCTCAAGATGCCATTCCTAACTACGAGAAGCTAAGGTTTGCCCAAACCACGCGATGGATGCAATGGCTCAAAGTGGCGCCTTAGGCCACTTCAAAAATAAGGGTGGGCCCGCTGGCGAGGCGGGCCCTGGGTGGGCTGGAGGATATGGGAGGATGGGTGTTTCTCCTCATCAGAAGCAACCCGGGAGGGGGGGTCAACCTCTGACAAGTATCAAATTCCGCGTCTCCCCCAAACCCTCTGCTTGTGCTTGTGCGGGGACCCAAACAAACGGGTTATCATGCCGATGGCAAGCCCACTGGCTCGCAAAAGTAATGATTGTGGAGCGCAGAGCTTGGCTTATGCTATAATTTGTGGTTGCTTGCGTGTACCAGAGACCTCTACTGGTCTAATGCACTCAAGTAAAACGGTTTAGAAGATGAGCGAAGAAATCAGCAAAGCACCCCGTAGCGATGTCCAGGGCATTAACATGCCCCGCCAAGACAAAGATGCGCCGGAAGGTGGCCCCCGAGGAAAGGGTAAGCGACGCCGAAAGGTAAGCTACCTCACCGTCAATAAGATCATGACGGTGGACTTCAAAGAGGTCAACATTCTCCGACGTTTCCTCAATGAAAGAGGCAAAATTATTGCGAGCCGACAGTCGGGAAACACCGCCGGTCAGCAGCGAATGATTGCCGAGGCTATTCGAAGAGCCCGAGAAATGGCCCTGTTGCCATTCGTGGTTACGGAAGCCGGCCCTGAGCGACGCGAATATGGCCCTCGACGAGAGCGCTACGGCGATCGTGGAGACCGGGGTGATCGAGGCGCAGATCGGGGCGATCGAGGCCCTCGACGAGAAGAATCGGCTCCTGCCGCCCAAACTCCGGCCGTCACTGCTCCCGCCGCCGCTCCTCAGGTCGCCGCAGAATAAGCGTAAAAAGATTCCCGTCCAGAAATTCTGGACGGGAATCTTTTTATTTTTGTCCCGTTCCACTTTTCCTAACGAATGCGCGCGTTTACGCCATGAAAAAAATTCTACGGGAATGCTCCGCGCCACAAGTCCGGATTGCAAAACGACACGGATTGAAAAGTAGAGGTGGCAATGCTAACTTCCCCTCCTCCCCTAAATAATCCCCGACCGGAGAAGGTCTTTTAGCATCAACAGGCCTTTGACCTTGCCGTTTTGCACGACCGGCATCTCTCCAATCTTTCGGGGCAAATTCTGGAACACTTCCAAGGCTTCCGTAGCCAATAACTCAGGCTCGATGGTGGTGACTCCCTCCGTCATCAGTTCTTTGGCCAACGCGCCAAGTCGGTCCGGATGGCGAAGGATGTGGCGGCGAACGTCGCCGTCGCTCACAAACCCGATTAAGTGGGTGTCTTCATCAACAATGATCGCCGCGCCGACGCCCGCCTGGGTGATCGCCTGCAGCAGGATCGGAAGGGGCATTAACGGATGCCCAATCGCAATTTCGGACATGGGCTTCATCACGTCGGCCACCGTAAGAAACAGTCGCTTACCCAAAGACCCCGATGGATGCAACCGAGCAAAGTGCTCGGCCTTAAAACCGCGAATCTCCATCACCGCCATGGCCAAGGCATCGCTCATCGCCAACATGGTGGTGGTACTGGTGGTGGGGGCGAGATTGTTGGCGCACGCTTCGTGCGTCACGTGAGTATCTAAAACCACATCCGCCAAGCGCGCACTGGTACTGTTGCTTCGCCCCGTGATGAGAATAACCTTGGCCTGATTGGCCCGCCAGGCGGGAAAGAGCTGGACAATTTCGTGCGTCTCGCCGCTGTGCGTGTAAACCACCACAATATCGCCCGGCTGGACCATCCCCAGGTCGCCGTGAACGGCCTCCGCCGCGTGAAGGAACAAACTGGGCGTACCTGTACTGCTGAGGGTGGCCGCCATCTTGCGGGCAATGTGCCCAGACTTCCCTATGCCGCAGGTCACTACACGCCCCGAGGATTCAAAAATGAGCCGAGTGGCGGAGGCAAAAGATTCATCAAGGGCGTCGGCACTCGCTCTAATCGCATCGGCTTCTTGCCTTAAAACTCGTCGACCAATCTCAATCGCCATTCCCGGTTCTAGGGAGCCTACTGCGGCATCCATCATGGTGTCTAGTCTACCGTTGGCGTGTGGGTACCCGGGCAGACGGTAATCTGACGCCATGATTGTAGGGGTTGTTGCCATTCAGGGCGACTTTGACCGGCATCTTGACATGCTTAAGGGCATCGGCGCGGCTACGCGCGAAGTACGGGTCCCGGCGGATCTTGAAGGGGTGGATCGGCTGATTCTCCCGGGGGGCGAAAGCACCACGGTGGGACTGCTGATGCGCCGGTTTGGACTCGCAGAAGCCGTCCAAGCCCGGGCTGCGCAAGGTATGCCCATGTGGGGAACGTGCATGGGAATGATTCTCATGGCCCGCGCCATCGTTGGCTATCCAGACCAATTCACCCTCAACCTCCTGGATATTGAGGTCACTCGAAATGCATTTGGAAGCCAGATCCATAGCTTTGAAGATGCCGTTCTGCTGGAGGGGTTCCCAGAACCCACCCTCGGCGTGTTCATCCGCGCCCCCGTGGTTTCCGCTGTGGGGCCAGAAGCAAAATGCTTAGGCCGCTACCAAGGCAAAATCGTCGCCGTCCGCCAAGGCAACCGAATCGGCACCTCCTTCCACCCCGAACTCACCGACGACAACCGCCTCCACCACTGGTTCCTTTCCATTTAGGGTTAAGGTAAGTTCGGAGGGGGGGGGACGACCCGATGTGCATTTAGTTAGGAATCTTAGGCCCATTTCATCGGTCTATTGTGTATCCATGTAACGTAAAGAAGGCGCAGACCGCAATGCAATTCACCTTGTCGAGGCCTCACAAAACGTATATGAACCACCCTTGCCCCGGCAGGGACGGCTAGCTTAAGTTGTGAAGTTGCGGTAATGAATGGGAATCTCAATTTTTTTGAGTCTGAATGGGTGACATCTTGGACAATGTTTGAAACTGAGTCAGTTTGGAAAAGGCTTGTAGTGTAACCGCCGGTTTGCGGTAACGGGTGCCCAATTGTGCAATGTTTCTCCGGCGTCTGGGTCGCGAGAATGGTGGAGGAAATCAGCTTCATTTAACTTTTGAGCGAATGTGCCGCGATCCAAATGGTCGATGTTGTTCTGCAGACCAAAGCACGGCCGGTCATTCGTATAAGAAGCTTCTCAGTCAACAAGCCACATCTTGTCGTCCTACCGCACAACAAGCGCGGTCCCAAACTGCCTAAAAGCATCGAATTGGTCAAAGTGTGCTTGACTTTTCCTTCCGCATTGGGGGCCGTCAAAATCCTGGTCAATCCGACGCATTGGAACCACATGCTATTTCTGAACGCACCACTATGTGTAGGCCGCCGACCCCCTCATCCCAACCCTTCTCCCCCAGTTTTAGGAAAAACTGGGGGAGAAGGGCTTTCGGAAGCCCTTCTAATTAGAAGTTTCGCCGTCGCGATCGTCTTTGCAAACAAGGCCATTTTTTAGTAAGGGAGTAAACGCATCCATGGGAACGTAAACAATCCCACCGCGCTCGATGAGCGCCGTGGCCAGTGAACCCTTTCGACCATTCCACCGATAGTCGCTGGTGCCCTTTTCTAAGCGCAAGGTGCCGAGTTCTCCATCTAAGTAGATAAATCGACTTCGGCTCACTTCAACCTCTAGCCCAAGCTGAGACGCCGTCCGATCTAGCGGCAACATCACCTGGGAACCCGCCCGAAACGGCTGCTCGTCCGCTCCGAATTTCAGGGTTTGGTCGCCAAACAGAACCGATATGTTACGGGTCCGAGATTCTTCCGAATCACTCCGCGTTGAGTTTTCATCCGGCCGCCCACGACGGGTTTCCCGATCGCGGTTCAAGTCTTCGCGATCAGCATTCCGCTGCGGAACGTAATCAAAGGACACCCGTTGGTCAAACCGCGCGCCAAAGCGATCCCCTTTGCTCAGAACGACATCGGATTGAGCGGACTTGTCTGATTCCGCTACCACAATTCCGGCGAGGGTTCCAATAATGGCGCCTTCAAGCTGCTTTTTAAACAGGGATCCCAGCGCAAACCCCGCGACCGCTCCGCCCAAAACCGCCGTTTCTTTCTTGCCCTTAGGCGCACTGGCGTAGAATCGACCGTCTCGATTACGGTCGCGGTCAGATCGCACATCACCCAACCGAACGGGCACCGCCACCACGTCTTGATGCGTTCCATCCGGCAATATCAGTTCACTAAATTCTAAATCCATATATCCCGGGCGATTTTCATCCGCCCGGCGCACGGTGAGCACTCGCCCCCGCAGCTGGGAGCCCCTGGGTACGTCTCGGTTGGATTCTACGCGGGCCACAAATCCATCCCCCGCTCGGTTCCTTCCCATCGTTAACTGGCCTTCCATCACGAGAGACAAAACCGAATCCGGCCGAATGGAATACGGACGCGCCTGCGCCACTATCGGAAGGGCAACGATGCTACTGACCAGAAAAAGGGTGGAGTGAAATGCTTTCATTGGAGAATTCCTCGCTCTAATTTAGTGACAATTTTCAAACGTCGCAGGTTCCTTCGCGTTACGTTACCGACCGAGTTTTCAGAAATCGAGCTGATATTTGCAGATCCGACCCGAGCTTCCGAGTGCGCCCAATCTCTAACGCAGGGGCATTATCAATCAAAGAAATTCCAATCTCATCAAGCCAAGCCAAACCCGATCCAAACAGCTTGGGCCCCAAGAACAATTCCAATCGATCTGCTAAACCCGCAGAAATAAACGAGGCTTGGGTCACGGCCCCGCCCTCAACCAACACTCCCTTCACTCCATTTTTAAAGAGGTGGGTGCACAATTCGTGCAGGTCTATCTCGCCGGTGATGTGAAACGTCTCCGCCTTATTGTTGAAGACCCTTTCTTTGCCCGTGAGGCGCGCCTTTGGATCTAGAACCACTCGCAGGGGCTGGTTCACCACTCCCCGAATTCTGCATGTGAGCTCTGGGTCATCCACTTCAACCGTCCGGCGACCCACCAGCACCGCTCCACATTCTGCCCTCAAGCGGTGGGCCTCCCGCCGACTTTGGTCGTTGGTAATCCATTTACTCTCACCCGACGGTAGGGCAATTCTTCCATCGAGGGTGGTCGCCGCCTTTAGGGTTATCATGGGCCGGCGGTGAGTCACCGAAAATAGAAATTGTTCGTTCACCAAGGTTCCCGCCGCCGAAAGCAGCCCAAGCTCAACGAAAACCCCCGCCGACCGCAACTTTTCACTTCCACCCGCCGCCACCGGGTTAGGGTCCACCACGCTTACCATCACCTTAGCAACTCCCGCCGCAATCAGCGCATCTGCACATGGCGGCGTTCGACCGGTGTGTGCACAAGGCTCGAGGGTCACGTAGACCGTCGCCCCCCGGGCGCGACCTCCGGCTTGTTGCAGGGCCATCGCTTCCGCATGCGGTGCGCCCGCGTAAGCGTGCCAACCTTCCCCCACAATCTCTGCCCCGTGCGCGATGACGCACCCCACGTGGGGATTGGGAGCGGGTAGCCCGCGCTTTGCTAAGGCAATCGCACGTTGCATCAAGCGTTCAGGCGTCGTGAGAATCATTTTCTTTGCGGCCGTGATCCTGCAGAGTGCCCTCTATAAGCACTTTTAGGTTCTGCTGCATGGAATCTGCATACTCCTCTCTAACGCTCTTCAGGAGCAAATAAGACCCCACTCCGCTCCCCACAAAAGTGACCAATAGTCCGGTTAGATAAACCGTAGAGCGCGATGCGTAGCGACGGTAAACCGCGTGAGAAGCCCCCCGCGGCGGCTTTGGTCCCACCGCCCACGGCCAGGCTACTAGCATCACAAAACCGGTGGCGATCATTGCGGTGGTAAATATTTTCAGCCACATAACTGCTTCAAAGTCCGAGTTTCGGTAGACAAGTTGGCGGCGCGCGCTAAGTGACTTCCCACCACAAAGATGTTTGCCCCCGCCGCCCTGGCCAATGGCAACGTTTGAGTATCAATCCCCCCATCCACTTCAATCAAAAGATCGGGCCGCCATTGCCTAAGTTGGGTGACCTTGCGCTCCATGCTGGCAATATACTTCTGCCCCCCCCAACCCGGATTGACGGTCATGACCAATACCAGGTCTACCAAATCCAAGACGGATTCAAGGGCCACCGCCGGCGTGCCCGGATTGATGGCAATGCCCGGGCTCAGCCCGCGCGACCGAAGTTCTTGGGCTAGGCGGTGGGCATGCACGGTGGCTTCTACATGGAAAATGATTCGCTGACAACCTGCCGCCTGAAACCGGTCGAACTGGGCCTCGGGGGTCAGGGTCATGAGGTGAGCCTCAAATGTTGCATCGGTTAGATCTCGCAAGTCTTTAACCAGGGCGTCACCAAATGAGATAGGGGGGACAAATTGCCCATCCATGATGTCCATGTGAACAATATCGGCTCCCGCCTCAACCATTTGAGGCACGGCCACCCGAAGGTCATGGACGGAGAACGAAAGAATTGAGGGGGCCAGGTGTCCGGTCATGATCGCACTATTGAGCTGATGTTACGGATTAGGGGTTCCTTCGGCGGCCTGCTTAGTAAAGCGCTTGACCTCCACATTATCGTAAAAAATGACAAACTCCGCCAGCCTCCCGTAGGATTTCGCATCGATGTGCACGGAGTCTCCATTATTGCGGATGGAGTCGTAGATTGAACGAGCGCCCAGCTCGTCAGAAATCGTTACTCTCACTGCGGTCGGTTTAGTGGTATCCACAATCCGAAGGTCTAACGAATAGATGAAGGTCTGGGTGGTACCGGCGGCGAGGTCTGTTTCTGGCCCTAAACTTACCGTGACGTGCACGGCAGTTTGCCGCTCTACTCGCGTCCGCACTTCTGGAGTTTGCCGCACCACGATGCCTGAACCGACGATAGGGTCAGTGGCCTTATCCACGGAAGAGTCAAGGAAAAGTCCCAGACCTTCCAAAACCGTCTTGGCCTTATCCAGGGTTGCCCCTTTAAGGTCGGGCACTTCCACAAAACGGCTCCCCGCACTGACTACCACCCCAACCCGGCCACCCTCGCGCACCCTGTCGCCCGGAGGTGGCGAAACGTCAAGAATTTTGTCTGCATCAGATCGTTCATCGGCCCGGGTTGACGTGACCCGCAAATCTAGCTTAAGGTCTTTCAGCATAGATCGAGCTTCTGTTGCGGATAATCCCCGGATGTTGGGGACCGTAACCAACTTAGGTTTGTTCAGATTGAAAATCATCCACACCCCAATTAAGCTACACACCACGGCAACCAAAGAGAAAGCGGTGACAATCATCCAAACCGGAACGTCTCGTTGGGGCCTTGCTTGCCGAGGCGAACCATCGATTTCTTCCGGGCGAATGGCCGACATCTTGGGAGCCACCGGTTGAAGCGGCTTAGACTTTAACGGGGCTCCATCTGATCGGAGGGGCCAAGAAAGTGACCGTCCGAATCTAAGGGCATCCTGCAACATCCTCAGATCAATTAACATGTCCCCCGCCTTGCGGTAGCGGTCTTGGGGATCTTTGCTCAGTGCCTTTTTAATAATTTCGTCTAGCACTACCGGGACCGAAGGATTGGTAGATTTGGCGCTTGGGGTGAGCGCGGTGGCGTGCTCAATGGCGTAACCCATGGGGGTATCAGCATGAAAAGGCTGGCGCCCGCATACTAGCTCAAACAGAATGACACCCATCGCGTAAATATCTGAAGCCATAGACGGCATTGAACCCTTACTGATTTCTGGGGCCAGATACGGTGCCATTAGCGGTAACACCATGGCACCGGCGGTGATGCTGCCAGAGTAGCTTTCCCAAATCCCCGCCATTTGGAGGTGAACCTCGCCATCGGCTAAGACCACCATGTTTTGGGGTCGTAAATCTCCGTGCACCAAGGCCGCACGGTGAATCGCGTCGACCGCATAGGCAATACTGATTGCCGTTCCCACACTTACCGGCACGGAAAACGGCGCGAGTTTTCTAAGCCGATCCGCCAAGGTTGGGCCCCGGGTGAGCTCACTAATCACAAATGCCTGATCCTCGTCTTGATCAAATTCAGTAATCGTCTCGATGCCCGCATGCTGCACGGTTTTGTATTTTTTAACGGCCAGGGCCAGGCGGTCGAGGAATCCTGCTTCGCGATCAAACGGTGGCTGGACAATTCGAACGCACACATCACGACGGTGCACACGGTCTAAGGCTGAATAGGAGGCAAAGACGGGTCCTTCGGCGAGAAGCCCGGTGAGTTCGTATCTCATCCGCAAGACCGAACCGATCAAGAGTTGGGTTCCTCTCGTTCGGGAAAGAAAGACAGCGCAACTGCCCCCACAAAGAGGAGGAGCGAAATCCGCTGAACCGGAGGTTGATCCACTTTACGAGCGTAGTCGCTTGCCCACCCCTGGAATGCCGCGACCTGACTCGTAAGATAGCCCAGCGTCAACAACGCTGTGCCAATGGTTAAGACTACGGTTCGCAGAGTCTTCATTTGCAACCGGAAGGGTTCTGATGCAATGCCATATGGGTACACCTATTTAACGGATGACATGGCAGCCTGAACTGCCGAATCTTCAACGTCCTTCACAAGTTTACATGCTCCGACTGAGGTTAGCAGACTAAACGCCAATTGTTGAGATTCTGTCTTCTTGTCTCGTCGCATGGCCCTAACCATTTCTTCCCACTGCTGGGTCGCGGGGTGCCGCACGGGGAGCCCTTGAGATTGAAGCCCGCCTGCTACCCGTGCCATAGTTCCTGCGGGGGAAAGCCCAAGGATTTCGCCGAGTTTAGCTTCTGCCACCATGCCCACCGAGACCGCTTCCCCGTGTCTAAGTTCGCGGTAACCCGTAATTTGTTCCAGCGCGTGACCGATGGTGTGGCCGAAATTGAGGATGGCGCGGCGTCCCGTGGTCTCAAATTCATCCTCTTCAACCACCTCCGCCTTTAGGGCAACGCAACGGGAGATGACGAATCTGAGTTGAGCGGAGTCAACGCTCATGTGCTCTCGCTCCAGAATTTCTACGAGTTCCGCATCCATGATAAAACCGTACTTCCACACCTCTGCCATGCCATTGGTGAACTCAGCTTTAGGCAAGGTTTTCAGAACAGATACATCTAGATAAACGCATTCCGGTGCATGGAAGGCTCCGACCAAGTTCTTCCCCTCTGGGAGGTCAACGCCCACTTTGCCACCCACAGACGAATCCACTTGGGCGAGGAGAGAAGTTGGAATTTGTACGAAGGGGATACCGCGCATGTAGGTGGCGGCTACAAATCCGCCAAGGTCTCCGATAACACCCCCGCCGAGTACGACCAACTTAGACTTGCGATTGGTCCCCACGGTGGCAAGCCACTGGTGAACTCGCGTGAATTCTGCGATACATTTTGTGGCTTCCCCGGCGTTTAAGGCCAGAACATTGGGTCTTCCGGCAAGCATAGGCGCACAGGCGGATTGAACATTAACGTCGGTTAACACCGGGAACTCTGGTGCAATATCAATCAAAGATGCGGATAGCGGTCCAAATTCTATCGGATAACTTCCTTGCGAATGTCGAATCGTCATGCATTCTCCCGGGCCAATATTTCTTGCAGAACGCGATCGGGTGCCGTTTCTAAATCCGCATCGCTTACTTCCAGCACTAAGTCAGCTTGCTGATATAAGGGTTCTCTTTCCTTCAATATCTGCCTCACCCGGTCTTCCCAATTCTCACCGTCCAGGAGAGGCCGCTTTTTCTTGCTCTTCTCCAGTCTTTGGATAAGAACATCTGCATCCGCCTTCAGGTAAATGCTGAGTCCTATCCGACGGATCTGCGTCCAATTCTCCGGGCGACCCACAATTCCGCCGCCGGTGGAAATCACGTAGGAACCGGACTGGAGTCCCTGAAGAACGTTGGTTTCATGATCTCTGAAAGTGGGTTCGCCGTAAACTTGAAATATCTGTGAGATGGATCGACCGAGGCGTAACTGAAGTATTTGGTCGGTGTCAACAAATTCTCGGGCAGCCCGCTCGGCCAAGGCACGCCCCAGGGTGGTTTTCCCGGCACCCATCATTCCAATTAAAATCCAGCTACGCATAATTTAGAAAAAGGAGGTGGCCGGTTCAAGAACCAGCCACCTCCACCCAAGGCCAAGGATCAAGCGACTACGGACTGCTTGACGTACCCGTCGCATCATCTTCGATGATCGTCGGAGTTACAAACACTAGGAGTTCACTGTTGGTTCTATTCTTTCCGTTTTTACGGAAGAACTGACCAATAATTGGCAACTCTCCGAGAACGGGCACCTTCTGAGTGCTGCTGTCCTCTGTCTTACTGGTGAGACCACCCAAGACCATCGTCTCGTTGTTTCTCACTCGAGCCACGAGCTGAATGGACTGACCGGCTTGGTTAGGAATTTCCTGACCGTCGGGGCCAACCGATGTTCCAACAAAGTTGGTAACGCTTGGCGTGAGGTACATCGTGATCGTTCCGTCTTCGTTGATTCGAGGGGCAACGGAGAGCGTTGTGCTCACCTGAAGAGCGTACGCTTGAGGAGTTGAGATAACTCCCGCACCCTGCACCGCAGATATCTGATTTAGAAAGACGTAGCTGGTTGAGAAGCTTTGAATAACCGCAGGTTGGTTGTTTAATGTACGCACGACCGGTGCATTCACAACCTTACCAAACGTTTCCGAAAGTTTGGCTCGCAAGCGAGCGGTTACATTACCGGTGGCATAGTTCAAGAAAACGGGGTCTCCTGTTGTAGCCAGGGTTCCAGGGCGGATTCCTCCAGAAACTGAACCGCGCGTATAGTTGAATTCATAACCGAGGTCCTTCTCAAGTCCTTCAGTTGTCTGGACAAACTCTACTTTGATTTGCACCTGTTTAGGCGCATTGTCAAATAGGTTGATGTAGCCCTGAAGTTCGTTGATATCCTCTTCTGTGCCACGAACAACAATGCTGTTATCGGTTGGGTCGTAGGACACAAAGTCAATACTTTGACCCACCAAACCCGTTCCACCGGTCAGGGTTGCCTGACCTCCGCCGCCTTGTCCGCCGCCGATGCCGCCACCGCCACCTTGACCACCACCGATGCCACCACCGCCGCCTTGTCCGCCACCAATTCCGCCACCACCGCCGCCACCGCGTCCACCAAATTGGTGAGCAGTTTCTCCGGGGAGTCGAATGTCATTGCCCGATTCACCTGAGGTTAAGGGAATCGCCTGAGATTGGCCATTCACTGGGTTAAATGTCTGCGAAGGCGTTGTAACGGTGTTAGGGTTGTATCCCGGTCCGAAAATTCGGATCCCGTCGTTCTGATTTAGCTTAGTAAAGCGATTGAGTTCTTCAAAGCCCCGCGTGGTACTGAACGGAGTCTTATAAACAATCATGTCGAAAATATCTCGACAGTCACCTTTGAGCACACGAATTCGTTTGAGTAACTTAGGCTGCTTAGCAACCGCAACCGTCGCCGCAACAGCCACCTCTGGCTTCTCGTGGCTGATCACGTAGACGCCATTCTCATCTCGTCGGAAGTATGCTCCCGACGATTCACAAATATAGCGAACCGCTTCTTCCGCGGTAACACCCTCTAATTTGAGGGTGACTCGGCCGTATGGATCGGCACTTGGCTTCACCACAAACTGGATGCCAGTTTTGGCAAACAGCACCCGAGTCGCCGTCATCATATCGGCATCTTTAAGCGTGACATCCACGCGTACATCGGCCGACTGCTGCGCGGAAGCGCTCACAATCGGCAACCCAACGACAACCGTCGCCAGCGCCAAAAGCGCTATCCGTCCCCAGCTAATTCGCATCATAACTTCTCCTAAAACCCCTATCCTTAAATTTTGTTTCACCGGCGATGTACACCGGTGAACGTTTAACTTTTAGCCGCCGAAGCCGCCGCCGCCGCCCGCACCGCCGCCGCCGCCGAGGCCACCGCCGCCACCACCACCAAAGCTACCGCCACCGCCGCCGCCTAGGCCACCACCGCCGCCACCGAGACCGCCGCTGCTACCGCTACCGCCACCAAGACCGCCACCGCTACGACCACCACCCTGTCCGCCACCTTGACCACCACCCGGATTCTTTGCAATGGAGCTGAGTTCAGGGGGCAAGGTATATGACTGACTGCCAGCATTTCGGCCGATCATCAGGGCAATAAATTGAGGGTCCGCCGATCGAATTTTTATTCTGCGAACCACCAGCTTAGCGGTCGTCGGAATTGCGGCCCCGCCATCAACCGTTGTCGGTGTTTCTGCTTCCCGGCGAACAATCTGGTACACCCCGCCTTCAATTCTGTAGGTGGCATCCACCTGACGTGTGATGTTCTGAAGTGCGGTTTCAAACGAAACATTTTTCAGGCTCAAGGTAACCGTCCCTTGAACTTCGGGAGCGATTGCGTAGGACACGCCAACTGTTCGGAATAGGGCCTTGAGAGCTTCTCTCACGTCTGCTTGCTCGTACTCCAACGAAGGAATGATCTTAGTATTCGGATCATCCTGGGCGAATGCCTTAACCGGTACCGCGCCAAACAGGCTCAATCCGAGAAAAGCGCTCATTGCTAGTTTCTGTGTCTTGTTCATAATTCTGCCTCTAATAAGAGAGAAGTCCCAATTCTGTTTGCGTATCGTTCTGCAACCAATTCTATCCTTAATCTATTCGCCCTTGCCGCCGCCGCCGGCCCCACCGCGGGGTCCACCGCTGAAACCGCCCGGGCCACCAAATCCTGGAGGAGCACCGGCTCCGGTTGCCGGTCCAGAAGCCAGACCTACGCCCGCCGGAGGGCTCTCCAACCGAACAGTCACCTCATGAGGAAGCGTATTGCCAGACCGGCGTAGTACGGCTTTGTCTTCGTCAATTGAAACAACGGTCCACGGTGAATTGGGAACTCGCTGGCCCGGACGAATAATCACGGGCTGACCGTCTCCCATATCGAGGATGGCGAGAACTGAGTCACCAACGACCACTCCCGAAAGTCGGCGATATGGCTGAGGTTCAATTTCCGGACGCTCAATCACATCTTCCTTGGGTTGAAACTGTATGGAAAACCCGCTGGCTTGATTGAGAAGCCGTTCCATTCCTTGCTGCATGTCAAAGTCTCGCTCTGCCGGGGTCAGCGAAAATGGATCTGGGCGTCCGCGACCAAACTTGGGGTCGCTCTGCGCAACCAACGCGGGAAACAACTTTGCGTCGGTGGACTGCGTAATCGGAACGCCCGCGTCCGCGTTAGGCTTCTTCATGGTTTTAGGCACCGAGGCCGTAGGCGTCGAACTATCTACCATTTCCGTCTTTGGCCCGCACCCAATCGCTACCATCGTTACGGCAACGGAGGCTAATCCAAGAATTTTAACTAATGCCATGATTACCTGCCACCTCCACGGGCTCTAGCCGCGCCTGGCCCCGAGGGACCGGTGAAGCTTGGAGGCCCTCCCGCTCCGGGAGGCCCACCGCCAATTCCACCGGGTATCCCACCTGGGATGCCAGTGGGCGCAAAGCCGCCTGGCCCACCGCGAGCTCCGCCGCCAAATCCACCGCCGCCAAACCCACCACCACCAGCGGATGCCGTGGAAGCGCCTTCTGGAACGGGCGGGAAAATTGTCTTACCGCGAATATAGCCAACAACAGTTAGGTTATAGGTTCCCGTTAAGTTGGGTGACGTTCCCGTCAATTGGAGAGCGTCTGCAACCGCCAAATAGTTCGGCATGTTTGACCACCCTTCAATATTCGCCTTTATTTGACGGTAGGTTCCTTGAACCGTAACCGCTCCGAGCTCTTTTAATACGACCGGAAATGGAAGAGGTGGGAAATTGTAGAAATCAGCCAATACTTGGTTCGCCGGGGTTGCTTCGTCGACCCCGGTTACGTAGGGACCGTTAATGACGCGAACGCCGCCTGCCTTTACTTGGGTGTTGATTGCCCGTTGAATGTTGTTGCGAAACTTCTTGGTATCAACAATGAGTTGCCAACCGTTTACCGCAAGGCTCACCCCGCCGGTCGCAAGGTTCGCAGTGGGCGTCTTTCGAGCGACAATGAGTCTCCACTTAGCCGCTTGCGCCTCGACCATGGACTCTGCCTTTTTGACCCGCTTCTCGGCTTGCGGCATCTTGTCTGCTTCAGCCTGAAGCTTGGCCGTGACCTCGCGGTAATTTGCTGCCTCCCGAGTGTTGGGCAGATACTGCTGAAATAACCCGTAAGAGATGAGGGCCAAAGCAAACGCTGCCCCTACGATGAAAAATGTAATCGGACTTAGACTAAGTTTTCCCATGAGTATTAATCCTCCGACCCGGCGCCCTTGCCTTTCTTGCCCTTAGGCACTGTCGTAGAATCGTCCGCGCTCGCACCGGCACCCGCACCAGGGGGGCCACCAAATCCGCCTGCTCCAGGGGGAACGAATCCACCACCTCCGAAACTAGCTGCCGCAGGTGCGGCCGCCGCACTGCCGCCAGAAGTTAAAGTCGCTCGCGGATCTGGCGTTTGCAACTTACCCTTCATCACTACCGTGACGGACACGACAGAAGCATCCGGTCCGGCATTTCGCTGACCAAGGTCAGCCGCGCCAAAATTTCCAAGTCCTGTATAAGTTTGGGTTGATCCCGTTGACCTAAGATAGGCTAGCCGCTGCTCTAAATCGTCGGGCACCAAACCTTGGCCGGGCTTTCGCTCTCGACCGGTTTGATCTCCGCCACCCAGAGCAGGGACTTCCGCATCATTGGACGTGAAACCGGCCCTACCGACACTAGAAGCGCCTTTAATTCTCATCAACGCAATCATCAAGTCTGCATAACGTTGCGAGCCACTTAAAATGCCCGTGAGGTTGAGAGTCACATTAGTTTCGTCGGTGGGCGTCGCACTCATGCTGGTGATCCGGTAAAACGGCGGAATGTACGGCATCACGCCGTCGTAAAATTTGGGATAGTCGGAGTTGTGGTCAGACATTGCCTGGGCCAACTTGGAATTCACAATGATTCCCTTTGCCTGGGCAATCACATCATCTGCCTGGTTAGCCCGAGCAAATGCCGCCTCGGCCTTTGGGCGAATCTCCGCTTCATCATTTTTGGCTGCTGTCAATTGTTGCTGCGAAACAACCGTTAAAACAACCGCAATCCCCGCGCCCACGAGGATCATGACGACCATAGAGACTACGGCAACTTTTAATTGCCCACCCTTGGATACCGACGAAGGAAGAAGATTAAGCTTCATGCCGTTTGATTAATCGAAAAAGATGTAAAGACCGTTTCCAACGGCAACCGAAAATTCTTGGCGGTGCTCGTCAACAAAGTCAGCGGTAACTTTCTTTGCATTGACATTGAGACGCCGCATGGGATCATACGCGTCACAGGCTACCCCGACGCTCTTCTCTAAGAATTGACTTAATCCCTTTAATTTTGATCCGCCTCCACAAAGTTCGATTTGGTCTACCTCTCCACCGCGACTTCGGAAATAGTCGATAGACCTCCGAACTTCGGCGACAAACTCATCCAAGATCGGAGCAATTGCGTGATATAACTGCATTCCTTCTGGATTATCCGACACGATCAGAGTCGAGTTTGGAGTGGGTGGCACCGTAACATCGGTTGGTTCTGGCACCGCATGGGCGGGCATTGGGTCATCCGAGAACGGGTTGTAAGGTTGAAATTCTTGAGTTGATCCGGGCATGTCAAATGGGTTAGAAACCGCACCGGATTCAGCCGCTCCTTCTGGAACTTCGCACTTCTCAATTTTAAGCTGTTCTGCCTCACGCACATTGATCGTCAACGCATCCGCGATGGCCTTGGTGAACATCTCACCTCCGACAGGGACCTGGCGCGGCATCAGCAATTTGCTTCCGCGATAAATATTAATTGAGGTGGTCTTATGCCCAACGTCTACGATGCAAACGGTTTTACTGTACAAAACATCGTCGTAGCTGGATTGAATGGATCGAGCCATGCTGAGTGGCTCCACATCAATCGCAGCCACTTGCTTACCCGCCCGCTTAATGCAGGCCAGCGTCGTGTCGATTGCACTCTGGGGAGCAATGGCCATCACAACGTCGATATTTTGCGAAGTGGGATCTTCGTCGGGCAGTAACTTGTAGTCCGAGACGATCGTATTCTCTGCAAATGGGATATTTCTATTAATCTCCCATTGCATGTGCTCTTTAAGTTCCACCGGATTCATGCGGGGCACTTCCAGCGTTCGCACGAGCACTGAGGCTTGCCCGGCAATCGTAATCACAATGTTGGAGGAAGTGGCGCCAGATTCTGAGATTGCCTGCTTAATGGCAGTTCCCACCGCATCACTATTGTAAATACCAGTGTGGTCAACCGCTCCTTCCGGAGTGTCTACGATCCCTAGTGCCGTAATGACTGGCTCTCGCCCCTGAGCCCGCATTTCGCAGACTTTGATGCGGTGGCTTCCTACGTCGATTCCGAGTACGCTACTGAGCTTCTTGGCCATTAGATTGACTAACCTGATTCCTCTCGCCGGACGACCATGTTATCACTGGTGCGCCCAACCTGTCAACCGGGGCGGCACGATGACCACCACTTATTGGGTCAGAGGAACGAGAGAGCATTGAACCCTACCCTATCCACAAGACCAGACGGTTTGGCAGAACCACATGGTTCACGCCAAAATCACCAGCGACTCATTTCATTGAGACGCCGGTGATTATAGTCGTTCCTGATCACTGTCCGGTTGGCAATGGATCAAATCTTGGTGAGATCGTCTCAAAGTACACGTCAGGGCTGCCTGTTCGTGTGCTTGTCCAGAACAACCAGACCAACGAGGGCCGTCGATTCTTTCTGAGTGGGGTCAGATAAGTGACCGGATCAATGAAGGAGGTCAGGGCAGATTCGTTGGTTGGCTCATCAATTAAAATGGGCTGCTCGTCCGTTTCTTGCACCAGCGACACACTCCCCGTAACCGACAGATTGGTAATTGCATTACCCGTGCTGTCGTCTATTCCGGTGAACTGTACCGTGATTCCCGAGCGATCTTCATCCGCCGACGTGAAGTAGATTCTTCCGTTAGTGGGTGAAATTTGATACGGGCCTACATTGCCCGTCACCGTCACGGGAGCCGGAATACCATTCTTGTCTGTGTACAACCGATATCCGAGTCGGATACCAAATCGCATTGAAGACATGAACGGGCGGGCCGACTGATTTGCACCCGTCGCACCTCGGGTGTACGTGAACAGGTACCGCTCAGATCGAATGGCGTCCGCCGTGGTCACGGGGGTGTTAGATCCCGCTCGCTTCCAATACGTATAATAACTGTTGTTATTGGCGTCGGTAGCGTCGGTATTGGCATTGATTACGCCGGCCAGCCAGCTGAAGTCAAACAGGCCCGAGGCACCCGTATAGCCCACTCCAGCGCCCGCCGAGATCCTCACGAATCGCGGGTGGTAAGTTAGCCTTACCTCGGCGGACCTTGAAGGCATTCCCGCCGTGAACCGAACCGTCCCTAGGGCCGGATCAATAACCACCTTGCCACCCAATCGGGTCTCGTAGCTAATCAATCCCGTTTCCGGATCAATCACTCGGGTATCGGCCAACAGGAGGTCTGTGGCCGCTTGGCCAGCGAGGGTCTGCGTGAGTGTCAGTTGGTCTTGAGCAGACGAACCTCGGCTCCAATCTACGCCCCTTGCCCGATACAAACCATCGCCCTCTGCCACCAGCCGTTCGTTAAACTGCTGGGGAAGGTGGACAAACGGATTGCCGTCCAGTTCGGTGGTTGCCGTCTCGGGTAACCGATCACCATTGAGCTTGAGTCTTCCGATGAACACTTCGTTTACCGGACGCCCTCGCAACTTACCCGTGAACGTGAGGTCCACAATATTGCCCAGCAAGGTTGCATCGGCACCCGAATAGGCCCGAGCCGCCGCGCTTGGCGATGCTACCGACACAAATCCGTCACCAAACGGTAACGCACTCACCTTAGTGAATGGAGCTCCGGTTAGAGTTGGATCGAACCTTGAAGTGTAAATTCCGGTGCTAGAACCAGACGTGGCCGGGAAGAACAGAAGCGCTCCCGAAGCGGTCTGGACAATCGCCGGCTTACCCTTGGCAGATTGGGTGTCATAAGGCACCGCAACCGGGGTCGAGATGCTGTTGATGCCGCCGCCTGCGGTTGTGGTGACGGAACTTAAGAAGATCCGAGAATCCAATACGCGTCCCGTAGGAGTCTGCCGCTGGGCGTCTCCAACGAAGGCCATATAGGCGCTTGAATACTTCTGGGTGGGAAGGAACGGATTCATCATTCCCGTCGCCGGAAATGCCGGTCGACCAAACGATGCGGTTCCTGGGGCAATGGTCTCATCTGCCCCAAGGGCAAACAGTGAGCTGACCGTGGATTCTGCAGGGAAACCCGTTGCCGAGATCGGGGCCTTTTTGAACCAAGCCCCCCCATTGGCCGAAAACTCATTGAGGTCCCTTAGCGGCGCATTGAATGGCCTCACCGTGGGATACGTCAGTGTATTTTGCCCAAATGTCGTATTGTTTCCTACCGTCGCCAAGAATAGGCGAGTTGGCTTGCCGGTCAGCGCCTCCAATGGCCCGCCTACCAACGGCGTGTCAATCGGATTTCCAGAATTATCCTGACGATCCGAAGCCCATGCCAAGACTAAACCACCAAACTGGTCGCGCATCGCCGAAGGTTGAAGGTTTCGGTAACTGAAACCAGCTGGAGGCACCAGGTCATCAATCATCTGAACCGTACCTGGAGTGTAAGAGTTCGTCACTCGGGATTCCCGAATATTGAACCCAAGCTCCAGGGGAGGATCTGAATAAGCTTCTACCGTTGTTGCGGTCAGCCGATTCCAAGTCTCGCTGGGTGCGATGGAGAACAGATTGGGGTTGTTTGAATTCTCAATGACCCTTATCTTCTCCACGTACTTGCCCGCCGGGAATCCGATGGGCACCGTGACGCCAATTTTGGGAGGTCCAGGCGGCTTCAGAAGAACGGTTTGTCCGGATGAATTCACCACCGTAGTCGGGTCTAGCACGTCCGCCAGACCATTTACCTTGTTGTAGCCCGTAGTGTTCAAGAACGGATTTGCCCGTCGCTGAAGGTTAGGGGACAACTCGGTGGGCACTTGGTCTTCCACTCGTGATTTAGGCAACACAATGAAGCCGCGAATCGGACTGCGTTGAATGTTCCGAGGCGCAAATATTCGGTCCATATCTGAATGCAGATTCAGGTCTGGATCAAACCACGCTTGATCATCATTTGCCGCCGACGAAATGATGTAGGGCTGCACCGGCTTGGTCAGATCTAATCGAGCGCTCTTCGCGATGCGAAGATCAATCGCGTTGACGTTGCCTTCGTTAATCACATGGAATGTCTTGAACAGGTTGGCGTAGTTGCCCGCCCATGGCTGGTAGACGCTGTCTGGATTTTGGTTAATCGGATCGTAGTTAGTGCCTGCCGCAACCGGCGCATAACCCGTTCCTGCCGCTAAGCTTCCCAGATCCACGGTAGGTGTGGTTACGCTAAACCGGTCATCCACCGCAACCGCCGTACTCAAATTAAAGCCACGGTAAGCCTCCCTACTCGTGATATCCAAGTAACCCTTGCCCGATGTGTCAACAAACACATTGATCCGTCCCAAGTAGCCCTCGGGCAGAGACGTGCTTCCCGCCGAGTTCGGAATGATCTGGCTCACGTTATTGCCCAAGTCATTGCCGGGCTGGAATTTAGGAACGTCAATCGCGAGTTCAAATATGGTGGGAACCAACGTTCGATCTTCTGGCTTGTCCGTGTCTTCCAGGGGTCGAGTGGTGTTACCTACTTTAACCACGGGCGCATTAAGCGTGACGCCATTGAACAGTGGGTTCTCCGGATTGGTATCCGGGTCTTTTGTGGCCCGTACCCGTTCCGCTTTAATGTCTGGGTAGTCCAAGCTGATGTTCGGAAATCCCGTTGGTGCGTCTTCAAATTGGGGATACAGGTTTGTGGGGAGTCTCTTGTAAATTGAGGCCACACCCCCTTGCCAACCTAGGTCTCGACGTTCGATTCGAATGAGATCTAGACCGCTGCCGTCCGCCCGGATTGTGGACATCATGCTGCGATCGTAAACCAACAGTCGAGCCGCCTTTGCGGCACCATGATTGGCCACCCCGGCCGAGGCTAACAACAGATTTTCCCGGTTGGTTGTGGTAACCGCAAGGTCGGGACTGCCATTCACGATGCTCTGAGGGTCTCCCGGATTGACAGAGACGCCAATGCTGGTGTCCGTGCTCGTGGTTCCGGTGAAAGGATCCAGCATCGCAATCGCAATCGGGTTGGAGACCTTGAACAAGAATTTCGACAACGTAGGATTAAGAGCAATATTCTGGGTGAGAGCAGACGCACTTAGTGCCGCCGTGGAAATTGAAATACCTACTCCACCGTTCCCGGGTGGCAGGGCATTGGGCCCGGCTCCTTGGAATGTAAAGGCATAGATCGCGTATCCATTTTGACGCTTGGTGTTGTCAATGGGGTTAAGTGGTGCGTTAGGAGGCTCGGTGAATTGCCTGGCTTCAACCGGAACGCTTCTACTGGTTTGCCCCTCAACGCTAAAGCTGTAGTTGACCGTGGGTGGCGAAATCTCTCCGCTTGCGTTGGCCACCACGTAGGGAAAATCATAGACCATGATGTAGGCCGTTTCGCCCCACTCAAACGCCAACGGATTGCGGGTGAAGGAATTGCCAGCACTTAGAGCTTGGTTATAGGACAAGTGCCCCGCCGAGCCCGTGGGCAACCTGAGCGCGTTATAAGCAGGCTTGGTCAGGAGTTTGACCTTAGCCGTGCGGAACAAGTCTGCACGGGTGTCATTTTCCACCACCGTCTCCTGCCCAGGAGGTGTTTCGCCCGAGAAGCTCCCTGCGGTGTTGCTAAACGCATACAGAAAACCACTCATGTCGGCCCCAAATGCAAAGTTGTTCGAAACTGAGTTTGAAGCAACAATGGAGTCCCGAGCGATGAACTCGTAGGCTCTACGCGTGCCAAATCGGTTGACGTTGGAGGCCCGGGCGTAGAGGCCGTCGAAACGACCATCATCGGTAGGAACCAGAATGATTGGATACGGGTTCCGAATTCCCGAATTGTCAAGAACGCTTGCGATTGTAAACGTTAGCGCTCCGGCTGACCCAGTTCCCAGTTCATCAGTTTGCCAAACTCCCGCGCCAGTTGCCGCATTCAAAGCGTAGATGAAGCGATTTTGATTCGATGCATAAACCGTATCAGGATTCCCCGCCTGGCCCGGCGGTGAGGTGTTAAGCACAGTTCCCGGTACCGTGATGGGGCTGCCAAGAAAATCATCCGCAGTTCCCCCGTCCGAAAACTGCCAGACAAGCCCACCGTTAGTCGCATTCAGGGCATAGAGAACGCCCGCAGAATCATCCCTTGGATTCCTGGCCGTGCCAAAGTACACCCGACCAAATTCAATGGTTGGCGTTGAGCGAATTGGACCAAGCGTGGGCTGATTAGCCGCCGGATATTGCCATCGCACATTCGTCGTAAAGTTCGCAACGTTGCCATTCACACCCAACGCGTAGATGCGACCTTGCTCGGTGCCGGCAATGATCGTTGGCCCGGCGGCCAAGTTTACGTAAGCCAAAGAGCCCCTAAACCGACCCAAACTAGATGGAACAATGGTTGAAGGGTAGTCGCTGGGGTAAGTCCACCGGCGAGATGTGGTTCCTGGCAATCGGTTCGGCGCGTCATAGTCTCCGCGACCGGTCATGTCGATGCTGTAGATTCTCCCGTTGGTTCCTGTAACAAAGAGGGCCTCACGAGTGCCGAAGATGGTTTGCACCACCGCAGTGCTCAGATCAAAACCCGTCGGCATTTCCGCAACCGGACCAAAGCCGTCAGGTCCGGGGACCGCCAGTGTTCCCTGATTGGGATCCACGTAATTGGGGTCTAACGGCCGAGCGGCGCTGGGGTAAGACCAATATTCAATCGTCGTGCCGTCGGAGTTACCCACGGCATCAAGGCAGTGGAGGCGACCATTCTCATCGGCGATGATCACCACATTGGTCGCGGCCAGCGTTCCGTTCGCCTTTCGAATTCGGGCCGAAGTGTGAACGGGAGAAGCGTTAATCGTCAGGTTTCCATCGCGAACAAACCTAAAGCTGTCGGCGAACGCATACTTACCAATATCGCCAACTACCGCGCTACTGTTAAAGATCGTAACCTTAAGCGGCATCAAAGAAGAATTTGCAAAACGTCGGGTGCCAATTTTCACCCAACCATTACCAGCGGAATGGTCAACGGCATACTTGGTGACCGTAGCGCCCTCCTGAACTGATACGTCAACCGCAGTTCCGTATAGTTCACCAGCCCCGTTTCCGGGCAGGTAGGCATAAATCTCATAAGAACCATCAGACAATGTGGGTGCATAGGTGATACTATCGGTCGCAGTCGAGCCACCAATAACTGCCTTCTGGTAGTCCGTGCCTAAAAATTTGCCCCGAGCGATCGAAGAAACGAACCCTGCGGTTCCGTTGGCAGCCGCGTTATCTACATTGATGGTGAGCGCCGAATTCTCCGCCGGCGAATATCGCCAAATGGGGGTGCCCGTATTGTAAGCGTAAGAGGTAACTACGCCCTTCTGCACAAATCCGGTTCCTGCAGTAGACGTCGTCGTGGAAACCTCGTTGAGAGCGGCGGTGACTCGAATATCGTTCAACGCTACCGTCATTGATGTAGGCGTAGCCGTGTAATAGCCAACCGAAGGCAGGGCCTGGGCGGCGTCGGCGTAAACGCAATAATTACTGGCCTTGCTCTGGTCAGTAATGGGCAACAAGCCCGCACTGTTCCGAGGCATCGTGTTGTAAAGTCGCACCTTGATTGGCGTCAATCCGTTGTATTCAAAGAGCGCTTTCGTGGGCAAGCCACCGTTACCTAGGCGAACCCACCCGTGACCCGCGGCATTTGTATCTACAATATCCACAAATCGCTGGAGGTTGCCAAAGGTGACTTCATATACAAAGTACCTTTGGCGAAAAATCTTGGTGGCTCCGACTGGAGTTCCGCCATCTGGGATGAAGGCGGATAGCGCATATTTTCGGGGACCGCCGCCCGTTGGATCAGCGGGAGCGAGTTTCGGGTCTACCGTCCACTCAAAGTATGATCTCTCACCCGGAATCGCGGCGACGGTTGGATCTTGACCCACGGCACTGGCGGTACATCGGGAATATAAGTAGGCCGGGGTTCGGGTGTTGTAGTTAGGAACGTGACCAGCTGTTGTACGGTTGCGAATATTGGGCGAATAGGTGGGTGAAGCTCCAAAGTTGGGAGCAACGGGAACCCACGAACCAAATAGCGCAGAAAATCCATACGTGGTGTCGTACGGAAAATCTGGAGAGTAGGTGAGATCCGCCGAACCAAAATCCGTGTTGTCAACAATGATTGGCCGGATGTTAAAGCCTGCATTCCTTGAGGCTTGAGTCCCTCCCAACAAATTGGGGACAAACCAGGTGAGACTAAATATGCCGGGACCCGTGTTGATTGGGTCTCCGTTCCGACCTGTTCGCGAAGAATTCCCTTTGAGGGTCGGAAAGTCTTTAATGGTTTGCGCGGCCGCGAGACCGGTAAGGAGCATGGCGGAGACCGCAGCTCCAAGGCACAAAAGACCGTTTCGTTTACTCATGTTACTGTTCAAGATCAAACCTCTCATCGTCGATCAGCAAAGACCGGCGAGATCAAACCGCGTGCTCCCTGGATGGGCGGGAGCTGAAAAACAATACTAGAAGCATCAAACCCTAGGTTGGTTGCCAAAGGATTGTAGGCGTCTCCAGATATTTCGACGACTTCCCCGCGGAAAGGTGCCCGACCAAAGAAGGTATTTGTTGTCGTGTCCTTATTTCCGCGGTTCTGACCCGAGAATCCGTTGGTGATGAGAACGTCTCCATTGTCCAATCGCTTGGCAAAGGTCGGTCTCAGTTCCACGTTATCTAAGCTTGGTGCTCCCAAGAATCGATGGCGTACCACGCGGTAAGCCTCGTTTGTCACCATCCAGCTACCCGATAAGGTCGCGGTGGCGGTTGCCCCAATGTTATAGGTGCCTTCAAAGACGCCCGAAGAGTCACAGACCATAACGGACAAGGCTGGTGTTCCGCTGTTCAAGAGAATCCGGCTGGTAACCGACTTTACGCCGTTAAAGTTGTGCGTCTGACTCTTTCGTCGAGCAACCAACAAAGGATCCGTTGCTACTTGGAATGTGTTCGTGGTTTCGTCCCAATATGAGGTTCCACTGGTATCCGGGATGCTCACCGAATTAAACACGGCGGCGTCGTTGGGATTGAGCGGGTCAAATACCACAACCCCGCCCCCACCGGCTCGATTCTCTCGAATCGTCGGAATTGCGGTCGCCGCGTCTAGCCCATTGTCAAACCGCGTAGGCGAAGCATTGCCTATTCCGGCCACGTATACAAACCGGCCACCGGCACTACCGGATGCGGGAAGGTAGACCCGGTTAATGCTGTTGTAACCGTAATCCTTACCACTCAAGTTTGCGGGGCTCGCCCAAAGTAAGACGCCCAGCTGGGAAACGTTTTGCGTCCCCTCCGTTAGTGTGATGGCATCTCCCACATGGCCCGACGAGTCCACGAGGAATCGATCGATCAGCTCAACCAACCGATGATTGCCAGTATCTGCAACAAGGTAGTGCGTCCAGTATTCAACTGCCTGCTGGTTAGTCACCAAGGGCTGCGTTCCTAAACGGACGTAATTGCCGTATGTGGCCACATCTTGAGGGCCGCTAAGGCTTTGAGATGCACCCGGAATGTATCCGGACGGTATATACGTGGGATCTAAGATGAATTCAGACAGAGATCGATTCTCTACCCCGCTGTCATCCATTCTCACGATCCGATTAGCCCCAGGGTCGGCCACCAAAGTCTGACCGCCTTCAATTGGATAGGCACGCGAGGGTCGGATCAATGACCGAATACTCCCCGTTCCGCCGGAACTGTTGATACCGGCACTGAGAACGGCGCTAGTGGTAAAGATTGGGTTACCGCTTGAATCAAACCGAGCAAGGCGTCCCTCGTCGCAAACCACAAAGTCAGCTTTGCTAAATGCGTAGAGTCCACCATCGCCCCAAGCCGCCAAGGTGCCGTTTCCGGCAACGAGCCCGTAAGTCATCGTAGAGCCCGGCATCGCGGTTTGATTGAGCCTAACCGCCCAATCTGAGCCACCGGTAATCCCAATATTCTGGGGCCACTTGTGGTGGACATCGGCCGTGATTTGCCCCGAGGTCACTCCCTTAAGTGCCCAGAGTTGCTTCATCCACGGACGCACGGGGGGAGGATTTGGACCACCGAAAGTTGACCCCGGCTCGTAATCTGTTTGAAGGAACGGATCAGTTGCCGAAACGGAGGTGTCGAGAGCGTAAATAACCCCGGTTTGTTTAGGGATGCCGGTAATTCCATTTTTAAGAATGTCGATGATCGCGCTGGTTCCCGTGGCAAACACGGTGTTTCCGGTGACCACCGGGCCATTAGTAGAAGCCCCTGTTCCAACTAAGGGCGACACGCCCTGAGCCACGGAGTACCACAAAAGCGGATTCCATCTACTCCCATTGGTATCTGGTTCATACAAAGTGTCTGGACTGCTAGGACGCCGAATGATCACTGGCTGACTGGTGCTAAGGCAACTCTGCACCGGTCCTCGAGTGACATTCATCAGGTTCTCAATCCTAAGAATTCCTCTATCCTTGTCGTAGTTCACACTCGGACCTTGAAGGACACTCAACTCGTTCCCTTGCGCGCTTCGGGCAAAGTCGGGCTGAAGAATCGCAGATCCATCGGGGAAAGTGCCTACATTCAGTTCCACCACGGGGGGTTCCGCACGGAAACAGAGCATGATGGATACCGGTAGCGGAACGGTGAATGCGCCAAATGTGACCGCCTTGGTTGCCGTAGCGGTTACAAAGACCTTGTCATTACGCACCGCCGGTCCTCCGGCAAAGGTGAACTTGGTTAACGGGCCTTGAGCTGATCCCCCGCTAACAAACACATTAACGGGATCGCGGTCTGCCAACACTTCACGGTAGGAAACCGATGGGGCCTGTGATAGAGCCACCGTGTGCTTGTCAAACAAATCCCAACGGCTCACGCACTTAAAGGAACCGCGACCTTCCTCTCGTACCGTGAAGAAGGATCCTCCGGAGCCAGAAGTCCCGGCACTTACCACCGCGTAGATCATTCCTCTCGGTGAAAGGGCAATACTGCCAAGAATTTGGCGCGAATTCGAACCCGAAACGTTGTCCGGGAATCGCAGCGTGCCGCGTTCTAGCGAAGGCAAAACCCCCTGAAGCGCAGATCCCCAGTCAAGGTTATAGTCAATTCGAACGTTGGGCGTTGCGCCAAGGAGCGCGGAATTCTTTACCGTAAACACCAACGACCCAGCGCCGCCATCCACCGGCGCACCATCAAACGTGCTCGCCATTTGGGCCCCCGTTAGTGGATTTCCGAAACTATCGAGAACCGAAAGTCGAATGCTATTAAAATCAATTGGCAGGCCACCCGTCTGGCTAGCTCGCGTGATTAAAGTTAGAGATTTGAGGTCCGCCGCAAGGTCGGCTCTAATCGGGCGCTCACCCCTCACTCCCACCCAAAGGCTTATGACTCCAGCCGACGCGGCAGAGCCACCATTGGGCACACCAACCAATGGCCCGTAGAGAACTTTATCCACGCCCCCAGAGTTATCGAGAATCGGTATATAGCCAACCGTGGGTGCGGATGAAAACTGGGGAAGCTGAACGTCGGAGGTTCCACCGTTTAATACGTAGCTCCCGGCAGATTTTACGTAGTCGTGATTCTTAAGGCTCACTACCCAAACTCGACCCTGGGTGGTGCCATTTTTAGAAATCGTGTCCGCAATATAAGCGGCACCCTCTTGAACCGTCGGCGGATTGGGCGAACCCGAATAAGAGGCATTGCCGTTGGGTGGACTCAGATTGTAAATTTGGTGATCAACCGCAGAACTTACCAGTCGACCTTCTGAATTCTTCTTAAAAAGATCAAAGACGTGGAGATTTCCGTTGTGGTCAATAACAAGAACTTGATCGAGGAATCCACCCTTGTCATCAGGAACTTCCACGCACACGGGGGCTGAGATGGGACCCTGAAGGGTCTGCGAAGACCAAACCAGGTCTTGGCCCTGCCCTAACGAGTAGTCGCGGGCACTGTCGATAATGCCAGAAATTGCCCCACCAATTCCGTCATCCGGATCTCCGTCGCCATCCAAGTCTTTGGCGGGATCCGCATCGTAAACTTCAAGGTGATCATCTTTAGCCATGACAATGACGCCCTTGTAGAGAACCGGAGGAACGTTCTGAGACGTTAATGCCAAAGCCCCTTGAGATTGGAATCGTCGCATCAAAGGCGCCCCAATATCCACCGCGCTACTGTTTGTCTTTCGGCTTCCGCCGCTGGGCTGCCTAAACTCAGACGCCAGGGAAATGATATTTACGGCCAGCTTGGCAGAAGCCAAAGCTTCTGAGTTCGCCGGAGGATCTGTCGCGTAATAAAACGTATTCAGGTCAGTCGGCGCGGCCAACTGAATATTTCCGTTTAGCTTTCTGGCCGCTCCTCTACCGGTTACAACAATAAAGCCATCACCCATTCGGCCCACTGCCAACGTCATGTCGGATCCGAGCAAGCACACCGGCTGAAACTTCTGGAACTGACCCAACAGGCCGGTGTAGTAGCCCGCAATAGAGGCAACCGCGGACAGATCCTGGTCTTGGATAACCTGATTCGCGTACGGCACAATTGGGTTGTTGACGAGCTGAAGCTCATTTGAATTGAGGCTAATCGGGCTACTGATCAGAGGTTGCGTGCGATCATTCTGCAGATTGCCTCCGGATCCGCTCTGCATACTGAACGGAAGCGGAAAACTGTTAACTTGGTCTATGCCGGAGTCACCGGGGGCCAACTTTGACGGATCTATCCACAGCACCCCACCGCGGTCAACAAATTTTCGAAGGGTATCTCGCTCTCGGGGGCTGAGTGACGCCCGCACTGATGGAGCCACCAGCAGAACGTCGTAGTTTGCCAAGGTGTCTTCGGTTACGGTGCTCAGAAATACTTCCCAATAGGCGGCGTTTCTCTTGGTGATGCGCTCACCTAGGGCCGGGGCGGCAAAGCCGTTTGATGCGTTAATCGAAGCCCAACGGGCCTGAATATCTGCCGTTACCACTCCAGGGGCGCTTGGGTTATAGAGGTTCCACGCCTTTGGGCGATATTTAGAGTCTGAATTCAGATTCAAGAAGGCAAAAGGTGCCGTGCTTTGCGGATAGCTGTTGCCCACTCGATCCGCATCCAGCACAACTACACCGGCACGAATCGGTTGTGAAATCTGCGCGTATGTCTGCGGACTGGCTACCGACAGGGTAGCGAGGCCAATAGCGCCAAGGACCAAGGCAAAGCGGGTCTGCATGACTAATTAACTTCTCCAAAGTAGGCCAGCGTTGGGCTTACCGGTAATCGAGGCAACGGAGGTAAAGCCCTCCCAAAGTCGTCTCGGCGAATTAGGGTGCTCGAATCGGACAGGTTGAGGTATCCGGTAGTGCGAGCGGTTGCCAAAGCGGGGTCGTAGGTCACCACTAGGTTGGGCACGATTGCATCCTTGGTGAGGTCGAAACCGCCCGGAACGTGGGAACCAGGAATTTTTTGTCCGGTGGCCGCGAGGTCGCCAGGAATCCATCCCCATTTCTTGATCCATTGCGCTTGTTGACTTACGTCGGGCGGCATATTCTCCGAAACTGAACCCGAGATGGTGATGTGAACATCCACCGGTTCGCCGTAGAACGGCACTGAACTGTTTGCGCCGTAGGTCATCAGCCGCGCTTGGCTACGCTCTGCTTCCGTTGTTCCGAGCGTTGCGTAAGTATCTCTACGGTCGTTTGCATTTGCATTGAACCAGGCACCGGGGATCACAAAGAATGAGCCCTCTTCGGCGTAGATCACGGCTTCAATGCGGATATCGTGCGGCATGAGAGCGGCTCGCGCCAGCAGGTAGTCCTTACCGCCAGTTCCGTTTAAGAAGCCGGGGCGAATCACCATATCGTTGCCCTCTTGGGTAAGCAATTGATATCCACCTTCAACCCCCGTAGATGTCAGCAAAGAGTTGGTCACCGTGGTTGTGGTCGGCTGAATGAGCGGGAACGCAATGGATTCGAACTGAGGGTAATTCTGGTAAGTTTCGCCACCCAATCCATAGTAGGCAATGTTATTGGTTCCGGCAAAATAAGCCGACGCCGTGTTTGCCGCGGAGTGCGGGAAAAGGTAGGCAGGGGTCGCCGATATTCCTTCATTTACATTAAGGCCAATGAAAGATGCGTCGCCTCCACTTTGGTCAGCCGATTGAGTAAGCACCAACTGAGTTGGTAATTTCACCCCGGGGTTAACCGCATCTGCATAGTCGGTCGCATAAGGGCGCCACGTTGAAGGATTGAGAGGATTAGCGGTTGGGCCATTAGGATCCAAAGCGAACTCCGAATGAACTTCGAACGCTCCATCCGTAGGGACCACTACGGGGTTATAGGCCAAAGCCTGAGGCACGTCATTTTTGGCCTCAACCGCCTGACGAGACGATGGACCCATAAACATGCTGGTGTTGACGGCCACGTATTCGCGGGCAAAGATGCCAATCATTGAGCGGCTGGGCCGCGTTAACCGAGAACCGCTTGCCGCGTCGGTCTGGAGGCCGTTGCCGGTAACGCCCTTGGTGATACTGCCCTCGATGTAGACCGTCGCGTCAGAAACAATCGTCAACTGAAGGTCCGTCGGAATCACGCCGCGCACTCGAACGTTTCCGTCAAAGTACAGAATTCCATTGAACGGAAGCCCCCGGTCAAAGTCTGTTGCAGATAAATTGCCGTTAATGTTAATTGTGGCGGTTGGATTGGACGGGTTAATGGGAGTGAGGCTATTGATAACCTTCACCACGCCGTCAGTTCCTCTGCCCACTCGGTAGCGAATCAGTGAGGCAGAAGAAGGAGACCCATCTATGAATCGCCAGAACTTGGTTGCGGCATTTGTCCGGGAGTCTCTCTGAATCGTCCAGCCATCGTTAAGCAGCTGGACGTAGGCGCCCACCGGAATGTAGAAGCCGCCAATCCAACCCGACTTTGACTGTCCGTTATTAGGATTCAGCCAATCGTAAACCAGCGACTGATCAGAACCCACGTTCTGGCGGGCTTGCTCAGAAGAAGGCAGCTGGCGGTCTGAGCCATTGTCTATGTAAACTCCGCGTCCGTGACCAAATAGCCCGGTATTGCTTCCGTTATAAGGGGCACCGCTCTCCCGAGTCATCTGGACGTATCGATTTTCTCCCGATTCGGGATCTTTCACCGCAATAGAGGGAGGTGCCATGTAACCTACGCCACGAGGATGTCCCTCGTCGTCGGTTCGGGCCACGCCGTCTCGAACCGTGCCTTGGGCCGTAGAAAATTCGGCACTACGGCTGTTCATGCTGGGCGCACTCGCGGCGTCAGCGCCTAAACTGATGAGTGACGTCGGCTTCCAAGCTAATGGCGCCCGTGAGAATTCGTATCGGTGCACGTTGAGAGTGGCCCCGTCATCGCCAGAAATCGAGCCCGATACGGTGATGGCGTCGCCTAAAGAATAGTTCAGATAGGCTTGAACGTTTCCGTGCACCATCAAGTCTGCGTTGGAGCGAATGGACCCTGACCCACCAATCAAGGCGATATTAGAAAGGGGCGTTCCGCCAATCCGATCGGTACCAAACTGCATGGGTAGCGTGGCGCCCACATCAGTTGTGGAGGTCGAAGTCACATAGGTTGCACCCAAGTCTTTGGGAACCCCAATATCGGCGGCCCGGGAGACTTTGTATTTGTTGGTGATGAACCTTGAGTACTCAATAATGCCGATGGAGGCGAACGCGGTCAATTTTCGCGAATTGACCACCACGCCATCGTTTTGCGACATCATTTGGAACGCAGAATTGAAATCAGCTTGGCTGGCAAAATTCCGGAACTGTACCGCTGATTTGCCGCTTTGGGTGGTCGGGTCGTTTGGCTTTACCTGGCCCACTCGCCCAATCGATTCAATTCGCAACTGGTTTCTTACCGCCCCCGGATTTCTGAGCGCTCCATTGGGGGCGGCGCTAAATATATTGGCGTCACTCGGAGCGTAAACCACTCGCACCAGCGACCGCCCGTTTTCGTACGGGATCCTAATAAAGGGTCCCATTCCATCTGGGCCACCCAAATCGGGCTGGCCCGTGTTGGGGTTGGAGAAGACGGGATTTCCGTTGACATCCAAATCTGGCTGCCTAAGATATAACGCGTCGGGGTCTTGGGTCACATTCACGCCAGCCGCTGCCAGCTCATAAGGACGGCCTCGCCAGTCCGCGCCCTGCTCACTATTTACAAGTTGGGCGTGGGCAAATCGTACGCCTGCTTCGGCAAGGTCATTGGCCACGGTTCGCGACTGTTGCCGCGATGTGCCTTTGATGTTGTGGTCTACGATGCCCAGGAATACAAATCCCAGGATCAGGAGAATCCCCAAGACAATCATCGCAATAACGATGGTCTGTCCGCCCTGTCGGCGATTGGGTTGGGTAGTTGTCTTGGCAGAATTCATGGTTGGTTTCACCGCGTGTAGTTCCGAACCGTAGCGGTCGCCTTTAACGTCACCGTCTGAGGATTGGGCGTATCCGATTGCGGGTAGTTCCTCATCGTGAGGAGCACCGACATCAGTTGCCGAGAGTCGTAGTCCACCGCAAACACATCCGTCTTAGATCCCGCCTTCTTGGCTTCGGATCCGGTTCGTGCCGTGGTGAATTGGAACCGATAAGACACCTTGATCTGTCCCAGCGGCAAGGCCGTGGTGGGGTCAGAATCGAATTCAAGGTAGCCCGCTTTAAATTGGGCCTGAATGAATACGCTCACAAAGTTATTCGGGTCGTAGACGCTGGGGTTAAATCCGGTGATCACAGGATTCTTTAGACCCAGTTGCGTGTAATCGATGTTCCCGGAAGCGTCCGTCGGCTCGGGAATATCCGTATAGTTGATCCGATATTCGTTAGGACCCGGCTTTCGGGTCGTGCGAATAAATCGGACGGGTTGACCAGCATTGGGTCCAGGATTCTGATCAGGACCGAAAACCTGCTCACTGCCCGGAACAATTCTGGCCTTAGAAAACAGACCAGGCTCTAAAGGCCCCATTGATCCGTCACCTTGTGGAGCTACTCGCAGATCAATATGGCGCTGGATGTGGCTTTGATCCAAGTCTCGCAGACCGCTTAAGCCCGCAGTATCCGCCTGCCACTCCGCAAACACCTTATTGAACTGAGAGTTCATAGAAGTGTAGGCAGGGTCCAAACCCGAACCCGTAAACAGGGGATTCACCATGTTGGGGTCAGTAGAAGGCGTATACGCGATTGTTGCGCCTGCCGGGTTGGTGAGAACCGTCGGCAAATTGAACTTATTGAGCGGATTGAATGCTTTAGATGCATCACCCACTTCGCTGATTCCAAAGCTGGCCAATATCTTGCCTTTGCCTGAATCTAATGCAAATGGAGTGAATATTCCACGGATCTTTGGATCACTCAACCAACCCGACCTTACGTTTGCTGCATTAACGGCTTGAGAGAACGGGTAAGCCATGCCAAAGGAGACTGACTTTTCGTAGGTATCCAGGTCAAAGACCTCCGTTCCCCCCACAAAGTCGTCTGCATTCAAGTCAGGATCCACTTCATAGATGCTAAATCCGGGCGGGTTATTTCCCACTCCCGCATTCGGATCGTAACGACCCACCATGTACTCATTGGCCGCCGAATTACTGGCGTCCCACCCGGTGGGCCAAGCTCTGACCACCGTGTTAGTGATGAGGCCCAACTGGGTGGTGAACACATCAGGCGCAATCGCCGCAGAATTGACGTTCTCTTCTCCGAGCCGAACCGCAACGTGACCTTCCGCCGGGTCATTACTTATTCGGGTGGGCCGGAACTGCACCAGAGGAATGATCCTGGGTGAGTTGCCATCGTAGGTAACCAACCGTGTCCGCTTGTCAAAGAGCGGTCGAATCATGTCATAGCGCGAAACTTCCGTCACCACCGTCGTGCGGGCAGAATCGTTCAGCGCCACGCTGTAAGAAGCATTATCTCCAAACGGGTTGTTGCTGGGACCCAGGAAAATCGTATTCGCTGAAGTTGTATTGTCCCCTTGGCCTCTACCCATCCAATACCGAATGCGCTCCGCTTTAATGTCATTTTGCACTACCTTGCCGGTGTTATCTCGGGTCGGCAAGAAGAAGCGCGGATCGTCTAGAACCGGTTGCGTTCCTACCGAGACGTTAGATAACACGTCTGTCCCCACGATCGAATTGGGATCGGCGTCAAAGTAGTAAGGATTTGCCACCAGGATGGTGGCGGTTGTGTTATTGGCCAACTTCACCAACCGGCGAACGCGAACTGGCACATCCGCACGATAGAGCACATAGAGGTTATCTCTACCGCCTCCACGCTTCATGAGCAATCCATCGTAGGGGTTGTTGTAGTCAGAGAACGGATCTCGGAGTCCGATGAAGTAGCGAACGATGGTCTGTCCCGGACCAACTGGCAAATTAACCTGCCCCTTAGGACTCTTTAAAGTGGGGTCAATCCGATTAGAAATGGGATCTCGAAAGACGCCGGGGGCAAGCGCGGGATCAATATCGCCCTCGGCCGGCTTAACCAAATCCATCTTCACGTACGGTAGCGCAACTTCGGTATACGCGCTGTCTCGGCCAGGTAATGAGACGACGAGGCTGTGCGATGCCAACCGAACGCTGGCCCCGTTAAGGGTGGAATCCACGCGCTCGTTAGAGCCTCGAACCGATACAGATCCGCTGATTTCGCGAGCAATACGCTCGGTAAGGTTACGAGCCTTTTCTTGGGCATCGGCAAAGGCTTGCGCCGTCCGCGTAAGGTTGAAACTTTGGATGACCGGCACCACAATGAGGGTGAGTAGAATCGCGCTAATCGCAATAACGGTCAACAGTTCAATGAGAGTAAATGCGCGCTTGTTTTTCATCGGCTCACTTCGCCACGTTGAATGAATGTCTCGGTGGTACTTCGACGGTAGCTGCGACCATAGGCGTTGAGAGCCTGCAGGTTGTTTGAAGCATTGCCCGTAAGTTTGAAGGTTTCTGGATTCCACACCACTCGGACGGCAACCGATGCTCCCTTGATCCCGCTGGCGGGCACTGCGCTAGAAAAATCAAAGGATTGCGCGTTGACATCAACGTCTCGCAGGTCAATACTTGGCAGCCCCACCGGGTTGACGCCCGGCTGGTAGGAAACCACAAAGTCTTGTCCTATAACTTGTCCCAGCCTATTGCCAGTCTGAACGTAGTTTGCCTCCCCCACACTCACCTTTCGGCCGGCATCTACGGCGGGGAAATAGATTCGAGTAGGTGTTCCACCGAGGCCAGCATTTGAGCCTCCGATGTAGTACTGACCCACTCCGGGCCGAGTGAGACTCAGCGTATAGCGAGATGCGGCCATAAGCACCTGCACGGCAACTTCATTTTTCGCTCGATAGAGCGCTCTTACGGCACGTCCCCTTATATCCACGTCTCGCACCGTTCCGTCTGGCAACAAAATCTTCTGTTGAATTCCGTTAGAAGCCGTTCCGTCTGCATCTCGGAAGGTGATGAGTCCCAAGCTCTTATCCACTTGAATCAGAGGGGATGGGGATGTATCAGGATCCCCCGGTAGCCGCTCCATGTAAACACCACCGGTGTCTAGGTCTACCAGAACAAAGTTATCCGCCCGTGCCTCATTGGCCAAAGACGTGTCTAAGAGACCCGACAAAGTCGGAGTTGACTCAAGCGGCAAAATATTCCCGTTCAGCAAGCCATCTGCGCCGGTGGTAGAAGCCACTTTCAGGCTCGGAATAGGCAACTGATGTTGATTCTCATCCACGAGACGAAAATCATCGCGGAGAATACGCCAGTCGTAGACATCATAGTTGATGCGGGCCCGCAAAGCCTCTCTTACTCCCCCTGTGGAGGGCAACGTAAGACCGTGGGCGGCGGGGTTAAACTGCAACACTCCCAGACTTGGGTTAAGCACTTTGAATTGAAACGCGTCGGCAGAGTCGAACAAGGCGGTCGTAGCGATCCGATTAAACTGCCGTCCCACTCGCAACGTGCCCAACTCAATGGTCTGGAGAGATTCGCCCGAGACCAGGGCAAGGACGTTGGCCAAGGTTACGCCATATAGCGGATAAGTTCCGCTGACCGATCCCACGGTGGTGGCCGGAATCGCTACACTAATATCCACATAATCGCGCTTAGTTGTCTTGGAAGACACTGCAATGTTAGCGGAGAGCGACAGGTGAAAAGTTCTTGCCGTGGCACCCATGGGCAACAACAGGGCAACCGAATTCAGGTTGGGATTACTAACAAAGAACTCACCATCACCCGTGAGGTAGCTGGTATCAAAGACGCCGGGTTCCAGTGTGCGCAAAGTTAGGTCTGCCGGCAACACGGGTTGGAGAGCCAGGTCGTTAGCGTAAACGTTCAAAGGCGCATTCGGGTCCGTCGGACCAAAGTCAAGGACCAATAGACCGCCCGCAGTGTTTGCCGCCAATCCAGTCATTCTTGTTGACGGAATTTGGTGAGTTTCACCGACCACACGACGGATCGCGTTGGCTCCGCTATAAAGCGACCAAGGACCCACTACGTTCCCATCCACATCCAACAGATTCCCGTTTTGGTCTAGCGAAGCCCCTTCCGGACCGAGATCGGAAGACGATCGGGACGAATCCACCATGGCCACCCCATCTCGATAAATCACGGGGAGTATCATTCCGGGCAGATTCTCAGACAAAGCTTTGAGCCGCTCCGCTTCATCCCGAGAAAGCGATGTTGCTACTGAGGCGTTTCTGGATTGAAGGAGAATCTTAAACCCCTTGGGAAAAATCTGCACAACGGCCAAGATCCCCACGAGGAAGATTACGATGACGACGAGAACTTCAATCAGGGTCGTACCCGTTCGCCTATTCACTGAACTTTTTGATGCATTCAAAATCCACCGACCCTGGCCACCCAACAATTTAGCCAAATCAATTAAAAGCTTTCGAGGCTTTACGGTAGCACCTGCCAGGCTTTGTTACTCACGTCAACGGAGTCATAAGGCCGGGCCGTACCACTAAGAAAGAGAACTATGTCGCGCTTGGTTCGCTCTACATTTCCGCCGTTGTAGTCGCGGAAATAGGAGTCCCAAGTAATCACCGTGGTCTCCGGCGGCTCGGAATATCCAAGTTGCCGGGGAGTATCGTTTGCCGCGCCCGATCCGGGGGAGCAAGCGTCTGCATTTATTGTGCTGACGCTCCAAAACTTAGCGTAGCGCAACTCGGTTTGGTCGCCGTTGGGCGTTTTAACCGTTGCCGCATCGTAGCCAGAAACTCGGTAGTAGTATGCATCGCCGGAAAATGCCGGTGACCCGTCCGTGGGTTGGTAGCACTCTTGCACGTTGCCATCTCCCGGACCAAAATGCTGAGGTGCAAGACCCTGCGGCCAAATTGCGGTCGTGAACTCCAGGTTCAAATTGGTAGATTCCGGCCGTACGTAGGACGGTCTTAACACTTCGAGAGAATCAACCCGTTTAGGATAAAGGGCCCCTATCAATTGGTTAGCCGGAACAATATTTGCCGCGCTGGGCACGCCACCCAAATACGTGGTGGCATAGCCTAGCAAAGCGGGCGGATACGCTCCCTGGTCTGCCCGATAGAGTTGCAACGCAGATCTAATCGCGTTCATGTTGCTCATATCAGAGCTTCGGTAAGCGGCATCTTTAGCGCGGGCAAAGACGGGGAATATGATCGCCGCGAGAATAGCAATGATTGCGATGACAACCAACAGCTCAATTAGTGTGAATGCACGGCGACGTTTCATAGAATTGTGACCCTTATGTCCTCTCAAAATCAGACGGTGTTTGGTCCCCAGTTGTTCCTGGGCGTCCGCCTGCATGCGACTGCGAATTGCGCTAATTTTCATCCTATTCTGTCTCCCACTCCAACCAACTTTTCTACTCTTTGGTTGTTCGCCCCACCCGACATGAATCCAGAATCACGGCCTGGCGATTCTGCCAAATTAAACCTATGGTGGGGCGTCCAAGTTGCGGAAACCGCATCTTTACGCCCACTGTTATAACTCACTTTTGGATTATCACCGGTAGCATGACGCCAGTAGTCTCCAATAAGGTTCTCAACTGCATTACCAAACAACATACAAACAAGGGCACCTGCGGTTAAATAGGGCCCAAACGGAATCGTGGTCAAACTTGGCTTCCAGTTCTCTTCTTCTTCGTATATCTCTTGCTGAGTATCGCCAATCCAGCCATTGATCTTGGGAAAGAACAAAGCCACGACATCCATACAGGTGAGATACCAAACGCCGTGAACAAACAGGCTACCAATGGATTCGGGTGGCATAACCGGTTCTGGTTCTAAGGATTCACTGTGTATCGGTTGTCGCGAACTTAGCGCAATTAACGCAACTCCCACCACTAAGCCCACAATCACCGCCATTCCAAGACTTGCCGGCAACAGCACGGGCCCTAGAATCACTCCGACCCCGCGCATTAACTTGATGTCTCCGTGCCCCATTGCATCTTTGCTAAAGAGTAACCTACCCAAGAGCGCAATACCCCAGAGCAGTCCCCAGCCCAGAAGTGCGCCCATCAACCCGGGCATCCATTGCCCGTGCCCCCACTGAACATCGGCGGCTCGATAGGCGATACCCACCGCGAGAATGAAGGCATTAAGTTCGTCTGGGATGATGTAGAGTTCCCAGTCAATCCAGATCACCGCAACTAAACAAGCGGCCGTAATCATGTAGAAAATCGCGGTTACAGGAACCCAAGTGACCACAAAATACTGCCACCAAACGCCGCCAAACAGGAGAGCGGTGACTAGCTCAACCACTAAGTAACGAACCGCAATGGGTTGCCCACAATGGCGACATTTGCCTCCGGTACGCAACCAGCTCAGAATCGGAATGAGGTCGAGGCCCGAAAGTGGGTGTTTACACGTAGGGCAGAAGCTACGTTTGGGCTCAGAAAACGATAATCCTCGAGGTAATCGGTAGATCACCATGTTGAGAAAGCTGCCGAGGGTAGCGCCTATCATGAGGCCAAAAACTACACTCCACTCTGCAAACATCAATCGGTCACGTTCCCCGCTACACTGCCAGTTTATCTTAGCAGTTTCCCACCCATGACTAAGCCCGCCGAAACTTTGCTCCGGCGGGCTCACAAAGAATCACCGACTTACTTGTCGTCGTCGGCGCCGCCAGCTGACAGCTTGGAAATTACGTCCACCAACGGAAGGAACATCGCAATAACGATGAACCCCACAATGAAACCAAGGCTTACAATCATGATGGGCTCAATGGCCGAAGTAAGAGAAGCCAACGCCGCCTCTACTTCGCCTTCGTAGAAGTCGGCAATCTTCTGCAACATAAAGTCAAGCGAACCCGATTCCTCGCCAACGCCAATCATGTGAACGACCATGGGCGGGAACAAACGACTCTGTTCCAACGGATCACCAATGCGGTCTCCTTCCCGAATTCTCGCTCGCGCTTCCATCAAAGCATCCGCCATGATGGAGTTACCCACCGTTCCCGCCACCGTCTCCATGGCCTGAAGGATAGGAACACCCGAGGTCAGCAACGTACCCATGGTCCGGCTGAACCGGGCCATACAAACCTTGTGATGGAGCTTGCCAAACACCGGAAGCTTTAACCTAACTCGGTCTGCAACCCGACGCCCAAACCGAGTAGACACGAATAGCCGATAGGCAAAGATGAGAACCACAATGCCGGTAATCACGAAATACCATGAATACTTGATTGCGTTACTGATGTCGATCAAGAACTGAGTAGGGGCGGGTAGATCCTTAGCCTTTAGGCCAAGGTCCGTAAGAATCGCGGCCCATTGCGGCACAAACCAAGTGACTAGGAAGATGACAATACCGGTGGCCATGATTGCAATAAGCGCCGGATAGGTCATGGCGGCTTTCACCTTACGGCGAAGTTCCACGTCTTTTTCCAAGAAGCCAGAAAGTCGCTGAAGTGATTCTTCCAGAACGCCACCCACTTCACCGGCTTTCACCAAGCCAATAAACAGGTTGCTAAAAGTCTTGGGGTGACGCTGCATGGCGCGGGAAAGGCTTTCGCCCCCTTCTACCCGTTCACCCACGTCGCTGAGAACCTTTTTAAGCCTTGGGTTTGCCGTTTGGCTACCCAGAACATCTAGACAACGCACAAGCGAAACGCCAGCGTCCACCATCGTGGAAAACTGACGGCAGAAAACGGAGAGGTCATTAAGCTTAACCTTTCCGTATTGCTTTGACTTTGGCGATTTTGCCTTGATCATCGCCAATTCGGTGATGGTAAAGCCTTGCTCCTCAAACCTCTTACGAAGAATCTCTTCGCTTTCGGCGTCGGCGGTTCCTTTTTGGATTCCGCCACTGGCGTCTCTAAACGTGTAACTGTAAATCGGCATGTATTCTCCTTAGCGTCGCATCGGACCTGATTGTCCGCTGGACTGAGGCGTATTAATCATCTTGCGCAGTTCGTCTGGGTTGGTACATCGAGACATCGCTTCTTCCAGTCCGATGAACCCTTTAAGGTAGAGGTCGCGCAGAGTTTGGTCCATGGTAACCATGCCCATATTTCCGCTTGTTTGAATCATAGACGTGATTTGGTGAGTCTTGGCCTCTCGAATTAGGTTTCTAATGGCGGGACTCGCAATCATGATCTCATTGGCGGGAACGCGACCGGGAGCACCCACTCGAGGCAACAACTGTTGCGAAATGATCGCGACCAAGTTGTTGGAAAGCTGAACTCGAATCTGCTCCTGCTGTCCGGGGGGGAAAACGTCAATCATTCGGTCAACCGATTCAGCCGCGTTATTGGTGTGCAAAGTGGCAAACACAAGGTGACCTGTTTCCGCCGCGGTAATCGCCAGCGAAATGGTTTCCATGTCTCGCATTTCACCCACCAACAGGATGTCTGGATCTTCTCGAAGAGATGCTCTCAATGCATTAGCGAAACTGCGAGTATCCGCTCCGAGTTCCCGCTGATTGATAATGCACTGCTTATGTTGATGCAAATACTCAATTGGGTCCTCAATTGTGATGATATGATGCGCGTGATTGATGTTGATGTGGTTAATCATCGCCGCCAAGGACGTTGATTTCCCCGAACCTGTTGGACCGGTAACCAGAATCAGACCACGAGGCTTCTCGGTAAGTTGCTCAAGAATCGGCGGCAGGTTCAAATCGCGAACGGTAGGAATCTTCTGCGGAATCAATCGGAAGGCGGCGGCCACGGCGCCTTTATCTCGGTAAATATTTACGCGGAAACGGGCGCGGCGCGGAAGCGTGTAAGAAAAGTCCAATTCAAGCGTGGACTCAAATTTTTGAATATTTTCATCCGTAATGATGTCGTACATCATTCTCTGAGTGTGCTGCGGCGTGAATTTCTCAAACGCCAAACGCTTCAGCTTGCCATCTTCACGAATCACGGGTTCGCAGTTCTGGCAGATGTGAAGGTCAGAAGCATTGCGGTCCACCACGATGTGCAACAGCTCATCTATGTGGAGGTCTTCTAGACTTAAAATCGGGCCTTTGGGAGTTTCTCCCCCAGGAATAGGATCTTGCGATCGTTGAACCGGAGGCGGGGGCACCATCGAGGGGTTATTCATGAAAAATTCCTTTAAAAACTCTAAACTTAGAAGCCAGCAGTGAAGACGACCCGCATGACTTCGGCGGGGTCTGTAACGCCAGCGAGAACCTTTGCGAGCCCATCCTCTCTCAGTTCCTTCATGCCGTTTGCCTTTGCCGCACTCTTAATATCGGCAATTGCCGAGCGCCGCACGATCATCTCCGCGATTTCCGAGTTCATTACCATCAGTTCGTGAAATCCGGTTCGGCCCTTATAACCCGTCATCCGGTTATTTTCCGTCGGAATGCCCCGATACAGGGTGATTAACTCATCGGGATCGTCGGTCACAAAGCCAAATCGGGTCAGGTCTCCCGCCGGAATCTCGTAGGGTTCACGACTCTTGGGATCCACTTTACGCCCCAACCTCTGAGCGAGAACGGCCATCACGGTAGCCGCAATCAAGTAGGGCTCAATGCCCATGTCAATCAAACGAAGAGTGGCTGAAGGCGCATCATTGGTGTGAAGCGTGGAGAGCACCAAGTGACCGGTAAGAGCGGCTTCAATCGAGATGTCCGCCGTTTCCACGTCTCGGATTTCTCCCACCATGATGATGTCTGGGTCTTGTCTCAAGAAGGCTCTAAGCGCGGTGGCAAACGTAAGGCCGGCCTTACGATTCATACCCACCTGGGCAATACCGGTGAGCTGATATTCAATGGGGTCTTCGGCGGTAAGTATGTTCACCCCCACCGTATTGAGCTTATTCAGAACCGAATACAACGTGGTGGACTTACCCGACCCCGTAGGACCGGTACAGAGGAACATCCCGTTGGGCTGGCTTACCAGTTCTTCAATTTTGAGCTGATTGTGCTCCAAGAAGCCAAGCTTCTCCAAACCAATCATCACGCTTCCCTTGTCGAGAATTCGCATGACGACTTTCTCGCCGTTGGGCGTGGGCACGGAACTTACACGGAGGTCATATTCTTTCTGGTTGTGCCGAACTTCAATTCGACCGTCTTGAGGAATACGTCGCTCGGCGATGTTCATGTCCGCCATGATTTTCAGACGGCTAATCAGCGGGGCCATGAGGTTCCTCGGAACCGTCATCGCTTCCACAAGCACGCCGTCAATTCGGTACCGAATCCGCACCATTCGCGTTTGCGGCTCTACGTGAATATCTGATGCACCATCGGCAATGGCCATCTGGATGAGAGCGTTTGAAAGTTTGATGATCGGTGCTTGCTCGGCCATTTTCTCGGCATCGGCATCTCCACCCTCGTCATCTTCTCGTCCGCGTTGAACCCCCGCCGCCGCGATGGCACCCCGAATATCCGCATTGAAGTTAGCTTGCGGAACTACCTCGGTTGCCTTAGACGCCGCTCCACTGGTCGCTTCTGCGGCACCCGAGTTAGCTCCCCCGTAATACTTTTTGATCGCATCTTCAATTGCCCCCGGCAAGGACAGAACGGGAATGACCCGACATCCGGACGCCATCTTGATGTCGTCCAACGCCATGATGTTGGACGGGTTAGACATCGCCAGCCAGAGATTGGAACCGTCTTTACGAACGGGAATCACGCTGTGCGCCTTCACCAAGCGCTCCGGCACCACATTGATGGCGCTAGAATCGATGTTGACCCGATCTAGATCGGCAAAGGCGTAGCCCATTTCTTGGGCTTTAGCCTGGAGCACCTCGCGCTCTCCAACCATATTAAGCGAAATCAGGACCTTTGATATATCGGTCTGACCGGTCTGCTGTTGGACCTTCTGCGCTTCCTCAAGTTGCTCTGGCTTTAAATAGCCTTTCTGCAACAGAAACTGAACCATAGACACTCGCGGCAACGCCATTGATCACTTCACCCATTCCAGTAGGCCAAATTGCCTAGACTGGTAGGCGATTATTGTAGACCAACCGGAGCCCTTTTTCGGGAACCTTTAACAGACCTTAACATTCGATCAGACGGATTAGCCCTTGCGAATCGTTCACAAATGTCAAATGAACCGTTTTAAGTCCAACTGAGCCAGTTTGACGACGGGAGTACGCCAAGGGTTCGGTAGTAAATGTTTTTCGTTAAAAACATGTTAAATAGGTTCAAATTCACCCCCATAGGGATCCATACAGTTCTCTAGTCTTCAATTAAGGGTTCGTCTCGCCACGAATAAAGGGGGCTCCAGCCTAATTTTTTGAGAATTTTTGAACAATCTACCGTTGAGCCAAATTCTGGTAAGTCCTCGGCGAAAATAATGTCGGATCCAAAGCGTTCCGAGATGGCTTCCCGGGTGGGTCGGGCCAAAATTGTATCGTTCGCCGCAACCATGAAGACATCGTGCCCCTTAGCTGGGCTTTCCACGGCCATGAGGGCCGCCCGGCCGGCGTCTCGCGCATCCACGTAGGCCCAAAAATTAGCCTGCCCCCAAGGGAACCGATCTTGTCCCTCTCTCAAAGAAACCATGTGTTCCGGCATTACCACCAAATTCACCCTCAGAGACGTAATGCCCATCTCGGGATATTTCACCGCCATAGAATCGGCAATCATCTCCACCACTCGCTTCCCTAGCGCGTAGTGGTTCGGAGAATCGATCATATCGGTTTCATTAAATGGCAGTTTAGGCGGACACACGTGGCGAGACGACCAACCGTTGGCCATCTCACTACTGGCGTTCACAAAGTGCTGAACCCCAAGGTCTCCGGCAATCTGCATTAAGCCGTGAGTCATTCCCACATTGCTCATAAACTGCGCATGCCGCGGATGCCCGTAGGGGGCGGGGTTTGCGGCGTAGTGGATGATCGCATCCGGACGAATGTCGGCAATCAAATCAAAGACCTGCGCCGTATCGTTAAGATCTAGCCGATGCGTCCGCGCATTCAGGTCATGATCTGGCCAAGTCTGGTCCAAACTATTAACGCGGTGCCCTGCGTCCCTCAAAATAGGGATCGTGGTCCGACCCAGCTTTCCGTTTCCACCCGTAACAACAATTCTCACCCGAGAAGTTTACTGCCCCGCTCCTGCGATCCGGTAGGGACAAACTTGACCGGGTACAACGATGTCTTGCTGCGAACTGCCTTAAGATCGATTATTGATACCGCGGTGACCCAATTGGTTGCCGATGGAAAACTGCCTGCCGAGGCGCGGATTCCTATCGAAATTTCCGATACGCGAAGTCCCGACCATGGAGATTTCGCCTGCAATTTTGCCCTTACTGCGGCGAAAAAATCCGGCCTAAATCCTCGCGATCTCGGCCAGCTTCTGCAAAATCAGTTGCCATCTGGCGAAGGCCATTTGATCCGGTCGGTGGAACTTGCAGGACCCGGATTCCTCAATTTCCGTTTGAATCCAGAACAGGTCGCGGCATACTTGCCCAAGATTCTGAACCTGAGGTGTCGGTTCATGAACTCTCCCAGTGAGCTCCCGAAGCGTCTCAACGTAGAGTTTGTAAGCGTGAACCCCAACGGCCCCATCACCGTAGGTTCCGGTCGAGGCGCCGCGTTTGGAGACACCTTGGCCCGAGTCTTTGAGGCGGTGGGCAACCACGCAGAACGTGAATACTACGTTAACGATGGCGTTAACAGCGAGCAAATGCGCCTTTTCGCGGAGTCGGTCCGCCACTTCATCCTTCTCGCCGCCAGCCTGCCGTCGGAATTTCCGGACAAAGGCTACAAAGGCGAATACGTTTCCGACGTCGCCGACCAAGCTCTGCTCGACTTACCGGAATGGATTCGTATTCTGGAATCCTTAGAAAGTCCTGCGGTGGTCCCCCTGCTTCCGCCGATCCGAGAAGCAATTTCCGACGGGAAGACCTTGATCCAAGCCCTTGGCCCACGGCTAGGCCAGGTGCCGGTCGTCGCATTCCAAATTCGGTCGCAAGAGTTGATGATCAAGCGGCAGGCCGACGATTTAGCTACCTTTGGCGTGGTCTACAACCAATGGTTCTCAGAGCAGACCCTCCACAACAGCGGGCGTGTAGAATCTGCGCTCGCCCAATTAGAAGCGGCTGGTAACTCATACTGGGCCCCTAAAGGCCGAATTACCGCGGCATCAGAAACCGCAGAAATGGAGCCCGACGATGAAGACGCGGTGGCATCGGCGGATCCAACCCGCAATGCTTTATGGCTTGCGAGCACGAAGTTTGGCGACGACAAAGATCGTGTTTTAGTGAGGACCGATGGTCGCCCCGCCTACATTGCCGCCGACGTGGCCTACATGGAAAACAAACTCGGTGAACGAAAGTTTGATAAGGGCTACCTCATTCTGGGCCCCGATCACCACGGCTACATTGGTCGAATGAATGCGGTGGTGCAAGCGCTGGGATACGACCTCAGCCGGTTCCAAATCATCATCTACCAGCTCGTGCGCTTCCTGAAAGAAGGCAAGCCCGCCCCCATGAGGAAGCGAGACGGCAACATTTACGAGCTCCGTGACCTCATCAAAGAACTCGGACAGTCGGCTGCGCCCGATGCATCTCCCGATGAGCAGCAAACCACCGGCCGAGACGTTGCGAGGTGGTTCTATCTCATGCGAAGCCACGAGACGGCGATGGACTTTGACATCGACCTCGCGACCAAGCAGAGCGACGAGAATCCGGTGTTCTACGTTCAGTACGCCCACGCCCGCATTTGCGGGGTGATCCGCAAAGCCCAGGCCGAAGGTTTGAGTTTGCCAACTCAACTCACCGTAGATCAAGCCGCGTTACTGGTTCATCCTAAGGAGCAAACCCTGATTCGAAAGATTCTGGACCTGCCCAATGAGGTGGTGCGCTGCGCGGAAGATTACGGCGTTCACCGTATCACCACCTACGCCACCGAACTAGCGCGGACTTACCATCACTTCTACGATCAATGCCGGGTGATCCAGCCCGAAGAACCCGCCCTCTCCCAAGCCCGCCTCGGCCTCTGCCAAGCGGCCCGCCAAACCCTAGCCTCCAGCCTGGAACTCTTGGGAATCAGCTCACCAGAAAAGATGTAGAGCAAGCAGTTAGTCCTCTGCAAATTACCTCGCAACATTGCGCATAGCCCTTCCGCCCGCATTAACGAATCACCGCTGGGAAGGGCTTTCGGAACTGATAGGCAAACTAGGCGCCGATTAGCTTAGTTTGGCCATTTAGTCAAAGGCGCCAGTGCACCGCTCATGGTGAGATCAATGAAGGCTTTGCAACCCATGTCTGGCAAGGGAAGCCCAAGCCGCGCCGGGGAAACGCTGACCGTGTCGGTTGAACAGAAAAACTTAGAAATTTCTTCAGTCTTGGCCGGAACCCCAATGTAGCCGTTACCTTTAGGCGAAGCCGCCGGGTTGTAGGTATAGCCTTGGAGTTGCACTGACTTAGCGTGGCCGTCCACAAAATTAAAGTTCATCTTGCCACCGTATCGCAACCCGCTGTTCTTCTCTGCCCCATCGTAAAGCTGAAAAATGGAACCGATAGCGCTGATCGTGTACCGTCGCCCATTGTACGTGCCCCCAAATGCCGCCAGTTGGGCCGGAGCATCCACTGACGTCGCACCGATGCCGGGCAGATTGGTTCCGCTACCGTCCGCATTGTCTCGTTCGTTGCCCACTAACGCGCCACCCGCCCATATTCCAAAGCCCCAGTTGTAACCAAAGCCAAGACATCGAGTTTTTTCAACGGGCACAAATTGGCCGGCGGGTGTGTTGGCATTGGGACACTGAGTAGGGCTGTCCAAGGTCCAACTTGGGGAGAAGAAAACCCCCATGTTCTTGAGATACGGCTGAAACGTTTGGTACGTATCCACCGAAGTGCCATCGCTAAACGTGTAGACCGTAGGCGTCACATCATCATTGTCATTGATGTATAGATGCATTCCCAAACCAATCTGCTTGGCGTTGCTGAGGTCCTGGGTCTTTTTGGCCGCCTCCTTTGCTTGGGCAAACACCGGGAACAAAATCGCGGCAAGAATAGCGATGATGGCAATGACCACCAAGAGTTCGATAAGCGTAAAGGCACGTCTTGTATGCATAACTAAATCTCCCGTAACCTGCTTAATGTATCAAATGGTTGTTAAGCTCCGGTTAAGGTGGACCCGATAACTGTCTTGAAATGAAAGCAGCTCGAAAGCATCCACCATAATTCAGTGGTGAATTCGCCCCTTCAAGAAGCCACTCGCCTCGCCCAAGATCTCGGACGGCCTGAGGAAGATCTGGCCATCTTGGCCGAAGGCAACGTGAGCGCTCGGGCGGATGCCGATTCGTTTTGGGTAAAGGCCAGCGGTTACTCCATGTGCAACATCGGCGAAGACGGATTTGTGAACGTGAAGTTCGGTCCGATCCGCGAAGCTATGGAGGGCGGCTTAGACGATCATGAGGTTCGCAACTTACTCGCGCTTAGCCGCTCAAATCCCGACGGACCGCTGATGCCCAGCGTGGAAACTTTTATGCACGCCTACCTGCTGGGACTCCCCGAAGTGACGATCGTGGGACACACCCATCCCACGCCATTGCTCAGCCTCCTGTGCCTGCAGAACGTTTCCGAGATTGCGCAACAACGTCTCTTTCCCGACGAAGTCGTGTGTTGCGGTCCCGCCGCCTGCTTAGTTCCCTACACGGACCCCGGACTCCCCTTGGCCCGGGCGATTAAAGATGCGGTTCAGGAATACGCCAAAAACTTTGGGACCATTCCCAAGACGATTTGGCTTCAAAACCATGGCCTCATCACCATGGGGCGCAACGCCGCCGAAGTAAAAAGCGCCATGACGATGTCGGTGAAATCGGCCCGGGTTTGGCTGGCCGCTTTGGCCAGCGGGCAAAAGCTCAACCCCATGACTCAAGTTCAAATTGAGCGAATCCATTCTCGTCCCGACGAACATTATCGGCAACGGCTTCTGTGGGGCCTCGGCGTAAGTCAGCCCCAAACTCCTTGATTGGGCTGAACCGTCTAACATAAGCAACTATGCTTGGCGCATGTCTCGCCCTCCTCGCCGTATTTCCTCCCCAAACCGAGTCTGGGAGTCCTCCGATGTTTCCCTTTGTCATTCCTTGGGATGACGCGGTGCCGGATACGGCCACTGACGTGAGCTTTCTCAACGCGATGCCCGCGGGAAAGAATGGGCGTATTGTTACCAAATACGGCCATTTCGTCGAGGAGCAAACCGGTCGGCGGGTGCGCTTCTTTGGCGTTAATCTCACCGGCAAAGCCGCATTTCCGAGTCATGCCGACGCTGACCGCGTGGCGGCCCATCTCGCAAAGATGGGCATTAACATCGTTCGATTTCACCACCTTCAGAACAACTGGGATAAAGACGGCGGATTTATTTGGAAGTCCGACAAAATCTGGTTGGAGATTGATCCCAACCAGCTGGACAAACTGGACTATCTGGTGGCTGCGCTCAAAAAGAAGGGAATTTACTCCAACCTAAATCTACAAACCACCCGGAACTATTTGCCCGAAATGGGCTTCCCTGCATCGGTAAAGCAACTTACCGATTACGCCAAACGGGTAGACAAGTTTGATCGGCGAATGATCGAACTCCAAATGAAATACGCCAAGGACCTCCTGGACCGCAAGAACAAATACACCGGCCTCGCTTACAAAGACGATCCTGCGGTTGCCGTCATCGAAATCAACAACGAGAATTCGTTAGTCGGAGCCCCTTGGGAACCTACGGTAACCGGATTGGCCAATTTGCCTGAGCCATTTCTGGGCGAACTGGTTAGCCTGTGGAACGACTGGCTGAGTAAGCGATACGGTACCGATGCTAAGCTGGAAACCGCTTGGCAAGGAAGTACAGCACCAAGTACCATTAACCGACTGAGCGACCGAAACCAGTGGACCTACGAGGCGCAGGGCGCAAGCCTCGCCGACCTTTCCCAAACCCCGGTTTCCGGAGCCGCGCCGGCCGTCGAGATCCGAGTCCAGCGCGTGGACGGAGTCAATTGGCACGTTCAAGCTCACCTCAAGGGGCTCAACCTCAAGAATGGCGTCGATTACACGCTCTCGTTTCGGGCCAAGTCCAACGAGGCCCGAAAAATGCTCGTTTACTCGTCACTCGACCAGCCTGATTGGCATAACACCGGCCTAAGTAATTCCCTGGACCTGGGAACCGAATGGCGTACCGTCACGACCTCGTTCACTCAAGGCCAAGGGGTAGACCAACACAACCGTATTGCCTTTATGCTCGGAGATCAGCCCGGAACCGTTTCGATGGATTCTCTGCGGCTCACCGAAGGAAGTGCGGGCGGTGGCCTTAAAGCGGGCCAATCGCTGACCTCCCATAACGTCACGTTCAGTTCTGACGCCACCCGAATGCAGCGCGACGATTTCACCCACTTTCTTGCCGATACTGAACGCAATTACGGCGACGAGATGCGCAAATACCTGACCCAGACGCTGGGATTTCGATGCAACATCATCGATACCCAGGTGGCTTGGGGTGGCCTCACTTCACTGGGAAGAGAAGCCCCAAGTTCCTTTGCGGATAACCACGCCTATTACGCTCATCCCACGTTTCCCAAAGCGGCATGGAGTGAAACAGATTGGCTGATTGACAATACGCCCATGGTCAAAAACATGGACACGGGCTTTGGTGAACTGGGCAACTTGGCATGGGCCAGAATCGATGGGAAGCCGTATTCTGTCTCGGAATACAACCATCCCGCCCCGAATGACTTTCAGGCCGAATGCCTTCCGCTTCTTTCCACATTTGCCGCGCTTCAAGACTGGGACATCCTGTATTTATTTGATTACGGCAGATACGGCGAAGGTGAGGACGCTTCCCGAATTCAGGGATTCTTTCCCGTGGGTAGTAACCCCGCCAAGAAAGCCTTCTTCCCGTCGGCAGCCCTCATTTTCCGAAACTCCTTGGTGTTCTCGGCTCCGTCGAGGGCTACTCTGGAGCTCCCACCGGAGCCTTGGAAACTTGCAACTTCTGCGGGAGCGGCTTGGGCGGGAGTTGGAACTACTCCCAACTTGTATGACACTCGGGTTTCGATTGAAGCAGCCGATGTGAAGAAACCCCAAGTCGTAAAATCGGGTTTCGTCACCGACCTTCGGTCATCGATTAAGGCGGAAAGACGGCCCACCGGAGTGGTTTATCAAGCCGATTCACCGTCTGTAAAAGCAATTATTGGGTTTGTGGGAGGGCAAGCGGTCACCATGAATGACTTCATCGCCAGCTTCCCTGCCTTTGGCAACAAGTTCGCCGCCGTCACGCTAACCGCAACCGACGGAAGGCCACTGCCGTCCACATCCAGAGCTTTACTTACCATGGTAGGGCGAGTAGAAAATACGGGAATGATCTGGAACGAGGCGCGCAGCAGCGTAAACAAAAACTGGGGTTCCGCGCCAACCGTCGCCGAAGGTATCCCGGCGATTCTTTCCTTAAAAACAGACAGCCCGAGAAAAGTTTATGCCCTGGACGGAAATGGAAACCGCAAGGCAACCGTTCCCAGTACCTATCGAGAGGGTCAACTTAGATTCCTCACCGGAGACAAATATCACACCGTGTGGTACGAGATCACCAAACCGACCCCTTGACCCGCCACGGCAATGAATTACGCGAAGCGTGTAGACCGCGGATGTCCGTGCCGCCGTCCGGGTGCCCGGCGATGACCAACGATCACCCGGACTCGGGCAAAATCATCCCGAGGCTACCGGCTTCGCCGACCTATTTGGGATTGGACGGCGTAGCCGGTAGTCGTCTGATGATCCGTGCCGACGTCCGGTTGCCCCGCGATCACCGACAAGCACCCGGACTCGGGCAAAATCATCCCGAGGCTAGCGGCTTCGCCGACCTATTCGGGAGTCCGCGGATATCCGTGCCGCGGGCAGGGGGATTTGGATTGACTGAATGCAGGTTCCCGATTAAGTGGTCACCGAATTCAATCCTCGCCGACCAAACACACAGAACCGCCAGATATTACGGCATAAACCTTCGGTAAGCCCGATCGAGAGTCCACCATTTTAATCTCCCAGGCGTCCTCCCTACGAAGCTCTACGAGGTCCCAAATTGGTTCTTCAGAAAACGTGTATTGGAAAAGTTGAACATCTCGAAGCGTCAATTCAACTTGAACGTTAGGTACCCCTTCTGCAAGCCCACCGGACACGAAGAGTTGCATCTTAATCTCATTCAAACCTTTATAATCGATGCCGATAAGCCGCCCATCATGAAAGGTGAACTCACCCGCAAATCTCCCGGAAAGGGCCTCAGAATAGGTTATGCACTTGTAATAGTTCTCGTTTTGCATGGTTTAAATTACAGACCCTTCTCCCTTCGTAGTAAATGGCGTTCGTGATGAAGTGGTCACCGGATTCAATCCTCACCGACCAAACACACAGAACCCCCAGATATCACAGCATAAACCATCGGCAAGCCCGAGCCCGAGTCCACCAATTTAATTTCCCAGACGTCCTCCCATCGAAGCTCTTCGCGGTCCCAAGTTTCACCATGTGACCGGGGGGATGCCGTTGCCGACCATTTTATACAGCAACGCCTCGGCCGCTTCAAGAAATGCTCTG
>JBBQUZ010000002.1:0-132774 GCA_038212035.1 Fimbriimonadales bacterium
TGACCGAAAGGTTCTGGTGCCCCTGCCGGGGAACAAACTTATTGATGACCAACCCTGGCATGGCACCAGGCTAATGCCAGGCTACTCTGGGAAAGTCCCTGCCGGGACAGGGGAGGGCTGATATACATTTAGTTATGCCTCAACCGGGTGAATTGTCTTGGTTGTCTGCTCCTTAATCACGTTAGATCGATTCACAAAGAACCGATAAGATGGCCCTTAAGGTGTCTAACTAAATGTATATGAGGGGAGGGCTGGGCGCGGACAAGCACGTACTTGCCGACAAGTCGATTGCTAGATTCTAGGGCCGGTTCCAGATAACCAACATCGTTGCTGACCGATCCGGCTTGGCGCCACAGATACATTTATTTAGGCTCCTTTAGCTCGATTTCATGGGTCTCAGTTGTACCAATTTAACGTACTGGAGGCGCAGACCGCCAAGGTAATTCAACGTGTCGGGGCCTAACTGAGCCAATTACAAAACTAGGCATAGAAAAGAATTCCGTTGCCTGCTTAGGTTCAAAATAGAGATCCAAGTGCTCCGTTTTGGGAGTTTTACAACTGGCCTAACTAAACGTATATGAGGGTTAACCCACCCCGGAGGGACCGGAAGCAGGATTTGGGACGCCGATGTGGGGACGAAAATGGCCTAACCATTTGGACTGCACTTCTGCATCTCCCACCATTCCTTCTCCGGCATGGAAAAAAACCGAAGGTGTGCATTCAAACTCATCTTGGTGACCATCAGGCAAGAGGAGCCTAACGTAATATTTAGGGTTATCCGCTACTTCTAGCTCCCATTCTGATACGAGCAAAACGCCATCACCGCTGTATCCGTACCGAGCCACCACGCGGACCCCTTCCCACAATTTACGCGGCCCGTTCGCTCGGTTTGCGTTGAGCCAAAGGCCGTAGGCAATTGCCCCACCCGCGATGAGTACGCCGATGACGATGAACGTGATCGTAAGCAGGTTAAGCGTGCCCGCATCGGTGACCTTGTTGGTTATTGGTTCACGAGTATAGGTTCCGCGATATATTCCCGCCACCGAGAACAGCCAGGTTAATCCCAGCGAGCAGATGATGAGCGTGACTCCGGTGGCGAGAGCGCAACCGACGGTTTTCTCTTTAAAAGGTTCCATGAACGGCGAGACCGTGCTTATATTGCAGACGCCAATCGGTTGGCTAAGAGTTCGCGCGCGTTGGCGCGGGCACCCTCGCTCACGTCATCTCCCGCCAACATTCGGGCGATTTCTTCCACCCTCTGCTCAAACGAGAGCTCGTGAACGTCGGTGGTCACTCGGCCGTTGACCTCTCGCTTTTCTATTCGAAAATGACGATTCGCACGGGCCGCAATCTGGGGCAGGTGGCTAATCACCAAAACCTGCCGGAACTCAGCCAATTCTTCCAGCTTCCGCGCGACGGCTGCCGCCGCTCGGCCCCCGAGTCCGGTATCCACCTCGTCGAATATAAGGGTGGGAACCCCCCCGCGGCCCGCCATCGCAGTCTTTATGGAAAGCATTACCCGGCTCACTTCGCCGCCACTGGCAATCCGGGCGAGCGGCCTTGGCGGTTCGCCTGCGTTGGCGCTAAAAACAAAATCCACCGTGTCAATCCCCTTGGCATCCGCTGGCTTTTCCAGGAAGGAAACGCCAAAAAGTGCGCGGTCCATGGCCAAGTCCCTCAGTTGGGTTTGGACCAAATCACTGAATTCATCTGCCCCAGATTTTCTTCTCGTTGAAAGTTGCCGCGCCACGGAATTCAGTTCTCGTAGCGCAGCGTCTACTTTGTCTTGGAGCTCCTCCACCGTGCCGGAACCGTCAGTGAGCATCTCAAGTTCCGTCTTCGCCTCCGCAAGAAATTCCAGAATTCTCGATTCATCTTCGCCGTATTTTCTTCTCAGGCGCTTCAGCGCATCAATCCGAGCCGCAACGTCTTCTAGGGCGGAAGGGTTGGCGTCTAGTTCATCTGCATAACCTCTGATGAGGTGGAGGGCATCTTCCAGTAAGATCGCCGCTTCTTCTAAGGCACCGGTAAGTGATTCTACGGTCGGATCAAATCGTTTAACGGTGACCAGATTTTGGGCGGCCACGGCAATAAGGTCTCGGGCGTTGGATTCGCTGTCGGCCAGGGCATTAAGCGCGGCAAAGGCGGCCTCGGTTAAGCGCTCAGTGTTCTTAAGTCGGCTTAGTTGGGCCTCCAGGTCAACCCACTCTCCGGGGAGCGGCGAAACCGCTTCAATCTCCCCGATCTGAAAGGTGAGGAGGTCTAATCTATGCTCACGATCTCTCAATCCACGTTGAATAGATCGCAAGCGTTGCTCGGCGTCGGTAAGCCTTTCTGCAGCCGCTCTCACTAAATCTCGTAACGCGATGGCTTCGCTACCGATCCAGCTATCCAGATAGTCTACGTGGCGTTCAGGAGCTAAAAGGCTTTGGTGGTCGTGCTGGCCGTGCAGGTCGATGAGTTCTTGCCCCATCCGTTTGAGCACGCCAGCAGTTGCGATTTTTCCGTTAATGCGGGCTTGTGATCTACCCTCGGCAAAGACTTCGCGCTCGATGGTGAGAATGTCGTCTTGGGCGCTAACCCCCGATTCCTCAAATTGGTTCTTGAGGTCTTGGCGCCCCGCCAAATTGAGGGCCACGTGAACCTTGGCGCTCACGGAACCGGTGCGCACCAGTTCAGAATCGGCCCGCTCGCCAAGGGCGAGTTCTAGGGCATCAATTAATAGCGATTTTCCCGCTCCGGTTTCGCCCGTAAGCACCGTAAACCCCGGACCGAGACTCAGCTGGGTACGATCAATGATCGCGAGATTTTCGACCGTCAGTTCAACAATCATCGATTGATAAACCAGAACCCCCCTCGCCACTCCAGTGGAAAGGGGGGCATGGAAGTGAGTTTAATCGAATCAGTCTTTGAAACCAGGAAGGCGACGGCCCTTGTAGTAGCCGTCGGGAGAAGCGCAACCACGGAGAACGTAAGGCTCTCCGCCGACCTGCTTGTTCACCTGAATCTCGGGCATGATGGCCACGTAGTGGGTTCGGCGAAGCGCGGTGCGCTGGTGGCTATGGCGTCTTTTTGGATTAGGCATTTCTTATTTCTTCCGTGCTTTGATGAGCCGGGTTATTTCTTCTCTCGGTGAAGCGTGTGCTTTCTGAGTCTTGGGTTGTACTTCATCAGTTCAAGACGTTCTGTAGTATTACGCTTGTTCTTGGTGGTCGTGTAATAGTTTTTCTGGTCCTCGGTGCAAACCACCCGGATAATTTCTCTGGCTTCGCTTTTCTTTGCCATGGTATTCCCTCATTCGCCGCACAAGCCGCGAGTTCGCGTAGGACAGCTTTAAGATTATGAACGAGTGTATTGCCTAGAGTCAAGGGACGCGGCACGGTTGATTTCTTCTGCGGTGGCCACAAAGACTCCCATCACCCGGGAGTAGTTGATTATTTTGCCGAAAGATGCGCAGCGCGGACTATCTGTGAATTCCATCACGGCCGGGTCGGGAAGGATGGGGCGTGGAACGAGGGGTCCACATTGCCCACAACCCGAACTTCGTAGGCATGAATTTGGCCGGGATAAGAATCGGCAACCTGCCCGGTAAAACGGACCCGCAACTTCATGCCCACTCGGAGATCTTGCATCGGCATCTTATGAGGGATGGCATTGCGATAGTCGGTAACTTCCAGGGCCTTAGAATCGGTGGAACCCACGGAGCAAAATCCAACCCCACGGCCACTTACGAACAATGCTTGTCCATGTGGCACCGCCGCTACGTTTGCATCCACCCATTCGCCTTTCTCGGCACAGCCACCCACTACCAAAGCCGCCAGTGGCCAGAGTTTGTTCATCATGCGTGAGTGCCGTAAAAAAGCGCCGGAGTTCACCCGCTGATCGAAGAGTCGGCAATCACTCCGTCTTCTAACCGAACAATTCGATCAGCTTGGGCGAGCATAGATGGGTCGTGAGTTACCATTACCAAAGAGCCCGCGCCTCTAAAGTGATTGAGCAATCTGACCACTTCCGCGCCGTTTGTATGGTCAAGCGACGCCGTGGGCTCGTCCGCGAAAACCACTTTAGGCTGTCCCAGTAGCGCCCTCGCCACGCAAACTCGCTGACGCTCGCCGCCGCTTAGCTCGTGCGGATGTCGGTGGGTTTTGTTGCTTAAACCTAGCTGATTCAGAAGCTCCCTGGCTTCAAATTCCACATCGCCCCCATCCGGAACGGCGACCATAACGTTTTCCAACGCCGTAAGATAGCCTAACAAATACGGTTGCTGAAACACAAACCCAAAATCACGGAGTCTTAGGGTAGATCGCTCCTCCTCGGCCAAACGACTCAGCACCACATCCCCATATCGAACCTCTCCAGATGTGGGTATTTTTAATCCGCTTAACATATACAAAAGCGAAGATTTTCCCGAACCAGACGGCCCCAATATTCCGAGGAACTCACCCGAATAAACGCTTACGGAAATGTCCCGACAGGCAAACAGCGGACGCCCCTGATCCATGTATTGCAATGTCGCGCGGTCGGCGGTAATCAAACTAACCTCCGCTCAACAATGCTCACGGGGTCAAACTGCCGGAACCTAATCACCACCGTGACAAACGCGACCACCATGATCGCAAACGGGATGGGAACCGTGTACCAAAACGCCGTGGGGTCTAGGGTGTTAATCGCGTAAGCATGAGGGTCCATCACATAGATTTTCACCAAGTTTAGAATTCCGAAAGCGGTGGCGGTGCCCAAAATCCAACCCGCAATCACCACCACAATCGATTCTTGAACCGTCCGTTTGAATAGCCGTTTTCGGGTGTAGCCAATTGCCTGTAACAGCCCAAATTCCACCAGCCTCTGCGTCTGATAAATGTTGATGAGCATCCCCATCATAAAGGTAATCACCAGAACCATCATCCCGATGACCACATTAAGAATCTGATACAGCGTGTTAAACATTTTGTCGGTGGTGCGATCCACCTGAAAGAACGCAAAAACCTGGGTCCGCTTGCCCTTAAAACGTTTTTCCGCCCAATGGTCTAGCGTGTTTTGGTCCTTCAGGTTGTCGGCAAACACCAATCCGAGATCAATCGGAGGAAAGTGGTGGAGCCGCTGATATTCAATTGTGTTCAGCATAATCCACCGAGAAGTTTCCGCAATTCCAACCACCTTCACGTTAAGGGGCGAATAACTGTTCTCGACTTCTGGCCCTTGTACGTTGCTCCCAATTTTGAGGCCCAAGTTCAACGCAACCGGTCGGCTTACCAAAGCCTCTGCCTCGCCGGCTTTTGGGAGGCGCCCTTCAATTGCTTTTACGCCCTGGCGCTGCAAGTAGTAGCGAATGTCATCTTGCCCCAAGCCCAGTACCACAAACGGCCACGGGCCCACAATGCTGTTGACCTGAGTGCTAGTGGCCCGGCAAACCATGATTCTATTGAGATGTACGGGACTTTCACGCCTGATCCGGTTGAGAACCACCTGCGTCCCTTCGGGGTCGCCGCGCGGCCCAATTCCCAGCATCTCGCGGGAATAGATGTAGATGGTGCGCACGGAGTAGGGAATGGAATTAACCAGCGCAATAATCGCGGCCACCAACAAAACCGCAAACATGATTACCGCCGTGAGCGGCAAGGTCTTTCCGGCATTTCGCAATAAGTATGTAGAGGGAGCGAGCGGGCGCTTAACTCGCACCGCCGCACGCGCATTGGCGGACTCCCGGATTGTTTCCAACTCCGTCAGCTCATCCGCCAGGAGTGAATTCGGATCAGGGTCCTGGCTAATGGCCAAGGGTTTTACTCCGCCGATATCTTACAAAAAGCTCATTGTTCACTACGTGTTGTTCTACGATCTCAAACCTAAGAATGCTCGCGCGGTCAAGCGGCTCGCCGTCGGCGTACGTGGGCACGTCTCTGCCTAACTTCACTTTGGGTGCCACCGTCCAGAACAGTTCGTCCACCAGGTCCAGCTTAAGAAGTTGCGCATTAAGTTCGCTACCACCCATTCCCAGGAGCCGCTCTACTCCCAGTTCCGACTTGAGTTTGCTGAGAAATAACCGAAGGTCCAACGAATCTTTGCCCACTCTCAATGTCTTAACCGAACTTGGACACTTGAGCGGCGCGGAATCAAAAGACACCACGTAAGCTTCGCCCTCAGTGAAAAACTTGGCGTCATACGGAAGGTCTCCGTGGGAAGAAACCACAAGGCGGATTCGGGGTTTGGGGTTCCAGTTTTTGGAAGTTGATCGCAGGGTTTGGGCACCAACAATTACCGCATCAGCCGACCCTTCGATCAGTTGCATGAGGCGGTGATCCCGCGCCGAACCCAGGTCGTGCACCGGCTCATTTCGCTCCCCAGACAGAATTTTCCCGTCGATGGTGGTCACCATGTTGAGATACACATAGGGTCTATCTTGAGTTGCGGCGGGAAACGCCAGGTTTAGGTAAATGGCGTCGGTCGGATCTAACCCGAGTTGATTGGCAACCTTTGACCGGAGAACGGAATACGGTTGCTCCACCAAGCGGTCTTCACCGATGAAGAATGTAGGAACGTTGTAAATGCCCAAGTCATAAGCGGGGTCGTCAAACCCCACAATTTTGTGCTTAAATGCCCGCGACTCTACGGCTGCAATCAGCGCTTCCACGTCGGGCACGATGGACGCGGCTAGGTCTCGAATCACGTCAACCTGGTTTATTTCCCGTCCCTCTTCCCATAGAGCGCGGTAGAGGGCCTCATTCATTTCGTTGGCTTTGCCCACCGTCTTCGCAAACTCCACCGCTTCGTGCGCGTTGTGAGTCCGCATACGTTTGGGCCGTGTGACCGTGGGCATCACCATTCCATCCGCCGCCAGAATAAATTCAAATCGGTTAGGGACGGGCGGCCGAGGGGGCCGAGTGCTTTCCGGCTCCGGTTTCGCCGGCGTAGATTCGGGCCATTCTAATTCTTCCGGCCAGAGTTCGTAGCCTTGCCAATCAAACTCTACGCCATATTCTTCTCGAAGTCTTTTTACTTGTACCAACCCAACCCAGCACCAGGGACAGATAAAGTCGTGGGCGATAGGTATGGTTAAGCTCATATTGAATTTGTGCGCACCCCTCAAATTGTGGCCTAGGTGGCTTGGGTTATTTCTGTTCGTCGGCCTAATTGTGGGTTGCACCGGTCAAGATACAGAAGGCGCTTGGCGCGGGCCTTTCCCTATAGATGACGCCGCCGATTGCCGAATCCGCCTTAGGAACGACGAAACGTTTGATTTAGCCTGTCACAGTGGTCGCAACTGGATGGGGACCGGCAAGTACACCCGAGACGGGGAGCTGCTCACCTTCAATTTTAAAGGTTTAGCTGCCGACGGCCGTTTGTTGATTCCACGGCCAAAGCCCATACCGCTCAGGCTCAAAGCCGGGGGCAATTCAATGCAAATGTTTGACCCTCGCACGGACCGCCGGTTTGGCGTGTGGAAACGCGTGCTGATTCACTGAAATTGCCGGGTAACGTCTGGTAATGAGTGAATTCATTCAGTCTTGGCGTCTTTCCCGACAACGATTCAACGACTCCGTGAAAGGGTTATCGGGGGAACAGTTGAACTGGAAACTGCACCCAGCTGCGCTGAGTATTGGTCAGTGCGCTCTCCATGTGGCGGGGGTAGAAGTCTGGTTCATCTCTCAACTCAAGGGCGACATGCTGGATGTGGACATGGCTCGTTTGGCCAAGGCGGCAACCGAGGGCGTGGTCAACGACCATCCGTTTCCGTTTGCAGATTCCGAGATCACGCCCGAGTTGGTTCACCAGGCGCTAGAAACCGCTTATCACCACGTAGAGCCCGTGATTGTTTCACCGAGTCCGGAACATTTTGCCGTGGAGATCAAAAGCGCCCTTGGGCCTATCATCACCGGCGAAGGCGCTTTTGCCCGCCTTGCCTTCCACCCCGCCTACCATCACGGTCAGGTGTATCTCATTGCCACTGCGCCGGGATTCCCGGCGTAAATTGATCTCCTCTTCCCCAGCGGTCTATTTCCGCTTTGTGAAGTGCGCAATCATTTTGGCCCGCAGTATCCTTGAAGCCATTGTCCAAGGTGCTCTCAACCCCCATTCAAAGGCGTGAACCATCTCAATTAACCTAATTCGTTGGCCGCTTTTAGTCATTCCCATTCCCTCCTGCCTTCCCGCGACTGCGCAACTCCTTGGAATCCACGGCAAAGAATGGGCGGCTTCGTTTGAGCCATCTACCCGCCGTAATTTAGATGTTTTGAATACACCTTCGTCATCCCGTAGGCACGTTCGTTAAATTTGACCATCTGGGCGGCCACCAAACGACCCAGAATAAATCATGGGGCACAGGAGTTGGCACTAAACTTTGAATATCACCTCACTAGCAAAACAGGCTTCTTGCCCCGAACCAAGTATGAGCTTGCGTAGCGAAGGGGGCGGTTGTATCATAACCAAAGATCTCGTTAGATCCGAATGCGCCCACAGCTACGGCATGGTCGGCCTGGACTTCAAATCGGCGCCGCTTGGGGTCCGTGGCCAAGCTAGCCTGAGTGGAGACCGATTACGGCTTCTGCTCACAACGCTCAGGCAAGAAGGCATCTCTGAATGCGCCGCCCTTTCGACCTGCAACCGCACCGAAATCTATTTCTCCGGAGGCGATTCCCGCATTGTGGAGCTGGCCCTCTGTGAGGTCTGTGACATCTGCTTAGAAGACATTCGCCCTTACCTAGCGGCGAGCAACGGCATGTGCGTTGCTTGCCACTTGTTCAGAGTCTGCGCCGGACTGGAGTCTGCGGTTATCGGAGAAACCGAGATCGTCGCCCAAGTCAAAGAGGCTTGGAGGATCGCCTCCGAAGTGGGTGCCAACGGTCCCGGCCTTGACGTCCTTCTTCAGCGCGCCCTCGAGGCAGGCAAACGGGTGCGGTCAGAAACTGATCTCTGCCGTAGCGTAACTTCCACCGGGACTCTGGCGGTGCGGGAAGCCAAGCAACTTTCCGGCGATCTCAAGGACAAGATGGTAATCATCGTCGGTGCGGGCAGGATTGCTCAGCGCATCGCCAAGGAACTTTACGAAGCCGGCGCAAACCACGTGTTAGTTCTAAACCGGACTCCCGCGAACGCAGGAATAGTAGCAAGCGCCTGCGCAGGAACGGTCGCAGGGCTGGATGAATTGGAGCCCGCGCTTCAATCCGCAGACGTCGTGTTCGCTACCGCGTCGGTTCCTTCGCCCCTTATCACCGCCCAAATGCTCCGGGAGACCATGGCGCAAAGAGGCGGCAGGCCGCTGACGGTCATCGATATGGGCGTGCCGCCCAACGTTCAAAGGTCGGCAGAAATTGTGGGCCTTGCCTTCGTCGATATCGACGAACTCAGCCTCATCAGCTCCGATAACGAGCGCCGGCGCAACAGTTGCGTGCAGGCGGCGATGAAGATCGTATCGGAAGAGCTCGCCAAGTTTAAGGCCACGCTTCTCAAGAGGTCGGCTGGGCCCACAATCTCCTCGCTCATTCGAAAGGCTGAGGTCATTCGGAGCGAATGCGTTGCCTACGCGATCGAACGCAAACCGGAGCTCAGAGGCGACGAGATCAAGTTCCTCGAGGAGATTACTAAGCGCCTAGTGAAGGGCATTCTGGAAGCGCCGCTTGCCGAGCTGAACGGCGAAATGGCGGTTGAGGGCCACCGCAGGCTTGTAGAAAGATTGTTTCATCTCAATGGGGAGGAGGCCCAGTATCCCTAAGCTTAAACTCGGTACCCGTGGAAGTCGGTTGGCGCTGGCGCAGGCGGAGAAAGTCAAGAATACGCTGACTGAACTTCACGAGGATCTCGAAGTCGAGATCGTGATCATTAAAACCTCGGGCGACCGGGGCGAGCGAACCCAAATTGGCGCTTTTGTGCGCGAAATCCAGGAAGCCATTCTTGACCATCGTGTGGACGTTGGCCTCCACTGCCTCAAGGACCTTCCCGTGGAGCGAATAGCTGGCCTAACTCTTGCCGCGCACCTAAAGCGCGAAGACCCGCGCGATACGCTTATCGGCCGGGTAGAGGGCTTGGGAGACCTGCGTGCAAACAGCATTGTGGGAACCGGCAGCATTAGGCGAACCTCCCAGATTGCTCATCTGAGACCCGATTTGCACTACAAACCACTGGTAGGCAATGTCGACACACGCTTACGAAAGCTACTCTCGGGTGAGTATGGGGCCATCGTTCTCGCTATCGCCGGTCTCAAGCGGCTGGGATTGTTGGACACGTGGAAGGAATCAGAGTTTGCCCAATTGCTGGTGACGCCGATGTCTCTGGAGGTGATGCTCCCCGCGCCGGGCCAGGCTGTTTTGGTGCTGGAAACCCGCGCAGAGGACCGCGCCTCCCAAGGTTTGGTTTCTTCATTCGAAGACCCAGAGACGCGGCTCTGCGCAACCGCCGAGCGTGCCTTCCTCAAGGTCTTCGGCGGAGGATGTTCAATGCCAATCGCTTCGCTAGGGACGGTTTCGGGTGGGGTGCTTAGTCTGGCGGGACTGATTGCATCGCCCGATGGATCGAGGGTCTTGCGGGGCACATTCCACGGCCCGGCGGCCGACCCGCAAGGAGCCGCACAGGTGCTGGCAGACCAATTGGAATCTCAGGGCGCTCGCAAACTTCTCAAGGACCTCGAGGTGGTCTCATGAGCGCCTTGTTGGCCGGTAAGCGCGTCCTCGTTACCCGTCCGAAGGGACAGGCGGAGTCTTTGGTCAGGAGCCTGCAGCGGCTTGGTGCCACGGCGTCCCTGCTACCTGCAATGAGGATCGCCCCCATCGAGGATACAAGCGTGCTGGATGCGGCTTTAAAAAGCCTGTCTTCCTATGATTGGGTGGTGTTTACCAGCGTCAACGGAGTTGTGGCCATCGCCCAGCGAATGGACATGTTGCAGGTTCCCCGCAGTGAGATTTCCGCGCTAAACATTGCCGTAATCGGCCCAAAAACCGGTAGCGCCTGCGAGACTCTATTCAGACGCCCCGATCTCATTCCCCAGTCTTTCGTCTCCGAGCGACTTGCAGAGGAACTGGGGGACGTCTCGGGCAAACGTTTCCTGCTTTTGAGGGCCGATAACGCGAGGCCGAACCTGCGGACGAACCTTATCGGCAAAGGAGCGTGGACCGATGAGATCGCGGCGTACCATGCGCTTCCCACCGGGGAGGATATCGACGTGGAACAACCGATGCCGGAATACATCACCTTGACCAGCGCGGAATCGGCACGCGCGGTTGCAAGCACGTTGGAACGCCTGGGGCTCGACTGGATGAGCCGGAGCTTTCTCGTGTGCATCGGACCGATAACCGCTGACGCAGTGGCAGACATGGGCTACAAGGTTGCGGCAGTGGCCGATCCTTACACCGAAGAGGGTTTGATCAACGCGCTTGTAGGTTTAGCCTTACTGGTGGAGCAAGCGCATGTTTGAAAGGCTCCGCCGGCTTCGGCGGACCCCCGCGCTCCGGGCGCTAGTCCGAGAAGCAAGGCTTGACCCGGCCAATTTCATCTATCCGATTTTCGTAAGTGAAACCGCTATCGCACCCGAACCCATCCTCTCTATGCCGGGGCAGTACCGCCTGCCGGCTTCGATGCTGGCCGATACCGTGAAGAAAGCGCAACATCTTGGAATCGGCGGAATACTTCTATTCGGACTGCCGGCACGCAAAGACGAAGGTGCCACCAGTTGCTACGAGCCGAACGGCGTCGTGCAGCAGGCGATCAAAGCGATCAAGGACATCGCGCCGGGCATGGTGGTTGCGACCGACGTCTGCGTCTGCGCCTACACCCCGCACGGTCACTGTGGAATTTTGGACGGGCACGAGGTCGACAACGACGGCACTCTGGAGCTGCTTGCCAAGATGGCGGTCTCCCATGCCCAACTGGGTGCAGACATCGTCGCGCCGTCCGCAATGATGGATGGCCAGGTCTTTGCTTTACGCCAGGCTCTAGACAAGAACGGCTTCGAACAAACACCCGTGATGGCCTACTCAGCCAAGTTCGCATCAGCGTTCTACGGCCCGTTCCGCGAGGCGGCGGATTCCGCGCCCGCCTTTGGCGACCGGGCCTCCTATCAGCACGACGCGGCCAACGCCAGGCACTCAACCCGCGAGCTCATTGCGGATATCGACGAGGGCGCGGACATCCTGATGGTCAAGCCTGGCCTCGCTTATCTCGACGTGCTTTGTCGCGCCCGGGAATTAACCGATCTCCCTCTTGCCGTATACAACGTCAGCGGAGAGTACGCAATGGTTAAAGCCGCCGCCGAACGCGGCTGGGTTGACGAAAAACGAATCATTTTGGAAACTCTCCTCGCCTTCAAACGGGCAGGGGCGGATATCATCATCACTTACCACGCTCTGGAGGCTGCCCAATGGCTGACCGCATATTAAATCTCTTCGCAACTTACGCCTTTACCGACGTCTTTTGGAACTTGGATCCCAAGGAGCGGCAAAGCGTCCGTTCTAAGATCACCTCACAAATCGCGGAAGCCTCCCAGGTGTCGCACTTCTATGGCTCGTATCCGGCGAGATCAGACGCCGACTTTATGATCTGGTCTGCTTGGGAAGCCGATGAGCCGGAGAAGGGGGGGATGGCGTTTGCGGCGTACGCGAACGCGTTGGAGGATCTTCGCAAGTTCACCAGACCCACCCAATCGCTCTGGGGATTCACCAAGCCATCGACGTATTCTAAAGGCAAGAGTGAGCAGGACATGGACCCGTTCGAAGGCGATCGCGCGCCCTATCTTATCGTCTACCCGTTCAGCAAGACAAAGGATTGGTACCTTATGAGCATGGATGCCCGTCAGGGCATGATGAACGAGCACATCAAGCTTGGTAAGCAGTTCTTTGACATCAAACAACTCCTCGTTTACTCATTCGGGTTGCAGGACCAGGAGTTTGTGGTGAGCTACGAAACCCATGATCTGCCCCGATTCTCCGACCTCGTTCAACAATTGCGCAACACTGAGGGACGTCGTTATACGCTTCGAGACACGCCCCTCATCACCGGTATCTATCGAACACCGGAGGAGTTCGCCCACTGATGGTCACGGCGCCAAAGTCTCTTCCATCCAAGCTTAATCCCCAAACGGAGGGCTACCTGCCCGCCGCCGTGACCGGCGCGGGAAAGCCAAGGCTGGCGAAGCAGGTCGCCGCCATCATTGGACCGATCCCTCTGGCCCCAAGGATCTTGGCCGCCTCCCATCAAGACACTGATCGAATCATCGAGGCGTTTGGGCCTGCCCGGTGCGAGGTGAAAAGGTGAGTGATTCTATTTTCCTCCAAGCCTGTCGGGGCGAAAGAACTGCCCGACCGCCCATCTGGATGATGCGACAGGCGGGACGCTACCTTCCCGAGTATCGTGAGATTCGCAAGGGTCGAACCATGCTTGAGGCAGTCACTACGCCCGAAATCGCGGTGGAGGCAACCCTGCAGCCCATTCGACGTTTCGGCTTCGACGCGGCGATTTTGTTTTCGGACCTGACCGTCCCCTTCACCCCGATGGGGGCGGCTTTTGAGATCAAAGAAGGCGTTGGCCCTGTTGTGGAGCATCCGGTTCGGAACGCTCGGGACCTCGACCTTCTCCGGCTTTTCGATGCGGATGAAGGCCTCCCCTACGTGATGGAGTCGATTCGCCTTCTCAAGCAGGAATTGAACGTCCCGCTCATCGGCTTTACCGGCGCGCCGTTTACCCTTGCCTCCTACCTGATCGAAGGCGGGCCGTCGCGGGATCTCAAGCTTACGAAGACGATGATGTACGCCGAGCCCGAGCTTTGGAACCGGTTGATGTCGTTGTTATCCGAGGTGGTCCTGCGTTATCTCACCGCACAGATTAGGGCCGGGGCAGACGCGGTTCAGGTGTTCGACTCTTGGATTGGGCAAGTTAATGCTGATACGTTTCGCGAATCCATGCTCCCCCACATGAAGCGCATTTTCGACGGGCTTCGGCCGCTTGGCGTGCCCACGATCTACTTTGGGACGGGCACTTCCGCGCTTCTTGAGGTCATGGCCGAATCGGGTTCGAGCATTCTGGGGGTTGACTGGCGGACCTCGCTGTTGGAAGCGGGGCGACGCGTTCCAAATCTGCCGTTGCAAGGGAATCTGGACCCCGCCGCTCTTTTGACCCATCCCGAAATCGTAGAGCAGATGGTGAAGAAGGTAATCCGAGAGGGCGAGAATTTGCCTGGCCACATTTTTAACCTCGGCCACGGCGTCTTTCCAGAAACCCCGATCGAAAATGTGGAGCGGATGGTGCAGGTCGTCCAAAACACGGTTTATTCGAAAGTTTGAGGACAAATGTTGGTGAAATTATGATCGCTTCAAAGATTGGACTTCTTGTGATGCACTACGGCACTCCGGCCTCGATGGACGAGGTTCTGCCGTACTACACCGATATCCGCCGCGGCAGGCCGCCTTCGCCCGAGGCATTGGAGGATTTGCGATCGCGCTACGAGGCGATCGGCGGCCCCTCACCCCTTCGCGCCATATCCGAGCGACAAGCCAAACTCATTCAGGAGGGGTTGGCTACGCGCGGCATCAATGCAAAGCTGTACATCGGCGCGAAGCACACCCATCCCTTTGTCTCCGAAGTGGTGAAGCAGATGGCCGCAGATGGGATTGAGCAGGCAATCGGCGTCATCCTCGCCCCCCACTATTCAACGTTCAGCGTGGCCAAATATACAAAGTCGGCGATTGAAGCCCGCGACGTAGCGAATCCCAACATGCAACTTGAGGTGCTTCAGCGCTGGGGAACGCTACCCGAGTTCATCAAAGCCCTCTCCCTCAACCTCCAGACGGCAATGCAGGGCCTAGACCAGAATGAAACCCTGGTCATCTTCTCCGCCCACAGTCTCCCCGAGAAGATCCTTGCGGCGGGTGATCCGTACGCTGAAGAATTGCTTATGACAAGCCGACTGGTGGCCGACGACACGAACGTGGCGAACTGGGTCTTCGGATTTCAAAGTGCGAGCACCACCGGCGAGCCCTGGCTTGGCCCAGACATCCTAGACGTGATCGAGCGCGAAGCGCCAAACTATAAGAACATCGTCAGCTGTACAGTTGGGTTCGTTTCTGACCACCTCGAGGTGCTCTACGACCTCGGCATTGAGGCGCGAGACAAGTGTGCGGAACTCGGCCTCAACTTCCGCCGGGCGGAGTGCATCAACGACGATCCCCTTGTTATGGATGCGTTGGCCGGGCAGCTGGCCGAGATGTTGGAGGGCGCGAAAGTAGGGCAAGCCGTTTAGATTTGGCATTTCCCGTTCGGGCGCATGGCGTGTTGTCGTCGTCTCGTCCATGAGTAGCGCCATTTTTCACGAAGCTTAATGTTCCGGCTCCGCCAGACGAATACGGAGGAAACTAATCGATTAAAGATGGTTCTTGGCTTGCGGTAGCCTAGGTGGGCTTTTTCCGCGTGCCGGAGCGGAACCGGTCACGGGTCGCCGGGTTTCTCGTGTGAGCGTCCGGCATAGCTTACACGCGGCTGTGACGGGAGGAACGCGATCAAGTCTATGTGGTCTCCGAGTCCAGAAGAAGGAGATTTTGGCGTAAATGACTCGCCGATTCCCAGCAAGACCGCGAACTATCATCGAATTTGCCTGCCCCAGTTAAACGGCAGTCATGCAGGGCCGTTTGAATCCTTCGTCAATTTATTGGCTAAACATTGCCGAGAAGGTTCACGCGCCGTCTAAATCGGGTTCTATGAAAAAGATGAAGCACGTGGTGATCGTTGGCGGAGGCATCGCGGGGCTGAGTGCCGCCTATGATCTGCACCACGCAGGTGTACCGGTAACCGTCGTTGAGGCCTCCGGTTTCTTCGGGGGGAAGGTTCAGACGGTGCGCGAGGGCGAGTACCTGATTGAGCAGGGACCCGACTCCATTTTCAGCACTAAGCCGTGGGCGCTGGATCTCATCATTGAACTTGGTTTAGCAGACGAGCTTATTGAACCACGGTCCAGCGAGTTCTCGATCCTCGTGAAAGGCAAGCTTCACACCGTGCCCCGTGCGCTCGCGACGATGATGCCGACGGCGTCGGCGGCGTTGGAAAAAGTCGGATTTCTCGGCGCGGCAGCGAAGAAGCGATTTCTGCACGAGAAGGAAGTGGACCAGGTCGGCAAAGACGACCCTTCGATCGCGACATTTTTCCGGCATCGCTTTGGGCGAAAGTTCTCTGAGCTGGTCGCCGAACCCCTTCTGGCGGGAATCCATGCCGGCGACCCGGAGAAGCTGAGCATGAAAGCGCTTTACCCAGGCTACTTGGGAATGGAACGCGATTACGGCAGCCTTAGCAAAGCGATGATTTCGATGAAGCGTCCCGTCGGAGAGCTGGGCCAGAAGGTCGGCTTTCTCGCGCTGCGGAACGGCATGGGGTCGCTGATCCAGAAGCTCGTGGCCGAACTGGAGGGCGCTCGCCTCATTCACGGGACTCGGGCCAATGAGATATCACGGCAGGGCGGATCGCTGGCAATTCGCCTGGAAACCGGTGAAGAACTCGCCGCGGATCACCTCATCCTCGCCGTGCCCGCCTATGTCACCGCACGGCTGCTGGAATCCGTCGCGCCGTTGGCTGCCGCGAAACTTGGCAATATTCGATTCATCTCCACCGCAGTGGCGACCCTCGCCTACCCCAGCGAGGCATTCCCGAGCGGACTCCATGGAAACGGCTTCCTCGTTCCCTTCTCCGAACCAAGCGCCATCACCGGCTGCACCTGGAGCTCGAACAAATGGGAGCGGCGCTCGCCAGACGGTGCCGTCCTCTTGCGCGCCTTCATGGGCCGGGAAGGGGGTCTCGACGTAGACGGCAAAACGGACGGCGAACTTCTGAGCGAAGCCGAAGCTGCCCTAGGCAAAATAATTCGGCCGGTTCTGCCGCCCACCTTGCGGCGAATCGACCGATGGCCAAAGGCGATGGCGCAGTACGATATTGGGCACACTCTCCGCCTCGCTGAGATCGAAAACGGATTGGCTGACCTGCCAATCGACTTCATTGGTTCGTCCTATCGAGGCAATGGAATTCCGGACTGTGTGAGGCAGGGCCGAGAGGCGGCCGCACGTTTGCTGGCTTCCAAACAATGACCATCTCTCAAATGTCACTCAATTCTCAACGCACGCCATCCGGCTCTCACGCTGGCATATCCAACATTCCAAAGTTGGTCGGATGGCACCATATGTTTCGGCAGCCGCCCCACCCTCATCCCAGCCTTCTCCCGCCCGAGGCGGGAGAAGGAACCGGATCTGTCAACGTTACTGTCGGCCAATCAACTGCCCAACCTCCGTTTCACCGGACGCTCCCACGTTATTCAATTCGTCAAGATTTGCCATAATGGGATTCGAAAACAAATCAATCCCGTTGTAAGGGAGGGGAAATCACCATGGCACTACAATCCTACGAAGAGAGTTATCTCTACCGTCTTCGTCATTCCGCCGCGCACCTTTTGGCGCAGGCCGTTACGGAACTTTATCCGGGTGCCAAGCTGAGCATTGGCCCTCCCATTGAGAACGGTTTCTACTACGATATCGATTTCGTTGAACCGATTCGCGAAGACGATTTGGCGAAAATTGAAGCCAAAATGAAGGAGCTGTCTAAGCTGGATCAGCGCATAGAGCGGTCCGAAGTCTCCCGAGAGGAAGCCCGACGCCTGATCCTCGACGACTCGGTCCCCGGAATGGGCGAGGCGGTTGCCGAATACAAATTGCAACTTCTCGATGCCATTCCCGCGGGCGAGGCGATTAGCTTTTACAACCAGCAAAGGACCGATCGCGAAGGCGTCACTCACCGATTCTTGGACCTTTGTCGCGGACCTCACGTGGAGTCTACTAAGGAAATCAAAGTATTCAAGCTGATGTCTTTGGCCGGGGCCTATTGGCGCGGCGACGCTAAGAATAAGCAACTCACGCGAATCTACGGCACCGCGTTTGAAGTCAAAGAAGACTTAGAAGCTCATCTTCACATGTTAGAGGAAGCCAAGCGGCGAGATCACCGAGTGCTGGGTAAAGAACTTGGCCTGTTTATGTTCTCTCCGCGCGTGGGAACGGGCCTGCCTTTGTGGTTACCCAAGGGCGCCCAGTTGCGAATGACAATGTCTGACTTCTTGAATCAAGAACAAATGAAGCGAGGATACGAGCCCGTGGCAACTCCCCACATTGCCAACATTAAGCTGTACGAAAAGTCTGGGCACATTATTAACTACCGAGACAAGATGTTTCCGTTTATGGAGGATGAAGAAAAAGAAACCTATATTCTCAAGCCCATGAACTGCCCGTTTCACATTGAAATCTACGCGTCTCAGATGCGCAGTTACCGAGACCTTCCGGTTCGCCTTGCCGAAGTGGCCACGGTTTACCGTTACGAGCAGAGCGGGGAAGTCACGGGCATCCTTCGGGCGCGTGGGTTCACGCAAGATGACGCCCACCTGTTTGTGCGAGAAGACCAACTCTTAGAGGAGTTTGTGGGCGTGGTGGACCTGATGCAAACCGTGCTTGCCAAGTTAGGTCTCAAGGAATATCGGGTTCGCTTGGGCACCAAAGATCCAAATTCCAGCAAATATGTGGGGCACGATGACAATTGGAAAGCCGCCCAACTTGCGATTGAATCTGCGTGCCAGCGCCTCAATCTTGAGTACGAGGTCTCGCCCGGTGACGCCGCGTTTTACGGTCCTAAATTAGACTTGATCATTAAAGATGCACTCGGACGAGAGTGGCAAATGGGAACCGTGCAAGTGGATTACAACCTACCCGAGCGGTTTGAACTTGAATACATTGGCGAGGACAGCAAGCCTCACCGCCCAATCATGATTCACCGGGCTCCGTTTGGATCTTTAGAGCGCATGATTGGCCTTCTCACCGAACAATACGCGGGAGCATTTCCGTTCTGGCTGTCTCCGGTACAGATCGCAATTCTGCCGATCGCAGATCGGCATATTCAGGCGGCTTATGACGTGGCCCAGGCCCTGCGAGGTCCCGGCTTCACCCACGCCGCCGTAGAACCCGACTTGCCGCACTATCCCGCCGAGCCCTTGGAGGCCGCCGGAGAGAATCGGTTCCGAATCACGATTGATGATCGCCGAGAGACGTTGGGTAAGAAGATTCGGGAGAGTCAACTGCAAAAGGTCCCTTATATGGTCATCATCGGAGACAAGGATATCGAAGCCGGCACCGTAGGCATTCGAAGCCGCGAAGGTGGCGACCTCGGCGCGATGTCATTGGTGGAATTCGTAGAGAAATTGCGAGAATTAGGCTAGCTCGGCGAGTCCGGGTGATTTTCGGCTATCGCGGGGCAACCGGACGTCGGCACGGGTCATCCGCCGACTACCGGCTACGCCGTCGCATCCCAAACAGGTCGGCGAAGCCGGTAGGCTCGGGATGCTCGTGCCCGAGTCCGAGTGATTGTCGGCGACCTCGGGGCAACCCGAAACGTCGGGACTGTCATCCGATATGCAATCCCAATTAATCATATAAATCGTGCAACATTTCCCCCAAATTGAAACCAATTGATCCCGTAAACGGATAGTCATAAGGATCCGCCACGAGGCCCGCTCTTACGGGATTTTGGAAGATGTAAAAGGCCTGATTTCGCCAGTCTTGCGACTTTCGGATAATGTGGTCGTAATAGTCCTTCTGCCACGACAATTCCGGTTTATTCGCGTGAAACCAGCTACCTGTTGAGAATTTGAATTCCTCAATCGATTGCTTGATTCTTGAATTTTCCTCACGGCCCTGGATGAGAATGTGCAAGTGGTTGGGCATGAAGCAGTAAATTGGCACCAGACAGTGGTGGGCTTCGGCACAGATTCGAAGTTTGTGGGAAAAGACATCAACGATGTTTTCCTCGACAAATGGACGTCGGTGGTCTCTGACGCATAAGGTGTAAGCAACCGTACGCTTCCCGACATACGCCTCGTCGGGTAGCCGGTGCTTAATCTCCCGGAAGCCATTCATTGGTGGATGTTATCGCCTTTTTTGCCGATGATGCTTACGATTGTCGCAGGGCACCCGGGCGTCGGCACGGTCGTCCACTGCCGAATCCCAAACAGGTCGGCGAAGCCGGTAGGCTCGGGATGACCGTGCCCGAGCTCGGGTGATTGTCGGCGAGCTCGGGGCAACCGGACGTCGGCACCGAATCCCAAATAGGTCGGCGGAGCCGGTAGGCTCGGGATCACCGTGCCCGAGTCCGGGTGATTGTCGGCGACTGCGGGGCAACCGGACGTCGGCACGGGTCATCCGCCGACTACCGGCTACGCCGTCGCATTCTAAACAGGTCGGCGAAGCCGGGTGATTTACGGCGACTGCGGGGCAACCGGACGTCGGCATGGGTCATCCGCCGGCTACCGGCTACGCCGTCGCATTCTAAACAGGTCGGCGAAGCCGGTCGGCTCGGGATGTTCGTGCCCGAGTCCGGATGATTATCGGCAATCCCGGGGCAACCGGACCACGGCACGGTCATCCGCCGATTACCGCCTAGACCCATGCATAATCGGGGAATGAGGAAGATTGGGATTGTTTTGGCGTTGGCACTTACTTGCATGGCTTTGGGCCAAGCCGATGAGGTCAAGGTGAGCGGATTGGTGAAGGGGAAGCCGACGGCCACCACGTTTACGTTGGCAAACCGAAAAGGAATGTATACGGTTACCGTTGGATCTGCGCCGATTACCAAGGCCGGGGCAAGTCTGCCGTTGAGTTCGCTCACCGGTGGTTCTAACGTTTCGGTTTTCGGCACGGTTAAAGACAAAGACATTTCCGCGAGCAAAATCATGGTCAACTATTTGCGAGCAGGAAAATCCAAGACCAAGCATGCCTCTACCGCCAGGCGCTCAAAGAAAAAACATGCCATCCAAGTGGAATCGGTGATAAGTGGAAGTCCTATTAAGCCCCCCACAAAGCCGCCGATTGAGCCACCGAGCAAAAAGACGAGCCCGTAACTCCCACAAAACATGAAAAGGGGCTCTCGACAAATATGTCGAGAGCCCCTTTTCTTTGTACTTACCTACAACCTAGTCGCTTGCTGCTGCACTAGAAGGAGCAGCGCTTGGTGCGCCACCTCCCATTCCCATCGGCTTGTGAAGTTTAGACCTCGCATCGGTGGCATCCTTCCCCGTCAGAACCTTAATCTGAGGGTCCTCATCCTTGGCTCCGCAGCCAAAGCTGCAGAGTCCAAGTACGAGGCCGAGTGCAGAGCAGACCAAGATAGATTGAAATTTCATCAACTTACTTGGTTCGATCCGGTCGGAAGTAGCACCAGTATTGATCTGCACCAGCATCAGTCGCGGCGTGATCTCCGGTGTCGCAACCCCAATACCCAACGTTACCGTCGCCGATACCGCCGTCTGGGCCGATCTCTGCAAACGGATCCGTGAATCCACTGTCAGGAGCACCAACGTTTGGCTGAACGACGCTACCCACGGGGACAACCTTGGCCGACGAGTCGACTCGAACGATCGGCATTCGCTTGCCGTAGGTCCAGTAGCTGTTGTAAGTCGGTCCGTAGTACCACACGCCGTGGTCGCCGCCAGAAGCGGTGCCGTAGAGGGGAACTGCCGAGGCGCCGCCGCCCGGGTTGAACTGGCAGTCATCAACCGTGTTACCGCAGTCGAGCGCCGGGTTGGCGTTTAATCGACCGTGGAAGTTAATCTTTCCTTGACCGGGCCAAGCAAGAACCGCAACCGAAGGAGAAGCAACCGCCGTTGCACTGTAGCGGTGCATGAAGCCGTTCATCGTCAAAGACCCATCCTTAGGAGCGGAAATTCCAGCACCCGAGATGAACGTATCGGTGGTGAACATCGTTGAAGTAGGAGCACCAGGGAGCATCAACAGCTCGGTGCTCTTCATGTAGGTCTGAATTGCGTTGAACCACGTGGCAGAAGCCATTTCAATTCGACCCGGAGTCTGCCAAATACCGCTACCGGCAGGGTTCTGCACGCCGTTGTTGGCGGGAAGGGGCATGCCTACACCAATACCAATCTTTCCCCCGTTCGGTCGGAGAACAAACGCCAACGGCATTACGTCATCTGAGTCCGTGAGGTAGATATTAAAGGCAGTGCCCAACTGCTTAGCGTTGGAGAGAGCCGCGGTCTTCTTGGCGGCTTCTTTCGCCTGAGCGAAGACCGGGAAGAGGATGGCGGCCAGAATGGCGATGATTGCAATGACGACCAAGAGTTCAATTAGAGTAAAAGCTTTTCGTGGCATATAACACCTCTGCTTAACCGTAGGTTAACAGTTCTTACGTAGTGTAACGCAAAAAACGCGAAATGCAGAAGATTATTTTTCGGAGACGCAAAAAACTCGCAAACCAAGCTGATTTCTGGATTGACACAGGCTATTTCGACGCATTTTCAAGGGCTAATACTAGAATGTAGGATGTGTGCTCGGCAAGCTAGGTTGACTTGATGGAGGGATATTGGCTCCAAAGAAATCATCAAAGAGTTCAATCAATAGAAATAAACTTCCCACCGCTTCTTTAATGCGCCAGATGTTTGATAAGCCATCTGGCGCTAAACCTAGTTACCCTGGGCGCGAATGCCTCGGGGAGGAGGCGTTCCATTGTCTCGGTTGATATCTGGCTTGGGCTGCCCCGCAAACCCTTTCTCTTCCGATGCCCCGCATCCGGGGAGCGCAAAGGCTCCCAGGATTACGGCGACAACCATCATGACTCGAGTTCCGGATTTCACGAGGATCATGGATTGCATTTGTTGGCGGTGGCTCCACCAATCATTTCGTAGTTCGACGAAGCATCGGGTCGGAAGAACGACCGATAAGCCGTCGATCCGTCTGTAGTGCATGCCCACATGCCTTGAGGGGCACCCGCCGAGTTATATCGACTAAACGGATCTGAATAGTTTTTCTGGGGGCCGTTAGCTCCCGTCGTGTCTTTGTCAGAGCCATTGCGCTGAAACTTAGCCGAAGTATCGGTATGAACAAATGTCATGCCGGGACCATAAGTAGCAAAGCTAACGCCGGGGCTGGCATTGGGCCCGTTCCACCAGTAGTCACCGGTTCCATTACTATTGAGCGAAGAATGCCCTTGGGGCGGGCCGGACGGATTGAACGTGCACGGTTCTGCAACGCCAGAATCGCACTTTAAAAGGGGGCTAGAGTTGGCGTAGCCTTCGCCCGCAACTTTGCCTTCACCCTGCCAAATCAAAACGATTCGTGAAGGTTCGCCCACCGATGTTGCATTAAAAGTGTTAAGCAGTCCGTTAAAGGTGTAGCTAGACTTAAACCAGTTCTTCCTTGGGGTTGCGTACGGGGGAACGATGGTTTTATCGTCTGGCGCATTGTATTTATAGCTGGGCATTCCGGGTGCGGCCATCATGCTGAAATTTTTTAGATAAGGCTGAATAGAGTTGCCCCATGCCTGAGCATCGGCGGCCTCGTTGAGTTGGTAGTCCCAACCGGCCGGAATCGCGTGACTAAAATCTGTGATATACACGCCATCCGGTCCCACTGGGCTTTGCCGGGCGTAATTGTCGTCGGTATCGGTGGAGTAGAGAATAAACGCAGTTCCCATCTGCTTGGCTTGAGCCACGCCAGAAATTTTCTTGGCGGCTTCTTTGGCTTGGGCAAAGACAGGGAAGAGGATGGCGGCGAGAATTGCGATGATCGCAATGACAACGAGAAGCTCAATAAGCGTGAATGCGCGGCGAGTCATAAAACACCTCACTGTTAACTGAATGTTAACGTTTGAAAGAAGGCAACCGTATTGTATGGTGTTTTTTCAATATTGCCAACGAAAGTTTTGCAAATTTACGGGGTTGTTACCTGCCTTGGCAGTATCCCGCCAAGAATCAGCCGCCCTCCGAAGCCGCTGGCTCCGGAGCACCGCGCAAATGGGGCCGCCGGATTTGGACACAGATAGGGTAGACAGCTCCCGGAGCGTCGGTCTTTTATCGATAAATTTCAGGCATCTAGACGCATGCAACTATCACAAACCGGCTTTCGGGGCGATGATTTAACCTTCACCGACCGCTAACTTCGTCGGATCCTGTCCGGCCGATGAAGCTTTCGCCGGCGTGGGGTTTCATCAAATCTTCAACCGCCGGTCCTCTATCGCCCTGGTCAAATCGAACATCTTCTCCGCCCAGCGGATACTCTTTTCGGAGGGGGAAACCCACCCAGTCATCCGGCAATAAAAATCGAGTGGACTGCTGATTACCCTCAAAAACAATTCCGAAAAGGTCATTAATCTCTCGCTCTGGGTATTCCGCGCCCAAGAAAACGGACTTAGACGTGGGAACGGTCTGGCCATCATCTACGCCAACCTTAACCATAATGCGCCGATAGTCTTTTAGCGACATGAGGTTATAAACCACCTCAAACCGCTCCGCAAAGTCGCGGGCGTGAGGCCAGGTGCTGTAATCCACCCCTAAACACTCAGAGAAATAAGTGTAAGCCAGTTCAGGATCGTCACGAAGGGCAGTGAGCACCTCCACAATGGCCGATCTTTGAACACATAAAAACTTCTGTCCTCGATCTTCTTTAACCTTGAGGAATGCGCCGGGCACCTTTGTTTTAAGGAGAGCCACTTCGGGTAGGTCTATCACTACCGGTTCAGCAAGTTCGGGGGTTTCAGTTTCGCTCATAAGGGGTTTAGGCGGCTTTTAAGTCTGTATCTGCGGTTTCGCCCAGCTTCTCATGGGCGAGAGCCGTAGTCTCGTCCCAATCTATTGCCCCCACGCGAATTGCGTAAACGTAGCCTAATATCCAAGTGGCCATGTAGCTAAGAAAGGCAACAAAGCTGTAGATCATGAACTCGGTATCGGAGTTCTTGAATACGGTGTACCAGCTCCACAGAAAAACCGCTTCGATGTCAAAGAGAATGAATATGATGGCAACCAAGTAGAACTTGATGGGAAAACGTTCGTGAACGTCCCCAATGGGTTGCACGCCGCATTCGTAGGGTGCCTCTTTATAAGGCGTTCGGTTCCGCGGCCCAAACAGCCAGCAAATTGTGAGCATCAGCCCACAAATAAAGGCCGCAACACCCATCAACGCCAAAACTCCAAGATAGGCAGAAGCCATGAAGAATCTAGGTTACCCGCGCTAATGACCTTCTTCTCCCCCAAGTGTGCATTTCACTTGGGGGAGAAGACCGAGATGAGGGGGAATTCCGGAAGCCACTAGTCGTCCCTTCGATATTTACTGTGCAGGGAATTCAGGAAGTGCGCAGGCGTGAAGCAACTCTCAAATCATGCAATAAAAAAAATGCGCAAGTCATGTTTTCGAATTCCCTGCTCGATTTGTGAAGACCATCACTTGCCCAGGCTTACAAGTTTGGAGTGCGTCTAGGATGCTTCCAATGAGTGACCTAGTCGCGGGCACGCCTTGTCCCTCGGGCTGAACAACGTACACCGCAACTGATCTTGTCGAGATGTCGTGGTCCTTCGGGATACCATCATCAAAGGTAACCAGAACGTTAAATTTTGCCAGTTCGGCCCCCCAACAGGAGTTCACCATTTTTGGTGCCTTGCCAGCCCAATGTAATTACGTGAGCGCAATCGTGCCCCAAGAATTCCTTTACCAACGGCAAAGGGAAATTCTCATCCAGAAGGATTCGCATTATCCGGCTAGCTTCAGGCCGGCCGCTTGCCTTAAGGCGTTGTTTTCCCAAGCAAGAACCGCATACGCTTGCTCTTGGGTGATGGTTGGATAATTCACGAGAAATTCTGCGACTCCCATGCCATCGGCTTGGTTATCCAAAAAAATCGTGAGGGGCGCTCGCGTTCCGGCAAAGCAAAGCTTTTCGTGCATGACCTCCGGATCAATCTTTAAAACCGCTTCTAATCCTTTCGGAACGGGCTTGGTCAAGGTCTCCTCTTTCGCAACGTTATGACTCAGACTGACTTTTGACGAGAACCAACCCATCCTACACGTCAGGAAGAATCCGATTCGGTTCTTAAATGCTCAGTGGTTACTCTCGGCCAGAGACGAATGGTAGCGGTCATAAACATCCCCAATCTCTGCTCTGCTAAACTCCTATAAATCCCTGATGCTCTTTGCTAAGCCCCTTGCTGAACTGATTTCTGAGTTGGAGAAGCTTCCGGGCGTGGGGCCAAAGTCGGCTCAGCGACTGGCTTACCATCTCTTGAGAATTCCCGAGCACGAAGCCCTAAAACTCTCCGCGGCAATTCAAAACGCGAAGACAAAGCTGCAGTTCTGCGATCGGTGCCAGAACATTTCTGAATTCGAATTGTGCGAAATTTGCCGAGACGGCCGCCGTGATCGATCGGTCATCGGAATTGTGGCCGAACCAAGAGATGTTACGGCGCTGGAGCGTATTCACGAATTTAGGGGAACCTACCACGTGCTCCACGGATTACTTAGTCCCATGGATAGAGTGGGCCCGGAGCAACTTCGCATCAAGGAATTACTCGCCCGCTTAGAAGGCGACACGGTCAAAGAAGTGATCCTCGCCACCAACCCCACCATAGAAGGCGATGCCACCGCGCTCTACATGGCCAAGTTGCTCAAACCGTTAGGCATCAAAGTCACCCGCCTTGCTCACGGGATGCCAGTGGGAGGTGAGCTTGATTACGCGGATTCGGCCACGCTCATTAGCGCGCTGGAATATCGTAGAGAAATGTAATGAGATGCTCTTAAATTCTCTGGAACCCACCGCCTCTGAACTTTCTCGTAGAGATGCGGTAATGACGGCCATCTTAGCGGCGATTCGGGAGAATCGAACGATCAAGTTGCCTCCGTTTGATGCGTCTCTCAGTCGGCCCAGCGACCAAGTTGCGTTGCAATCGATAGGATTAGAACCAAACGCGTTCTCGGGCACGGTTGGCCCGTTTCGGTATCAATTTGAGGGAGAAGAAGACCTCCTCCACGTGATTGTAGTGCCCCAAGACAGCGGCCCGATCCGGCCCGAAGATGCACGGCTGGTCGTAGAATTCTTAATGCCCAAACTCTCGCCTGCCCTGATCTGGCTGAAACCGGGCGAGTTCACTCAGCACTTCTATTTTGGTCACGATGAACTGCTCGCCGTGAGCTAACGCGATAATCAGGAACGCGAGTTGCGATTCGTCTTGGCGAGCTCATCCGAAGCAAGGTTCATGTGGTCTTGCATGGCTTGGCGAGAACCCAACTCATCGCCCGCGCGGATAGCGTCAAGAATCCGCAGATGCACATCCAGCGACGCGGACCAGTCTTCCCATAGGGGGCGTGTTTCGTCGATGCACAACCGAACCCCCTCCGCGAGCGACGAAATAATCGCCTCCAGAACTCGGTTGTGAGAAGCCCGCGCAATCGCCTCGTGAAATCTCACGTCGGGCTCGGCATCGTTGTCTCCGTGGTCGGCCATGTCGTTCCAGGCATTCTGAATTGCGATAAGGTCCTCGTCCGTTCGGTGCCGGGCCGCCCGGGTGGCCAAATGAAGCTCAATGAGCTCCCGAACTTCGAAAACATCGTGGGTAGAGGGTTGCTCAATAAGTAGAAAGAATTCAAAGGGAATCCTTAAGATATTTGCTCCCGAAGAGGAAATCTGGGACCTTGACCCCTGGCGACTTTCTATCACCCCCATGAGGGTCAGCGTCTTAACGGCTTCCCGAACCGACTGCCTACTCACGCCGAGTTCTAACGCTAAGTCTCGCTCACTGGGAAGTTTGGTTCCGGCCGCATACCCGTGGGCTTGCAGTAATTTTTTGAGTCGCCGCATCACCTCAATGCCTACCGACGGCTTTGCCAAAACCATGTTCTTACTTACCCCATTCGGAGTGCCAAAGCTTTGCAAATATAGGTTAAAATGACAAACGGGTTAGACCAGTTGGAATCCTCCCGATGAAGATCACAAAAATCGAACCCATAGTCTGTCACGCCCGCATGCGTAATTGGATCTTTGTGAAGGTCCATACCGATCAAGACGGTTTGTTTGGCTGGGGAGAAGCCACGCTAGAGTGGCACACCCACGCGGTGCTGGGTGCCCTCAAAGACCTTGAACCACTGGTGCTGGGTGAAGACCCGCGCCGGATTGAGCATCTCTGGCAGATCATGTATCGACAACATTTCTGGCACAGCAACGGAATCGTTCGGGCGACCGCGCTCAGTGGAATCGACATCGCCCTTTGGGACATTTTGGGCAAAATTCACGGAGTTCCCGTTCACCAACTATGGGGCGGCCCCGTGCGAGATTACGTTCGACTGTACTCCCACTTGGGCGGCGGCAAAATGGAGGATTTCTACCAGACTGACCCCGCAGACGCGTCTCGGTTTGGCGAACTTGCCCTTAAAGCGGTTGAAGAAGGCTACACCGCCTTCAAAACCATGGCGGTCCCCGAGACCATGCCGTTAGAAGGACTTCGCCCCATTCGGTACGCCGAAGCCTGCGTTAAGGCCATGCGCGAGGCCGTGGGCGACGACATCGACATCATGGTGGACTGCCATGCGCGGCCGTCTCCCCGAATGGGCCACCAGTTTGCCAAGGCGCTAGAACCCTACGGTCTGTACTGGTTGGAGGAACCCTGCTGGCCCGAGGTCCCGGAGGATATTGCGGCAATTCAGCGGGCGGTAGTTACCCCCATTGCCACGGGTGAAAGGCTTTCCGGAGTTTGGTCCTATCGCGAGTTGCTGGAAAAGCGAGCTTGCAGCGTGCTTCAGCCCGATATCACGCACTGCGGCGGACTCACCGAGGCGCGAAAGATCGCCGCGATGGCCGAGGCTTATCGAGTCTCTCTGGCCCCGCACAACCCCCAGGGCCCGGTGAGCACGGCGGCCTCGTTGGAATTTGGATTTGCGACCCCCAGTTACATCATTTGCGAATCCGTCCACAAAGACGTTCCGTGGCGGCAAGACGTGGTTTCGGAAGGCTTCACCATCGAGGAGAAAGGTCGAATTGTTCGGCCCAGCAATAAGCCGGGTCTCGGAATTGAAATTGACGAACGGGAAGTCGCCAAGCATCCCTACGAACCTGAAGTGCTGCGGCGTACGTTCTACCCAGATGGAAGCGCCGGGGATTGGTAGTCGCGGGGACCGGGCCTGTTGCTGTAGTTACGGAGGATTAGGTGACATCGGCCGAGCCACCGCCCTAAGGTTGGGGGCCACATACATTTAGTTAAGCTCCTTCAGGCCCATATGATCGGTCTTGAGTGTATCAACCTAACGTAAAGGAGGCGCAGGCCGCCAAGGCAATTCACCCTGTCGAGGTCCAATTGAACGTATATGACCTTCCGTTGTCCCGGCAGGGACTCTCCCCGAGTAGCCTGGCATAAGCTCTCGCGCGACGCCAGGTCAGTGGCGCCCTGGCTAAGTTCCCCGAGGATTTCTTTTGGTCGGCCGTTTGGGGTGGCAGTGGCGTGGTTCGCTTTGATCCGGATGGCCGCGACGTGCGGCGGCTTAAAGTCAATGCAGAAAAGGTGACGCGCCAAATATTTGGAGGTCTTAACTATGAGACCCTATACATAACAACGATAGGTGGGCCCGAAAGGACCAAACAAAGCCGGACCGGTTCTGTGTTATCGGTAGAGGTTAAGGTCACCGGGGTTCCGGAGGTTCGATCCCGAATATGTTGGGGTGACAATTAATCCCATCCGGGTAAGTTAGGCAAGTAACCATGAGGATTATTCGATTCCAATCTGGCCTTGAAATTGTAACTGCTGGCTCTACGGATGGCGGCCGCACTTACCGGCGGTTTAAGGCCGAGACGCTGACCGATGAGGTAGTGACCCCCGGTTCGTTACTCGCCCCGTTTGTGCCCAGTCTGATCATTGGTATTGGCCTAAACTACCGACATCATGCTGTGGAGTCTGGGGCGAAAATTCCCGAATTTCCCGTGGTTTTTCAAAAAATGCCCGGTTCTCTGGTCGGGCCAGAAGCGGCGATTAGGCTTCCGCGTAAGCTGGTCAGCCATAAGGTGGACTATGAGTGCGAACTCGTCGTCATCCTGAGTCGAGACTGTCGCGACGCCACTCGAGAGAACGCCCTTGACTATGTTTTGGGCTATACGGCAGGCAACGATGTGAGTGCTCGGGACTGGCAGAAGGAGTGGGGCGGCTCCCAGTGGGGAAGGGCCAAATCGTTTGACACCTTCGCGCCGATGGGGCCATGTTTAGTCACTGCCGATGAGATTCTGAATCCCAATAAGTTAGGAATTCGCACAAGGCTGAATGGCGAAACGGTTCAGGATTGGAACACGGAGGATATGATTTTTGATGTGCCTGCCATCATCGAATTTCTTTCCGCCGACACCACGCTTCCGGCCGGGACTGCCATTATGACGGGTACGCCCCACGGGGTTGGAATGGCGAGAACACCGCCTCTTTGGCTGAAGGCGGGAGATCGGGTCGACGTAGAAATCGACGGAATCGGCGTGCTTTCTAACCCAGTGGAATGATTAGAAAGACTTGGCGGAGTGGGTGAGATTCGAACTCACGACCAGTTTTACCCAGTACGAGCTTTCCAGGCCCGCTCCATCGACCACTCGGACACCACTCCGCAACCCCTCTATTATGGCCAAATTGTCGCGGCCCATAGGTGCCCAGGGACGGGTAAATTCCGGACCGCCCCAGAATGGATCATCCTGAGGTCGGTTAAAGTCTCGCAAAGGTGAGGGAACTGCTGACGAAACCTGGCCCATCTAAATGAAGGAAATGGTACGGCGCTGGTTGGCCTCCGCGGAACTGGTGCGTCTGGCCGCCGCGTATGTAGACCTCGATGCCGCAGAACCAGCATAGAATCAGCTAACCCATTGATCAGTTGGAATGCCACCGTCGCCTAGAAAATAACCCGATGCCGAACGCAACCAGCGCGGCCGGCGCAGGAACGGAAGATTTGACCGGACGGGGAAACCCGGTCATATCTGCCCAGTCTCGATGGACGCCGCTGCAGAATCCGTTAAGAATGCTTCCGTTGGTAGGATCCACCTGGTAACGGTCGTCGCCAAAGATAACCGCGTACAAGTTGCCATCCGATAAATAGTCGATTCCGGTGCACGTGTCGGGCATCGCAAGGCTGTTGTTAATCGTGTTAACCGACCAAGTGCCGTTTTTCACCCGGCTGAATTTATTTCCACTTCTCACCACCAAAAAATTCCCGGCTGGGTCAATTGACATTGCTTGGACTTGGGGGAGACTGATCACCGATGACCAGGTGACAATTGAATTGGAGCCAAAGTTGTATTGAAACAGGCGGTGGCTGGTGTTATCAAATCCCCATAACGTGGAACCAGCTGAATCCAGCGCTCCCACACTGAGTGAGCCCAAAGATGTGAGTAGCGAGGGTGTTCCTCCGCTTACTTCATAAAGATCGCCCAGCGGATTGGTGGCCCACAACTTTCCGTTAGACGTTTGGGCCAAACCGTTGGCCACAAAGCCAATGTTTCCCACTAGGATGGTGGCCGACGTGTTAAGGTCAATCTTCATCAGATCTTGACGGTAGTTGGTGGCATACGCAAAAGGGGCCGCCATGGCGGATGTTGCGAGCAGGCCACTTGCCAAGCAGACCACAGATAATTGACCGCATCGTTGCATACAGTTAGGGTAACTCGAATTCAATTTGCTTCCAATGTTGGACGCTGAAACTTATTAAGAACATCGGGTTAGGTCTCGTGTTGAGAATGGCCCAGGGGCTTCAAACCAACCGGACGACGGCGCGGTCATCCGACGACTACCGGCTACGCCGTTGGGATTGCTGATGCTCCGAGATCAAGATAAGTTTGATAGTCTAACGAAGTGTCTGCGATCCTCACCGGTCGACCAGCTTTGAGGGCGGATTTTAGCAAGCCCGCCATATTTCCACCGGGTTCAACTTTTACAAAGTCAAGCCGCTTGGATAGCCCACCCACCAATCGATCCCTCACGCGGTTATTCACCCCTACGAAATCGGCTTCAGGGCGAAATGGGCTCACCACTAGGTCAGTCAGGGGGTCAAATTGGTAGCGCCAGAGCCTCGCCGCCCGGAAAGCTTCGTCCCTTAAATCATCACCCAAGACCTTGAAAAGTCCCCGATCTAAACAGAGAATTCGGGGCGAGCCCCACCGGAGCGGAACGATTGCGGTTCTCTGATATTCCGGTCTGTCATGACCAGCCACTAGAACCTCTCCCGCCAAAACTCCGTCCTCGGCTAATCGTTCCATGTGATCCAATTCTGAGGGACGTGCATTTCTGGAACTCAAAACACAGAACGTTTGTTTGTCTAACAATTTAAGATTTCCGTACAAGAAGAGCACGCCCGGAGGATCGGAATCCATGGCTTCCAGCTCCTCTGGGTAGTGGGCATCCAGCGCGGTGACCAAGGTGACCCCCAGCGTGTTGAGGCGATTTTCTAATGCAGATGTCAGAGCGGTGCCCGTCTCCCGTTGGGCCACCAGGCCCAAGATTGCTTTACCAGATAGACGGTATTCCTCCCGCCAAACCGATTCGTCAAACGAGAGAAAGTCCTCCGGACTCCGGTTGAGTAAGGAATTTCTCGCGAGGACGCGCGTGATGGTGCGACCGCCAATGCCCGGGGTCATCGCAAGCTGAAGCGCAAAAGATCGGGGTGAAAGATTCACAATCGTTGTGCAACCAGCTCGGCGGTCCTCAGCATCAATTGGGTAACTTGCAGGCCCACCTGCCGCATTTCGGCTACGACATCGCCGTGTTTCAGGAGGCCATCCGCAATTCCGGCGGCCAAGTTGGTGACGATGGCTAAGCAGGCGTACGGCACCTTTGCTTCTGCCATGGCAACCGCCTCAGATGAAGCCGTCATTCCCACCACGTGGGCACCAAGAGTTTGGTAAGCCCGTATTTCCTGAGGAGTCTCGTAGCGCGGCCCATTGGCACCCAGGTAGGTGCCGGTAAGTTGTAAGGGTATCGATAATTCATTGGCCGCGTCTTGCCAAGCCAATCGCACGATTGGGGAAAAAGGGTGCGTCATGTCTTGATGGTAAACGGTGCGTTCAAAGAGCGTCTGGTTGCGTCCGGTGGCGTCTAACATTCCGTCGCAAAGCACTAGGGTCCCGGTCGGCCAATCCTTGCGCAAGCTGCCTACAGCGGCGGTTGATAGGCATGCTTTAGCTCCCAAAGATTTAATTCCTACCGCCAAGGCCCGATAGTTCACAAGATGGGGAGGCACCTTATGTCCGGAGGAATGCCGGGACAATGCATATAGTACAGATCCCGACCCTTCCAGCAACCGGCCGGAGAGCCAACCGTGAGCGGTAGGACATCGCAACGTTCGCCCGGGGAGGGTTAGCAGGTGTTCGCCAATACCCGTTCCGCCAATAAGGCCAACGTCTATGTTCATGCGTACAAGATTATAGCGAGGTCCGGCAAGTTCCCCTATATTGTCGTACGGCTCTACGGCAAATCTTGGAGAGTCTTGCCTAGCAAAGCAGTAAGCTAACAACATATGACTCTGCGCGAGGTGATGCATGCCCACATCCCCATCCTGTCTACCGAGGCTTCGGTGCGAGACGCGGTGGATAAGATGGACATTTATCAGTTTCCGGGTTTGGTGGTCGTAGATGAGGATCACAAACCGGTGTGCGTGGTAACCGAGGGCGATATTTGCCGGGCTGTGACCACGCAAGACAGCCTCACCGGAATGTCTGATGACCCTGCCGCTGTATACGGCTCGCAAGATCCCATCTGCCTGAGCGCAGACACCGAAATTGGCGAGGCGTTTCACCGAATGCTGAGCAGTGGACTAACCATTTTGCCCGTAGTAGAAGATGACGTTCTGGCCGGAGTAGTGTTGCGGGTAGACCTCATGCAGGCAATGCTCATGGATGCCGGGGTGGCCCATGATACAGACGCTAACGAAACGGTTTAACAGGGTAATTTCAAAAGAATGATTACAGTAGGCGCGTCCTTTCCCGAATTTTCTCTTGCCGACCAAGACGGCAATGGCGTGACAAAGCAAGAGTTGCTGGGTCAAGCCGCCGTGGTCTATTTCTATCCCAAAGACGACACACCCGGCTGTACCGTGGAGTCCTGCGAATTTCAGGAGCGACTCAGCGATATTCCCGGCGCAAAAGTGTTCGGGGTAAGTCCAGATGGAACCAAGTCGCACCGAAAGTTTGCGGATAAGTTTGGCCTTAAATTTACGTTGATTGCGGATACAGAGCATGCGCTGGCCGAAGCTTGTGGAGTTTGGGTAGAGAAATCAATGTACGGCAAAACCTACATGGGAATTGCCCGCACCACGGTGTTGCTGGATGCTACCGGGACCGTAACCCACGTGTTTGAGAAGGTAAAGCCCCAGGGCCATGCCGCAGAAGTTATCGCGGCACTGTCTGCTTAGCTCAGAAATTGAACGGGCAAGCGAGAGTAGACTTCCCGCTATGTCGGAAAAGGTAACTGCGCGCGGCATTGTGGCTAAGAAGGCAAGGGGCGAACGCATTGTATGCATCACGGCCTACGATTCCGCCTTTGGTCGGCTGGCGGATGAAGCGGGTGTTGACGTCATCTTAGTCGGCGACTCCGTGGGGAACGTGATGCTGGGTTATGAATCCACCCTCCGAGTGACGTTAGACCAGATGGTTCATCACACCAAGGCGACCCGGGCGGGAGTGAAAAGAGCGCTTTTGGTGGCTGATTTGCCCTTTGGCTCGTACCAAAGCTCAGTGGCTCAAGCCGTGGATTCGGCGGTGGAGCTGGTGCAAGCCGGAGCCGAAGCCGTCAAACTAGAGGGAAGTTATTCAGAAGCGATAATGGCGATTCGGCGAGCCGGTATACCTGTCATGGGCCACGTGGGAATGACCCCCCAATCGCTTAATGAGTTCGGTGGATTCAGAGTTCAAGGGCGTGGAGACCAGGCCGACGCAGTGAAACAAGAGGCAATGAAAGTGGATGAAGCCGGGGCCTTTGCCATTGTGCTGGAGCTGATGCCAAGAGGATTGGCGGGGCAGATCACCGCGATGGTAAGGGCCGCAACGATAGGTATCGGTGCGGGCATTCAATGCGACGGCGAGATTCAGGTGCTTCACGATGTCCTCGGTTTATCAGATAGCAACCTTAAGCACGCAAAGGTGTACGTATCGGGTGCCAATTTGGTTAAGAACGCCTTGACTGAATATGCGGCAGAAGTTCGAGCGGGAAGCTTTCCGACCGAGGATCATTCGTTTTGAGGGTGGTGAAAGACCTTGAAGGCCTCCGGACCCAAGTTTTTAAGCAGTCAAAGCACCCTAAAGTAGGCCTAATACCTACCATGGGTGCCTTGCATAAGGGCCACCAAACTCTTATGGATATGGCCCGAAAAGAAAATGACTTGGTGGTGGTCTCGATCTTTGTGAATCCGACCCAATTTGGACCCAACGAGGATTTTCAGCGTTATCCACGTTCATATGAATCTGATTTACAATTGGCCGCAGAATCAGGGGTGGATGTGATATTTGCTCCCACCGTGGAAATGGTCTATCCGCGAAATTCTACTTCCATTCGGGTAGCGGAGATCACAGATCGGTGGGAGGGCGCCCTACGCCCAGGACACTTTAAAGGGGTTTGCACGGTAGTGGCTAAGCTTTTTCATTTAGTGGATCCCCACCGGGCCTACTTTGGCTGGAAAGACATTCAGCAGTGTTTGGTGATTCAGCGAATGGTTGAAGATCTCAACTTTCCCGTCGAGCTGAAATTTGGCGAGACTTATCGAGATCCAGACGGCCTCGCATTTTCTAGCCGAAACATTTATTTAGATTCAAATGAACGCGATAAGGCACCGATGATTTATCGCACATTGGTCCGTGGGAAGCAAGCACTATCTGAGAACCCATTCGTTCAAACGGTAAAAAATTCGGCACATACAGAGCTTGTTCAAGGCGGCTTTGCGATAGATTACTGGGACGTGGTGAGCCTCAAGACCCTGGAACCAGTGGAATTTGCAGGCGATTCTTGCGCAATTATTGTGGCGGCCCGTTTAGGAAATACTCGGTTGATAGACAACATTAGGTTATAGGGCCGCCGCGCAGTGCCCGGCTACCCTATACAAATGGCCACGGAATCAGATATAGTTGGAATCCCGTAATTGTTAAAGAGCGGTTGGAGATTGCCCGAGTGAAAAAGACAGTTCAAAACGTTAAGAATTCGCTGAAGTTCAAAGCTACGGAGAGGGAAGGCGTGCTCTCAATTAAGGTTGGAGTTAGAAAGTTTGCCGTGCCAGTTAAGGCTCGCATGCTTAGCACCGGGGAATACCTGTTCCTTTCTTTCCCTGCTTCATCAGAACTTTACAAAATCAACAGTAAGGAATTGGGAGCCATGCCCAAGGACGAAGACGCGACAGATGCGTTTGTGGCTCTCAATCCAGGAAAAATACGAACCCGCCGCAAGTCATCTTCGGTTGAAATGCCCGATGCGTTGCAAGAAGCGTTGCGAGCGATTCCGGCCGGATATAAGCTGGGTTACAGCCTAGACGGTTCCGTAAAGCTGGTCCGCACCCGAACGCGAACAAAAAAATAACGTGATAATAAGGTTGGAGAAGCCGATGATATATTCGGGTGCTTCTCCAATTCCATCGCATCCATCAAGCCTCTGTAGCTCAGTGGTAGAGCGGCTGTTTTGTAAACAGCGGGTCGCGGGTTCGAGTCCTGTCGGAGGCTCCAAATTTAGAACCTAAAACCTGGCCAAACTGGCCAGGTTTCTGTGCTTTTGGGGGGTGCGTGGGAACCATTTTGGGAACCATTGGGTGTTTGTTGGCCGTTGAGGATGGCAGAATCGGCGGACGGTTGTGGCGAACGGGCATCTGCTTTTTGTTGCGGCGGGTGTCTTATATTAAAAGACGGGGACAATTGGGACAAGCGGGACAGTAGTAGATTTAGAATGGAAATATTCTGTATTTGTTTCTATTAATAGGTTCAATGCACCCTCTCGTCCGGTTTAGTGGTCGCGGTTTAAGTGTCCCAGTGTTAGTTTTTGGGATTGGGACAATCGGGACGGACGGCATTATTGCAAGTCAGACTGACTGCCTCCTGTGGTTTGGCGGAACTTACTCGACCAGTCCTAAAGGGCTTACCCAGATTCTGCTTCGGATCTAGCTTTTTTGTTCGCTCGGTAGTGTTTGAATTTACAACTGTCGGAGCAATACTTGGTCTTTGCGGTTTGCTTAGTAAATGGCGTTGCGCAAACCGGGCAGAAACTGTATGGTTGTAGAATGTCGCTCTGGATTTCAAGAGCTAGCTGAACATACATTGCGGCTAGTAGGTCTTTAGGAATCAGAAAGACTGGGTCCTTCGGCAGAAGGGTAAGAGCGGGCCTAACCCATTCAGCAAATTGGCCATTGATTTGGTCTTGAAGCAGGTCTTTGGCACCCTGCACTAAGGTGACTTGCACTGGGTTGTACTTCGACTGCATTATAAATCCGAGCGATGGTATGAGCGATGGGAGAAACGGCCCTTCGGCAGAGGATTGCTTAATTGAGGGCCCGTCCTTTGGGTTAACCTGGATCAGATCATCCAGTCGAGCCGTTCGGGTTTCTCGATTCGTTATCTTGGTGGCGTCGAGGATGCTTATGAGGGTCTTCATGGTCCGGATCTCTCGTTTCCACGCGGCGACTGATTCTCCAACAAAGTCGTCATGGTTGCTAGCGTCGTTGGTTAGGTCCCATATATGGCGTCCCAAGAAGCCGTACTGGCCGATAAAGTCTGCGATTGCTGAAGCGTCGAGGTCGAGGTTGGCAAATCGTCGATGCAAATGAGGGACTTGCAGTGGCTGGTAGTAGGTCTTCATCGCAAAGGTCAACCTAGCTACGTGGGGTGGTCCTTCAAGTCCGTCCAGTACAGTGCTGGTGTCTGACGTCTGGACCATTTGGCGCAAGCCGGTAACAGTTGACTCTATCGGCGCCTTGCAGACCAGTTCAAATTCGTCACTGATCTGCAGGTCTTCTCTTCGTGGGTGGTGCCACTGGAAGATAAATGGGCCGTTGGTTAACGGTGTACGCTCACGAACTTCTTGGTATTTCGCCACGATATCACTACGATACCAGAATTAGCGCTACGTTTAAAATGGATTTGTGATACACACCAATAACCCTGTGGCCCGGAATGGACGCGCGTTTTATCGCGTGGACGAGGTCGCCGAAATTCTTAGCCTTGGCCGATCTCTGACTTATCGTCTGATCTCGGAAGGGCAGATTCCTTGCATGATAACTGCCGGCTGTCGGAGTCGTCGGGTTTCTGACCGGGCTCTGGCCGACTGGATAGATCCGCAAAATGAGATGGGCAAGCAAGACCATCGGGAGGTGGCCTAAATGGCTCCAAACATTCGTTACGACGGCGTGGAACCTATGGGACTGGACCTGTTGAAGATTCCTGAGGTGGCTTTTCGTCTGGGTATTCGCAGGAGGTCGGTCTATGACCTAATTCGGTCTGGGAGACTTGAATCTGTGAAGGTCGGTGGGCCCCTCCGCATCTCGCATGAGGCGTTATTAAGGTTTCTTGAATCGCTTTACTGTGGGGGTTTCTACGTGGTGGGTTTGCACCTATTCAAGGTGGAGGAACATTGAAGGGTGCCCGATATCGTTCCACCTTTTCATCACAGCCTTCGAGTTTCCGGGCTTGCCGCTTCTTTGAATTTCGCGGGGGTGAGGCCGCCGTGTCTCAGGCGGGGTTGGCGGTGGTTCAAGTGGCCCTGAAAGGCGTTCGAGGGACGCTGAATACCATAGTAGCAATCAAATAGTTCACAGGACGAGAGTTCGCCTCGGAGAAGTCTGAAAATACATCTCAATGTAGCCATCCTTTGAGGATTTACGCGGCAGAATGAATCGGGTCGACAGCACGCCGTTCATTTGCGAAATAGCTGGCTTAGTCCTGCGATAATCCCGCTAATCTTATCAAACATTGCCCGGGTATAGCGAAGCTCATGACTTTTAGGCTTGCTTGATTTCAGATGGTCTGTTAGGATTAAGTCTGTGAAACAGGTTCTTTGTTTAGTTGTTCTCACCATTGCTTCATGTTCGTGTGCGTACCCGGGTGGTTCTCGTGTGGGTGGGGTGAAGAGGTGGCTGTGATTGGGTTCGCGGTTGCAAAGATTCTGCCTTTGGTTGCGTTGATGGCGTCTACGGGCCATGGGGGGACACTGGCCAGATCGGAGAACTTTGATCCTACGCAGCTGTTAGCAGGGCTTAAGGGGGTCTCTGTTATGTTGGAAGATGAGAATTATCAGGGGGGCAAAATATCCGATCCTGAGAATCCTTTGATAAAATCTGAGTTTCAAACCCTCGTTGAATTAAAACTGCGGCAAAGTGGGATTCAGGTGGTTGGGGTGGACGACCACCGCGTTGACATCGACTATCCATATTTGTATCTGCGAGTAGATAACTTGGTCCACAACAGGGTTAGGTTTTTCACTATTAACCTGGGCCTACTACAGTGGGGTCAGTCACCAACAGCCATTTGCAAACTGCCTGGGGGGAAACGAGTTCCTGCGCCTGGATACTTTGAGGCATGGAAGCGACCGGGTTTGATTGGGATCGTCGGTCAGGAGGTAGCGGTTGAAACTCTAAAGGGGGGGGTTGGGGGCCTTGTTGACCAGTTCTGCAATGACTGGCTCAAAGCTAACCCGAAAAAGTGAGGTCCCAGCCTAGCGAGGTCGAGGCCGAAGGCCTTTAGGCTGGCGGATGGACTCGGGGGCCGTTGTTCCGGGTTGGCTTTCACCAGACTTCTCGCGAGTGTCCATACCCGCTCGTTGAATAAGGAATATTAGTTTCCAGAGATGTCTAGATCGCTACTTTGAGATTTCTGGAAATTTGCCTTGGCCAAGGGTATCGCGTTCTTCTTTAGGTCATTTGGAGTCCAATGTGCCGGGCAGTCGTCGAGAAGTTCCATAGCAACCCGCACTCTCGGGCAAGAATTGAGTCAAAATGCAGGCATGGTTACTGCTTTTGTTGCCGCAATTTTGCTTCACTCTGCTGACAATACGCTTACTCCCAGAGAGGTTAAGCACGGATGGAAGCTCTTATTCGATGGTAAGACCACTAAGGGGTGGCATAGGTTTAAAGAAGCCACGGCTCGGCCGGGCTGGCAAGTTAAGAACGGAATTCTAACTTCCGTTGATCATGACAACTGCGGTGATCTGGTTTCCGACAAGAAATTTGACTGGTTCGAGCTCGAGGTGGATTTCAACATTGCTAAGGGGCAAAATAGCGGAATCATGTATCACGTGGCCGATGAAGGCGAGGCCATCTGGCATTCGGGCCCTGAGATCCAGATCTATGACGACCACGGCGAAGCGGACGCGCAGAAGACGGGTTACCTGTACGAACTGTATTCATCCAAGGTAGATTCCACCAAGCCGGCGGGCCAGTGGAACCACTTCCGCATCATTGTTGGGCCCAAAAAATGTGCCACCTACGTCAACGGGGTGAAGTATTACGAATACGTTCTTAACAGCCCAGACTTCAAAGCAAGGTTAGCCAAGAGCAAGTTCGCCGATATGCCGATGTTTGCCAAACTCGCCAAAGGCTCCATCGGAATCCAAGGCGACCACGGCCTGGTCTCCTTCCGCAACATTAAGATTCGTCCGTTGAAGGGGTGAGGGGGGGAGGTCCTCGGTCTTCAGGGCCGACGGCTGAGGACTGAGGACTGAGGACCGAAACCCGAGGACCGAAGACCGAAGGACTTAAACGGCCCAGCCTGGCGTGTAGGTGGGGTGAATTAGCGTGTCGTACTCGCTGGTTCCCTTAACCTTCATGTGCTTGGCGTCCCACTCCAATCTCGGACCGTCGGCCCAGATGGCCAGGTTCCCCAGAAGCACGGTTTCGGCAAGCGGACCTGCGTAGTCGGGGAAGTTAGAGCGCGCCGGTTTTCCACCCAGCGCCGCGCGGGCGAACTCGGCCATATGACCAGGGGATTCCTCCACCTGAATGTCCGGCATCGCCGCACCACCCACCAGCATGAATTGAGTATTGGTTTCATCCGGGCTATAAATGGTGCCCTTCTCACAAACCACAATCGAACCGTCACCGCCAAATTCAAAGCCCGGAGCCAGGGAAGCATCCGGCTTCTTGCCGCCGTCGTGCCAGTGAAGGGTGAGGGGCGGTCGACCATTGTGCTCGCCAAACTCGTAGTGAACGTGAGCCCATTCCGGGAAGCTGTCTCGGTTATGCCCGCTCGTCTCTGCCTTCACGGCAATGGGGTCTCTAAGGTCCAGGGCCATGTACGGCATGTTAAATATGTGGCAACCCATATCACCCAAAGATCCCGTGCCAAAGTCCCACCAGCCGCGCCAAGCAAACGGGTGATAGCCCTCGGCAAACGGTCGCTTAGGACGCGGTCCTAACCAGAGATCAAAGTCCAACTCCTTCGGAGCCGCGGAAGGATCAGGTCGGGGAACGCCTTGCTTCCACCAACCCGATGCACGATCGGTCCAAAGGTGAACTTCCTTGACCGCTCCAAAGTGCCCCGCCTTAATGAGGGCGGCCGTCTTTCGCATGTTGGTACTGGCCGTGCTCTGGTTGCCCATCTGAGTGGCTACCTTAGTTTGGCGCGCAATATGGGCAATTTGCCGAGCTTCCCAGATGGTGCGGCAGAGGGGTTTTTCACAGTAAGTGTGAAGCCCTTGGCGCATGGCAAGCGCAGAGGCGGGGGCGTGCTGATGATCTGGAATGCTGATGACCACGGCATCAATCTTGCCGCGCATCGCTTGGTACATGGCCCGATAATCATCAAACGCGGTAGCTCGCGGATGCTCCATCATTGCCTTTGTGCGATTGCGCACGTCTACGTCGCAGAGGGCAACAATGTCGCCGAACTCCGACGCCTGTTCCATCCCGCTCCAACCCTTGCCGCCGCAACCGATGATGCCAAACCGCAACCGGCCGTTGGGGGCGGGGGTAGGCACCACCTGAGGTGCCTCCGCACCCGCTTTGGAAACCGCCAAACCGACTACGGCCGCAGCGGACCCTCGCAATATGTCTCTTCTTGTAATTTCGTTTGCCATTTTAAATACTCGTGCGCAGTTTAAACCGATTCTGACCTCGGAATTCTATTTGTGCGGAAAAATTATTGACTGTGCTTATCGCAAGCCCATTCAATGCCCTCGCCCACCATCTTTAAGAACAGAGGGTCTTGGTAAGACTCGGGTGTGTGTCCCATCTCGGTGTACCAAGCCCGCCCGCCGTCAAACAAGTGGCACCACATAATTGGGTGGTCTCCCTTCATCGTAGACCCGGAGTAACTGGTCTGGTCTAGGCTGGCCAGAACGTGAACTGAACCGCGGGGCGAGGCATCAAAGTCGTACCATTCATCGCGCCGACGCCATGGGTTGGGTAGAAACCTCGTGCTGGGGTGAGTAGTGTCCTCAATGTTCACGGTGGCATCTTGCTGGGCGGGGTGATGCACAAATGTTGCGCCCATCATTTTTCCGTACCACGGCCACTTATTCTCGGCATCAGAAGCGGCGTGAATCCCCGCTACCCCTCCCCCATGATGAACAAATGAGACGAGGGCTTTCTCTTCTTTGGGTCCGAGAAACTTTCCCGTGGTGCTCAGAAACACAATTGCGTCATAACCCTTCAGCTTTGCAGAATCCATCGCGGATGGATCTTCGCTAAACGTCACCGTCCAATTGCGGGCAATTCCAATATCTAAAATCGCGCGTCTACCGTCGGCAATCGAATCGTGCCGAAAGCCCGCCGTCTTTGAATAAACTAAAATGGACCGCGGAATCGCCGGAGACTCCATGCGCACGGTTATTGTGCAGGCAAACGCGATGGCAGGTAACAACATAGGCGAAGAATACCGCCCTGGGCCAAAATTGCTCAGCGGTGATAGACTAGCGCCTGTGTTTAGGCTAGAGGTCCAAAATATTTCCATGGAATTTCCCGCCGTTCGGGCTCTATCGGAGGTCTCCATTGCGTTTGCCGAAGGTGAAGTCCACGGAATTGTGGGGGAGAACGGAGCGGGCAAGAGCACGCTAATGAAAATTCTCAGCGGTGTTCAGAGTGCCACGTCAGGTTCGGTGCTGGTGGATGGAGTTCCCACCGTCCTTCACGGGATTAAAGACGCACTAAAGCGCGGCATTGCAATGATCCACCAAGAACTCAATTTGGTAGATGAACTCACGGTAGCGGAGAACGTGTTTCTGGGGCGAGAACCCACCCGGCTTGGCGCACTAGATCAAGCCAAAATGATCTCCGAGACGGAGGTGTACCTCAAGCAAGTTAACGCGGGGTTTGCCGCCACCGCCAAGGTGGGAACCCTTTCGATTGCGGGAAAGCAGTTAGTGGAGATTGCCAAAGCGGTAGCGCTAAATGCGTCAATCCTCATCATGGATGAACCCACCGCGGTACTGAGTGATCCTGAATCTGAATCACTTTTTCAGCTCATCGCAACGCTCAAGCAGAAGGGAACCACGGTGCTGTACATTTCGCACCGGCTTACGGAAGTTTGCCAAATCTGCGATCGAATTACCGTCTTGCGAGACGGGGAATGGGTCGCCACCATGCCGGCAAAAGAGGCCACTCCCACCGAATTGGCGGGGCTGATGGTGGGTCGTTCGCTTCAGGATTTCTATCCCGAGAAAATCATGCCCCCAGAATCCAAGCCGGTTCTGGAAGTGGAGAACGTGGGAGGAGCCAGCTTTTTTGTTCGCCCCGGGGAGATTCTCGGACTGGCTGGCCTGGTCGGGGCGGGACGAACCGAGTTGGCCGAAGCCGTATTCGGAGCGCGTCCGATTGGTTCTGGAATCATTCGCATCGATGGCGTAGAGTGCCGAATTCGTAGCCCAAAACACGCACTAAAGCACGGACTGGCCTACGTAAGCGAAGACCGCAAAGGGTTAGGTCTGCATCTTTCTATGAGCACCGTGCACAATCTCACCTTGGCCAACCTAAAGGCGTACGGGGGATTTGTCACCCAGCAAGCCAGAGAGCGGGAAGCGGCTATCGCCTGGAAGTCTGGTCTCGATATCCGGGTTGGAGATCTCGATGCCCCCGTTTTTAACCTCAGTGGTGGAAACCAACAGAAGATTGCCTTGGCCAAATGGCTGGAGACCAAGCCGAAAGTCTTGATTCTAGATGAGCCAACCCGCGGCGTAGATGTGGGCGCGAAGAGGGAGATTTATAACATCATTCAGAACCTCGCGGAAAAAGGCATGGCTTGCATCGTTATTTCCTCGGAACTTCCGGAGATTATCGGGCTGTGTCACCGCGCAATTGTGATGCGCGAAGGCCGAATCATGGGTGAATTGAGGAATGAAGAATTGACCGAAAAAGCCGTAATGCACTTAGCCGCCGGCCTCGGCGGCGCAGGACTATCGGCAGCATGAAGCGAAACAACTTTCTCACGGAATTCGGCGCTCTCATTGCCTTAATTTTGCTCTTTGTGGTCAACATTGTAACGCGGGGAGGCAATTTTCTCCAGATAGAAAACCTCCGCAACATGGTGAGTCAGAACTCGGCGGTCGGCATCATCGCGGTGGGAATGACCCTCGTGATCATCGCGGGCGGGATTGACCTCTCCGTGGGGAGCCTCACCGCGGTATGCGGAGCGGTTGCCATTCTATTGGTAAACAAGCTTGCTGGGACCGGCATGAATCCGAGTCTGGCCATTATGGTGGCGCTCCTGGGCGCGGTAGGCGTCGGCGCCGTGGCGGGGCTGTTCAACGGTGTGGTCATTGCATACGGTCGCGTCGCGGCGTTTGTGGTGACCTTAGGCGGCCTTGCCGGTTTCCGGTCCATCGCTCTGGTGTTGGGTGATGGGGGAGAAATTCGCTCGCAGGTTTCTGCCCTGCAGGACTTTGGCTTTGGCGGCATCGCGATTCCGTTTGTGAAAGATGCGTCGGGCGGTCCGGTGCTCCTTTACTGGAGCGCGATCCTATTTATTGTCGTTGCGTTGCTCGCCGGATTCCTCTTAAACAAAACTCGATTTGGCCGGTACGTCATCGCGGTGGGGGCCAACCCAAAGGCGGCAGAGTATTCGGCCATCAACATTCAGACCGTTCGGCTTGCCGTGTACACGCTGCTGGGTGGACTTGTGGGTCTCGCCTCCGTTCTGGTCGGAGCCAGAATGAACTCCGTCGGCACGGGGTCGGTGGGTCTCTATTACGAACTTGACGCGATTGCCGCAGTCGTCATCGGCGGAACCAGCTTGCGGGGAGGCAAAGGTCGAATTTGGGGAACTGTGGTCGGAGTGCTACTCTTGACCCTAATCTCGAATATGATAACCGCGTACCGTATCGATACAAACTGGCAGGGGTTGGTCAGGGGAATCGTCATCTTGGTGGCGGTGCTCATTCAACGAGGAAAAAAAGAAAATGATTAAGAAAAAAGCTTTGCTATATACCGCCGTCGGCATCGTCGGCCTGAGTCTCGTGGGTTGTAAAACCGGTAGCGATGAATCTGCAACAAAGACCGATGGGAGCGCCACTACCGGAGCCCCCGCCGGCAAGAAATTCAAAGTTGGCGTGTCCATTCCGGCCGCCGATCATGGTTGGACTGCAGGAATCAAGTTCTGGGCGGAGCAAGCCAAGAAAGACAATCCCGACATTGACTTCGTTATTCAAGACGCTAAAGAGCCGGGTGAGCAGATTTCTGGTCTTGAAAACATGCAGACCCAGGGAGTGGATGCCTTGGTCATTCTCGCCACCGAAAGTGCGCCCCTCACCCCGATCGCCGAGAAGCTTCACTCCGCGGGCATTCTCATTGTCAACGTAGACCGAGGCTTTACTAAGCCGGTGGCCGACGTGTTCATTGAAGGCGATAACAAGGCGTTTGGCAAGAAATCAGCCGAATACATGGTTCAGAAGCTGGGAGGCAAGGGAAAGATTGCCATTTTAGAAGGTATCCCTAGCACGGTCAACACCGACCGCGTTTCGGCTGCCGCGGCCGTATTTAAAGCTAACCCCGGAATCCAAATCGTGGCTCAGGCCAGCGGAATGTGGAACCGAGAGAAGGCCGATAAGGCAATTCAGACCATGTTGGTGGCCAACCCCAAGATTGATGCGATTTGGGCAGCTGACGATGACATGGCCCTTGGCGCCGAGACTGCACTGAAGGCGGCGGGCCGAGACAAGAATATATGGATTCTGGGCGGCGCGGGCATGAAGGATATTGTCAAGCGAGTGATGGATAAGGATGCCATGTATCCTGCCGATATCACCTATCCTCCTTCGATGATTGCCTTTGGCATGCAAACCGCCGCCGGCATGCTCCGCGCCGGAAAAGACAACACCAAGAAGTACACCCCTCGCCACGTAATGCTGGATATCGATCTCATCACTCCAGACAACGCCAAGGATTTCTACTTCCCCGACTCCGTGTATTGAGAATCTGCCCAAAGACAAACAGAGGCCCCCAACCCAAAGGGTTGCGGGCCTCTTGTTTTGCCGAACAGACCCTTAGGCCGGATTGGCTTCTGGGCGGTACATGGGGAGCTTGTAGCCCTCTCGGTACGGTCGAGTGTAGGAGCCGGTTTTGCGGCCCGCTTTACCTACCAGATCATGCTTCACGTTGTCCCATCGCACCGTCTCACCGGCGTAGAGGGCAATGTTCGATAGGTGGCAAACAATCGTTGTCTGCGCCACCGAAGCGATATCGGCGCGAGGCTGAGATCTGGTCTTTACGCAATCCACAAAGTTCCGCCAGTGGCTGGGAGGAGCTTCTGCGGATACTTTGGGCAGTTCCTTGCCGTCCGGATCCAGAATGATCCATCCGCCTCGCCAAACTCGCAGCGTGCGGCCGTCAGCGCTCACAAACTCCGTGCCGTGACCTTCTTTGCCGGGGTGATCTTGACCGATTGCCCAGTGCATGGAAAAGTTAGGATCCTGAAAGTTGTAGATCGCTTCCATTCGGTCCGGCGCGTTTCGATCATCGTCCAAGATAGACATGTTTCCGCCCACCGCGCTCACGGAAGTGGGCATCGGCAGGTTCTGGTCTTTGCTCATTCCCAGCAGGGCAATGTCCATCATGTGAACTCCCCAGTCGGTGCTGAGGCCGCCACCAAAGTTCATGAACCACCGCCAATTCCAGTGGAGTCGGTTAGACTGATACGGCAGGAACGGGGCGGGACCCACCCAGCGATCGTAGTCTAGACCCTTAGGCGGATCGGAAGGCTTTTGACGGCCGCAACGAAAACTGTCCGTAATCCAAGCCCGGCAAAGCACAATCTTTCCAAGTTTTCCGGTGCGAATGTAGTCAATCGCGTCCGTGAACTCGGGCGTGCTTCTCTGCCAAGTGCCGCACTGCACCACTCGCTTGTAATGTTTGGCGGCGGCGGCCATAGAAATGGCTTCGGTTACGTGGTGCGAAAGTGGTTTTTCACAGTACGCATCCTTACCGGCCTCTACGGCATGGATCAGGTTGAGGGCATGCCAGTGGTCGGGCGTGCCCACAATCACCGCATCAATATCTTTACGGTCCAGAATGTGCCGGTAATCTTTGTAGACGTCCGGCTTGCGTCCATACTTTTTCTCCACGTCGTTGTAGTCGTTGGGAACGCGGTTATCATCCACGTCGCATAGCGCCGCCACTTCAACGTCGGGAAACGCCATCAGATTCCTCATGTTAAAGGCTCCCATGCCGCCACACCCGATGAGTCCGATTACGAGCTTGTCGTTAGGCGATTTAGAAAATCCTTTCATCGATGCCGCATTTGCGACACGAATAAAGGGAGCTACGGCGCTCGCCGCGGCAACGGCGCCCGTACGGGCAATAAATTGTCGACGCGTCCAGTTATTATTGTATTCAGAGTTAGCCAAGGTCTCAAACCTCCAGGAAAAATGCGAGATGCATGCAATTCCTGCCCCAATCTTACTAGAATGTTTGCAGGTCAGTGAATATGAGCATAGATAAGTCCAATCTTCCTTCCCGACGAGATTTTCTCCAGGCCACCGGCGGCCTCGCTTTAACCGGTCTTGCCCCCGCACTTGGAATCCCCACGGTGCATCCTGCCGGCGGTGATCTGATTAAGGTTGCGCTGGTGGGTTGTGGTGGTCGAGGCGGCGGTGCCGCACTCAACGCCGTCTCCACCAAGACCGGTCCCGTCAAACTCGTGGCCATGGCCGACGTTTTTGCGGACCGATTGAATCAAACCTTTGATAACTTGAAGCAAAACGTGGGCGACCAAATGGACGTCCCCGAGGATCGAAAGTTCTTGGGCTTTGACGCTTACAAGCACGCCATGGATTGCCTAAATCCGGGTGACATTGTGATTCTCACCACGCCTCCCGCGTTTAGGTGGGTTCACTTCACCTACGCCATTTCTAAAAAGCTTAACGTGTTTATGGAAAAACCGGTAGCGGTTGACGGCCCCGCCGGACGAAGAATGCTTAAGCTGGGGCAAGAAGCCACCTCGGCAAATCTGAAAGTTGGAGTTGGCTTGATGTCTCGCCACTCACGACCGATGCAGGAACTGCATGCGCGAATTCAGAACGGCGAAATTGGCGACATCATGTACATGCGCGGATACCGCATGCACGGCCCCGCCGCCTCATCGCAGTCCACGGCCAAGCCAGATAATGTGAGCCACTTGGAATATCAAATCCGACGGTTCCACAGCTTTTTGTGGGCCAGCGGCGGTTGCTTTAGCGATTTTTACATTCACCACATCGACCATCTTTGCTGGATGAAGAATGCTTGGCCCATCAGCGCGCAGGCGTTGGGCGGTCGGCACTACAAGCAAGATTCCAACGGAGCGCCGTTTGTGGACCAGAACTTTGACTCTTACGCGGTGGAGTACACCTTTGCCGACGGGGCCACGATGTACTTTGATGGCCGTTGCGTAAACGGCGCGGCGGGAATTTATTCTAGCTACGCTCACGGCACCAAAGGCACCGCCATTGTGGCCAAGGCCAACGATTGCGGCAGTCCTTCTGCCATCTACAAGGGTCATCACGCGACCGGCACCCCGGTATGGCAATCCACCGATACCAGCAACCCGTACCAGAACGAGTGGGATGAATTGGTGACGGCAATTCGCACGAACAAGCCCTACAACGAGGTGAAGCGCGGAGTGGAGGCGAGCATTGTTACCAGCATGGGCCGCATGGCCGCTCACACCGGGCAAGTCATCTCATTTGACGATATGCTGGGCTGCGAGCACGAGTTTGGTCCTGATGTGGACAAGCTGACGATGGATTCACCGGCCCCGGTAATGCCCGGAGCCGATGGTCGCTATCCCGTTCCTCAACCCGGAATTCTTACTCGGGAGTATTGAGCTTTACAATCTTAATGTAAGCTCGCGTGCCCGGATAAGCCTTCAAAATCCGGGCACGATCCGCACTCGGCACTAACGTAAGTGCGGTCGATAGCGAATCTGATGTCAACCCATTGGGAGCAATCACGGTGGATTGAACTCCGTCCGTTATCGCCATGCCGGTGAGCGGGTTAACCACGTGAGAATACTTCTTGCCGTCCAGCATCACAAACTGCTCGGTGTCACCAGAAGTAGAAACCGCACAACGAGCAAACTTCATGTCCACGGGTGTGTGATCGGATCCCGCGTTAGGAACTCGAATGGTCCACCCCGTTTCTCCGGGCGGGGGATCAGAAACCACGATATCGCCGCCCATTTCCACCAGTGCGCATTTGATGCCGTGCGCCTTTAAGACGATCTGCACTTCATCGTCCGCGTAGCCTTTGGCAATCGCGCCGAGGTCTAGTCGCATCCCGGCGGAAGTCAGTCGGACGGTTTGTTTCTTGTCATCCAGCTTCAGTTTTCTCCACCCAACTAGCTTTCTCGCGTGGTTGATGTCCGTTCGGGTTGGCATCGAGTGAGTCTTTCTGGCTTTACGCCAAAGTTGGACGAGAGGCCCCACGGTTACGTCAAAGAGTCCATGGCTTGCGCGTGATACCTCTTGGGATCTTTTTAGAACTCGGAAGAGCTCGGGCGAAACCCTAACTGCGGGACCGCCTGCGCTGTTTGAAAGGTGGGTGAGTTCGCTGTTAACGCGGTAGTCGCTCATCATGGAATCTAGTTCTGCCATTCGGTTAAACGCGGCGGTGCAGGCGTTTTCGGCGGTGGCTTTGTTGGGTGCGTACACCACAATTCGGGCATCTTGACCCATGTGATACTCGGTAAAGGTAAAACGTTCTTTGCCTGTAGGTTGCTGAGTTGCTAACGATGGGCCCGGTAAGCACGTCAAACCTAACATTAACATGAGAACTGAATTCAGACTTCGAAATCGCACGGTACGTCTCCCCCGACAAACACTCGTTTTGCTCACTCTAAGCATTCTGACTTCAAACGCGGCCCTCGCGGCGGTTCAGCAATTGGGGTCTGGGGTTCACAGCACACCGGCTCCGTTTGTGCAGACTCTGCCGGGTTCGGTGGTGAAGATCAAGATGATTCCCGTGAGCGGTGGAACGGTCAAGATCGGATTGACCGTGGTTCAGGTCAAGCCATTTTGGATCGCCCAAACCGAGACTCCGTGGGAAGCGTTTGATGTGTTTCTGGCCAGCGGCCCCTCTTCTAAGGCGTATGACCAAACCGTCTTTGCCCCAGACGCGATTGCGCGCCCCAGCAAGAGCTACATTCTTCCCGACTTGGGGTGGGGTCACCACGGTTATCCCGCCATTAGTCTCAGCTTTACGTCCGTGGATATGTTTTGTCGGTGGCTGTCTTTTACCACCAAGATGAAGTATCGAGTGGCCACCGAAGCGGAGTGGGAATTTGCCTGTCGCGCAGGAGAAAAGGGGACCTGGCCCTTAGACAAAAAGGCTCTGGCCAAACAGGCCTGGTTTTTAGATAATGGAGACCACCTGACCCACCCCGTGGCGCAGAAGCAGCCCAATGCACTGGGATTGTATGACATGCTGGGCAACGTGGGAGAGTGGACCACCGACATGCAGGGCAAGCCGTTTCTTTGCGGCGGTACCTTTCTTGACCCGTCCACCCTTATGGTTCCCGGCACGAGACATCGTTGGACCCGGGCGTGGCAAGAAACCGACCCTCAGATGCCCAAGAGTCGGTGGTGGCTGTCTGATGCTCCGTTCGCCGGTTTCCGTCTGGTCTGCGAGCCTGCAGATCCTGCCGTTCCGGTGAAATAAGCGCGGCGAGGTTGATGTCATAGGGGTAGCATGGCCTCGTGAATCGGTCCGTTTTTTTACGCGCTTTCTTTTTCGTCTCAGTCGCTACTATTTCTGCGGTTAGTGGGGCGCAGACCGCTAAACCACATACAGAGGGTTACCGAGACACCCCGATTTTGCCCGGCCAAAAGTGGCACGTGCATGACGTGGACCGGCCCTATCCACACGAGGTATCCCCCGGGTCAACGCCGGGGGCGCCCCCCGCCGACGCGATCGTGCTATTTGATGGTAAAAATCTTTCGCACTGGTTTCAGTGGGAGAAAGGGAAGAGGGTTGCGCCTAAATGGAAGGTGCGCAATGGCCTGATGGAAGTCAACGGAGGCACGGGGAGTCTGTATTCGCAGGACAAGTTTGGAGACTGTCAGTTTCACATTGAATGGCAAGAACCAAAAGATGTGAAAGGCACCGGCCAGGGCCGCGGAAACAGTGGCGTGTTCTTTATGAGCCGTTACGAGGTGCAAGTTCTGGATTCGTACCGATCGGCAACCTACGCCGATGGTCAAGCCGGCGCAATTTATGGTCAGTGGCCGCCTCTTGTGAACCCTCAGCGCAAACCCGGCGAGTGGCAGAGCTACGACATTATCTTTGAATCGCCAAAGTTTGAGGGAGACCGGGTGGTGACGCCCGCCTACATGACCGTCTTCTTCAACGGCGTGCTCGTCCACCACCACCAGAAACTCAACGGAGAAACTCAACACGGGGTGGTCCTCCCCTACACTCATCATGAGGTGGAAGAATCCATGTACCTGCAAGACCACGGTCACGGCGTGCCCATCCACTACCGCAACATCTGGTTCCGCAAGCTAAAGGGCTACGACCAGCCCGAATGACGCGGCCGGAGGTCATAACGCCCGACGCGCAACGTATAGCCCGCGGATATCCGTACCGCGGCGGGAGGGAAAGCCTAGTTCCCGTACATCATCCGCTCGAAAGTACGGAGGCACTTTTCTGCGCATACGAGCGATGGGAAGGGGTAGCTCTCCTGCTCAATAATGAACCAACGGGGGCCGGGTTTTGATTTAAAAATGGGGATTATGGCTTTCCAATCCACGTTGCCTTCCCCCAGCAGAGCGTCCGGCTTGGTTGGGGAAAAATCTTTCACGTGCACCGACACCACTCGGCCCGGATACTTGGTGAGGAACGGTGCGGCTTGGGCACCGCCGCCTAACGCGTTACCGGTATCAAATTGGATCTTTACTTGAGAATCGGTGTTGCCAAAGAACGTGTCCCAAGGAAGTTCCCCGTCGATGGGAATGAACTCAGATTGGTGATTGTGGTAACCCAGAATCATTCCCTCGGATGCCAGTTTCTTAGCCAACAAGTTGAACAGCTTCGTGGTTTCAAGAAGGGCGGCCCGGGTGTTGTGTCGCTCTTCCGGCAGGGAAGGAACCACGATGAGTTTGTTGCCGAGAATCTTGTTGTACGCCACCGTTTGCGCAAAGTTATCGCCCAGCAAAGAATCAAGCTGAGCATGGGTTCCGTAACACTTCAAATGATCTTCATCCAGCATCTTGCGTAATTCCGGAGCGGTTCGGCCGTAGTAGCCGGCAAACTCAACTCCGGAAAATCCCATCTTGGAAACGGCTTTGAGTACACCCGGAAAGTCCTTCTCGCAAGCATCGCGAACCGTGTACAGTTGGAGGCCGATGAGGTAGTGCTTGGTTGAAGCATGCGCCGAGATAGGAGTGAGGGCGGTCGCAAGGCAAATAGAAGCCACCAGGGTTGAAAAGGTTCTGAGCGTTGTCATGTTCAATCGTCTTTGAATTGTCCCCGTTACCGCAGAGAGCATCAAAGTCATTGTGCACGTTTCGCGGAGCCGAATCCAACCGTAGTGGATCAAGTCACGTTGGCCCGTGAATATTCTGATCAGATGCAGAGCGACTCAAGGGAACCCCTGAGGTAACTTAGATTTTCGGCTCCGGTGAATCCAATGAAGTCTTCAATTTCGCTTTGGATGGTCGCTCTCGGTGTTTGGGGCTATGTTGCGTTGCCCGGTCCCACCTCGGCACCGAGCGGGGTCAATTACGATCGGGACGTCCTGCCCATCCTCAGCCAGCATTGCTTTAAATGTCACGGCGCGGACGTAGCCAAGGCCGCCGCCGGATTACGATTGGATTCCATGGCGGGTGCGATGCATACATCCGGGATCATCATCCCCGGCTCCCCGGCAAAATCTTACGCGATCAAGCGAATTATCGCCGGAGAAATGCCGCCGTCCGACTCGGGAATCAAGCCCGTAAGGCCCGCCGAACTCGAAGTTTTACGTCTCTGGATTGAACAAGGGGCGCATTACAACAAGCATTGGTCTTACGTGGTGCCCACCATGCCCACGCTACCCCCGGTGAGCAACCCCGCCTGGTGCAAAAATCCGATTGACCAGTTTGTGATGGCAAAGCTGGACGCGGCGGGGCTCAAGCCAGAACGAGAAGCCGACCGAGACTCGCTTGCCCTTCGCGCCGCGGAAACCCTCACCGGACTTCCGCCCTCCCAAGTCCAGTTGGATACTTTTCGGCAAGACACTAAACCCGGTGCTTATGAGCGGTTGGTTGATCAACTGATGGCCAACCCCGCCTACGGAGAACACGAGGCCAGGTACTGGCTGGATGCAGTTCGCTACGGCGACACTCACGGCCTGCAGCTAGATAATGAGCGTGGAGTTTTTCCCTACCGAGACTGGGTGATACGGGCCTACAACCAAGACCTCCCGTTTGATAAGTTTGTGGAATGGCAATTGGCGGGCGACCTTCTTCCCAAGCCAACCACGGATCAAAGAGTTGCCACCGGCTACGTCCGAATGAATCTGACTACCGACGAAGGGGGTGCCATTGAGGAAGAGTTTCTCGCCCGGAACACATTTGACCGGGTGGATACCACCAGCACGGTGCTGATTGGCCTCACCGTTCAGTGCGCCAAGTGCCACGACCATAAATACGACCCGATCAAGCAGCGGGATTATTACGGCCTCTATGCGTTCTTCAACAGCACCAAAGACACTCCATTAGATGGCAACATCGCCCTTCCACCTCCCGTGATTCGCGCCGCGACCCCGGAACAAGATTCGCAACTCGCTACCCTTTCGGCCCGAATGGCTGAACTCAAAAAATTGGTTGATCCGCGGGTTGCCTCTACGTACTTTGCGCGGAGCCCTGTTCCGACCGTGACTGCCAACGGATGGCAGATCAGCCCCGTCTACCAGGCGGCGTCTTTTGACGATGCATTTGATCATGCCAACCCTCCCGAACCCGGGCAAACTGTGGCCGTACCATGGAAGCCCCTGAAGTTTGAACTCGGCAAAGATTTTTCATCCCTGGTGGGAAAAGACAATGCTTCGGTTTACGTGCACGGAACCATTACCGTTCTCAAGGCGCAGACGATTAGCTTTGGAGTGGCCAGCGACGACGGAGTTAGGGTGTGGCTCAACGGCAAACTCATTCATTCCAACAAAGTCTCTCGGGGCGTGGACACCGCCGTAGATTCGGTTATAGGAGATTTTAAATCCGGTGATAACCAGTTGCTGGTAAAGGTTATCAACGGGGCAGGCGCCGATGGCCTCAGCGTACGGTTTGGGAATCCTGACCAAAAGCGGATCCAAGACTCGTTATCTGGATTTCGCCGAGCTCCCGGTAAATCCGACGCCCTGCGCGGCACCTACTTAGACCTGGGACCCTCCACCGCTCTGGCCATAAACTATCGCCAACTAGAAAAGCATCGGGTTGAACTGGAATCGTCAATTCCCATGAGTTTGGTCGCCGAGGAGATGCCTAAACCTCGACCGACCTTCATTCTGAAGCGGGGACAATACGATCAGAAAGGGGACGCGGTATCCCGGCACATTCCGCCGTTTTTGGGTTCACTTCCGGTGGGAGCCAAAGCGGATCGGTTGTCGTTTGCCAAATGGCTCACGTCCCCGCAGAATCCCTTGCTCGCCCGGGTTTACGTGAACCGGGTTTGGCAACAGTATTTTGGAGTCGGCATTGTAAAAACCGTCGACGACTTTGGCAGTCAAGGCGAGTGGCCCTTTAACCAGCCATTGCTAGATTATTTGGCGGTTAGCTTCCAACGCGGCGGTTGGAGCGTTAAACAACTCAACCGAATGATCGTGACCTCGGCCGCCTTCCGGCAGAGTTCCCGAATGACTCCGGCTAAGCTGGCCAAAGATCCGGAGAACCGGTGGATTGCCCACGGTCCAAGGTTCCGCTTGGATGCGGAGGTCATTCGGGACAAAGCTCTATTCGCCGGTGGACTCCTGGTTAAACAGCTGGGCGGACGCGGGTTTAAACCGTACCAACCCGATGGCATATGGGAAGGAGCATCAGACCCGGCGAGTGGAACTCACTTTTACGTGAAGGACAAGGGTTCATCCATCTACCGAAGGAGCATTTACATGTTCTGGAAGCGCACCGCACCCCCTCCCGCCATGCTCACCTTTGATGCGCCGCTTAGAGACACCTGTATTGTCCGCCGATCTTCCACCAACACGCCTCTTCAGGCCCTGACCACCGAGAATGAAACGTCTTACCTCGAGTGCAGCCGGACTATGGCTCAGCGCCTGATGGTGGCCAGCAAAGATGATGATCGGCGTCTGCGATTAGCCTACGACATCGCGTTTTCTCGACCGCCCAAAGCCAGCGAGGTTTCTCTTATGAAATCTGCGCTTGCCACCTACCGCACGCATTACTCCGCAGATACTAAAGCCGCGCAGCGGCTGATCAAAGTGGGAGACGCCCCTCCCGGCCGAGATTCATCGGCTTCTGAGCAGGCGGCGTGGATGTTGCTTTGCTCTACTTTAATGAATACAGATGAATTCCTCACGATACGTTAAGGCGCGAGAAAAACCATGGACCCCTTACGCGAAGCAGAACTTTTAATGACGCGCCGCCAACTATTTGGTCGGACCACGTTGGGCCTTGGCACTGCGGCATTAAGTCGTTTGCTAACGGTGGGCGGCCTGGGCGGAGTTGCCGCCCTCGCGGAGGCGTTTGGCGGCCAAGCCCACGGCCACGGCGTTATGGGCATGCCCAGCTTTGCCCCCAAAGCCAAACGCGTGATTTTTCTGTTTATGAGTGGCGGCCCCAGTCAGTTGGACCTCTGGGACTACAAACCAAAGTTACAAGCGCTTTTCAATACCGATCTGCCCGACCAGATTCGCCGCGGTCAGCGAATCACGACCATGACCAGCGGGCAAAACCGCTTTCCCATTGCCCCCTCCGTCTTTAAATTTCAGAAGCATGACAACCAGGGCGACGGCGTGTGGGTGAGTGAACTTCTACCCCACACCGCCACCGTGGTCAATGAGTTGTGCGTGGTGAAGTCTATGTGGACCGAAGCCATCAATCATGACCCCGCCACCACGTTTCTCCAAACCGGAAGTCCGCTTCCTGGACGCCCCAGCATGGGGTCTTGGGTGAGCTACGGCCTGGGCAGCATGAACGAGAACCTGCCGACTTACGTGGCCCTCCACAGCAAGGTCTCCAGCAACAAGCCCAATCAAGCCGTCTATCCGCGGCTATGGGGTTCCGGGTTTTTGCCCAGCGAGTACCAAGGCGTGGCGCTTCGGTCTCAGGGAGATCCGGTTCTGTATCTAAAGGATCCGGATGGCATGGATCGTGCGACCCGGCGGACGATGCTGGATACCGTGGATGCCCTGAACCATCAACAACTCGATGCCTTTGGCGACCCCGAAATTGCCGCCCGAATCAAACAATATGAGCTGGCTTACCGACTTCAGACCAGTGTTCCGGGACTGATGGATCTTAGCCAGGAAACTCCGGAGACCTTTGAACTCTACGGACAAGAGGCGCACGAATCCGGAACGTTTGCCGCCAACTGCCTGTTGGCGCGCCGCATGGTGGAGAGCGGCGTTCGGTTTATTCAAATTTTCCACCGAGGTTGGGATCTTCACAGTGACCTCACCACCGATATCAAAAGCCAAGCCAAAGACGTGGATCAAGGGTGCGCGGCGCTCATCAAAGACCTCCGACGGCGGGGCTTACTTGATGAAACCCTTGTGGTATGGGCGGGTGAGTTTGGAAGAACCGTTTACTGCCAAGGCCCGCTTACCCAACAGAATTACGGTCGAGACCATCACCCAAGGGCATACACGATTTGGATGGCGGGCGGCGGCGTTAAGCCGGGAATGGTGTATGGCAACACCGATGACTACGGTTACAACATCGTGGACAAAGACGGTGGAATCATCGACCCGAGCGTGGAAAACTTCACTCCCGGTGCCGTTCACGTGCACGACCTTCAGGCCACGATCTTGAACCAACTTGGCATCGATCACCAGAAACTGACCTATCACTATCAAGGCCGCGATTTCCGTCTCACCGACGTGCACGGTCACGTTGTTCGAGACCTGATTCAGTAACTAAACCTCCGCAACGCAATCGTAGGTGGATGCGGAATTCTAATTCATTTGCTTTAATCTCGCATAACAATTCGGAAGAAACAATGAACCTTACCAAGCGAGAAAACGGGCGGAGGACGCGTTGAACTCGTAAGATTGCAACCGAAACCATTGGTCTAGCAAGGACACTGTCTTCCGCTAGTTCGTGTTGGTTCGGAAAGGCGCTTGGTAACCTCGGAGGCACCAATAACTTCGTCACCAACCTATTAAAAAAGGTCGTGTTCTTGGTCGTAAGCATCCAGTTGAGCCACGGTAGCTGTACCATCGCGGATTAGGAATTCGATGTCCTTGAGAGGAACTGGTAGACAAAGAGTGAACTTCTTCTATTTCATCGGAAACCACCCGCTTTAGATTACCTATTCCACTTCGACCGCTTCGAATGTCCATCCCCCAATGCCCAAGTCTTTCACCGCCTCGTAAAACTTGCGGGAGACGATGAGTTCTCGATAAGGGTGAAATAGCCCTGCATATTTACCGATGTATTTGCGGGTGGCCATGACATCAAATGAGTTGCTTGGAGCATACATTCGCATCTGTCCGTATCGACTAAGGCCGAGATAATGAGTGGCCAGACAATTTGGGTCTGCAGTCGTCGGTTCGCCAAAAGGGCCCCTACCAAAGTGAACGGTATCGGGGACCTCCACTTCGTAGCTTAGGGACTGCAGAAAATACAGCCGACCCGCCGCCATATATTTGGTGAATTGGTCTTCATCAACGTCCAAGGTTTCGCACAACTCGGCGGCATTCTCGGGGCGATGCAGGCGGACAAATTCATGTTTAGCTTCAGTGGTGGTCGCACTCGTCCATGGCAAAACCCACGGCGCTAGCGCTTTGGATTTGGTTTCCCACGGAGCAAATATCGGACTCAGGCTAAGCCCAGTTAGATTGGACGCCACCAAGGCAGAGGCGATACCTTGGGGAACGATCCACTCTCCCGCCCAAGTTGAGCAAGTGCGTTGCTTTGAGGATGCACCCGGGAGCTTGTACTTGTAAGGCGGCAACGCATAGACGCCACAACCACATATCGGACATCGTTGGGTTAATTCGAGTTTCGTCCCCCAATCTTCAAACGGCGGCCTCGGAGGGCCGACCTCATACATGATAAAGTAATCGGCCGCAATGAGTTTTTAAGTGTAGCTTTTCTGCGAATGCCATCCCATCCATACTAAGCGAGTTCGGGCCATTTTTGCCTTAGCATGCTCTTCTTGGATCCGCAAAAATAATGGGCTCCTGTAAGGTGTTTCCACGTGTATGGTTTCCGGACCAACAAAGTTGCCAATTCCGTCGGGGAAGGACTTCTGAGCTTCTGATGCTAGTAGTCTAAAATATCCAGTTATTGTCATATTAAACTCCTAGTTTAGTTCCTGGAGGTAAGGGGAAACGATGGTAGAATCCTCGAAGAATCTCATGGACCTCATGTGCTTTCAAATCTCTGCTCACGACTTCACCCGCCTCTGCATAAAGTTTCTGATGCAACCAAACATGGTATGCACGGTCCAACGGGACGGTTGCCCCATTGGCCGGACCACCCATGTACTTCGGGATTATATGGTGGTCTTCTATTTGACCCGCTAAGTTGGGATATATCTCCCGAGCTTCATTTACACGCCTCACGTACAATCCCGCCGACGCGTCTTCGACCTCAGAGATAACTTCGGGCGTTTCTGCAGCCGCCTCTTTGATCGCGACCCCAGGCGCGTCAACCACGACGGCAAGTTCATCTGCGATGACCGACGCGCTTTTGAACTCTCCCAGGGTGGCAACGGTTGCTACGTCTCCGACTACTCCGAGAGAATTCTCCCAGGTCGGGTCGCCGGCAAACTTACCGGATCCGTAACCCAGGCGCATTGCGGTGGTGCCGATCCCGGTTACGAAGTTGATGCCAGTGCTTAAGCCTTTGAAACCAAACGAGTCTTTCCCCAATGCCCCGGCCCAATACGCGTTGGCATCGGCGGCCGATTCGTCCATTGTGTTGGCCCACTCCGCCCCAAGACTCGGATCAAACCCGGACGGGTCAAGCTGGTTGACCGGGTCGTTGCCGCAGTAGCGGTAAAGATTAAGGCCGGACCCGTGACCGGCGGGGTCTCGGTTCAAGAAGCGACCATGGGCGGGGTCATAGTAGCGGTGCCCAAGCAGCATCAATCCCGTTTCGTGGTCGGTGCGGTATCCCCACTGAGCGCCGTAGCCATCGTACGGGTCATCCGTAATTACGGTTGACGCGTTAGAACCGTACGCATCCTGCGCGTGTGCGCTGATCACCCCGCCCAGTGCATTTAGCCGCTGCGCAGTATCCCCATGCTGATTGAACAAGTAGAAAACTGACCCACTCGCAGTGCGTCGGGAAGCAAGGCCATTCACCCCAAACGTGTTGACCGCGTTAACGGTGCCCAAGGAATCGGTTTCAAATACTGGAACCCCTCTCGAGTAGAAGAAATAAGTTCGAGCCGAACCCGTTTGCTTCCAAGCCCGCTGACCATCTAATGTATAGCCAGCAGTTACCGTTCCTAAACCGGTCATCCGGGCGAGCGGATCAAATGTTAGCGATGTGCCAGAGTAAGTGAGTGGGTCACCCAAAGTGTCGTAAGAAAAGCCCGAAGTGCTTACTTCATCCGAGGGCGTAAATGTGTATCCACTCCCCTTGAAGGATGTGAGGTTCCCGACCGCATCGGGGGTAAAGCCATAGGTGTAGCCTCCTAGTTTAGTGTTTCATTAATGTCAGGCGAAAGGTTCGTTCGATTCGTCTGTATAATATGGGCCTGAGACAACTTACATCCCGGGAATTTGGGGAGTTGGAGGCCGTACTTCGAAAAGCGACTGCTCTGCAACGGTTGGTGCGTCGAGCATCGATTGTTCTGGAACTGGCCTCTGGAGCCGGGGTCATTGGAGCGGCTCGCAAACTTGGCATTGGTCGGGAGCAGGTTGCCTTATGGGGGACCGCTTCGGGGAACTTGGGCTAGCAGGTCTGGTGAAAGACCGTCCTCGCCCGGGCAAGCCCAAGACGACCTCCAAGTCCAAGGAAGATGCGGTTTTGACGCTGACCCGGATGACGACTCCAGAAGACGGGACCCATTGGAGCGTTCGCACGATGGCCAAGGTCTCGGGTGTGAGCCCGGCAAGCGTTCAACGGATCTGGGCGGCGCACGGACTCAAGCCTCACCTTATTCGCACGTTCAAACTCTCCAAAGATCCGAAGTTCGAAGAAAAGCTCATCGACGTAGTCGGACTCTATGTCGATCCTCCAGAGAAGGCGCTTGTGCTTTGCGTTGACGAAAAGTCTCAGATCCAAGCTCTTGACCGCACTCAACCGGGACTACCGATGAAAAAAGGAAGGTGCGGCACAATGACCCACGACTACAAACGGCACGGAACGACCACGCTATTTGCCGCTTTGAACACCCTGGATGGAACCGTCATCGGAAGCTGCAAATAGCGTCATCGCCACGAAGAGTTCCTCGCCTTCCTTAAACAGATAGACCGAAAGACGCCGAAAGATTTAGAGCTTCATCTGGTCTTAGACAATTACGCGACACACAAGCATCCCGATGTGAAGGCTTGGATCACCTCGCGCAACGAAAATGAGGTCCGCTTCCACTTGCATTTCGTTCCCACATCTTGCTCCTGGCTAAATCTGGTCGAAAGATTCTTCGCTCAAATCACGACCAAACGAATTAGACGAGGAAACTTTGACAGCGTCAAAGAACTCGAAGACGAAATCAAGGACTACTTAAGGATCCACAACAAAAATCCCAAGCCTTTCAAGTGGACCGCATCGGCAGAAGCAATTATCGAAAAGGTCGCAAGGTGTAGGGCGATTAGTGAGACACTACACTCGCGATTTGGCTGACCCGATTTTCTGTACCAGTGCCACTAAGTGAAACTTGTCTGGGGTGATCCTAGAGTGCGGGAAGGCTTCCCTAATCTCGGAAAGAAAGGCCGGGATTTCCGTCTCACCGACGTGCACGGTCACGTTGTTCGAGACCTGCTTCAGTAACTAAACCTCCAAAGGGAAGGGTCAGCACAATGGCAAATGAAAAGGATTTGACCCTCGCTTGCCGTCACAAATCGGGCGAGGAGACGGTAAAGTCTAGGCATGTTGACCAACCATAGCAAGCTCACCGATGAGCAGTGGGACCAGTTTCTTACCCAGGGGTACATCGTTCTGCGAGCGGCCTTTTCACGGGAGGATTCGCTGGCTTGGGTTGCCGATGAGTGTTTGCAAGCAGGGTATGACGTAAAAGACCAAGGCACTTGGACAAAGCCTTACGATCGGATTAACACAAAGAATCCTGAGTTGCTAAGCAACTTTGCCCCATCCGCGTGGCAGGCTTCCGTAGATTTGATGGGTGGTTTGGACCGGATTGTAAAAGAGCCGATGATCAGCTTGTTTGCCCTCAACTTGGCTCAAGGAGCCGATAAACCCTTTGCCCCACCTAGTCCAGATTCGCCCGGTTGGCATAAAGATGGTTGGCACTTTCGGCACTTCTTAGATAGCCCAGAGCAAGGCCTCCTGGGAATTCCGCTCCTCACTGACGTCTTTCCTCAAGGCGGAGCAACGTTCATTGCCGCCGGATCCGTTAAGCCCGTGGCTAAGTTCTTGGCCGACCATCCCGAAGGCGTTCTGCCTAATGCTTTTCCGGTGAAGGATCTCCTCTCAGAAGGCTGTACATTCTTAGAGGCTACGGGGAAAGCCGGTGATTTCTACTTGTTGCACCCCTACCTGCTTCATGCGGTGTCTCAGAATGTTTTACGACGTCCCCGTGCCATTAGCAATCTTCTCTACGAACTAGAAGAACCACTTAATTTTCACCGAGCAGACGCTGCGTATTCTCCCGTTGAAGCCGCCGTGCTTCATGGCTTGGGTGTCGATAGCTACAACTTTGCTCCCACGGGGGAGCGTTACCGTACTCCGGACAATGGCCCCATGCCGGGCTAGCGGATCTGAGGCGGAGTTCGCCAAAAAGCTGTTCTGAGTTGATGTATGGATGTTGAACGACTGATTAATCAACATAAAGATAGCGTCTACCGCCAGATGGTTCGCGTTTGTGGCAATTGAGACGACGCGGAAGATGCGCTCGCCGATGCGATCTACGCCGCGCTCAGAGCCTCTGATCAAACTTCGAGGCCCCGCATATTTCCAGGGATGTTTGACCACCATCGGCAATGTTGCCTGCACCCGCCGGCGAACCAAAGACCGAGATGTCGGAGCGTTCCTAGACTGTTAGTCTCCGCTTCGAATATGAAATGAATGGAAGGGGCAAGGAGTTTCCTGAGCGGCCTCCCCATCCTAACGTTCTCCCCAGGCGGACGAACCACCGCGCCGGAAGCAGGAGCCGCACAAAAAAGAACTGGCCCAAACGGCATCGCCGTTTGGGCCAGTTCTTAAACTCAGACAACTTACTCTTCGTCGTGCGCCTCAGTCTCTTCGGCGACGGGCGCTGCAACCACCGGGGCGGCGGGATCAAAGACCACAACCTGGATCTTTGCATCAACGTCTCGATGAAGATCTAGCTCGACTGTGTGCGAGCCAAGTCGTCGGATCGAATCGATCAAAGCGATGTGTCGCTTGTCGATTGAAACGCCTAACTGAGACTGGATTGCGTCAGAAACGTTTTGGGAAGTGATGGCACCAAACAATTTGTCTTGGACCTTGCCCACTTGGCCGGCGATTCGAATGGTGGCACCGTTTATCTTCTCGCGAAGGACTTCGGCATCACTCTTGAGTCCGGCCACCTTGGCCGCCATTCGGGCTTGCCGAATTTCTAATGCCTTGATCTGGGTCTTGTCTGCCACGATGGCCAAGCCACGAGGGAAGAGGTAGTTGCGCGCAAAGCCGTCTGCAACCGCCACAACCATGCCTTCTTTGCCGACCTTCGGCACCGTCTGTTTCAAAATTACCTTCATTGCTGTTTTTCTCAACCCATGCGGGCCGCTTCCTAGATTGATTTTCCGGAGATCACCAATTTAGTGTCGTATGCTAATTCCAATTGTCGGAGCGTTTCGATCAAAGATGCGATCCACTCCTAGCCAGCCGGAGACTTCTTTATCAAAGTCGTATCGAATTCGCGCGTCATACCGGGGGTGATTAAGATCCCACAGGTCATTGCGCAAAAACACCCTAGGCGCAATTTGATAATCTACCCCAAGTGAGGGCTTACTTGCATAGATTCCGTACCGATAGTCTAGCTTTGGGCTCAGCGGAAATTCCATTTGCCCGGTGACCCTATTGCCCTCAAACGCATCGTAGAGTCCTAAGTGCAATTTTCCCCCAGAAATCGGAATGGCAATTCCTAAGTCGGTTCGCAAGTGCGCGGGAGATTGTTCACGAAATAGTCCGACCTCAGACTCAATTTTGGGAATGCCCTTGGGAGACTTTGTTTTATCAAACACCTTACTGACCTTTCCCAAAACTCCTTGTAATTGATCTTCAATCTCCGCTGCCTTGTCGGCAATCACCTTGGCCTTGTTGGTGAGATCAATCGCGTTTTTGCTGATCACGGTGCCATCTTTCGCCATCGTATCGGCACTAGCAGCAATTGATTTTCCGGTCTCCGTGATCTGGGTAACGTTGGCGGTGGCGGCTTTAATATTGTTCTGGAACTGTGCGTCCCCTACTAAGGCATTCATGCTACTCACCAACGCATCAGCTTTTTTGGCGATTGCCTGCATTTGGTTAAGCACGGCCTGAGCATCCCCGTTTAGCTTTCCGTCATTTACCAGCTTGGCTACCGATGCGGTGATTCGCCGCACGTCGCCTATCGCCAAAGAACCTTGCCTAAGGGCGGAAGTGATGTTAGATTGGCTGGACGCCATCAAACTGTCTACATTGGTGGCCACGATCCCAAACTTGGCCATTGTCGCATTTGTAGTTTCCATCAAATCGGTGACTTTATGCTGAAGTCGCTGATCTTGCATGAGTTTGCGAGTCGCCGCTAGGGTGAGGTTAAGTTCTTTGAATGTCACCTTGGCGTCGGGAAGAAATGAATCCAGCGGGTTGCCCTTTGTGCCGGCAAAAATCGTACCCACCGGAGCATCGCCGTCTTGGCTTTGGTCCGGAGGAATTAACGACACCACCGGGTCTCCAATTCCGATCAATTGGGATGGGATGGTGGCTGTCGAACCTTCCGGAACATGAACGCCCTTGTTGAGTTTGAGGGTAACCCGAGCCAGGTGAGGGTTCACCAAGACCACTGGCCCGGTGGTTCCCACTCGAACGCCCGCAATCAATACCTTGCCGCCCTCCACCATTCCGCTTGCGTCGGCAAAATCAGCGTAGTAAAGGTCTTGCTTGGGGGCGAACAGATTTCGACCGAGAGCAGCATACGCGCCCAGCATCAGTCCGACAAAGACAATGAGAAGCAAACCTACCCGAGCCGGACTCTTCATATTGTAAGTTTAGCTTGGTTCGCCATCCCGAGGTTATTCTGATCGCCGTAAGACCACGGCGGGGAAGGCCAACCGCCTGAATGAGCATTAACGGCGAAACTTGCTAGGCTCGCCAAAAACCTTTTCCGCCAGGAAAACGTCCAGAATTAGAATCGGAAGCCAGTAGAGCCAACCCCCCTGTAAGAGGATTGAAGACAGCAATGTGAGGCCAAACCACATGCAGATGTAAGCGCCCATTTCCTGCCGACGGACCCGGCTCTTAAACAGTCCGTAACCCAGCAGAAGCCAAAAAAGCGCGAACGGTAAGAATGGCAAAAACATGTTAACCTCGTTAAGACCGGTGGACTGACTAATCCCAGTATATCAACGGTCATTCGCCTAACCCGCCTTTGGACCCATGAATCAACGATAATTTTCAATTGATGATCTTGCCTGCCTTTGTGTATGCATTCTTGCGGAATTTTCGATATGAATTCCCGCATAGGACTCGTATAAATACCGGGCTTCAGGTGAAACAATGAAGATTGTGGGTCATGCTGAGCCAACTCCGTCCGAGAATATAAGGAACCTAGAAACGGGAGTGGTACTCTCATGGATGTGGCGACGATTCACCGAGACGATCTCGATGGAAAAAACGTCATCAAGTGATAAGGAGTTCAAGAGGTGCGGCTAACGTCTTTGGATGAGGTTAAGCTTTCTGAACGTAGAACAAAGTAGCCAAGGGGAAGCAACCCAAAAGGGAAGATAACTCTGGTTAAGTAGGTGAAAGAAAACACATGTGGCAACGCTTTACAGAGCGCGCGAGAAAGGTTGTTTTCTACGCGCAAGAAGAGGCTCAGAAGTTCGGTGAAGGATATGTCTCTACAGAACATCTCCTGCTCGGGCTTGTGCGCGAGTCGGACAGCGTGGCCGCACGCGTGCTTGAGAAGCTCGGCGTAAGCCTGAGCAGAATTCGAGCTGAGGTCGAAAAGCAATTGCCCCGTGGCGATGCCCGACCAAGCCAGGATATGACCCTAACTCCTAGGGCCAAGCGCGTGATCGACCTTGCCTACGATGAGGCACGCAACCTCAATAATAACTACATCGGAACGGAGCATCTGCTCCTAGGACTCATTCGAGAGGGCGATGGCCTAGCGGGTCGCGTCCTTGCCAAATTGGGCGTCGAACTGGAAAAGGCGCGCCGAGAGGTTATGGCCCTTCAAGATAACGAGACTCAGACTAAAGCTGGGTCCGGAAGCAGAAGCGCCAACCCCGCCGGTAGCGGAACCAATACTAAGACGCAAACGCTGGATGAATTTGGCCGCGATCTTACCGAGCTTGCCCGCGAAGGCAAGTTAGACCCCGTCGTCGGACGCCAAGCCGAGATCGAACGTGTGATGCAGATTCTCTGTCGTCGTACAAAGAATAATCCCTGCCTCATTGGTGATCCCGGCGTGGGAAAAACCGCCATTGCAGAAGGCCTAGCGCTTCGTATCGTGAGCGGCGATATCCCCGATCTACTTCGCAATAAGCGAATTGTCTCGCTAGACCTGGCGGGTTTAGTTGCAGGCACCAAGTATCGGGGCGAATTTGAAGAGCGAATGAAGAAGGTGATGGAAGAAGTCCGAAAGTCGGACGGCCAAGTCGTGCTCTTCATTGACGAACTTCATACCTTGGTGGGTGCAGGCGCGGCAGAAGGGGCCATAGACGCCTCTAATATCATGAAGCCCGCCCTTGCGCGCGGCGAGTTGCAATGCATCGGTGCCACCACTCAGGACGAGTTCCGAAAGTATATCGAGAAGGATGCCGCGCTTGAGCGCAGATTCCAAGCCGTTAAGGTGAAGGAACCCAGCGAAGAAGAGACGGTAGACATTCTAAAGGGCCTGCGGGAGCGCTACGAGGCGCACCATCAGGTGGAAATCACCGACGAAGCCATTCAGGCGTCGGTTACGCTAAGTCAGCGCTACATTTCAGACCGAAGCCTTCCCGACAAGGCAATTGACCTTATCGACGAAGCCGCTTCTAGGGTTCGCCTTCAACAGAGCCTGCCTCCGCTTGAAGTTAGACAAGATCGGGCAAAGCTGATCAAACTCCGTAGCGAGTTGGAACACTTCCAAAAACGATCCACCGATGATGAAGCGCTCCAAAAGCTTCAGACCGAAAGAGACGAGCTGGAAGCCAGCATCACTCTTCGCGAAGAAGAATGGTCTAACTTGCTTAAGCCAGAGCCCGTGGTTGGGGAAAGCGAAATTGCGGCCATTGTTCAGAGCTGGACGGGAATTCCGGTTACTAAACTGGTGGAAGCAGAAAGCCAGAAACTTCTGCGAATGGAGCACGACCTTCACGACAGAATCATCGGTCAGAACGACGCGGTAGTTTCCGTGAGCCGAGCAATTCGCCGAGCCAGAAGCGGCCTCAAGGATCCCAAGCGACCGATGGGTAGCTTTATATTCCTTGGCCCGACGGGTGTAGGTAAGACAGAGTTGGCCAAGGCGCTTGCAAATTACCTTTACGAGAAAGATTCGAACATGGTCCGCATCGACATGTCTGAGTACATGGAGAGATTCTCCGTGTCCCGACTTGTAGGTGCACCTCCCGGATACGTGGGATACGATGAAGGCGGTCAACTTACCGAGCAAGTCAGGAGAAATCCATACTGCGTGGTGCTTCTCGACGAAATTGAAAAGGCACACCCGGAAGTGTTCAATATCCTCCTCCAGGTCATGGAAGACGGTCAGCTGACCGATAGCCAAGGCCGCACGGTGGACTTCCGAAACACGATTATCATCATGACTTCCAACGTCGGCGTTAAGCCGATTGAGTTGGATAAACCTTTGGGTCTCCGCGATGTCCGACTGGACATTAACGATCCCAAGGTTTACGAGAACATGAAGACCAAGATGATGGAAGAGATGAAGAAACTCTTCCGACCCGAGTTCGTCAACCGAGTGGATGAAGTTATCGTGTTCCAACACCTCAAGAGAGTCGAGATTCTGCAGATTGCCGAACTCTATCTTAAGAGAGTCAACGAACAGGCCTCTTCCATGGGAATCACAATCGAACTCAGCGACCGAGTAAAGAACTTGCTCGTAGACAAAGGTTACGATCCCAACATGGGGGCGCGCCCACTCCGCCGAGCCGTGCAGCGCTTCATCGAAGACCCCCTCAGCGAAGAGATGTTGCTGGGAAGGTTCCAATCCGGAGACGCCATCCTGGCCGACACGGAAGACGAAAAGAGCGAGACGATCATCTTCAAAAGACTTAATGGCCACGATGGCAAAGAGTCAGAAAAAGAGCTCGTCGGTAGTTAAGCAAGTTCGGTGTCACTTCAAATCCCTCTCTTTGCTTCGGCAGAGAGGGGGTTGCATATACGTTTAGTTATGCCCCGACAGGGTGAATTGCCTTGACGGTCGGTGCCTCCTTTACGTTAGATCGATACTCAAAAGACCGATAAAATGGGCCCACAGGAGCCTAACTAAATGGGTAAGTGGTGCCTTCCTGGATCGGTCAGCAAATAGGTCTGTCCCCCAGCAGGGGCACGAGAATCTAGCACCGGACTTGTTAGAAGGAAAATGTTTGACAGCGACGAGACCTCCCTTGTCCCGGCAGGGACTTTCCCCGAGTAGCCTGGCATGGCGCGAGAACTTATGCCAGGCTACTCGGGGAAAGTCCCTGCCGGGACACGGGAGGGTCATATACATTTAGTTAAGTCTCCAAAAGGTGAATTGCCTTGTGGGCCCACGCCATTTTTACGTTAGATCGATCCACCCAAGACTGATGAAATGGGCCTAAAGGAGTCTTTCTAAATGGATATGAGAGGGGGTTGGGGATGAGGAATTCGGAAACTGTTGACCATCAAAAACTTCCTCAATGCGTCGGCAACGCTACTACTAGATCATCAATTTGTGCCGATCAATGCACTTTGGGAGGGATTAATCGGTATTTCCAAGGTTTATCCGACACTTTATTGGAGCGGATATCTATTTGGGTGCGTTCCCGGAGCCTAACCGGCCCTTAAAATCCACGTTAGGTCATCCGTTCGCGATGACGCCTTGGAATACTGGGCAAGTGCAGGTGTTCAGAACTGGATGAGGTCACCTTGAGCAGCCTGTCCAAAATTACCTTTGCCGAACCCGCCAGCGGGAAGGCAATCACCATGCCCGTGAGTCCAAACAGCGCTCCTCCCGATAAAATTACAAAGACGCTGATCACCGGACCCAAGCCCACCGAAGCACCCACCAAATTGGGGTACACCACGTGATCAAAAAACGCGCCGATGCTTAAGTAAATCAGCAGAACCAACGCGGCATACCACCAGGCACTGGAAAAGTGAAGAAAGAAGTTGCTGTTCACATTGCTGAATCCCACCACGCTGAACACGACAACCGCAGACACCACGTTTCCGATATAAGGAATGAGGTAGAGCGTGCCCAAGAGGAGCCCGAGCAGAATGGCATAGGGAACGCCCATGATGAGCAGCATCGTGATCTGGCACACCGTGAATAGGAGCAAGACCAAGCTGATTCCTCGTAAGTACCGAACAAAAACATCGCCGATTTCGCTCATCATTCGCAATGCGCTAGCCCGAATTGCAGGTGGAATCCACCGCGGGCCTCGGCGACGCATAGTCTCCATGTCCATCAGCAACATGGGGATCAGAACGAGCGTCAAAATCACAAACTTCACCAGCACTAGCAGGTTGGTAAACACGCCTAATAGAGAACTGAAGAAGTTCTCCACGAACTTGGCAATTTCCGGACGCCGTGGCACAACGTATTTGTCAATCAGTCCGCGACGAGTGGCTGGGATGTCCACTTTCTCCAGATACCCTCCGTACTTATCAAGCAAGCCGTCAATTTGGTATGACATGCTGGATTCGTTCACGTGAACCACGGGGTTCCAACGAACGAAGAAATCGTCATCGGGGCTCGCCTGGTTCACCAGGCGGGTGAGATCCTGCGCCTTAGCACTAAGCGTAGAAACTTGATGTGCAACGGTGGGCGCAAACAGGGCTACACCGGCCACTAGCACCATCACGAACCCTGAAACCACGGTAATTACCGCCCAACCCCGTGAGACTCCTCGTTGGCGCAAACGACCTACTACGGGTTCAAGGAGGGCCGCTACGATGAACGCGGCAACAAACGGCGGCAACTCACCCCGTACTAACCACAAAAAGCCGAGAGCCGCCAACATTAGGGCGGCCCAAAGCGCAATTCTCCAACCGGTCATTTAAAAGTTAGCCTTAAACGCCCAGTTCGTCCGCGCCAGCTTCCACCGCTCGCTTCGTCCGTTGCTCTGCAATCCACTCGTCGGTCTTGGTCTTAAGCTCTTTGAACTTCTCATTGAGATCCGTTCGCAGTTCTTCTCCGGCCTTAGGAGCAAAGAGCAATCCGGCTGCCGCACCAATAATTGCACCCAAGCCAACGCCCGCCAGCATGTAGATTAGTGTGTTGTTATCTTCTTTTGAGTTACTCAATTTTTTTCTCCTCCGAGGCTTTTCCCTATTGTACGCCGCCCCGTATGATTATGGTGCCAAAACCGGCGGACCGGTAGGCACATATTGACTCTTCAACGGGAGAAATTCTCGAGTTAACTGAAACAATATCGCGGCCGCCACGAACCCTGACACAAATGGATTGTTAAGGCACGCATGACAATTCCAACCAAACTTCAGCAAGTGTTAGTGAGCCCCCGGAGTTGATTTATGGTTCCGAGCAAATTCGAACTAGAAACCTAGCAAATAATTCCGCCCGCCACCACCGTCTGACCTCGATAGGCCACTGCCATCTGACCTGGAGTGACCGCTCGCACCGAATCGTCGAACACCAATCTGGGTTCCGGTGAAGAAAACAGGGTTGCCGGCTGAGGCGGCATGTTGTAACGAATCTTGGCCGTCACGCGTTGAGATAAGACGCCTTCTGAACCTGGACCCCAGGCCATTTCTTTTAGGCTCACCTCCGTTCGCATAAGACTGGCTTCATCGCCCAGCACCACTCGATTAAGTTGCGGCTGGAGTTCAATCACGTAGAGTGGACGTCCGTTTGGACTGTTTACTTTTACGCCCCGCCGCTGACCTACCGTAAATGAGGCTACGCCTTCATGCTCACCCAAGGTCTTGCCGGCCGAGTCAACAATTTCGCCCGCCTGAAACACTTCTGGTCGCGCATTACGAAGGAATTCTGCGTATCCCCCCGCTTCACTCACAAAGCAGATCTCCTGCGAATCTGGCTTGTCTGCCACCACTAGATCCAGTTCCCGAGCAAGGTTTCGCACGTAAGCTTTACTGGGCATCTCGCCCATGGGGAACCAAGATTGCGCCAACTGATCTTGGCCCAGCATGAACAACACGTAGCTTTGATCTTTATCTTTTGCCCGGGCTCGTAGCAATCGATATCCATTATTATCTTGACGAATTCTTGCGTAATGACCGGTAACTAGCCGCGCACACCCCAGCTCTCGAGTTTTTTGAAGCAAGATGTCGAACTTGACGTGCTTATTGCACTGAACGCACGGGTTAGGAGTTCGCCCGGCCGCGTATTCGTCAATGAAGTTTTCGATGACCGCCGCGCGGAACTCTTCTTTGAAGTTCATCACGTAGTGCGGAATGTTCAGCGCCTTGGCCACCCTTCGAGCATCTTCTACAGCGCCCAGAGAGCAACAGCCGGCGTGCCGAGGGTCGGTTTGGCTCTCCTGCCAAATTTGCATCGTGAGGCCAATCACGTCAAAGCCGCGGCGCACCAGAAGCGCGGCGGCTACCGAGCTATCCACTCCGCCCGACATGGCAACCAGGACGGGGCAGTCTTTCTTATCTGGGGCCATGCTTTGCTTTGCCCTTGTCCTGAAGGATGTTGAGGTATGCCGGTTCATTGAGGATTTCGAACAGATTGGTGGAACTCGCAATCCGATCTGGCACGCCGTGAGCTTGAATGAAGAACGTAGGGGTTGCCTTGATTCCTAACTTGCTGGCCGCATCCATGTCCCGGTAGATACGGTCATAAATGGGGTCACTGGTGTCGGAAATGTGTTTCTGAACGTCGCTGGGATCAAGTCCCACGCTCTTGGCAATTCCCAGCAATTCTTCGGTAGACGCAGGCTCTTCTTCTAACGCCATAACCGCAAGCGAGAAGTCCCAAAACTTGCCTTTATCGGCCGCATATTCCGCCATCAGCGCCGCAGGAAGGCTCTGCGTGTGCATCTTAAGCGGGAAGTGGCGATAGATGACCCTAATCTTGCCCTCGTTTTGGCTAACAAACTCTTTCACCTTGGGTGAAGTCTTTTTGCAGGCCGGGCAAGCCAAGTCGGCAAACTCAATAATTGTGATGGGAGCCGTTGGGTCGCCGTAATTGTTGGGATTCGGCGGAATAAGCGCTACCGATTTGTTGATCGGACCGCTGGGGGTAGAACTTGCGGCCTGGCCCAGTTGCCCGGCCACAAACACGCCCAAGGCAACTAGGGTGACCAGTCCGGAGGCAACCGGCAACATGGTATCTAAAGATCGTTTGGAGGTCGGAGCCGGTTCGGATGGGGCCGTCTCCTTCTCGGCTTGTAGCGATTGCGCGAGCATGGCGTACGTAATGAGCGTAAGAATCATCAAGACTGCCGAAGACAAGCAGTAAAGACAGGTGGCCTGAATAACGAATAGCGAAACGTATTGCAGGTACACACTCACCGCCGCGCCCACCCCCGCCATCACAAATCCCAAGGTAACCAGGGTGGGATGAGTGGCAACGCCCTTAATGCCTCGAATGATGGCTAAACCCGCCAAAGCGGCGTATCCGATGAAGCCAAAGTAGGCAACCGGAATTCCAAACCAAGACGAAGATGAGTGGTTGGCAACTTTTTCGCAACCCCCCGAAGTTCCGCAGGGGAGCACAATGTGCAGAGCATGGCCCGCGCTTAATGCACCGGCGATAAATAAGCCGATGAAGGCCATGATTAACAAGGCCCGGTTTAAGATGATTGCCTTCACGGGAGGATTATACGAGAGAGTAGACATGAAATTCTAAATTGGGAGTTAAGGGTGAGACGTCAGATAAGTTCAATAGATGGAAATGAAGCCATTTAGGCTCGCTCGGAGATGGAGAACGGCTTATTCGTGGGCTACCATAAAGATAAACTCACTTGATCGTAGGAAACGTTCCGTCGCTTAAAAAACGAGTACGGATCGAGTCGAACGCAAAGCATCGTTATGTCCACGCTGATATCACCGCAAGATTTGGTCCAATCGCGACGCCCTCAGGCAAGACGCGGAACTTTTTTTGTCCAAACCTGGGGTTGCCAGATGAACGAAGAAGATAGCGAACAGATTGGCCTGTACATGCAAAGCATTGGGTTTGAGGCAACCCACTCAATGCACGAGGCCCATGTTATCCTTCTCAACACGTGTTCGGTAAGAAGAAAACCGGAAGACAAAGCCTTCACCCTTCTGGGGCAACTCGCTGCAGTGAAGCTACAACGTCCCGAACTTATTGTTGGAGTCTGCGGATGCATGGCCCAAGTAAAAGCCAAAGAAATCCGCAGGCGGGCTCCCCATGTAGACTTTGTGGTGGGGACGGATCAAATTTCGCAGATCCCAACTCTCGTTAACGAAGCCGAGCAGTCGAGACAGTTCCGGTATCGAAACGACCTTCCGCCCCGGCAGGGGGCGGTGGTAGAGCAGGTTCCCCAACGCCACCTGGGCCGAGTAGGCAAGCTCAAATCCCATGTGCCAATCCAGTACGGTTGCGATAAGTTCTGCACGTTCTGCATCGTTCCCAGCACCCGCGGCCGAGAGCGTTCTCGTCCGACCGAAGATATTTTAGAGGAAGTGAGCCAACTGGCCCTTGCGGGAACTCGAGAAGTCACCCTACTCGGTCAAACCGTTAATTCCTACGGGAAGAATTTGTTGGAAGGAAAAGTGCCGTTTAGTCGATTACTGACTCAAGTCGCGGAGATTCCGGGAATCGAGCGGATTCGGTATATGTCGCCTTATCCGCGCGACTTTAAGCCCGATCTCATTCATACCATTCGAGATTGCCCTCAGGTGATGGAGCACTGCCACCTCCCTCTCCAATCCGGAGATGACGAAGTGTTGCGGGATATGCACCGGGTTTACACCACGGAAAGCTTCACGGCAATCGTTAAGGACCTTCGCGCCGCCGTGCCCGGCATCGGCCTCACCACCGATATCATCGTAGGCTTCCCCGGTGAAACCGATGCTCAGTTTGCCAATACCATGGCCATGATGGAGCGGCTCAAGTTCGATGGCGCGTACATGTTTGCTTACTCCATCCGCCCAGGAACTCCAGCGGGTGATCGCGCGGATCAGGTTCTGGAACCCGTCAAGAAAGACCGCCTCACCCAACTTATCGCCCTCCAGAATAGGATCACCCTAGAGATAAACCAAACCCTTATCGGCTCGGTGGCAGAAGTGTTGGTGGAAGGCGTCTCCCCCAAACGTCCCGAGATGCTTCAAGGCTATAGCCGTGAGTTTCGAATGGTGCACTTCGCCGGGACGGCGGAAAGAACGGGTCGCTTGGCCAAAGTAAAAGTCACCCAAGCCCACCACTGGGGCCTGATGGGCGAAGTGATCTAGAGGAACTGCAACATTACAAGCCGGTACTCATTAATCGGTTGGCCGATTTGTTCGCGAACCTAATTGTGGCTCGTCTAAGTGGGTCTGCGGAATAGCCCTAACCTCTAAATTCCAAAGAGGTCGGCCGAGCCGGTAGGCTCGGGAAGTTCGTGCCAGAGTCCGGGTGATTGTGGGTAATCACTAGACACCCGGACGTCGGCACGGGTCATCCGACGACTACCGGCTACGCCGTCGAATTCCAAACAGGTCGGCGAAGCCGGTAGGCTTGGGATGACCCGTGCCCGAGTCCGGGTGATTGTCGGTGGTCGCGGAGCATCCGGACAGCGGCTAGGCCGTCGAATCCCGATGGCATATTCCGATTTTTCAGGGTAGTAATTATGATCCTCGATCTCTTGACCGAAAGGTTCTGGTGCCCCTGCCGGGGAACTTTTCCAGGACGCAATTTACCTGGCATGGCGCGAGAGCTTATGCCAGGCTACTCTGGGATAGTCCCTGCCGGGACAACGGAAGGTCATATACGTTTAGTTGAGCCTCGACAGAGTGAATTGCATTGGCCATCTGCGAATCCTTTACGTTAAATCGATACACCCAAGACCGAAGAAATTGGACTAACGGAGCCTGAATATATGTATGTCGGCGAGAAGGGTTAGTGGGTTGACTAACCGGGTTGCTTCGAAAGATTCATACTCGTAGGGTGGTGCCCGCCAAGGTTTTAAAGCCTTAATTGCTGACCCATGTCGAAGTCGCTCAATCCAACCTTGCCGGTTCCTTCGCCCTACTATGTGCCGGGGCTGGATGGGCTTAGGGCCGTGGCCGTGAGCATGGTTTATGCGATGCACGCTCTTCCGCTGGTGACGGCGGATTGGTTTGCTCCCTTCAGGCAGGTTGGCAACTTTGGGGTCCCGATTTTCTTTGTTTTGAGTGGTTATTTGATCACCACCCTGATGCAGCGAGAACTTGATCTCACGAAGGGGTTTGAAGTGGGAGCCTTCTATCTTCGGAGAATTCTTCGCATATGGCCGCTCTACTTTCTTTCGCTCTTGGTCGGTGGATTTGTAGTTACCCCGTATCTAACAGACGGGGGCTCAGAAAAAACCTGGCTACTGAAATTTGCCCTCTTCGTTGGAAACGGATTCATTGGCCCGAACCGTCGCCCGCAACCTCACACGGGCGTTCTTTGGAGTGTTTGTGTAGAGGAGCAGTTTTATCTGGTTTGGCCCGTGATTTGCGCACTCGGCAAACGGAACGGGATGTTGATTGCAAGCATCATGGCAATCATCTGTTCAATGGCTTATCGATACTTCAATAGCGACTTGGTGGCTGAGAACTACAATCTCTGGTTCAAGTCACTAACTCACATCGAGAGCCTCGGGTGGGGAGCAATTCTCGCGCTAAAGGGAATCGACGTAAAGCCAAGGCCCGTGCTATGGGTGGCCGGACCTGCGCTCGTGGTTCTGGGGGCACTTATGGTGGGCCCCATCCACTCATCCCCCACTCCATCGGGGGCATTTGGATACACGTTAGCTTCTATGGGGGCGGTGGCACTGATTATCAATGCCCGGGAAGTCAATTCATTGCTCAGCCACCCATGGCTTGTTTTTGTCGGCAAGATCAGCTTTGGTTGCTACATCTATCATCTTATCATCCTGATGATTCTCAATAAGGGGACAACTCAGAGTTGGCAAACATTTGCGTTGGGAATCCCCCTAACCCTTGGTGTTTCATATTTCAGTCATAGATTCTATGAATCTCGATTCATCCGATTGAAGCGCAAATTGCAAAGAGTCGAATCTGGTAGCTAAATCTCGCTTTTTTCTGTGCTCACCATCATTTTCCCAAACCTAGCGCGTCTATCTTCAGAGGGCACCGTTAGGAAGCTTTGGTACACTACTTTAAAGACACTCCCCCGGATTTGCGGGCCGATTGACGAAGGACGAATAGGAACGGATGGTTTCTTGCAAACACTGCGCCACGCTTAACAACTTAGACAGCGACTTTTGCCGTAGGTGCGGCACGCCGTTGCCAGACAACGACCGACAGGAAGCGCAGGTCAAGCTAGATGCCCTCATCGGCGAAGGCATTAAGGCGCTGGCCGAAGGGAGGACCGAAGAAGCAATGGCGGTTGCAGAATCCGCGACCATCGCCAATCCTGCTTCCCTTACTGCCTGGGCCCTCAAATCAGACTGTCACGCCCGAAGGGGAGAAGTGGCAGAAGCTCTGGAGTGCGCGGAAAGGCTGGTGGAACTCAATCCAGACTCTGAGCTAGACAAGATCAAACGGAATCAGCTGAGAAGCGCCCTTGTTTCAAACCTCCGGCTCGCGGATCGTCCCGATAAGCGCGTGGCTACGATGGGCGCGTTTGCCGCCTTTGTGCTCGTGCTCTTTTTAGGGGCGGCGGCGGCGACCTTCTACCATAACAAAGATTCCAATTCACCGGTTGCCGACAATTCGCTGACAAATCTCAACTCCGTTCCAAGCAATGGGTTCTATCCCAATGGAGCCGGCGAAGTTCCCAACCAAAGCCAAACTCGCGGGGACGCTAGATCCTCAACGGACCCCTCCGATACGCCTGCGATCAATAACCAAGCAAATCCGTCTCGACCGACGGTGAATCCCCTGCCAACTGGACTTCCTTCCGCCCCCGACGGCATGCTTCCCCGACCCGATGGTTCGGGGGCCGAACTCAACGTTCGACTCGTGAATCCAGAAATCCGAGGTCAGGTTTCTCCCACGCCAAACGCAACTGGCCCTGCCCAGTCCGCCGACCCAGACCCGAGCCCGAGTGCAACGACAAGTGAGCCGGTGGCTGCTACGCCCCCCAAAGAGAATGCGGGCTTTATCGAGATTAATGTGAGACCGGGTCGGTCAAACCGGGTGACAAACTCCGGGTCCGAAAATTCCGGCGCTGCTCCGATTTCGTCGGGTGGAATCGAAGCTTTGGTGAGAACCGGAACCCAGCAGTTTCAACTCGGAAATTACGCCGGAGCGGCCGGAACCTTTGAACGAGCGGTGAAGATGGGGGGAAGTCCCACGGTTCTGAATCAGCGGCTTGGCCAAGCCTATGAGCATCTCGGCAGAAACCAGGAGGCCGCGGGAGCCTATCAACGAGCGGTTACGGCTGGCCAAGCCGACATCGCGGCGGGACGCGGAAATAGGGAACGGCTTCAGGCCATTGTTGAAACTTGCCGCCAAGCCCTAAGGGCCTTACCGGGGGGATAGTTCTCCGCATGTGGATAAGATTGAAATGATGAAAGGCGGCTTCCGAGGATTTGCAGGGCTGGTCTGCGTTGGCTTGTCACTCAGCGCATTGGCGGTACCGTACTTGTCTGGACCTGGATTATTAATAGTTCAGCAAAAGTCTGCGGGTGCATCGGGGGATACTGATACCGGCACCAGTTTGGCTAACTATCTGGCCCAAGAGCTAGACAATGAAGGGCGGGTCAGCCCCATCGTTTGGAGCATGACCGATCCAGTTTTTAGGGCCGCGGCGATGTCGGGCAAACTTTCGGTCCCCGAAATTCCAAAGTTGGATGATGCTTTCCAATCTTCAGACCAATTGGGCGCCCCGTACGTTATTTGGTACAAAATCGCCTTTGAAAAAGGCAAGTGGCACGGCACGGTTGACCTTTACCACCTAGCGAGAAAGACTTGGCACGACGAAGCTTCCTTGCTCGTGTCGACCGAAGGAAAATTAGATGACGACGCCACCTGGGAATCTATGGCGCGCACCTTTGCCACCAAGCTTAACGCGGGACCTCTCAAAAAATTTCCATCTCAGCCGTCGGTTAAAACCTCACCCGCGGCGGCCGGTCAGACGCCTAAGATACCCCTGATTCCGGAGAGCCCGGTACCCCGTGCCAAAATTGATCCGCCCATTCCGTCACCCAAAACGCCAACCTCGGTTATTCCAAAAATCCCGGGGGATTTGGTGGCACAGGGGCCAGCAACTCTCACGAAGGACGATTTGTCTCGCGACGTGGATTCACTTCTCAAAGCGGGAAAGACGTCTACCGCGCTCTTACGAGCCCGAGATGGGGTGGATGCTCAACCGCTGAATTTGGAGCGTCGTGCCCTCCTGATCCGAGTTTTGAGGGATGGTGGCCAAGAGCAAGCCGCCGCCGAAGAGACGCGCCGACTGGCTGAGCTGGAACCCGATAATCCCACGTTAAGATTAGAGGCCGCTCAGGCTTGGATTGATATGGGGCGTTATGATGACGCGCAAGCGGCGATCAACGAATCGCTCGCGCGAGACCCTAACCGGCCCGAAACCCGTATTCTTCAATCTAAACTCGCGCTTAAGATGCTGATGCCCGATTTGGCGGTGATAAGTTTAGAAAGCGTGATCAAGCAGTCTCCGACTGGCCAAGCATTTGGACTTCGTGCGGTGGCCCGGGCTTTGTTGGGAGGGGAAGACGGTGTAAGCCTAGATCTCAGCCACGGAGCAAAGCTCAGTCAAGATATTGCACCTTCGGTGGCTCTGGCCGATTACCGATTCCAAATGTCGGTAGTAGACGCCGCGTTCAAACAGCAAGCCAATGAGTTGCGCACGCTCTTTCAAATTGTTACGGTAAAGCCCAAAGAAGCGTCTTCGCAGGAGCAGTTGGACAAGCATATCCGGGTGCTTCAGGCCGAGGGACGTCTCCTCATGGAAGTATTTGTTCCTTCTGCACACCAACTTTCTCATTCGCAACGCCAATTGGCCCAAAGATTGCTGATCCAATCTCTGATGGATTTACGGAGTTTCGCTCAGGGCGGCTCCGAGGATAGCCTGACGGATGCTCGCATCAATTTTGGCGAAGCCATCAAAAAGAGTGCCGCCACTAGGGCGTCATTCGGAAGGGAGCGGGGCGTGAAAGATGATGGAAGTTCTTCAGCTAGCGGCTAGTTTTCTGCTGGTTTTCATCGTTAGTAGTGTTCTTGCTTACGCCCTTGGGAGAATTAATCTGCTTCATCGTAGTCAATTTATTCCGCCCGATAATGCCCTCCTCCGAGTGATGACTCCTAACGGAGTTCACCGCGCCCGGTTTGTGGGAATCAGAAACGGAGGCTGGGCATTTACCGCTCCGCTGATGCGGGACGCCTACGTCCCGATTTCTGAAGGGGCTCCCCTCGTAATTGAAGCATCTTCTCCGGGCGGCGCTTTGCTCCTGCGAACTAAAATTGCCGAAAGAACCGAAGATCGGTTGCTGATCACGGAGCCCGCACGGAGGGTCTTACGACGAGAGAGAAGGTTGTCCTCCCGAGTCTGTCGAACGGACCTCATTCGAGTGGAAGGGGAGCCCGGGCAGTTCATCGACGTCAGCGAGGGCGGCGCAAAGCTGATCACCGTGGCCAAGGTCCGCCGCGGAGATTGCATCCGAGTGGAACTCCCTTGGGCGCAGACCGTTGGTCACGGATACGTGCTTGAGATCGAACCCGAACGCCACCGTTCCCTGATCCGCTTGAGGTGGGACGCAATGATCGTAGTCCCGGCACCATATAAATTTAGTTAGGCTTCTTTTGGGATCATTTCATCCTTCATTTGTGAATCGATTTAACGTAAAGGAGGCGCAGACCGCCAAAGCAATTCACCCGGTCGGGGCCAAACTAAACGTATATAACGTTCCTTTGTCCCGGCAGGGACTATCTCTGAGTAGCCTGGCATAAGCTCTCGCGCCATGCCAGGTCAGTTGCGTCCTGTCTAAGTTCCCCGGCAGGGGCACCAGAACCTTTCAGTCAAGATATCGAAGATCGTAAATAACGCCCTGAAAAAACGGAACGTGGTGCCAGCCATTGAGATTCAACGGCTTAGCCGGAAGTCGTCGGCTGACCGTGCCAACGTCCGAGTGCGCCGAGATCACCGTCAGTCACCCGGCCTCGGGCAAGGTCATCCCGAGGCTACCGGCTTCGCCGACCTCTTTGGAGGTCAGTTTTTGTCGAGAATACGGTGTGATAGCGCAAGCTCCTATAAGTTGTAGGCATTTGGTAGATTCTGGTGCCCCTGCCGGGGAACACACTTGTATGCTGACCCATCCTGGCATGGCGCTAGCTTATGCCAGGCTAATCGGGGATAGTCCCTGCCGGGACAAGGGAGGGTTCGTCGGGGTTAAACATTTCTTCCCAACAAGTCTGTTGCTAGATTCTGGTGCCTCTGCCGGGGCACCAACATGTTTGCTGACCGATCCGGGTATGGCACCTAACATACACTTAATGAGGAAACTTTGGCCAATTTCATCCGTCAGGTGTGAATCGGCCAAAAGGAAAGGAGGTGCAGACCGTCTATGCCATTCACCCGATCAAGGCTTAACTAAACGTATATCAGTCCCGGCCCCGCTAAAGTCCGCCGAGCATCGTCCGACGCTATTTGCGAATCCACTACGCAGGCTTATGCGGACGACCCGCATTGTAGCCGGACTGGCTAAAATCTCTGTGTGACCCTAACGGAGAGAACAGAATTTCATTTTGCCCTTCTCTCGTGGTTCAAAACTCACCAGCGTAAGATGCCGTGGCGAACCGCGGGTGACGCCTATTCGGTGTGGGTGAGCGAATTGATGTTACAGCAGACCCAGGTGGCCACGGTGATCCCCTATTGGCACCGATGGATGCTACGATTCCCGACCGTGGAATTGCTCGCCCAAGCAGAAGAGTCTGAGGTAATGAGCCACTGGCAGGGGCTGGGTTACTATCGGCGTGCGCGCGCGCTTCACGCCGGAGCCAAGTCGATCGTTCTTAATGGTTGGCCCAAATCTGCGGCCGAATGGGAACGGCTACCGGGAGTGGGTCGCTATACCGCCGGCGCCATCGCCTCAATCGCGAGCGGGGAGCCGGTGCCCTTGGTGGATGGCAACGTGGAACGGGTCTTTGCCCGACTCGCTGACCGTGATTCTATCGGACCCGCGCTCAATCGTGCCGCATGGAAATGGGCAAATGAGAACCTTTTTATCGAATCCCCCGGTGATTGGAATCAGGCCCTGATGGAGCTGGGCGCCACAATCTGCCGCCCACGCTCTCCGGAATGCAATCGGTGCCCAATCCAGTCTTACTGTCTGGCCCACCAGAACGGGACCGTGGAATTGCGCCCCACGGCGGTAGCGACCCGGGCGAGCGTTATCCTTCAGCACGCAGTGTTTGTGCCTCTACACGATAACTTTCTCGGAATTCGTCAAATTGCCCCGGGTCAGTGGTGGGAAGGAATGTGGGAATTCCCTCGCTGCAATCTCCAAGAATCTAAAGCCACAAGAAATGCATTGGGTAACGGCGATGACACCCCTTTAGGAGCATTCAAGCATCAAGTGACCCATCATCGAATTCAAATCACGGCTACTCTCGTAGACTGCCTCACCCAATCCTCGGAACTTGAATGGGTTGATGAGGCAGAATTAGCCCGGAGAGCCATGCCCGCACCGCAACGAAAGATTGCCCAGATGGTGATTAGAAACCGTTCGGGTCGTAATCTGTTTGATGTGCCTAGTGGGCGTTAGCCTCGGCGCGGTAACCTTAACAAATGAATGAGGGGAAGCGTGCCTACGACATCATGCGCGGGTACGTCAATCAGGAGTGGGAGCGCATCAAGAGCTATGACGCGCTGTCCGCCGAGCGTGAACTGCAACAGGCCGTAGACTCCCCAACCCCCCGCTACGCGGAGCCAGCTCAAGAAGTGGTGATTCTGGATCAGAAAGAAAAGGCCCGCCGAGTGTTGGGCGTGGGTGAGAACGCGAGCTTTGATGAGATCCGCAAATCGTTTGAAAAACTCAACAAACGGAGCAGTGCGTCTAATTTCCCCGAGGGATCCGAAGAAGCTAAGCGAGCCCAAGAGATCAATCGCCGCGTGAACATCGCTTATACCATTCTGTCCGACGGCGTGGATTCCACTGAGAAGCGCTTTCGGTCGTTGGAAATTGACTAGGTTCCGTGGATGAAAGCTTCGGCTTCATCCAGGCTATTACCTAGCGATTTTAGGCGCTTCAAGCTTTCTCTTAGCTCCTCTGGCTCACCTATTGTGTCCAACGATTGGCCGGCGGTAAGCCGGGCTTTGAGTTCAGCGAGGGCAGATTCAGCTTCTTTTATATAGGCGTCAATCCGCTCGATGCCTTGGCTCGCCCGCTCATAGTGGCTTAGCTCAAGTTTTCTTGCTTCCAGAGCCAAGGATAAAGAGTTTGCTTCTTCGGGCGATGCCGCATTTTGGATCTGGACTTCCAGCTTCTGCAATTCGTTGGTCGCCACGGTCTGATCTCGCAGTGCGCGCTTGAGGTCACGCCGAGACATCAGGGCTTTTGCCGCTTCTGCCTTAATTTGCGTGGCCTCCAGACTCGCCTCATCGGCAATGAAATGGAGAGAACCCCACGACTTTTTGGTCGCCATCGCTTCAATATCGTTGGCGCAACGGCGAATGGGCGAGAACAGAATTCGGCTCTCGGGATCTAGATCCTCAGACACATCAGTTGATCGTGCCACTGCCGTCTGGCGTATGGAACCCACGGCAAGCACCCCTATCCAAATGGCTACACACAATGCGCCAACAATGGGCTGACTGGCCAAAAAAAGCGTGATGGATAGCGCGAGCAATACCAGGGGCAAGGGGCGAAGAAAAGGGTTCATGGCTAAAACTTTATGCGCAAACTCACACTCACATCGTAAAGCCGATTGTCTTTGAACCGAATCATCGGCTCGATGGCAGAGCGGTTGATGGTGGGGATACTTGCCTGAATTCGGTAGACCTGAATCCCTCGGGTTGCGTATTCGCTCCGGCCCAACCCCCACGTTTCGCGTGGATGGGGACGGTATTCAATCAGCGCATCGGTGACGATGCCTGCGGTTTCTTTAGGGGACTCTGGATTCTGGAGATCGACTGCCTCCCCATCAATGCGCCACTTTCCAAAAGACTGTTCTCCCGCAATTCCAAATACGCGTTTAAATCCCGAGTCGGGGCCAGCGGAGTCTTCTGGTGATCGCACCAATGCCAGAGAACTGGCCGATTCGCCGATATGTTGTCCTAAGGCGGCGGTGAATTTCACGCGAGATCCAAGACGGGCCATAAATCCGCTTGACTTATCGTTACCACCGTCAAACCCCACGAGGGTAACCGGGATTCCTTCCACCACCAGGTTCGTATCGCCACGGGCGCCCATCACGGCTTCTCTAATTAATCGCCCAGAGCCAAAGGGAAGCACTTGCTTGCCTAAACGCCACAGGCCCTCATCTTCCACGTAATATTCGTCAAAAAGTTCGTCATCCGCATCTCCTTTGATGCGTTGAAGTCGCTGAGAAACAAAGACTCTCAGACCTGGCTCCAGCCTAAAAGTAAGACTAGCCGTGCTGAACCGGCCCAGAGGACTGTAGAACTTGATCGTTTGGGAACCCCGGCGAACGGTCCGGTACGAAATGTTTGTATCCACAAGAAACCTAACGTCGGGATTCTGAGCCTGGGCGGTTTCTGACCCCACAAGGACCAGGAGGACGGTGGTGGCAACGATCCCCTTCAAGGTTGGTGCCTCAATGCGGCTGCAACTTCTGATATGGGCACCAACGATTGCTCTCCCTTAGACAAATCTCGCACTTGCACGCTTTCCGTGGCCATTTCGTCAGTGCCCAAGATCAGAGCAAATCGGCTGTTGACCCTATCGGCTAATCGCAAGACCGATTTCATGCTTTTACCGTCCACATCGGTAATTACTTCCAGACCCTGTTTTCGCAGGCTTCGGGCGAGTTTCTGTCCGGCAACTTGTGCATCCGGCGTGACTATTACCAGGACGGCATCGGGTCGCTTGGCCTCCTCGGCTACCTTTTCAAAGTCGATGCAGAGGAAAAGTCGTTCCATGCCTAGCCCCATGCCCACACTTGGTGTTGGCGCTCCTCCCAGTTGCTTGATCAACCCGTCATACCTACCCCCGCCGCACAACGAACTCGTTGGCCCCAGCGCTTCATGGAGAATCTCAAAAACGGTGCCTGTATAGTAGTCTAAGCCTCGAACAATAGACGTATCCACTTGGAATGGGACGTTTGCCTCCGTCAGTAGCTCCTGCAATTTCTCAAAGTCTGCCCGTGATTCTGGTTCTAGGTATTCCAGCACCGAGGGAAGCCCTTCCAAAACAGCCCGCAACTTATCGTCTTTAGTGTCCAGCAGGCGAAGGGGATTTTTGGCCGCCTTTTCCCGTTCTTCGGTCGTTTGTTCCGCGAGGTACGCACTCACGTGATTGAGGATGACCTCCCGATATTGGGCCCGGCAATCGTCGCGACCCATGCAGTTAATTTGAATTCGGTGTTGAACTAAGCCAACTGAACGAAGAAAATGGTCGGTGACTTCCAAAATTTCTGCTTCCGCCGCCGGATTTGCCGAACCCACCAGTTCCAGTCCCACTTGATGCGCTTCTCGTAAACGACCGCGCTGCGGCCTTCCATATCTAAAAATCGGCCCGATGTAGGACATTCGCAACGTAGTGCCGGGGGGGCACAAACTGTGCTCAATCACCGCTCGCATTGCGGGGGCCGTAAGCTCTGGCTTGAGGGTGATATTTCTATCTCCCTTATCGTTAAAGCTATACATTTCCTTACTCACCACATCACTGGTTTCGCCCGAGGTGCGGAGGAATAGATCGGTGTCTTCAAACACCGGAGTTCGGATTTCGCGATACCCGTAGAGCTGGGAGATCTCGCGAAACTTGGATTCAACGTGAAGCCAACGATAGGAATCGCCCGGCGTCACATCTTCGGTGCCGCGAGGGGCCTGGTATTTCATCAGCCTCATTTTGGCGTATCGGAGCGCACAAGCCCACACCTAACCCCTCTGATTTGGGAAATCAACCCCAATGACCTAGTTCTACGCTGAACTAAGTGCGGGTGGAATTCACTTATTCGCCTTCGCTCGTGGCGTAGGGCGACGAGTAGTTGGGTGGCTCTTTGGTGATCTGTACGTCGTGCGGATGGCTCTCTCTGAGCGCGGCGTTGGTAATTTTAAGGAACTCCGCCCGGTTGCGCAGATCGGTCAAGCTTTCGGCTCCGAGGTAGCCCATACCCGACCGCAATCCGCCGACCAACTGAACCACCGTATCGTGCAGCACGCCCTTAAACGGAACGCGACCCTCTACGCCTTCGGGAACAATAACGCCCCCCGCTTCTTTAACTTGCATATATCGGTCCGAAGACCCTTGTCGCATCGCGCCCACCGACCCCATTCCGCGATAGACCTTGTAAGCCCGGTTGCGGAAGATTTCGATCTCGCCCGGACTCTCTTCCGTGCCGGCGAACATATTGCCCATCATAACCGAAGAAGCTCCGGCCGCCAAACATTTAACAATATCGCCGGAGGACCGAATGCCACCGTCGGCAATCGTGGGGGTGCCCGTCTTAAGGGCTTCTTCACAGCAGTCAAGGACGGCGGTGAACTGGGGAACGCCCACGCCTGCCACTACGCGAGTGGTGCAAATAGAACCGGCACCAATTCCCAGCCTTAACCCATCCGCACCAAGCTCCACCAGCGCCTTCACGCCCTCTCGGGTTGCTACGTTGCCGGCAATCACCATAAGGTCGGGCAATTTCTCTTTGAGGAGCCTAACGCAACTCATCACGCCTTCGGAGTGACCGTGAGCGGCGTCTATACAGATGAAATCGGCGCCCGCGTCTTGAAGCGCCTTGGCACGCTCATAAGGTTGTCTCAGTGCGCCAATGGCCGCTCCCACCACTAAGCGGCCCTTTTTATCTTTGGTAGCCAGCGGGTGTTGCTTTACCTTTAGGATGTCTTTGATGGTGATGAGGCCCTGCAGGCGACCGTCGTTATCCACAATCGGAAGTTTTTCAATTCGATGGTCGGCCAGCATTGCCTGGGCCTGCTCCAACGTGGTGCCCACCGGAGCCGTGATGAGGCCCAAACTTGTCATACGAGAAGAGATCAGTTTGGTGTAATCGTTCTCAAACCGAATATCTCGGTTGGTGAGAATGCCCACCAAGGTTCCTTCGGGATTCACAATGGGAACGCCGCTGATGTGGAATCGCTCCATCAGGTTCACCGCATCCTGAATAGATTCCGTGGGACCGAGTTTAAACGGCTTGGTAATCACGCCGCTTTCTGACCGCTTAACGCGATCCACCATTTCGGCTTGCTGTTCAATGGGCATGTTGCGATGCAACACCCCTACGCCCCCTTCTCGGGCCATCGCAATGGCCATTCGGGCGTCAGTCACCGTGTCCATGGGCGCAGACACAATGGGAACTTTGAGAGTTATTCCGGGGAGAAACTGGGTTGACGTATCAACTTCAGTGGGTAAGACGGTGGTTTGTTTTGGGACAAGAAGAACGTCGTCAAAGCTGAGACCTTCGCGAAAAGCGGGCATTGAGCCTCCTTGGCTTTTCAATTTAGTATGGCAGACGAAAGGGGAGTTGAACCATGATTCGCCAACACCAAGGGAGGTTTCCATACTAGAATGACGTAATGAGCGACATCCATTCATTTGTCACGACCGCAAATCACTTTGACGGCTACCACGTGGTGCGCTATTTGGGCGTGGTGCGGGGCATCACGGTAAGAAGCCGCAGCGTGGTGGGAACCTTTGGTGCCAACCTTCAGCAGCTCATCGGTGGCAACATCACGCTCTACTCAGAACTTGCCGAGCAGTCGCGAGGTGAAGCCTATGAACTCATGATTCAACACGCCGCCGCCATGGGCGCCAACGCCATCATCGCGATGCGCTACGACGCCACCGAGGTCGCCCAGGGTGCCACGGAAGTATTAGCTTACGGAACCGCGGTGGTGATTGCCGTGGCGTGAGGCTTGGTTTGGAGAGTTCGGGGGTTCGGGGGCTCGGCTTTTCCGGCTCCTTCTCCTTCTGATTTCTCTCAAAATCTGAGGGAGAAGGCTGAGATGAGGGTGCGCCTGCCTACTGGTTGGTAGTTGAAAGCGGTGATGTGGAAGGGACGCTTTGGAACCCGGAAAACCCCCTCATCCCGCCCTTCTCCCCCAAATCGGACGATCCACCGATTTGGGGGAGAAGGAGTCTGGCCCCTTATCCTACCACGCCGAATAAGGCGGGGAGGTCTCGCACGGAACTTATGACGTGGGTGTGGGGGTGAGGTCGTAGCTGATCGGCAGTGTGGGTGCCCTCGGTAACACCGATAACCCAACCGCAGCCGGCGGCGGTGCCTTCACCTAGGTCACTAGGGGTGTCGCCGACCTTGGCTACTCGCTTAACATCGGTGACGCCTGTGAGTTCCATCACGCGTAAAACCAAGTCCGGGTAAGGACGTCCGCGCGGGACTTCGTCGCTGGTCGCGCTCGCATCCACCAAATCCGCCGACCATCCCAGCCGGGTCATTAACACATCCACAATGTCTCGGCTGAAGCCGGTATCTAAGCCGACTTTGATTCCCCCTGCGCGGAGGGTTTTAAATACCTGGGTTGCTCCCGGAACCTCTTTAACCGTTGGATCGTTCCGGTAATAGTCCATCATCCGCACTTTGAAGTCGGCGTGAATGGCATCAAAAAATCCGTCGTCGGCCGTCATTCCGGGATTAACCTGTGCCCAAAGTTGCCTAATCGCAATGGGTTTGGGTATTCCCATGATTCCGTTTACGGACTCGTGGTTCCAAGGAACACCCGCTTCTGTAAGAGCACTTTTGAGTGCCTGCCCCACCCCATCTGGATCCTCCACGGTGGTGCCGGCAAGGTCCATAATAACGAGTTCAATCGATGCGGATTCGAGCATGTCATCATTAGTTTGGACGATTTTTCGTCCCCGTGCTCAGCCTTGCTTAAGAGTGCAACAACATGAAATCCAAGTCGTTTGACTTCGCCATCGTGGGGGCCGGAATTGTGGGTCTTGCTCATGCATTCCATCTTGCCGAAAGAGGGTTCAAGGTCGGGGTTTTTGAGAGAGGGGCGATGGCCACCGGGGCCTCGGTTCGTAACTTTGGGATGGTTTGGCCCATCGGGCAACCCCCCGGAGAGATGCGAGAAATGGCGCTAAAGAGCCGTGAAATTTGGCTTGAGGTTCTCCAAAGAGCCGGAATCTGGCATCGCTCCTACGGCTCCATGCACCTGGCCTATCATGCCGATGAACTTGCGGTGCTCGCCGAGTTTGTGGAACAAGCTCCAGCGCTCAACTATCAGTGCTCCATCATCCCACCGGACCAAGTCAAGGCCAAAAGCCCGCATATTCGAACAGAAGGCTTGCTGGGGGCAATGTGGAGCCCAGAAGAAATTTGCGTTTCTCCGCGTCAGGTGGTGGCAGAACTTCCCGCGTTTCTCCAACGTATGGGCGTGGAGTTCCACTATTCCACGGCGGTGTCTGCCGTAGAGTCGCAAAGAATATTTGCGGGTGGCCGCGAATACCAAGTGGACCAAACCGTTATCTGCACGGGAGACGACTTTGAAACACTGTTTCCAGACCGCTTCCGCGATTTTGGAATGGTGCGCACCAAGCTTCAGATGCTTCGGGCTAAACCCAAGATGGCCCGTTACGACCTAGGATGCCACCTGTGCGCCGGGCTGACTTTGGGTCATTACGCAAACTTTCGAATCTGTAAATCTCTTGAACCCCTGTGGGAGCGGGTCCAAAGAGAACTTCCGGATCACGTGAAGTGGGGCGTCCACCTCTTAGTGAGTCAGCACGAGGACGGCCAACTCACGATCGGCGATTCTCACGAATATGGGGAGGCGGTATTCCCATTCCTCAGAGAGGATATCGACCGGTTGATCCTTTCTTACTTAGATTCATTTTTACCGGTGCAAGAGTTGGAAATTACCGAACGATGGCATGGCGTATACGCTAAACACCCGACTCGAACCTACATTATTGACAATCCAGTGCCCAACGTGACGATTGCCACCGGGGTAGGTGGCGCCGGCATGACACTGTCGTTTGGTTTTGCCGGTAAGGTTGTTGAGGAAATGCTCGACGGCCCCTTCTCCTTGTGATTTCTCCGGAAATCTGAGGGAAAAGGTTGGGATGAGGGTGCTGATGCCTACTGAGTTGTAAAGGAAGGCGGAGAATCGGAAGGGACGGTTGAGAACGGAAAAACCCCCTCATCCCGCCCTTCTCCCCCAAATCGGACGAGCCACCGATTCGGGGGAGAAGGAGTCCGGCTCTTTCTCTTACACGAACTCGTTCATGATAAAACCGTGGGGAGAATTGTGATCGCAGGCGGAAACGGGTTTTTGGGGCGAGCGCTCATCAAGTTCTTGACTGCCCAAGGTGACACCGTCACCCTTCTAACCCGAAACGTTAGCGGCTCCATTGAGAACGAGATCCAGTGGGATGGACGATCTCCCGGGGATTGGGAACGTGTCCTCGAGGGTGCCGATGCAGTCATCAATTTGGCGGGCGCTCCCATCACGTTGCCATGGACCCCGTCAAACCGCAAGTTGATCTTGGAATCCAGAGTTGATTCAACTCTGGCATTTGGGCGTGCCGTCAGCCAAAGTCGTTTGGCCCCCAAGGTCTGGATTAATGCGAGCGCAGTGGGCTACTACGGGGATCGTGGTGACACGCCATTGCCCGAAACCGCGAATAAAGGAACCGGGTTTTTGGCCGAAGTTTGTGAGCAATGGGAGAATGCAGTCACTCTGCATCCAACGCCTCAAACCAAGCGAATTAGCTTGAGGACCGGCATCGTCCTCGGCACGGATGGCGGAGCACTGGTACCGCTGATGGGTCTCACCAAAGCATTCTTGGGAGGTCCGGCCGGAGATGGAAAGCAATACATGGCGTGGATTCACCTTCAGGATCACATTCGATTGGTTCGCTGGCTCGTCAAAAATCCAATTGAAGGGCCCGTCAATGCCTGCGCCCCGCATCCCGTAACCAACTCAGATTTCATGCACGAACTTCGCCGCGCCCTGGGTAAGCCCATTGCTCCGCCGGCTCCCGCATTTGTCTTAAGGTTACTGGCCAGAGTGGGAGGACCCGATTCTCATGTTCTCTTGGACAGCACCCGGGCGATTCCAGAAGTGGCACTGAGCCAAGGATTCGACTTTGTCTTCCCCAGCCTTGGGCCCGCCCTTGCATCACTCTTGGCCCAAACCTAAGTCAAAAACAACTACGCCGTTCCTTCTTTGGAACGGCGGCTGATCTCTCCCTAACAGAAAGTTAACGTATTAAACAGTACAAACTAAGTGTAGCGCATTTGCTCCGAATTTGCCAGGAATTTCCAAAAATGTTCCGAATAAATAGGGCCCGGTGTGCACTCAGATTGCGAACACACCGGGCAAGCCATGACTATGGGCTGGCGGTTACGCCAGACTTCCATGGATCCCACATTGAGCTAGTTGGGTGATCCTGAAGGTCATAGATCGTGGCTTCGTAGTCACGTGATTTGGCGTGAGTGTCGCCAAAGAGCAAGTTCAACTTGGCAGCATGCCGGGTCTTGGCTTGGACCATAACCGCCTGCTCATCGGCAAGTGAAGTTGGATTGGACCAGTGATGGTTGCCAATCTGAGTCCAGTAAGGATAGTAGCCCGTTGGGTCCGTTTTCGCATCGAACTGGTTCGGGTCGCCGTTGAGGATAACGGAGTTATTCACGCCGTTTCGGTCCGTATACTTCGGCAGAACGTCGTAGTATGTTGTATCCACCACCATCAATGTGTTGGCAGACTCGGAGATCGCGCTGAAGTTGATTCCGGCTTGGGTTTCTGTGCCTGCGGTGGCAAAGTTTGGCTGGAACGGATAGCGGTTTACGCCGTACGAGTTCTGACCACCGTAGCTACAGCCATCCGCGACCGATTCAACCTGACCATCGTCGCCCTTTGCGGGGTCGCACGCCTTGTCTTCTCCGGCCCAAGCGCCAAACGAATTAGACGGGCACTTAAACATGTCTCGCGTTTTGTGATATGGGTAGAGCAGTTCAATCCAGAACTTACGATTGGCCGCAGCGCCATTGATGTTCACGCCCGGGCCGGCAAGGGGATTAGCCTCTTTGGTACGGTACGGAAAGAGTTGGTCGTCGGTGTCTTGTGCGTACATAAACATCGCAGTTCCCATCTGCTTAATGTTGCTCAAGCACTGGGTCTTTTTCGCGGCTTCCTTAGCCTGGGCGAACACGGGGAAAAGGATAGCGGCGAGAATCGCAATAATTGCGATGACCACTAAAAGTTCAATGAGAGTAAATGCTTTCTTCATGATTGGACGGCCTCCAATGAATAGGTTGCAATGCCAATGTTAACAAACCGTTAACGTTTTTGCTCTCTCCAAAAATATTAATGATTGTTGCCGGGTTGCGGGGTAGCCAGGCACCATATTTGCTCTGCGGTCTCAATTGTTGGCTCAATGTGAAACTCATGGGGACTTCGTATCGACTGCGAACGGACGATATCAGTGAGTAGTCTAGGTGCTTGAATCAATCCCTGACAAGCCTGTCAGCCGTCACGGGAAGCAAAAAACAGGCAGTAACACCGCAATTTGGCGAGGATTAGGGACGACAGATATTTCATTGTCGTTGTATCCTTATACACTTACAGCGCAGTGCGTGCGTTGTTGCTACTTTGGGGAAACGTTTGAATTTGACAATAGGAAGGGCGTTTGGGTTCGCAAGAATTGTAGGGGTAGTTGCCGCTATCTTTGCTCAATCTTCCGCCCGTGCGGCGGAAGTTTACTTTGGAGAAGATATGGGTATAGACCAATACCAACGGCAATTGAATCACCCAAAATCTGATCTGGCCGCCAGCCAATTTTTGGGCGGGCTTCAATGGGCTAGAACGGAGACTTTTGAATCCTTTGCCCCCGGTACTTCCGCTCCGTTGGATATTTTTTTCAAAGGCAGTGGCACCACGTCACTTTCTGGTGCGGGTTACGTTAACAACGTTCCTTCCGGAACCAATGGCTACGGTCGCTACCCAGTCTATGGAAACCAATACTGGGAGACCGGATCCAGCAATTTCTCCATCAACTTCAGTGCTCCCGTCGCTGCCTTTGGATTTTACGCGGTGGACGTTGGAGACTTTGCCGGGCAGATTTCCCTTGCCCTCACCATGGCCGATGGCACGATGCAACAATTTGTGGTTCCCAGTATGATCGGGGCCCCCGGGGGAAGTATCCTTTACTTTGGGCTCATCAGTCCTGATCTATCTTTCTCAAGCATTCAGTTTTCTGACACCGCTTCTGGCGTGGATTTCTTTGGGGTTGACAATTTAACGGTTGGATCTCAGCGACAAATTCGTTCAGGGGTGTCGGGCCCGGTCGCGGGTGTCGTTTTCCTAGTTGGACTCTTGCGGCGCCGACTGCGTTCCTGAGCTGGCCGTCCTCGTTATACTTGCGGTATGAGGGGCGCCTTAGGGTTGGGAAGTTGCTTGTTTTTGATCGCTGGTTGTCATCAATCGGCTCACCGGGCTAATCCGACCGAGTTTGTGTGGGCAACGCGGGTGAGTATGAGCACCCTTGACCCCGCCGCGATTACCGAACAGATTACGGCCGATGGTCTGCGCCAGGTCTATGAATGCCTGGCCACCATTGACCAACAGGGACGAATTCAACCCGGGCTTGCGCAGTCTTGGAGCTGGTCGCCCGATCGTCGAACAATTACCTTCCGACTCCGCCCTGGCGTGCGGTTCAGCGATCATTCGATTCTGTCTTCCCAAGATGTAGCCTTTAGTTGGACTCGTGCCTTACGGCCCGAGATAGGAGGCGGGCTTGCGCAAGATAACCTGCGCGATGTGGAAGGTGCGCAGGAATTTCAAAATCTGCATGCCACTTCCATAACCGGAATAAGCGCACCTAATGATCTCACCGTAGTCGTAGGGCTCTCACGCCCCAGCAATTCATTTGTGGCGCGAATATCCTATCCCGCACTCGCCATCGTGAGCCGAAAGTCTTGCCCATCCGATCGCGTGATCAAATCAGTGAGCGAAATGGTGGGGACGGGGCCTTTCCTTCCGGTTGCGTATCGAGAAGACGTCTCACTAGATCTTGTTCGTCGGCAAGATTACTGGGGCGGTTTGCCGGCCATATCCGCACTTCAACTCTTGTGCGTGCGTGATGACCAAACCCGGGTTGCGCTGATATCCAAGGGCCAGGCTGACCTAGGATATGTGGCCCCTAGCGAGGTTACCGGGCTAGAACGAAATCCTAATCTTCACATCACATGGCTTGCCCAGGTGGGATACCTCCAAATGAATTCTAAGACCTTTCCCACCTTGCGAGATCGGAGGGTTCGCTTGGCCCTTGCCTTGGCTACCGACCGAAAACGCCTCGTTCACCAAGTATTAGGAGATGTTTTTGAGGAGGCCCAGGGTGTTGTGCCGCCATCGCTTGCGTCGTCCCGGGTTGGATCACTGATGCCCGCCTATGACCCCGCATGGGCTCGACAGATTCTTGCGGATGCGGGATACCCAGACGGGAAGGGCTTTCCAAACGTGCAAATTCATGTGGCTAAGAAAGGCCATCCTGATCCAACCGCCGAAGCCATCGCCACCGACTGGCGAAGTAATTTGGGGATATCCGCTACGGTTGCAGAAGGAAGCAGCAAAGACTTGATCGAGAAAAGCCAACGCGGGGATTTGGCATTTTATGTGACCGGCTGGAGCGGAGATTACGCAGATTTGGGCAACTACATTCCCATGTTGTTTGGCTCCAAAAGTAGCCAGAACATGTCGGGCTACCGCAACGCAGAAGTGGATCGCCTTATCGGCAGAGCCGACCGTGTAAGCGACCAGAGCCAACGGGTGGCGATTCTAAACCGCGCAGAAGCCTTAGTGCTGAAGGATATGCCCGTAATTCCCCTTTACCATCGCCGAGAACCAGAACTCACCAGCGGTCGCTTTACCGGCCTCTCGTTTTCTCCGTTCGGCCACCTGTCAATGGCAGGGGTTCGGCCGGTCAGGTAGGAGAAGGGTTGGGATGAGGGGGCGGCGGCGGTTAAAGTTGTAGGTCACGAAGAGGCACTGCTTAGACTCTGGGTCTCGCACGTTTCCAACGAGTGCGATCAGACATTGCTAAGAATTAAGCGAATACTAGGCGGCGGGGAGACTGGTGAGACGCATAGGGGTGCACAGTAAATGGTGCGGTATCTCATCCTCTAACGCCTTCGATATGCCCCACAAGCGAGATTTTTTGATCTGTGTCATACTCAAGATCAACTCTGAAGACAGCAGGTGGTCATAAGCCATAATCGACACGCCCGAAAGGGCAAAGTCGGCCAGCCGAGGGGGCGAAATAGAGATTTATAGCCAGAGCGTAGCTTTGGTGAGCGACTAGCGCGCTCGATGGAGGTCTTCGCCGTACTCGACTTGGCGAAGACCTCTTTCTGCTTTTGGAGGTTTGCACGAGAAAATTATGCCAACCGCCGAAAAAGCAAAGACGATTGAGCAGGCAAAGGAATGGTACGCCAAGTCTAGTGGAGTGGTCTTTACCGACTACCGCGGACTCAAGGTGAAGGAGCTTCAAGAGCTCCGACGCAACCTCCGCGCTAAGGGTGGGGAACTGCACGTTCTTAAGAACACGCTGTTTCGCCTCGCTGCGGGAGAGGATGCGGTTACTGGGTTACCTTTCGACTTGCACAACGGCACAACCGCATTTGCGTTTGTGTACGAGAACGAGTCGCAAGTAGCCAAAGCCCTGCTTGATTACGCAAAATCTAGTAAAAAACTTGTTGTTAAGGGCGGTCTCTTTGCGGGTAAGTCACTCAATGCTAAGGACGTAGAAACCCTCAGTAACTTGCCGCCACGAGACATCCTTCTTTCTCAGGTGATCGGTGCCATTGCGGCGCCGCTCAGCGGCCTGATTGGAACCATCGAAGCTTTGTATGCCGACCCTATCCGCGTGATTGGTGCCGTAGCAGACAAGGTAGCCGAAGGTAGTCCAATTCCGGTTGCAGAAGAAACCCCCGCCGAGGCTCCCGTAGCCGAAGCCGTTTCTGAAACCGTCGCCGAGACTGTTTCGGAGCCCGTCGCCCAGGCCGAAGCCCAGCCCAATGCTGAGCCAGTGGCTGAAGTTGCCGCCGAAACCCCTGCAGAGACCACGACCCCGGAAGCTGCCCCCGCTTCTGAAGAACCCACGGAGAACGCCTAAATGCCAGTCGCAGTAGAATCCATCGTAGATCAGATCAGTTCCATGACCGCCCTTGAGCTTTCCGAGCTTAAGAAGGCCCTCGAAGAGAAGTTCGGCGTCACCGCCGCTGCGCCCATGGGTGCATTCAACCCCGCCATGTTTGGTGGCGGTGCGGCAGCCGCCGCTCCGGTTGAAGAAGAGAAGACAGAGTTTGATGTCATTCTCACCGCCGCCGGAGACAGCAAGCTCAGCGTCATCAAGGTCGTTCGAGAAATCACCGGTCTTGGCCTTAAAGAAGCCAAAGACTTGGTCGACGGTGCCCCCAAGCCCGTCAAGCAAGCCACCAGCAAGGACGATGCCGATAAGATCAAGAAGGCCATCGAAGAAGCCGGCGGTAAAGTCGAAATCAAGTAACGAAGAGAAATTCGACGTCCTCGTCGAATTCCTCCAACGTTACGAAAAGACGCCGAAGCCCCGGGGGCCTCGGCGTTTTTTTATGCAGAGCTCCTGCCGCAGCGGACATGCACCGCCGCAGGCGAGGGTTCTGAAAGCCCTTCTCCCCCAGCTTTTCCGAAAACTGGGGGAGAAGCGTTGGGATGAGGGGGGCGCAGCGACCTATTTCACCGTGCCGCCAAAAACTTCTAGGCCAGCGTAGGGGTTCAGGGCATGGAAAGTGATCCTTCGGATTGCGGCTCTCTGGGATCCGAGCGAGACATTTACCGAACTGATCCCGTTTTCTCGACTTGCAAGTGGGCAGGCTTGGGCATCCGAGCTTGAACGGATGTCGCGCCCATAAACGACCACCTTATGTACAAGATGACCATTTGCCAGGTCAACCCATATCTCGGCGACCGGTTCGCCATCGTCGGCTTTCACGGCCGTCGTCATGGCCAGCGAGAGTGTGGATCCACTCAGGGAGAGGCCGTCCACCTCCACTTTATCCGGACGGACTGACCCTTCCGGCGTCAGTACACTTCGAAGCTGCAAAGGATTACCCACCTTAAACCGATGGGGCCCAATGGCAAGTTCCGTTGGAGTTCCTCCAAACCAAATCTGAGAACCTTTGGTTGCCGTAACGGGAGATGGTTCATCAAAGTACATCCGCCGCAGAATTTCTCCCGGATCGTATCCCAACTTATCGACCGGTTCTTGCCGTGCGCTCCACGAATAGTCAGCCGCCAGCACCATCGCCGAAAACTGCGAAAACGCCTCTTGGATAACTGACTCCTGACTCTCGTATCCACACCAAGTACTCTGCAACGTTCCTGCCTGTTCCAGGTACGCGGCCAGATTAAATCCACGCACGTTGGCGGGGTTATACCAAGCGGTGGCAATCGGGGTGAAATCGTTTTTTCGCCAAACTTGAAGCGACTTCATCATTTTATGAGGGTCTGCTTCACCCCGGTAGTGCCAGTCTGCGATGAGCGTCCCCTTAGGAATTGCGGCTCGGCGTTCTTTAGCCACTTCAATACTGGGTGCATTCGCCGCATCAATCGCTTCGGAAGCGTGGAGGGCCATATCACCCCAAATCATCGACTTTACGGAATGCCGCTTGGCAATATCTCCCAAGATGGGCATTTGAAGTTTCCAGAGGTCGGTCACAAGTTTGGGGTCGTCAGGGAATCCCAACATGTCCACTTCGTCGCAACCAAAATGAATTGTCTCCGGGTTCAGTTCAGAAATCGCTTCATCCCATACCTTGTTGATAAAGGTCGCGCTCTCGGGCTTTCTCGGGTCTAAGGCGTAGGGAACGTTGCGGTTTAATGCCAAATCAAGGTTCTGCTGGTTGGCAAACGCCCACTCCATATGGCCAAAACTTTGAATTAGGGGAATCGGTTCAACACCCATCCCGCGGTACATTGCGAACAATCGTTTAAGCTCTGAGAGTGGCATCGTGATGCTGCTCTTAATGCCAGGAGCAGACGCCCAATCCGTGCGTTCACACTGCAGGACTACCTTGTTGAATCCTAAAGGTTTGAGCACGCGTTCCCATAAACGCTTGTGAAACGCCACCGACTTTTTGCCGACAAACAAGTGAACTCCTCGCCACCGAGTTTGGGGTTCATCAATTAGGGTGCCGGTAGGCAGAACAATCTTCCCGTGCTTAACAAACGCTAACTGGACCAAACGGTTGAGGCCGTTCTGCAGTCCCTCATCCTCTTCTCCGAGCACCGTGATTCCGTCAGTTGAGATGGTGATTCGGTAGCCACCCGGTACAAATCCCAGCTTACTCACCCCGCCATCGGCATGAACGGGGTGATCTTTGCGCTTAGGCAAGGGGAGTTTAAAACGACGGGCCAAGCCATCGAGAAACAAGTTGAAAAATCGAAATTTCCCGGCGGGGAAGTCGTAGTTACCCGTTAGCAACATCGGCTGTCCAAAATTTAGACGGTCAAGCTTGGGCTTGGGAATCAGAACCGGGAGTCGTTCCTCGGGCAATTCCACCGTTCCTTGGTCAGTCTGACTTGGGGTCCAGCGGGTCAAGGCTTCCTTGATTAGAGTTGGCTCAATGGTCCACTCCAGGTGAATGTCGGCGGGTTTTCCGATCGCCACGGGCAACGCTTCCACTCCCGCCCACAGCAACGATTTGCCCTCGGCCCAATCCTGATCCGAACCGCGGCCATCAAAAAATGTCAACGGTGAATCGGACCTTAGATTCAGGTTGCCCACCGGCGACGACAATTTGATCTCCCGTCCATCCAACCCAAATCGTCGTTTTTCCAAGTCTTGCGAATGGTATTCCATCGCTTTTAGACTTCGGATCGCGGTTCCGTCCAAAGATCCGGTTCCGGCTTGCACCGCCGGCGCCCAGATCATTCCGGGCGTCAATTCAATCAGAACCGGATGACTCCCATTCCATTCAAAGTGGTAGTCAACAGATAGCTTGTTGCCCGATCGAACGTACCTTTGCGTTCCCGTAGCTAAGCCATCCTCGCTCTTAAATGTAACCGCAACGGAGTCAGCATCTGTTTTAGTGACCGTTTGCTTGCGGTAAGTCGAGCTGTAGTACCCCTTAGTCCATCCGGGTTCGTAATACTGAAACCAAGAACCGCGAATAAGGGGAACTCCGGTAGCCGTCACGGTCAATCCAGTTCCGCTGGACACGGAGAAATCAAATGGCGCGGAAGCCCAGAGGAGCGCAAACAGCGCATAAGTCATTGCCTATTATGGATGGAGTAACCCTTCCTGAAAAGGCCTCCCAATCTCGGTAGTCCCTTGGGTTTTGCACCCAACGGGATAATAATAACGGTCGAAACCAATCTTAAAGGTTCACCCGGAATGCCCCAACTGTAAACTTAGTATTCAGCCTAAGCCCGCATGAAAATGCGGCGAAAAAGAAAGATGTTCAGGACGTGCTGCGGAAAGAGGCCAAGATACTCCTCAGCGACGTAATTCCAAGTGGGAATTTCCGGCAACAAAGCCGCTTCTCGCCGTCCACCTTGGACTTTCCTGAACGACTCAGTTATACGTTCCAGGGAAGTAGAAACGACCTGAACGTTTTTTAAAATCTACGAAAGGCTGGGGGTGACCCGCAGGAGCCCTCTAGTGAGCCACCCAGTGCCATTTATTTGGACACGTGATGCCCTTAAATGTTCCTGGGCATCACGAGTTTTTCTACTTTGTTGGATTTCGTCGCCAATCGTTGTCCTCGTAGCTTCTCCAAGTGGAGTTGGGTCGTACCCACTTAGCGTGACTGTCCCCGTAGGCAATATTACTGCCTCCCCCGTGACGCGCAGCCAGTCTGGCCTGTTGACTTGCATCGGGCAGCAAGGCATCATCAAATGCCCAGGGCTGCGGATAGAGGCCACCACGGGACGGAAATCCACTGGCCCGCGCCGCATCACCCAGCACAATAAATTGAGTGGGGTTGCCTAAGGCGGAAGTTGTTACCTCGTCATTGAAGCCAAAGTCAGGGTTGGTAATGTACCATTGCTGTTGCTTTGCGTTAGGCAATTTTGATTCGTTGTGGTTGTTTCCGTAGTCTGTGGTGAACCATTTTCCCGGGCCCGGGGATGGCCAAGCAATGGAAGAAGGATCTTTGTAAATCGATTCACTTTTAACATACGGAGCCAACTTGGTTTTGTAGCTAAACGGCGCTCGCGCCTCGGCGGTGTCCGGAGTTCCGGTGGGGGCTGTGCGCTCGGTCACGTGAGGAGGGAATCGGTCTTCGTTGTCGTTGAAATAGAGCTGATAGGCAATCCCAATCTGACGAACGTTGCTCAATCCCTGAGCCTTCTTAGCGGCCTCTTTGGCCTGGGCAAATACAGGAAAGAGAATGGCGGCGAGAATCGCAATGATCGCAATGACGACGAGGAGTTCGATGAGGGTGAAGCCCTTCGGACTTTGGTGGACAGATGAGTTGATATTCATAGGGAGCCTGCCATCTTGGAATGACTCGATCAGTATAAACTACTTTGTAGGCCGAGTTTATATAGTCTATTGATTTTATATACTAAATGAGAAGAAGTCTGTTGTGGGCAAAATGATCTGAGCGTTGAAGTCAAATTTTCCGAGGTGCCAAAAGCCTCTTGGAACCCTTGGGGCAGATGGGTTCGTCGGTTGAATGGCCATTCTAAGGGTGCGTTCGCTCCCTGGCCTGTAGTTAAGCGAGGGGATTTGAAAGGGCTTCCGGCCCCTTCGCCTTCTGATTTCTCCCGAAATCTGAGGGAGAAGGCTGGGATGAGGGTGCGCCTGCCTACTGTTTTTAAGTGAAAGTGGTTATGTGGAAGGGGCGCTTTGGACCTCGGAAATGCCCTTCATCCCAAACAGATCTCCCCCGCCTTCCGAAACTTGGATTTCGCACTACGGAATTTAGAATAATGAATTACGCACCATTTAACCCAAAACGCTCTCGGACTCGGCTCTCCAGAACGCCGAAAATCGCACGATCTGTTAGGAGACCCAGCGCGATGATCACCGCCATTACCGACATGACCTGGCTCATATCTGCCAGTTCTCGGCCCATCATTAACGAGTGGCCGAGGCCAAAGCTGACAAAGAGAAGTTCTCCCGACATCAGGGCGCGCCAGGCGTAAGCCCATCCGAGTTTGGCGCCGGTAAGAATTGCGGGCAATGAAGCAGGCAACAAAACTTGGGTGACCATGGCAAAGGGCTTCACTCCCATGGTTCGAGCAACGCGAACGTATCCGGGGGGTAAGTTCTTGACTCCATCCTGTACGGCAACTGTGATACTGACTAGGGAACCCATGACCACTACAAAAAGAATCGCGGAATCGTTGAGTCCAAACCACAAGAGGGCTAAGGGTAGCCAGCAAATGCTGGGCAAAGACTGAAAACCCGCCACTAACGCGCCAATGGTATCTTCTAAAACCGCATTGCGAGCGAGCATTATGCCTAGGGGAACCCCTATCGCCATTGAGATAAAGTAACCCAATAAGACGCGCCTCAGACTCACCGCGGTGGCGTCCAGCAACGAGTGATCCAGGATACTCCCCCATAGGCTCTGGCCCACCTGCATCGGAGAGGGGAAGAGGGTGGGGTCCCAAACTTTGAGTTGGGCGACCCATGCCCAAACGCCGATCAGCGCGATGAAGAAGGTAAGCCTACGATAAATTCTCATCATAGTCGTCTACCTCCTCTTGATTGTAATAACTTGCACCGCCCTTCATTGCAAACGAAATCTGCTGGGCCAGTCGGGCAACATCGGGGTCGTCAATGTGCCGAGGACGTTTGATATCAACCGTGAATTCGCTTTGAATCCGTCCGGGTCGGGGCGATAAAAGGATCACGCGATCACCTAACGTCACCGCCTCGCGAACGTTGTGGGTAACAAACAACACGGTGGTTCCGGTTCTATCCAAGATCAGTTGAAGTTCAACGTAAAGATCCTCCCGCGTGATGGCGTCTAAGGCAGAAAACGGTTCGTCCATCAACAGCACTTCTGGTTCCATGGCCAGAGCACGTGCGATGGCTACTCGTTGCCTCATGCCTCCAGAAAGCTCGTGCACATAGCGACCGCTGAATTTGGAGAGATTCACCAAGCTCAAATATCGTTGAGACCGCTCCCGAATGACTTGGCTTGAGAGCCCCTGTTGCCGCATACCAAATTCCACGTTTCGCTGGACATTCAGCCAGGGAAAGAGCGCACCATCCTGGAAGACCAAACCGCGATCTGGACCGGGACCGGCAATCGTCTTGCCATTCATTTCGGCGGTACCGCCGTCTGGCTTGTCCAACCCAGCTGCGATGGCGAGCAGGGTCGATTTTCCGCAACCGGACGGTCCGACGAGCATCAAAAATTCGCCTTGCGCAACTTCAAATGACACATCGTCGAGAGCGACGGTGGTCCCGGTTCGGCTCACGTATTGGCGCGTGATATGTTGGAGGCTGAGTTTACTTATCAATGAGGAACCGCCAAACCCGTCTCGTGATTGATGAGGGCAAAAATTCCCGTGAGGTCGGGTACTTCACCTTTCAGATAACCTGCGTCATGGGCAGACTTGGCCAATTCTCGAATGCTGAATTCATTGGGATCGGTTGTAAAGTTGAGCCGCGTCCAAGCATCGTTCAGGATGTCCGGTTTGAGAGCCTTGCCGGTGAGGCGTTTGAGTTCCTTATTACAAATCTTTTTGGCTTCATCTGAATTTGTCATGAGCCACCGGGTGAGTTCCGCATTTGCCGCCACCAAGTTAGCCACCGCAGACGGATATTTGTCTAGGTAAGATTTCTTCACCACAAGGACGGTGGTTGAGAATTTATGATCGGGCCACAAATCTCTTTCGTCAACCACCACTACGGCGCCAACTTCGTGCACTAATCGGGAGGCCCAGGGTTCGGGCACCCAAGCGGCGTCAATCTGCCGTTGCTTGAGAAGCGAGAGGATGTCGGGATTCTTCACCGGCAGAATCTGCACCGTCCCGTGCTTTTCCAGCGGAGCCAGGCCATTCTGAGCAAGAAACCGCCTCAGCGAGACATCCTGAGTGCCTCCAAATTGAGGTACCGCCACGCGCCTCCCGTCTAAGTCATTCGCGGATTTGATGCCGATATTGGCCCTTGCCACCAACACCGCACCTCCACTGCAAGCGCCTGCGACAATCCGAACGGCCTCACCCTTCGACCGAACAAAGCTGTTTACTGCCGGACTGGGGCCAACATAAGCCGCGTCAATCGCTCCGGCGAGTAACGCTTCCATCGCCTCTGGGCCTGCGTTGAAAAGGGTGGTCTTTAGGGTCACGTTTCCCAACCTCTTCTGGAAGGTGCCGTTGGCCACTCCTACTAGGGCCTGAGCATGGGTGAGGTTAGGAAAGTACGCTAGGCGTAATTCGCGGATTGAGTTTGCCGGGCCGGGTTTAGATGAATCTGAACTGCCGCCATGACCGAAACCAAATGCCAAAAACAAAACAAATACAATGCCTCCCAATAGGAGGAAAATATCGCCCTGTGCGGTACCACGCCGAATCATAGAATTACCATGCGAAAGCTTAAATCACGTAGTCGTTGAGTAGAGAATACGAAGCCTCTCCGGCAATCTTCATGTCGCGCAGTTCTCCAAATGATGTTCCATCCAATTGAAGTGCCACGGCGTCGCGAACTTTTCGAAACGCGATTCGTAAGGGACAAGTTTCCGGGTCGGGGCAACCGCATTCTTGGAACTGGGTTACACTTACGCAACTAATCGGCGCAATCGGCCCGTCCATCGCGCGGACCACCGCTCCCAAGCTGATTTCATCCGGGGACCGAGATAGGACGTACCCGCCGCCAGGCCCCTTTCGACTCTGCACAAATCCCGCAAGTTTTAACTGAAACAGGATTTGCTGAAGAAACTTCAACGGAATCGCTTGACGAGTGGCAATGTCTTGGATTTGTACCGGTCCCTGCCTATACAACAGACTCAAATCCAGCAAGGCTCGTGTTGCATATTTTGCCCTACTCGAAAGCATTAGTTGACATTACCACAATAGTCTATCGAACTAGTGTACAACTTTCAAGGACTGCCGGAATATAGGCTCTCGTCCGATGGGCTTCCGTAATTGCAATGGACTTTCCGAATCTCTTCCATCCGGGGGCCTCACCAAACCTAGTCGTTGGACCTAGGCCCAGAATTTGTTGTCGTATCCCCGATCTATAATTTGTAATATGGGCCCGACGGACCACGTTCAAATCCAACCTGACGCAGATGAGAAAGGTACGTCCCTCGCCCGGTTCCTACGAACCAGAGGTCCAGATTGGTTGGGAGGAACCGCTAGCCGTCCCTCTTATCGGATTCAAATTGCGGTTGGGAGTGGGCTGTTGGCCGTGCCTCTGGTGATGGGAATTGCGGTTTTACTTGGTGCCAATCCCGAAATCCTAATCTACGGGGCCGGGGGACCGACTATTGCCGGCGTGATTAACCTTGCGGTCGGCCTAACGCTCAGAAACAAAGCTTTGCGAAGCGAGGTAACCCCCGTATCGCTTTCAAAGGAAGCAAAAAGTATGTTGTCACGGCTGGTTCACGCCCAAACAAGCTGGTCTTTTAGGCCCAGATCTAGCGAAACTAGCCCGTTGATTGCATCGCTGGGAATCGAAGCGTTTGAGGTTCTAGAGCGAAGTGCTTTCCAATACAATAGAGTGGTGGGCGCTCTGACGTCTCTTGCTCAAACCTCCGCAATCGTTCGAATATCACCAAAGGTTTTGATTGCCGCTAACGAGGCGATGTCCGAGATTCTGCACAATGCCGCGATGGTTGCCGAGTATCCGGAGGGAGCAAAGACGAGCCGTATGCGAATAGAGTTTCAAGTAAATGCCATGCGAGAACTGGGCGACCACGTGGAACAAATCGCCTCCCGGCCCGAATCACTTATCGAGAGGATGGCTTCGAGAACCCAAATGAGCGATGTTCTGGACGAACTGAGATTTGATGAATTGGCCCGGACCGAGCTTCAAATCAACTCGGAAAACTCGGAGCCGAAGCGCCAGAATCAGGTTGACCTGTGATGAATCCGCATCGGCTTTGTACTGGGGTGGTCTAGAAAATGCACTTGAGCAGAAAACGGACGCTTGCCCATGAGCGCCCGACGGTGATAGTGCCCATCCGCATCTAGCTCCCAGTTGTTCACGTCATCTTTTAGGTACGTTTCTAGAATCTGGTGGCGGATGTGACTCACAAGGCGGGGATCTTCCACGGGGACCAACACTTCAATTCGCCGGTCCAAATTGCGCCGCATCGCATCTGCGCTACCGATCAGCACATCAGGAACCCCGCCATTTTCAAAGTAGTAAATTCGGCTGTGCTCAAGGAACCTCCCCACAATGGAGGTCACCTGAATATTATCAGACATTCCGGGAACACCGGGTCTAAGGCAACAGACGCCTCGAATGATCAGATCAATCTTCACTCCGGCTTGGCTCGCTTCGTAAAGGGCCTCAATTACTTCTGGGTCCACCAAGGCGTTTAGCTTCCAGATAATTCTTCCAGGGTCTTGTTTTTTTGGAAGGGTGGACTCCCGTCGAATCCGGGCCAAGATTCCCTCCCGAAGGTTCACCGGCGCCACCAGAAGCTTTCGATACTTGGTTTGTTTACTAAAGCCAGTGAGGTAGTTGAAAAGTTCTGAGATGTCTTGGGTAATCGCTTCGTCGCACGTAAATAGGCCAAGGTCGGTATATAGTCTCGCAGTGGCGGGATTGTAATTGCCGGTCCCAATGTGGGCATACGACTTCATTCCTTGCGCTTCGCGCCTCACTACAAGGCACAGCTTGCAGTGAGTTTTCATCTCGGGAAAGCCGTAGGTAACGTGCACGCCGGCCCGTTCTAAGGCCCTGGCCCAGACCAAGTTGTTGCTTTCATCAAATCGAGCTTTAAGCTCTACCATGGCCGCAACTTGCTTCCCCGATTCTGCCGCATCCAATAGGCTCTCCACCAACGGGGATTCGGAACCTACTCGGTACATTGTTTGCTTGATGCCAATGACAGAAGGATCTTTCACGGCCGAGGCCACAAACTCTTCAACCGTGCGGAATCCGTCAAACGGGTGGTGGACTAAAACATCTTGCTTGGCTACCGTCTCAAAAATTTCGACGGATCCGGATAACCGATCCGCAACGTAGGGTAGGTGAGGTGGGAATCGCAAAGTAGGTTTGTCAATCTTAGCGAGCTCCCAAAACACTTCCATTCCGAGCACTCCATCTACAGAAAAAACGTCTTCCTCGTCCAATACCAAGAGGCTCATGAGTTTCTTTCTTACGGCCGCCGGCATCCGCGACTCATGTTGGAGCAAAACCGGATCCCCGTACCTACGAAGTCGGATGGTTTCCTCAATCGTAGATATGAGATCGGCCGCCTCCAGCTCGCGAATTTCCACATCCGCGTCTCTTATGACCCGAAACAAGTGGGATCCCTCAATTTGCACGCCGGGAAAAAGCGCCTGCAAATTGTTGGAAATCACGTCTTCCAGCAACACAAAATCGTTCTTTCTTTTTCCTAGTCTTACCAAACGCGGAATTACCGTGGGAATCTTCACCCGCGCCAGCCGGGTGTCTTTAACGCTTCCCGCAAGTTCGACGGCTAGGTTTAAACTGCGATTGGAAATGAACGGAACCGTGGGGGCCGGATGGAGCATGAGCGGCGTACACAACGGAAAAACTTCCTTGGAAAAGTAAGCTTCCATATCCTTACGCTGGCGCTCCGTGAGCTCATCGTAGGACTTTAAGTGGATGCCGGATAGCTCAAGATTTGGCTTTATCTCGTCTTTAAACACCTGTGCGCATCGACGCCGCAGCGGCTCTGCGGTTTCCGCAATGATTTGGAGTTGGTCGGTTGGAGTCCGGCCGTCGGGCGACATTTCCATCACGCCACTTTCAAACTGTTCGATAAGTCCGCTTACTCGAACCATATAGAATTCGTCCAAATTTGATTCAAAAATCGCCAGGAATTTAAGGCGCTCAAGGAGTGGATTGGCGGGATTTGCGGCCTCTTCTAACACCCTCCGGTTGAACTGAAGCCAACTGAGTTCGCGGTTCAGGTACCGCTCCGAACCCACCGGTTGTTCAGTTTTTAAACGGGACATCCGTGAACCTCACCGGCGGCCATTTCTAGAATCGCGCCCTCCCTAATCCCAAATTCACTGATTACAAGTTCTTTCATTCCAAACCTGTCCATAAGGGCTCGGTAAACAAGAGCGCCCGGTAGTAGGGTTCCCGCTCGCTTTGTTTTCACGCCAAAGCGTGAGACGATGCGATCTACCGGAAGTTTTTGCGAAGTCCAAGCCATGTATTCAATTTCCTCTCGGGCCAGGAGCTTTTCTCCGTCTGGGTGGAGCGCTCGCCAAAGTCCCCGTCCAACTCCCCCGCTCACCAGACCGACTTCGGTTTTGATCGTCAACTTAGAGCCATGTAGAGTTTGATCGATGTAGTTTTGCGCTGCACGCAGGGTGACCTCAGTGCAGGGACTTCTTAGCCCAGATTCGGCGATGATGCGTCCGGTCCCGAGGGGGAGGGATTCCTCGTCGGTCAGCTTTCCGTTCTCAATCACTCCGATTTGGGCGCTACCTCCGCCAACTTCAAAAATGATCTCGGCTCCGATATTTCTGGAGTCCAGCATCACCCCGCGGAGGCTGAGTTCCGCTTCGCGACGGCCCGAAATGATTTCAACACTCACTCCGGTTTCAGATTGGATCTTATTTATGACCTCGTTGTGATTCTTGGCCATGCGCATGCCTTCGGTGGCAAAAACGTAAATGAGTTGAGCTTGCTTAGATGCCGCTACTCGGCGAAATTCTTTAATTGCGAGCACAAGCTGTTGGGCTACTTCCTTTGGAATAATGCCCTGTCTGGCCACTACTTCACCGAGAGGAATCCACTCGTTGTAGTTATCAATGCGCATCACCAAATTTCCGTCGGTTGCGGCCACCAAAAGATGAGCGGTATTGCTTCCGATGTCGGCCGCCGCCATAATGCGCGTCATTCCCTAGAGTATGGCTTGGCCGTGGGAACCGGGTAGGTTGAAATATGAGTCTTTCCCGTATTGAGCGAGCCATTGCCCTCGCGGTTAGAAGTCACGAAGGACACGGAATGGAGGGCGAATTCTCGCTACCCTATATAGCTCACCCGTTTGAAGTCTTGATGAACCTGAACTTTGTTGGGGGCGTAACGGATGAAGACATGCTGTGCGTGGCCATGCTCCACGATACGGTGGAATGCGCTGGGACCACCCTCACCGTTATTGGTGCTCAATTCGGAACTCGGGTGCGGGACTTGGTGGGCGAACTGACGCGCCAGGAACCCACCGAGTTAGAGACGGAAGGAATGACGAAGGATGAGGTTTGGCAATTGCGATCCGGTTGGCTGCTGGAGGAAATTAGGGCGATGTCTCCTGGTGCTCAAGTGGTTAAACTGGCCGACCGCTTAGCTAATCTAAGCGAGGCGTTTCGGTCAAAGAAGGGTAGGAAACTCGCCCGCTACTTAAGCCAGACTGCCACGATATTGGAGATTATTCCCCCAAAGCGAAACCCCGGCCTCTGGGATGCCATTCAGGTTAAAATGACCGAAAAGCGATAAACTGTGAAATCTTTCCCGCACGGGAACCAGAACGCAAGAATCTCCATTACGTAGTTATAGTTATGAAAACCGGTTCAAGTCTGTGGATGATCGTGGGTGCGGTGGCGCTTCTGGGCGCGAGCTATGCACTGGCGGTTAAACCAGCGGCTCCTAAGTCTGCCGCTGGGATGGCGGGCAAGGTTGGGGCCAACCCAGGCGGCATCTTTGGTTCGGAAGTCCCCCGCCCCAAAGGGGCAAATCAACTGGCGTCGTTTAGCGGAGGTTGTTTCTGGGGGGTGGAGAACGCATTTAGAAAAACCCCCGGCGTGGTCGCTACTGCGGTGGGGTTCACCGGAGGGCACACGTCCAGCCCTACTTATGAGCAAGTTTGCTCCCACACCACGGGTCATGCGGAAACCGTATTGGTCGAGTTTGATCCGGCGAAGATTAGCTACAAAAAGCTGCTGAAAACGTTCTGGGATCATCATGATCCGACGACAGTAGATCGCCAAGGTCCCGACTTTGGAGACCAGTATCGGTCGGTGATCTGGACGTTCAGTCCGGTTCAGGCAGCGGAGGCCAAAGCTTCCATGGTAGTGGAACAGAAGAGTTGGGAAGATCCCATCGTCACCCAGATTCAGCCCGCCATGAGATTCTGGACCGCAGAAGACTATCACCAGCAGTACGATGAGAAAGCAGGCTTTGAATCTTGCCCCACCCCGCGCAAGACAAAAAAGCTCTGACCGCCCACGTCCAGCTTTGAGTAAAGTCCGGGCACTTTCACCGGGGGCTACCGAGCATAATCTGTGAATGTTCAAACAGTCTTTGGCCCTCGGAATCTTGGTGTTCTCAGCTACCGCACACGCCGATCACATTGATGAGTTGACCCGAGCGTGGATGGCAAAGTATAAGGTTCCCGGCCTTACCTTGGCCGTAATCAAGGACGGCAAGATTACCAAGCAACGAGGCTATGGGTTTTCGATGCTGGAGCACCAAGTGAAGGCTAAGACCGAGACTGCCTATGAACTGGCATCGGTAAGCAAGCAGTTTTGTGCCACGTCGATTATGATGTTGGTTGATCAAGGCAAGATGAGCCTTGAAGATCCGGTTTCTCAATATCTCCCGGGAACTCCCACCAAGTGGGCCACGATGAGGGTACGCCACCTGCTCAATCATACGAGCGGAATCGCGGAATTCCCCATGGATCCTTTCAAGGCTTCGGCCCTGACCTTTTTGCGGTACACCAATCCAACCCAGCTAAAAGACACAGAAAAAGTGCCACTTCAATTTTTGCCCGGTCAAAAATTTCAGTACAGCAACGGCGGCTACGCGATGGCCGGGATGATTGTGGAGAAGGTATCCGGCGAGAAGTACGCACACTTCTTGCAGGCGCACATCTTCACCCCCCTGGGAATGGATCACACCCGGATTATTGACCCCTCCGCCGTGATTCCCAACCGAGCGGAGGGTTACACACTGCGAGATGGGCACTGGGCTTCGTGGCGCATGGCAATTACGATGAGCGCCTTGGACATGACGTCGTTCGGCGGAATCATTTCCACGGTGGGGGACTTGGCCAAGTGGGACGGTGCTTTGGGCACCGATAAACTTCTGAAACCAGCATCGTGGCAAGCGGTGTGGACCGAGGCTAAGCTCAGTGACGGTACATCGCTTCCTTACGGCTTAGGTTGGAGCCTCACAAAAATCGATGGCCGTCGGATTCAGGAGCATTCGGGATTCACCGGGACCTTCATCGGGAGAAGCCCAGATGACCACGTTACGGTCATTGTGCTGAGCAACTTGGGAGGCGGAAACCCTCCTCCGTATGGCCACGATCAATCTTGGCCAGTCAGTGAATTTGGTGAACTCATCCTAAAAGATTCGCTGCCTAGTCGCGCCGAGAAACTTAAACCCACCCCATCGAAATAGCGTACAGAGCGTTACCAAAAAACAAACGCGACCCATTTCCCTGGACTAGGAAATGGATCGCGAATAAGGCTTGGTTAGGCCTTCTTGCGTCGGCGAAGCAACGGCAAGAGGAACGACAGCAGAGCGGCGGGAGCCGGAGCGGTGGGAGGCGGTCCGCCCTTGGTGAGCTCACCTTCTACGGCGAGGCCGAACAGGGTGTAGTTACCCGTGCCCGTGTTGGTCTGGGCCTCGATCGCGCCAGAAGCAATGTTGAACTTGAAGAAGTCACCGGTGCCAAAGTCTCCACTCCAGAACGAGGTCCCGTTCGGGTCTAAGTTCAGGGCAAAGAAAGAGTTTTCGTTAGGTACGGTGTAAATCTGCGCGACCGTTCCGTCCAGATTCATCAGATCAATTTGGTTAGATTGAGCGACTAACACCTGGCTATTACCAACTAATCTTAGAGCGTATGCGGCTCCCGTGCCGGGCAACGTGATGTGACCAGTTTCGGTATCGCTTGGCAAATCTCTAATGACGATCTCGTTGCCTTCTCCCGTGAAGTACATTGTCGTCTGATCTGCGCCTAAGTCGATCCAGTCGGTTCGACCACCCACATAGGAAGTTAGGTAGTTACCCGCCGAATCGAATTTCTGAATGCCAAGCCCGCCAACACTGCTTGAATAGAAATTGCCCGATTTGTCAAACAAAACCGATTCCGGAATTGAATATCCGCCGCCAAATGTTCCGGTAAGGCTACCGGTTGCTTTGTCGAAAGTTGAAACCTGGCTGGTAGAAAAGTCCGTTACGTACAGGTTGCCGTTTTTATCAAAGCACATCCCGGTGGTGTAACCACCCAGGCCAGTGTTCAAAACCTCGATAAGGTTAAGGTTCTTATCGTAGTGCTGCACCATTCCGTTAGAAACCGCCGCGAAAACATCTCCCTTGTTGAACGTAGCCGCGAATGACGCGCCTACCGTTGCCAAAGCAACGATTGATATTGAAGCAAATTTTAGGTTCATATAATCCTCCATCAAAGAATAATCCCTCCGAATAAATTTTAATACATTTTTATATAGGTAAATATGCTGGCTTTTGTGATATGTTCGGTAGAAGGCGCTTCGCTCTTCCGTTAAGCAACTACTTTGAGGCTGGATAGTGGGGTCAACACTACTTTTGAACGAAATCAGAATTCGGTAGGTTCACCTCAGTCCGCCCTTCTCACCTCAGATTTCGGGAGAAATCAGAAGGAGAAGGGGCTGGCCTCTTTCTCCCACACGGTCCTAGGACCCCACATTACGATGTTGAATGCTAGAGGCATGCTGCTAACTTCTGCAATTGGTTTGGCCCTTACCCTCTCAATCCCAAAACTGGGTCTTGCCATGGGAGTCAAGGACGGCGGCGGTGAAACCGAATTCCTTACCGCTATGCGTCAGCAGATTCGCCTGGGGTTGGACGCCTCTGCCCCTAACATTAAGTGGGACGAGTACGAGGCCCAAAGCGGGAAGCCTCTAATCGACGGACTGAATGCGGCAAAGTACATGGATCAAGATGTATTACTGACCATATCTACCATCGACACCGTGAAACGCCGTCTTCCCGTAGAGTTTTCGGAGACGGGTTGGACCGATCCGGCGTTGATTTCCCGCTTCGATCAATTCTTGAATTCAGTCGCCGATCATCTCACGCCTGGCGTGCGGTGGATCAGTCTGGGGAATGAGGTCAACGCATATTTGGGCCAGCACCCAACCGAAGTCGACAGCTACATTGCCTTCATCAATCACGGTAGAGAAACCCTTAGGCACCGTAATCCAAAGTTGCTGGTTGGCGTCACCGTTACCTTTACGGACGCTCTGCACGACCCAGAACTGGCCAAGCGCTTACAGGAGAGTATGGACATTTCGGTCTTTACCTATTACCCAATGGATGGGTTCAAACCCCTCGCCCCTTCGCAAGTGCCGTCGCACTTTGATTATATGATGACGGTGGCGGGAGCCAAACCGCTGTTACTTCAAGAGATTGGGTATCCCACTTCCTCAGCCGTGGGTAGCAGTCCAGATCAGCAGGCTAAATTTATTCATCAGGTATTTGGCCAGTTGGATAAATACCAAGACCGCATCGCCATGGCCGATTACTTTATGCAGACCGATTTCTCGGCTGCCCTGATGAAGTTCTTTGAGCCCTACTACGGAATCAGCGACGCTACCTTTCTCTCGTTCCTCGGTTCGCTGGGCTTATGCGATTCTGCCGGAAAACCCCAGGCGGGTTGGAACGCGTTCCGTGATGAGGTCATTAAGCGAAGACCCATTCAGTAAAAGTCCAGACGTTGGCGGCATTATCAAAAGCAGTTCGGGCGGTGAAGGATAACCCTCACCGCCCGAACTCAGACATCAGCCGTGATTAGTGGCTGTGACCGTGGCCCTCATCTTCCTTCTCGGGAATTTCGGCAATGATTGCCTCCGTGGTAAGAAGTAGTCCCGCAATGGAGCCGGCGTTCTGCAACGCCTGTCGAACGACCTTGGTCGGGTCAACCACACCGGCGGCCGCGAGGTCTTCGTAGACCAAGGTATCGGCGTTAAACCCGTGACCCGTAGACTTCACTCGCTCTACAACCACGCTACCTTCCGCACCCGCGTTCTCCGCAATGGTGCGCAGGGGAGCCTCAATGGCCTTGCGAATGATGTTAAGACCAATCTTCTCATCACCCTCTAGGTTCAGAGTCTCCAGAACCTTACCGGCGGTGAGCAAAGCGGTACCGCCGCCAGGGACAATGCCTTCTTCCAGCGCCGCTCGGGTGGCCGCCAAAGCGTCCTCGATCCGAGCCTTCTTCTCTTTCAGTGCGGTCTCGGTAGCTGCGCCAACTTTGACAACGGCAACGCCGCCACTGAGCTTGGCCTGTCGCTCCTGTAACTTTTCCTTGTCGTAGGTGCTGTCGGTGTTCTCAGCCTGCTGCTTAATCTGCTTGAGACGGCCTTCAATCTTGGCCTTGTCACCCTTTCCGCCCACGATGGTGGTGGTTTCTTTGGTGATGACGATGCGTGAACATGAGCCCAGCATGTCGGGGGTGACGTTCTCCAGCTTGATCCCGAGATCTTCGCTAACGAACTCGCCGCCCGTAAGAATGGCCATGTCTTCCAACATCGCCTTTCGTCGGTCGCCGAATCCGGGTGCCTTCACTGCGCAGAGAGGCAGATTGCCCCGGATGCGGTTAAGGACCAGAGTTGCCAGGGCTTCATTCTCCAAGTCTTCGGCAATGATCACGAACGGTCGACCCATTCGTAACACCTTTTCCAACATCGGGACGAGGTCCTGAACGTTGGCAATCTTCTTCTCAAAGAAAAGAATCAGGGGCTCTTCGTAAACCGTTTCCATCCGCGTGGCGTCGGTCACAAAGTAAGGACTGAGAAAGCCCTTGTCAAACTGAAGGCCCTCTACGGTCTCGTAGGTCGTTTCAGTGGACTTAGATTCCTCAACCGTCACCACGCCCTCTTTGCCGACGTTGAAAATGACTTCGCCAACCAACTGACCCAATTCAGCGTCGTTAGCAGAAATGGTGGCCACCTGCGTGATGGCGTCCTTTCCAGAGATCGGCTTGGAAAGCTTGGCAAGCTCCGAGACTATGGCGTCAACCGACTTCTCAATACCGGTCTTGATCAGGGTGGCGTTACTTCCGGCGGCTACGTTTCTAATGCCTTCTTTGAAGATCGCCTGAGCCAACACGGTGGCGGTCGTGGTTCCGTCGCCAGCGGTGTCGTTGGTCTTGCTACTCACTTCTCTAATGAGCTGAGCACCCATATTCTCAAAGCGGTTTTCTACTTCAATCTCTTTGGCAATGGTCACGCCGTCGTTGATGACGGTGGGGCTACCAAACTTTCTTTCCAGAACTACATTTCGTCCGCGCGGTCCGAGGGTGACCTTAACTGCGTTTGCCAACTTGTCCACGCCAGCCTCTAAAAGCTTACGTGCTTCGTCTGTATATCTAATTTCTTTTGCGGCCATTTGCTTGCTCCTTACGCCTTAGCGCCCGCGAGTTCTTTCGCGCCTTCAACCACGCCCAAAATGTCATCGGCGCGCAGAATGATGTAATCCTGACCATCTACCTTGACTTCGGTTCCGCCGTACTTGCCGTAGAGAACCGTGTCTCCAACAGCAACGTCAATGGGGGCTAGTTGACCAGAATCCAATCGCTTACCGGGTCCAACGGCAAGCACCTTGCCGCGTTGCGGCTTCTCTTGTGCGGTATCGGGCAAGATAATGCCACCCGCTGTCTTCTCTTCTTTTGCCGCAGCCTCAACGACGATGCGGTCATGTAATGGTTGAATCGCCATGATGATCGTTCCTCCTAGAACTCTAAATCTTGTGTTGCGAACCCAGCCCGATAAATTCATCGGGCCAGAGATCGTTAGCAGTGTACCCAAGAGAGTGCCAAAAATCGACAAGAATCTAGCGGGAAGGGAGTAGCTTTTAGCCCTCAAGGGCAGCGGCAAAGCATCCCGAGCATTTGCGATACGCTCACATTTCCATCGAGGGTCGGTCATGACGGGAAATCAACCGCATTTCAACACGGTCAACCGACGTCTAGCGCTCCTCGTTGCGATTATTTCTTAAGCTTCTCGTCCAACCACTCTGCGATCTGGGCAAACTGGGGCATCATGTCTTTCCAACCGTGGCCTACGCCGGGAACTACGATGAGTTTGTGAACCACGCCGTTTTCGGTGAGTTTTGCATCAAATCTTTGGGACTGCTGCAACGGAACCAGCGGATCTTTGTCACCGTGAATCAGCAGGGTTGGCGGAAATTTGGCGGTTACCCCGTAAATAGGAGACAGGGTCCGGGCCAGTTCCTTCACCGCGATCGGATCGCTTTGCTTGGTCACGCCAAAGGCTGGCCAAAATATTTGAAGCATGGGTACCTCAAAGGTCGAGACGCCTTCTTTGCCCCAGTTCAACATGTCGGTGGGTGGAAAAAACACCGCAACTGCATTGATTTCTGAGCTTTCTCGATCCACAACGTCTTTAGCTTCTGCTGGACCAGGCTTGCCCAACATTGCCGTCATCAATGAAAGTTGCCCGCCCGACGAAGCTCCACTAATCCCAATCCGATTGGGATTCACACCGTACAGGGAAGCGTTATGCCGGATAAACCGAACTGCGCGTTGCAAATCCTGGGTAATTTCTGGCACCTGGAACTTTGGCGCGCTTCCGTGAACCACCTCAAATACGGTGAGCCCGCGTTTGGTGAAAATGTCCGCGAGCATGGGGTTGATCTGGTCTCGGTTTGAACTATAACCACCACTTACCAGCCAGATCACCGCCCCTCCGTTGGGGGTGGCGGGTTCAAACACGTCCATGGTCAGCGCAAATCCGCCGCGAGTTTGGTAGATCACATCTTTAATGCGAGTGTCTTTGGCGGAGGCTAAACACACCACCAGGAGTAGGAATATAGAACTCAGCTTTCGCAATTGCATTCCCGTAGTATAGCGAGGCTTGATCCCCACTTCGCGCCGAAAACCGGATTGGATTCGCGCTGAAGTGACGGGTCCCCCAATCTGCGCGTAGCTACAACTTAAAGATGCCATCGACGCCCGCGCTGGCTCGGAGCCAAGCTGGTATCTTGACCTAAATGCCGGAAGATTTTGAAGATCCCGAAGGTTCGGATAACCTTAATGAGCCGCCTGCATTCTTTCCTTATGAAGGAAACGATATGGAGCGTCGCCCAAACTCGCTTGGCGAGCTGGTGGAAGTTCAAATTGAAGGAGTTTTTGGCGCCGAGAGTAACGGTCAGACTTCTCGGTTTGTTCTCGTTTCAGACGGAATGAGAAAGCTTCCGATCTTAATTGGTCCGTTTGAAGCCCAGGCGATTTTTTTGGTCCTAGACAACAGTCGCCCCGACCGGCCAATGACCCACGACCTGATCCGAAATATCTTGGATCGGTTAGATGTAACGCTCGATCGCGTGGTGATCGACGATTTTTGGAACGGAATTTACTACGCCAAGCTCTACCTTCGGCAAGGCGACAAAGAGTTTGAGATCGATTCTCGCCCTTCCGATGCGATTGCGCTTGCCGTGAGATTTGAAGCACCGGTCTTGGTCGCGGAAGGCATCCTTGAATCTGGGATTGACGAGTAAGTCGGTCACGGTATTCTTAGCCGCATGGATCTCGCGGATCGAATGGCGGAACTGCGAACGGTGGTCAGTCACCACGCAGACCTTTACTATCTCCATGACGCACCGGAGATCAGCGATTCCCGTTATGACGAGCTTTTTCGGGAGCTTCAGGCCCTTGAGGCTGACCATCCAGACGCGGTAACGCCCGATTCCCCCACGCTCCGAATAGGCTCGGCGCCCCTCAGCCAATTTGTCCCGCACCGACATTTGGTTCCGATGCTGTCTTTAGATAATTCGTTCGGCGAAGACGAATTACGAGCCTTTGACGAGCGCGTGCGCAAAGGTCTGGGATCCGAAGGCCCGATCACCTACTTTGCCGAACTAAAATTCGATGGCGCCTCCATCTCTCTCACTTACCAAGATGGCCTCTTGGTTACGGCAACTACCCGGGGTGACGGAACCACCGGCGAGAATGTGACCGCCAACGCCAAAACGGTTCGTGGCATCCCGCTTCGGCTGCTACAACCGCTTCCCGGTCGCTTTGAGGTGAGGGGGGAAGTGGTGATGCTCAAGCGAGTCTTTGAAGAGCTTAACCGGAGCCGAACCGAAAAGGGAGAACAACTTTTTGCGAATCCGCGCAACGCGGCCGCCGGAGGTCTCCGGCAACTGGATAGCCGCCTTACGGCCGCCCGGAAACTCAACTTCTTCACGTACGGAACCGGTTTTCAAGATCGGCAGCTCGCCCAATCCCACAGCGAACTTCTGGCCCTGCTCCATCAACTGGGCTTTCCTATTCGTAAAGAGGCTCGCATGGTCATTGGGATTGAAGCGCTGGTGGAATACGTGCAGGAGGTTCAGATTCTCCGGCCCGATTTACCTTTCGGAATTGATGGTGCGGTGATCAAAGTAGATTCCGTTGACCAGCAAACCGATCTCGGTTTCACGGCTCGGGGACCCAAGTGGGCCACCGCTTACAAATATCCTGCTGAGCAAGCTTTCACTCGCCTCAACTCAGTATTGGCCCAAGTGGGCCGCACCGGGACCATCACGCCGGTGGCAGACCTTGAACCGGTCAAGGTAGGCGGCGTCACGGTGAGCAGGGCCACGCTGCATAACTACGATGAGCTAAGGCGCAAAGACGTGCGTGCCGGCGACACCGTCATCGTGCAGCGCGCAGGAGATGTGATCCCGGAAGTAGTGGGACCGGTGCTGGAGAAGCGACCGGCCGACGCGGCTATTCCCGAAGAACCCACCGTTTGCCCCGAATGCGCGAAACCTCTCGCCCGAAAAGAAGGCGAAGTCGCGCTTCGGTGCGGCAATCGGTCTTGCCCCGCTCAGATTGCCGCCAAGCTCCAGCACTTTGTCGGTCGACGCATGATGGACATTGACGGCCTGGGGGAACGGCTCATCGAAAGACTTTTAGATCTCGGTTTTCTCACCGATCTTGCGAGTATTTACCGCCTCAAAGACCGTCGCAATGAGCTTGTTCACCTAGATCGTCTCGGGGAGCAGTCAATTGAGAATCTCCTTAGCGGCATCGAAAATAGTAAGACGCAGTCCTTGCCCCGATTTGTTTTTGGCTTAGGAATTCCTGGCGTGGGCGAGAAGGGCGCGCAAGACTTGGCCCAAGACCTCCGGACCCTGGACGCCATCCGCACCGCGGATTACGACACCCTCATGGCCATTCCCAACGTGGGACCCGCCACCGCCGGCGAACTTCAGGAATGGTTTGAGGAATCCGAGAATCGGCGGGTGGTGGATGAACTCTTGGCGGTGGGCGTTCAACCCGTAGAAGCGGCGGCCCCCGTGAGCGACCTCTTTGCCGGACAGACCGCCGTGTTTACGGGCAAATTGGAACGCTTTACTCGGGAGGATGCGGAGGCGCTGGTGGGTCGACTCGGAGGAAAGTCGGCCGGCAGTGTGAGTAAGTCCACGTCGTTTGTGGTGGCTGGTCCCGGGGCGGGGAGCAAACTCGCCAAGGCCGAGCAACTTGGCGTGCGCGTGCTCACCGAGGATGAGTTCTTTGCCTTGGTCCCCGAGGGATCATTTTCTGAGGCTAAATCCTGAATCATTTTGAAATTGCGGTTGCGGACGACTCTTTCGACTTAAGCCGTTGTGTGAGGAGCGGCCAAGTGTTTCGCTGGCAACAACAGGAGGACCAATCCTGGCTCGGCATGGACGGGGCCAGTTGGTACCACGTTGTTTGTGCCGAGAGAGGTTTGTATCAGGTGACTTCCAACGCCCGTCAATCCGATTTTGAAAACTACTTTCGACTCGATTGGGGCGGAGTGGACACCGAGCAGGAAATTATTAGGCGAGGTCCGGAACTGGAGCCGTACATCCTGGGTCTTCCCGGGTTGCGCCTCCTGGCCCCCGCGGATCCAAATGAGGCGTTTTTTGGTTTTTTATGTTCGGCCAACAACCACCTCCGACGAATCTTGCCCATGGTCCGTCGGCTCGGTGAGTACGGTCCCCAAGTGTACGACGTATCCGGTTGGCCCGTTCACGCATTTCCTGCGGCGTCTGTTATTGCGGAAATCCCAGAATTGGAGCTGAGAGCAAAGGGCTTTGGATACCGGGCCGCCACCATCACCCGAATCGCCGCCGAGGTTGCCTTGAAGGGCGAGGACTGGCTGTTCAATCTCAAGAAAACATCTTACGCGGAGTCTCATGCGAGGTTGGTTGAATTAAAAGGGATCGGGCCAAAGTTGGCGGATTGTATTTGTCTGTTTGGGTTGCACCACATGGAAGCGGTTCCTATTGATACTCACATTTGGCAGGCGTTTACCCGTCTCTATCACGCAGACTGGCGCGAGCGGCCATTGAGCGATGTTCGGTACCGTTTGGCGGCTGATCAGTTCCGTGCTCGGTTTGGAAATCTGAGCGGTTGGGCCCATCAGTATTTGTTCTATGAAAACGTTTTGAGTGGCGGCAAGCGCAGAAAAGACGGTTTGTAAATCCTGGTAAAAATGGACGATTCTTGGTTCAAGAATCAGGCTTGGCCGCCGCAATGCCATCTCTTTGGCCCCTAGTTGCCCAACAGACCAAAAACACCCTGGTTTGTGTATATGGTATAGTCCTTTTCTGCAGCCAGGCAAGAGGAGGTTCCAAATGCGCAACTGCTCACAGAAAGTGGGTATGTTCATCGCCCTAACCGGGGTCGCTACTGCGGCTTTTGGTCAAGGCGAAACGAAAATTATAAAGTCCGTAGAGGTGAGAACCTCACGAATCCCCGCCGGGATTCACTACGACTTGACGCGTACGGTGAGACCGGGACGCATTGTCAAAGCGGACACGGGTCAGGATGGCATCCTGAAGCGAACGTTTGAAATTACGTACGCTAACGATCAACCCGTCGCCAAGAAGTTCATTAGTCAGAATCGCGTGGAAGCTAAGCCCACTCGGTTTCTCATGGGCATGGGCGGATATGGTCCCAGTCGAGGTGCGTTTGTTCGCGCCAGAGTCATGGAAATGTCTGCAACCGGATACGATCCGGGGGTGCAGTCAAACGGCCCGAACGCCGGACGCACCCGTACGGGAATGCGAGCTACCTACGGAACGGTCGCGGTGGATCCGCGCGTGATTCCTCTGAATACGCTGGTCTTTGTGGAAGGCTACGGATTCGCCATCGCCTCCGATACCGGAAGTGCAATCAAGGGCAATAAGATCGACTTATGTTTCGATCGCCGAAGTGTTGCAATGAACTTTGGTCGTAAGAATGTCAAAGTGCACATTCTGCGCAACCGCTAATCCCCGCAGACGGATACAGAATCTGGCATTCTAATGACGGTCGCCGTGAAATTGTCTCACGGCGACCGTAACCGTTTTTATCCCTATGAATCTCGCTGATTACCCACTTGCCAATTCTGAAGCGCTACTCAAGTTTTTGAACCGCCACGGAATGGGGCCAAACAAGAGCCTTGGTCAGCATTTTCTTTGCTCGCCGGTGGTGGTGCACCAGATTGTTGAATCGGCTAAAGACGCCCATGGGGTGTTGGAGATTGGTCCCGGACCCGGCGTGCTTACCGGTCCCCTCAGTATCCGGGCTGAGATGATGGTTGCCCTGGAACTAGACGGACGCATGGTCGGCCTTCTGGCCAAGAGTGCGCCCAAAGCAAAGGTCATCGCTCAAGATGCCCTGAAGGCAGATTTGGTCAAAATTTTGGAGGATCTGCCCACTCCAAGAGCCATTGTTTCCAACTTACCGTACTACATCACCGGGCCCCTCATTGCTCGCATTGCAGACGTGCGAGAACACATTTCCGTGGCAGTTCTCATGATGCAGCGAGAAGTCGCCGACCGAATTCGGGCCGAGCCGGGTAACTCAGATCGGGGCGCTCTCAGCATTGCATTGCAAGAACAGTTTGATATCTCGGTGGTATGCCAAGTTCCGGCCCGTGCGTTTATGCCCCCTCCCAAGGTGGAGAGTACGGTGCTACGCTTTATCCCAAAACCGCCAACAGAAGGCGCAGAGGCGTTGCTGAAGTTTGTGAGGCACGGCTTTTCTCAGCCGCGAAAAACCCTGGTCAACAACTTAATGGGGGCTGGTATCAGCAAAGTACGCACGGTGGAGGTACTTGGGCAGCTGGAGATTGATGATCGTATTCGCCCTCATGCGTTGACCACTGACCAATGGAAGGCACTTTACCGGGCGTTTTATTCGGAGTAACCGTGGCTGAAGTATCCACCGTGTCCCTAAAGCAAACCGCTCGCGAAATTGGATTCAACGCCGTCGGGGTCTGCAGCGTGGATCAGCCGCTCCATTTAGACGCCTATGAGCGTTGGCTGGCGCGTGGCCATCACGGCACGATGGGCTACATGGCGGAGTCGCGTCACTTGCGGGAAAATGCGAGAAGCCTGTTGCCCAACGCCCGACGAGTGATTGCGGTGCGGCTGAATTATCGGACCGATGCGTCTCAAGCCCCCAACGGTCCTCGAATCGCTCAGTACGCTCGCGGTCGGGATTACCACCGCGTAATGCGGGCCAAGTTAAAGCAACTCGCTCGCTCAATGGAAGCGGATTTGCCCGGATCCTCGTGGCGTGCCTGCGTTGACTCGGCCCCCGCTTTTGAGCGAGAATACGCCCACTACGCCGGGTTAGGTTGGTTTGGTAAGAACACAATGCTCATTGATAGTCGGGAGGGAAGTTGGTTTTTCCTGGGCCTTTTATTGACCGACGTGCCGTTTGCGGTTGATCGACCCGCCGAGGGTGACTGCGGTTCTTGCCAGGCTTGCATAAGTCAATGCCCTACGGGAGCGATCGTGTTTGTGGATGACCGTTGGCAGATCAATGCGAACCAATGCATCAGCTACCTCACCATTGAACACCGAGGTGCAATTGAACCGAGTATTGCTTCAAAGATAGGCGATTGGACGTTTGGTTGCGACGTTTGCCAAGACGTATGCCCATTCAACCAGCCCCGCGAGTCTCAACCCTTACGGGCTCCAAGTACAGAAGAGCCAGACTTTAAGTCGGTGCGTACTTGGCCCACACTTGACGAACTCGGCCAAATTTCATCTGAGCAGTGGGATGCTTTAACTCGAGGCTCATCTGTGAGGAGAGCAACCTACGAGGGCCTCCGGCGGAACGCCCAAATCAATTTGCAGAATCGTCCGCGGGCATCGGGAACTGACGAAGCACAATAGCGTTACGGAGTTTCAAATACCATGACACGTCCCCCATTTAAAGTCGGAGACCGGCTTCCCGAACTGTGTCTTACCTCGATTCGTAATCAGCCGATTGTGATTCCCGATGCGGAGGTGTCCTTTGTTCATCTCCAGTTTCGACGATACGCAGGTTGCCCTATTTGCAACCTCCATCTGCGCTCTTTTGCCAAGCGCGTTGCCGATTTGGAACGAGCGGGCATCAGAGAAGTTGTCGTTTTCCACTCGTCAGTGGCCGCGATGCTCCCCTACCAAGGCGATTTGCCCTTTGATGCGGTCGCAGACCCCGAAAAGCGCCTGTACCGTCAGTTTGGGGTCGAATCGTCTCCGAAGGCCCTCCTGAACCCCGCCGTTTGGCCCGCCATCCTCAAGGGCATAGTGTCTGTGAAGCCGACCCGCGTTCGCGAAGGCGGAGGCACCGGCCTCCCCGCCGATTTCCTCATCGGTCCAGACGGCACGATCATCGCCATGAAATACGGTCAGCATGCCAACGATCATTGGTCGGTTGACGACGTGTTGATGGTCGCAAAAGCTTCCGGCTCCTTCACCTTCTGATTTCTCCCGAAATCTGAGGGAGAAGGCTGGGATGAGGGTGCGTCGGCTGACTGGTTGGTAATTGCAGGCGGGGAATTGGAAGGGACTGAAACGTTTTGGAGATTCCCCCTCATCCCAACCCTTCTCCCCCAATTTCGAGAGAAATCGGGGGAGAAGGGCTTTCAGGCGGCTTTCAGCGCGTCGAGGACGGCGACTCTATCTTCTCGGGGGCGGTCCCGGAGGATCGTGACGATCCAGGCGGCGAGGTCGAATTCCGAGGCTTGGTACACCAAATCCACCGGCTCTCCGTTAATTGTGATCTGGTGATGACTGTGCTTCATCGTTGCGGTGAGCGGAATGTAGAGACCCGGATTCAGCGGTGACACCTCCAGCCGGAACGATTCTTCGAAGGTTTCTAGGCCCCACTTCTCCATATAGATGGCCAAGTTTCGAAGAATGTTTGCGTTGTAGTCAATCGCGAGATCGCGGAACGTGGACGAACCCGCGTGGTGCAAATAAGCACCATCGACTACCCAAAGCGTGTAGCCGGCGAGGCGAGCCCGCAGGTTGAGGTCGTCGTCCTCAAAGTTGCCAAGACCAAAGGCCGGGTCAAATCCTCCAATCTCGTTAAGGCAATCGGGGTGGATGAGAATGAATAAGCCCCGAACCTGCATCCCCTGGGTGGCCGTGGAATGGTGGGCCCGTAGGTGGGTTTCTGCCACGTGCATCAGTTCACCAGGGTTGGTGTACGGGCCGAGATCCACCCGTTGAGAACCATTTACTTCGTTGCTCACGGGACCGATGATGCCCGGTTTTTGACCGTCTGCCTCCAGTTCCTGCATTCCCGAAACCATCTGGGCTACGCAGTCAAACGTCGCGATTACGTCGTCGTTCACCACGCCAAAATAGTCAAACCAGGAATCTTGCCACAGATAATCCAAGCCTCGGTTGGCGCCTAATCCGTAGCCAAGGTTGGTCGCTTCTTCAATCAGATGCATACATCCCGGCATTTCTGCCTGCAGAGTGCGCAACCTTACCAGACCTTCCGGGGGGGTGCCATTGGCGACCACGGCAATCTCAAGCTCTCCCGGGTAAAAATTGATGAGGGACACAATCGCCTCACATGCCTTTTCTGACTGCTTATGGGTGGGCATAGCAAGGCCAATCCGGGGCCAAACGGGCAAATCGTCGGCTCCTATCACCGCGATCGTGCGATGGGAATCGGCCCGCAAACCCTCTTTGATGCGGCCGGGCCAAGCCTCCTCTTGGTGCAAAAACTGAACCCCGCGATGGGCAAAGGCTTGCTGTATTCCGTCGATCCACTCATCTTCTTGATTGCCGTCCGGAATCCCGATCACCACTCGACCCAGGCACTGCCCCAGCGATGCCAGTCCCGTTAACGGATCATCGAACCTCGCCATGTCGGTGGCAAAAACCAGATCTGCGCCCGTGAGGTCAACCGTATGCAAATCAGCAACTTCAAATTGGGCGCGGGGGAAGTTACTTTGGGCAAAGGCAACGTGGTCGACCATTGAATCGTAACCGACCGCGTTCTCGGCAAAGATCGACGCGTAGTTGATTCCCAGACCATCCGTCAGTCCCAACATCACGACGTTTGCATCCATAAACCACGGGCGAAAATAGATATAACGTTGCCAACGATAGAACTCTGGCTCCTCCGAAATTTGCGGGGGGACTGCACGATGAAGGGTTTGTGCGCTCTGGCTCATAGAATTACCTGTTAAACCTATCGGCGATCTGGCTCAAAACTAAAGTGTTGAGTGAGGTTTTTGCGCTTTTACCGGCGCACTCATCGGAGATTCTGCCAATTTTAGAACGCAAGCTCCGTTTTCGTTCTTCCCAAAAATCACCACGGAATTCGCTTTGTCTCCGTTGGGAATAGTGAGCGTCCACGCCTCATCCTTAACAGAAATCGGTAGGTTTTTTGATCCGATCTTTGCTTCAAGCTGGTCGGTGGTCGTTTCTCCGCTTAACGTCGCGCCCTGAATTTTAGTCCAGGCAATAAACGGCAATTGGCGATCAATCGCCCGGTGAAACGCAACCTGAACATCGAGATCAATCCCCTGGATAGGGGCTTGTCCCGCGCCGCGAGCCATTCGATCCAACACTTCCCAGAGTTGCTTATCGGTCTTTTGGGTGGCAAAGTGATCCGGATAATAGGAGCCCTCGGGTCCGTGGCAACGCGCACACTTTGCGGCATAGTACGCCAACGGAGCCAACTTAAGCGGACTCGGAGGGGGCTTACTCCCAGCGCAGGATATGGCAAGGGCGGCTAACCAAACCACTACTTCTTATCCGCCGAGATTCGGTAGATGCGGTTGGTGGCGTCATCCGAGAACAAAATGGTTCCGTCGGGTGCTTCCGCCACATCTACGGGTCGTCCGAGAACATTCTTACTCTCATCCAGCGTGCCCACTAGCATCTGGCTTCCAAACGCCTGACCGGTGACTTTGTCAAACATCACGCGCTCAATGCGGTATCCCGCGCGCACCCTGCGGTTCCAAGATCCGTGGAGGGCCACCAACGCATCCCCAACCATATCTTGACCAAGCGAGGGCTTAGATAAAAAAGTAAAGCCGTTGGGAGCCCAGTGAGGTCCAAAGCACCAAGCCGGCGAAATGGCTTTATCAGCCAAATCCAGGATGTCCAGGCGGTTCTGAAATTCAATTCGAGGCACGCCGTTTCCCACGATAAACGGGTGTCCGTAAAACCCACCCTGAACGTAGAGATTAAATTCGCAAGGCGGATTGAGGTCGGTGATCGGTTGTCGTCCTTCCTTATCACCGAGGGGTGCGCCAAACCAGTCTGAGCCGTGATCGGCACCGTACAGTTCACTCGTGCCCGGTCGATACCGAAGTTTTTCCGTATTCCTTAGCCCGCTTGCGAACAGTGATCGCGAACTTCCATCCAACGTATACTTCCAAATCTTCTGCCGATCTGTTGAGGTTTCGTCCGTAATGTTGCCAGAATCCCCGATCGACGTGAAGAATCCGTCGGGGGTCACCAAGATAGACCGCCACCAGTGACCTCCCTTGGGTAAGTCCTTGATAATTTCAACCACTTCATCGGCAACCCCATCTCCGTTGGTGTCTCGGGCTTTGAAGACCGCACCCGACTCGGTAAACCAAAGCCATCCATCGGCCCAACACAGCCCATGAACGCTTTTCTTGCCCGTTACAAAGTCGGCCACTTTGGTGTACTTACCATCTTTAAGTTTTAGCGTGATAATGCGACCGGGGGTCGGTTGCGATACGTACAAGGTGCCCGCATTGTCAAACTCCATAAATCGGGCTTCACCAAACCCTTCGGCTTCCAGAGTCACTTTAAATCCGGGTCTCACCCAGAAGTTGGGCACGCCTTCTCCTACATTGGTGATCCACTTAGGCGCTTGGGGCCTGATTAAGACGTGAGAGTCAGACTTGGCGCATGCAAAGATGAACAGAGACATCAATAGGGTCGGCACCATGGTGGTTTTGATACAGAAGGGCATGGTCATGAATACGAATTTTGAAGGGTAATGGTCGCTAAGGTCAACCGTTAGCCAATCAATAAATTATTAAACGCCCGCAAACCAATCGTAACCCTCTTGGGCCCAATAATCCTTAGGCCGTTCGGCGGTGTAGCGAATGACCCCGATGCGCTTTATGTTCTTGACCCCGTACTTCACGGGAATCACCAATCTTACGGGAGCGCCGTGGTCCGCCGTTAGTGGCTGGCCGTTCATCTCTAGGCAAAGCATGGTTTGATCATGCAGAGCACTTTTCATATCCAGGCCCACAAAGTATTCCCCGTCCGGAGTTTCCATGCCCACATAAGGGACCAAATTGCTACCGTTTGTAAGATCGGGCACGGATTTATCCGTTGACATCGGGGGATAGACCTTGGCAAAATCAGCCATCCGCACTCCCTTCCAACGTTGAATCACACTCCACCCCTCTATGCAAAAGAACTCGGTGATCATCTCGGTCTGAGGCATTTTTTTAAGTTGATCAAGAGTCACCTCTACGGGTTCAGACCGGCCATGAACCCCTTCGATTTTAAGTCTCCAGGCTTCCGGATCAACGTCTTCGCTGAGGCCATAGTCTCCGTTCTGACGGGACTCTGTAACCTGAGTTGCTGAGAAAGTCGGCACCTTCCTTTGCGCGGACAGGGCCTTGCTCCAAATGACCTCGTTGGTCTCCTGTCCCTTTCTAAATGGCCACGGTACGCCATCTGCCTGTTCGGAATTGGCCAGCTTAAAAACGCCAAAACCGATGGCTCCGGCATAGAGTGCCGCTTGGATCAAACTCCGACGGCTCATGGAGCGCATTCTCTTTTCCGGATCCACTGGGGTCTGCGCTTCAGAAGGCTTTTGATTTTTGGTCATTTCGAATCCCGATCTTTTACGATTTCGTAGCCGGTAATCATGCCTCTAAAATTGGGCCATCCGGCACGAATCACTTGCACGATGTGTACAACAAAGAATCCCAAGAACAAAAGCGTTGTCCAAAAGTGAACGAACCTAGCCACGCTGTAACCGCCGATCAACTGAGTGAGCCAACTCTGCGAAGACGGTTTGTAAATAGACACGCCGGTAATCAACATGGCGAGTCCCATCACCACCACACCGGTGTAAGCAAACTGCTGGGCCGCGTTGTACTTTCTCTCCGGTAGGGATTTGCGATAGATCCCCACGTCCTTCAATACCACCAGGATCGACTCTTTGAGCGCGCCTCGACCGGGAACCAAAAATCTCCACTGTCCGGAAAAGATGTTGTAGAGCACGTAGAGCAGACCGTTAATGGCAAAGATCCAGGCAAAGAAGAAGTGCCAGGCCATTCCTTCCGCTAGGCGCTGTTTGAAGTCCCAGAGCATGCGAACTTTCACGCCATCCGATTCAGAGTCGGCGGTGGGAACCCAATGGGGTAACCACCCCGGAGCCGAGGGAGACAGCACCCAATCGGGAAAAAACTTAAAGAATTCATGACCAAATAGCGTCACCGTAAACACGCTGTTGGCCCAATAGATCAAGATCCCGCTCCAGATCATGATGAACAGAACGGGAAAATTGATCCAGTGAAACCACCGAACGGTTAACGGGTGTTTCTTCTCAAGGTAAGACGCCATAAGGATCCTGTATTATACGAGCTCCCCTCCAAAAAGTCAGAGGGAAAGCCTAGACAACCGTAACGACTTTAACTTACGCGTCCCATTTTTCCGGCACCACACAAGTCACCACCGCGCAAAATCGATCAACATCGAAATTGGCAAGTAACGCTTTCGCGGCGGGGCTACCGGTTTCTTGTACGTGTTCGCCTAGCATCGTCCGAACCAGAAGGCTTTCCTCCAGGCTCAATGGTTCTGACTTTACGTAAGTGGTATTGAGCTTGTGAAGTTCCGCATCCAGCAGGAATATTTTGCCGCCCGTCAATCCCGCGCCAAGATTGGCCCCCGTGGGTCCTATCACCAAGCAGATTCCGCCCGTCATGTATTGAAAGGCATTGGCTTCTACACCCTCTACTACCACTCGCGGACCCGCGCCTTCCGTGCTTTTGCGGAAGCAGATTCCAAAACGGTTTCCGGCGTGGCCGGCAATATAGGCCCGGCCCCCTCTGGCACCGTAGCCAAACGCATTTCCAACCACGGTGAGCTTCCCGTTAGAATCGCCGGGGGCAATCACCAACTTTCCGCCGTAGCTGGCAGTAAAGCAGGAATCAGCGGCAAGTCCTTTAAGCCTGCACTCCATGCCGTCCACCATGTAGGCGGCATAAAAATGACCGGCAGCGCCCACGTTCTCAAAGGTAATTTTTCCTTCTTTGAGGCCGAGGTCGCCCACCGCTCGGGCAATTTCTCCGGCGGCCCGCATGCCCACGCATCGATCTTCGTTGCTAAGGCCCTCTTGGATCACCACCCGATCGCCCGCCAAACCGGCGGCGGCGGCGTCCACTTCCTGATCTCTCAGGTCGGGCATGTGAGCCTTTGTTTGGCTTGCGTAGTCTCGCTTCTGTGACGTTCCGGAAGGAGCCAACAGGAGCGTGTCAAACCGAATCATGGACGCTTTACCCTCAAGGTCTGGCTTGCGTTCCAGCAAGTTTCGCCGACCAATCACCTCGCTGAGTTGACGAATTCCGTGCTCCGCCATCAGCCCCCTAATTTCCCGCGCCATAAACATGAGATATCGGGCAATGTGCTTGCCCTTTCCGGTAAATCGCGCCACGTGAACTGGGTCTTGCGTGGCTACTCCGGGCGTACATCCTAGTCGTCGTTTTCCGCTGGGGTCAGCGGGGTCGGGACCGGCCAAGTGGCACTTTCGCAACATCGAGCAACCGATCGCAATGAGAAGACTGGTCCCAAATCCCACGCGATCCGCCCCCAGAATCATTAGCTTGAGGGCCTGCTCACCTGACTGGACGCCGCCGTCCACGCTGAGTTCGATGAGATGGCGAACGCCTTCTTCAACCAACGTATCTTGAACCGTTGGCAACACCGCGATCAGCGGAACTCCGGCATGCTTCTGGTCCACTCGCTTGGCGGCTCCGGTCCCCCCGCAACCATCGCTGAGGTGCAACCGGTTCGCGCCCGCGTTTACGCCGCCTAAGGCCACCATTTCCACGCCGTATGTGGCCACGTACTTGAGGGCGCAGTTCACTTTGGGATTCAAGTGTCGCCAGCTTTCCACCATCAGTTTCACGTCTTCAATTGAGTAAAGGTTGTGATTGATTGGGGGCGAAACAAGCTCATATCCGGGTTCGCAACCTCGTTGAGCCGCCACTCGGGCATTGACCTTCTTTCCGGGTAACTGACCGCCCTTACCGGGCTTAGCCCCCTGAGCAAATTTGACTTCGGCTTCTCGCGCCCGCGATGCGGTCATCGGAGTGATGGTGAACCGTCCCCCCGCGTACTGAACGCTGCCATTACCGTCAGACTTTCCGATTCTGGACTTGTCAAAGCCACCTTCACCGCTGTTGGCTATCGGGCCGATTCCCTGAGGAACCGGTTCGCCGTTAAGCGCAAACTTAATGCGGCAGTACCGAGCCAGGATGTTCAGACCCTTCGCCACGGTTCGGTGGGCCGGTTCTGAAAGTGCGCCTTCGCTCATTCCGGGCGCCATGAATCGCCACATAATATGCTCTTCGCTTTCCACCGTGTCCAGCGGAATCGCGTCGCCGGGTTTCAGGGTTAAGCAATCCAGCAGCGTAATGGGGCTACGCCCAGAAACCAGAGAACTGTAGTCTCGGTAGGCTTCATAAGATCCTGGCGCATGGGTGTGAATCTTCTTGGCATAACCGCTGGCCGAGTGCAGGGCCCGAACGATTTCCGCATTGTTGGAATGAGCCCGGCCTTCTCGAGAATGGCGATATTCTCCCGCATCAATCAGCGTGAGCAGCGGGGGCTCACCGGGCGGGAGGCCGCGATTAGAATTTCCGCCCACAGTGACCAAGACTCTTGCTTCCACCGAAAATGCCTCCCGGTGGAAGGAAAGCCACTCGCGGTTGAGTACCTCGCGTCCGATTCCCGAAAGATGCCCCGGCACGCCGGGGAATTCTTCGGCCAAAAATTCTTTGTCAATCGCAATTGCTTCCACGAGGCGGGCCCCACAGTAAGCCGAGGCCGGGGTCACCCCCATCATCGACATCACTTCAGCAAATCCCGATCGCAGCCCTTTGAGGTAGGTGCCTTCTTTGTTCTCGGCACTGGCCGCGCCAAGCCAGGGAGATACCGCATCCGCTCCCATGGAGATTAACAAGGCGCAATGGTGAATGTCCCAAATTCCCGCGTCCGCCACCAAGCCCACGCGGTGCCGCAAGCCAAGTTCCACGAGCTTGCTGTGAACCCGGCTCACGGCCCGAAGAATAGGAGCCGCCGCATTCAATCGATCTACTCCCCGGTCAGAGAGAATCAGCACGGTGGCGTTGGCCACTCGGTCTACCGCATCGTCCACCACGCGAGATAGCACCCGCTCCAGTTGCTCTTCCCCACCACCAGCGGGGAAGAGCAAGGAGAGACGATAGGTCGCATCCCGAGCTTCTAGCCAAGCAATTTGCTTGCTCGTGAGAATTCGGTCTGGGTAGTGATATACCGGTCCCCCTTCGCCGTTCCACAGTCCGGAACGGTCTCCAATCGCAACCGAAGAATCGAACACCCAGGCATCGCGAATGGGATCCACGGGAGGAGAGGTTTCTTGAGCAAATCTCAGGGCAAAGTGATCTTCAAGACGCCGAGGCATCAGGTCCAGCATCGCGGAGGGTGAGGTGTCGTCGCCCATCGAGCCAATGGCGGGCTTGCCCGTCTCGATAAGCGTATTGAGTACCACGTCCACGTCTTCTTTGGTCATGCCAAAGGCGCGTTGGGTGGCAACCAGGTCTTCGGCCTCAAGCGAAACTGCGGTTTCGCCGCCGGGAATCACGCGCGTAGCCGTGCTCATAAATGCCCGCCGAGAAACCACATCATGAACTTGCTCGTTCAGCAAAACTCGCCCGGTGGCCAGTTGAACGCCCACGGTTTCTCCCGGACCCAGCAGTTGCTGAATCTCAATTGCCCCGGTAGGGAAGTGGCCCGGTAGTTCGCTGGCCGCCACCGCGTAGTCTTTGGTGGTGGTGAGCCATAGAGGTCGCAATCCGTTGCGGTCGAGGTGGGCCACCGCGTCGTCGCCGTCGCACGCAATCACGGCCGCGGGGCCGTCGCATGCTCCTAGGAAGACATTCATTGATCGGTAGAAATCAGCGAGTTTGCTGTCGGGTTGTATCACCGAGGTAGCCTCCGGCAACAACGCCAACACCGACTGAGTGAGCGACATGCCGCCCGCAATCAACGCAATGATCATGTCGTCGAGATTTGCCGTGTCCGAGCCGCCGGAGCAGACCACCGATCGAACACGACCTGCAATCGGCTGCAGGGTGGGATATTGGTCCCCGAGTCGCTTCAGCAGGTCACGACCGATCGCTTCCATCCAAGCGACGTTGCCCTTTATGGTATTGATCTCGCCGTTATGAGCCACTGCCCAGAACGGTTGGGCACGCCTCCAGGCGGTGGTGGTGTTCGTACTGTATCGGCTGTGGAACACGGCAAAGCGCGTGGCAAAGTCGGAGGCTAAAAGGTCGGGATACAATTGGCCAATTTTCGAGAGCTCAATGAGGCCCTTGTATACAACCGTTCGGTTGGAGAGCGAGACGACCGAGAATTCATCGCCGGCCAATCGTCCCACCGCATTATCGAGAGCAAGGCGTAATAGATAGCGTCCGGCCAGCCAACCGTCTTCGCCTAATCCTTCGGGTCGAAGAAATAGGGCCTGGCGAACGACGGGTGCGAGTCGGCGCGCCGACGATCCTTCGGGCAGGGCGGAGACATTGAACGGCACATCGGCCCACTGGAGCACGGGGGCACCCGCAAGCTGGGCAAGTTCTTCTACCGCCTCAACGCACTTTCGACGGAGGGTTCCTTCATAGGGTAAGAAGAACATGCCAAGCGCAACGTCTCGTTGCGCAATCTGCTTGGCCTGACCCGGGAATCGATCCAGCAACAGGGGCCACGGGATATCCAGTTGGAGGCCGGCTCCGTGACCAGGAGCACCTCGATGGTCAAAGCAACCGCACAGATCTAGCGCGTGGTCCAAGACCTTGCGGCTTGCCACCCCCGTTCTGGATGCAATGAAACCGATGCCGCATGCCCCGGATTCAAGAATTGTTTTGCCGTTTCGTATTACTTCGTACATGCCATGGTGATTTGCCGCGTCTTAGCGAGCTCACCTGTTGGGCTACGTTGCACAAAGGGCTTCTACTGTACGACAGATTTTACCGCCAAACAAGGGTTGACCCGAAAATATCGCGCTTTACACAAATCCTGTTCTGAGACCGCATCGCCAAGTTGAGCGAAGGCGGTGCGAGTCTGGCTCTCCCAATTTACGGCCTACAAGCCAGATTTTAATAGAAATTACGCCTTGCAAAATATCCGAAGAAGTTGTATAAAGGTGAATATCTGGTCAGGTAAATATTTAGGGTCATCGCCAGATGTAACGCAAATGCGTCAAGGGGAGATTGACAAAAATATGAACTATGTTCACTTATTGCAAGTGCTCGGGGGGTATTCAGGGGGGAGATGTAGTCAAAAACAGGTTCATCACCGGTATCCGTCTTGGCTTACGCAGCCCATCCCGTGGGTACTCAGTGGCATTGGCATTTCGCTCCTTACCACTCTGATCGTCGTGCCAGTTCAACCTGGGGGCAATTTGATTTTTCTCACCGAAAAATCGCAAGTGGTAGGCAAAAAGTCAAAGGGCTCGCCAAAGGCAGAGCGAATTCCCTTCCCCCAAGAGCGCCTTTTCGTTCCTACCGCGTCCGACCCGACCCCCGGTCGCAGAAGACGGAGACTCTAAACGTCCTTTGGCGATCACTATTTGTCGTAAACGGTGCCCCTGGTGGCTCTCGTATAAATCCATCAGTCGGGATCAAAACAATGCGACAGTCAGAAGCAGGAACCGATTTTCAAGTTCACGTCGTCGTGAGAACTAATTGGAACGTAAATACAAGTGATTTCGAGAAATGTGATGTAATAACATGTTTATTTCTTTAGTGGTATCTCCCCATATATACATTTAGTTAGGCATCTTAAGGCCCAATTTATCGGTCCTATGTGTATCAAACAAATGTGAAGGAGGCGCAGACCGCCAAGGATGTCACCCTGCCCTCTCCCGCAGTGTACAAGCCCCGCCGCAGGCGAGGGTTCTGAAAGCCCTTCTCCCCCAGTTTTTCCGAAAACGGGGGGAGAAGGGTTGGTATGAGGGGGTCGGCGGCTGACCCGTTTGGAACAAGCGGAGAGCCCAAACCAGTGGTAGTGAGGCTGTGGATTGATGAGGTCTTTGATTCGGTTGTTTGCGGAAGGAACAGTTATAGAATCGGAGTTCACCCTCACCCTGCC
>JBBQUZ010000003.1:0-127361 GCA_038212035.1 Fimbriimonadales bacterium
TGCTACTCACCTGCCAGGTCATAGAGCGCTCAACCCAGTCAAGGAAAAGGAAACAGTCCACTGTCCCAGTGCAACCTTGAAAGCCTGCACGGCAGCCGTTTTAGGAGATTAGCCAATCCCACTGCAAACCGCGAAGAGCCACTAAATAAGTGGAATACTAAAACTAAGGTGGATAATCTAAATAGGGCCACCGCCAGCCAGGACGGGGCTCGGTCGAGCGATATTTTGGGGAACACCACCATTATCACGTTCCCAGGGAGTACGCAGCGGCAATTTGATTGGGACTGTTTGAACCGGATGACGCGTAAGCGCAATGGGGCAACCGTGCAAGCCACCTACACTTACCGAGCGGATGGGATGCGGACTTATAAGAACACGAATAACGTAACCACGGCTTACCGCTACGATGGTCAGATGGGGATGGAGGATGTGGATACGGCGGGTTCTACCGTGACCACCACGGATTACGGTATGGGAGCAAGGGGCATTGACTGGATTCAGAAGACGGTGGGCAACGGAACTCCAACCGTGGTATTCCCCATCTACGACGCCCACGGCAATATGGTGGGTGACCTCCAACGCGGGGCAAGCGGAACGTATTCCGTCAACGATGAACGGACCTACGACGCCTGGGGTTCAATCCGAGCCGGCGCGCAACAGAATGACCCCAAGGGCCGGTACTGCGCATCGCTAGGCCACAAAGCCGACGATGAAACTGGCTTCATCTACATGCGCGCTAGGTACTACGAGCCGAGTACAGCGAGGTTTTTGAGTGAAGACCCCGATAGACAAGGGCCGAATTGGACAGCGTATTGTGGATGTGATCCGGTCAACCGAGTCGATAGGGATGGCAAGTTATGGTGGTTAGTAGCCGCCGCGATCCTCGGCGCGATTGTGGGGATGGCTGCCTACTACACTTATCAGCAGGGACGAGGAGATGAAGTCACTTTGGGAGGTCTCCTTGGCGCTGCAATCCTTGGGGCGGGAACAGGCGCATTAGCCCTTGGTATAGCTCTTGTCGCAGGCGCTGTTAGCGCAGCAGCCCTGGGCGAGGTCCTCTGGATAGCCTTTGCGACAGGCGTCTTTGGGGCTGGACTTTCCGGGGTGGCGGGCGCGGCACAAAAACAGGTTGACGGACCGGTCCGACCCAGTGGCGCAAACAAGGCTGTTAGCGCTGCAATTGGTGAACAATTCCTAGTGATGTTTCAACTATTTGAGATTAACAATGAGTAAGTCAGTGCTGGCTTCTAGTCTTCTCGCCCTAACGATTGGCATTCCGGTGGTTTTCGACACTGTCGGGTATTTCGTACAATCGGACGTGACCAAGGCCTTATCGATAGCAAGTATAACTGCAGTGATGCCGCTGTACATTTGGTTTCACTTTTACCAATCCCGGAGAGTTGCACTGGTTGGAGCGATTGTATTCCTGTCGGTGCAAGTAGGTATTTTGGCATTTGTCGTAAAGTGAACCTTGCTGGATACGGGTTAGGTGACGGGATTCCGAGAAAAATGAGCAGGCAACCGGAATCTCCATCCCCTGGCCCCTTCCTCTTTCCGCGGACATGCACCGCGGCAAAAGGAAGGGGAACTCGGAGTGCGTACCGAGCAGCTGGGATGCGAACGGGTAAGTACGTTGCCTCGGGGAACAAGACCACGGCCTGTCGGTACGATGGGCGGATGGGGATTGAAGACGTGGAAACTTCTCCGGGAACGACAACGGTCACCGACTACGCGATAGGTGCTCGGGGGATTGATGGGGTTAGCACGAACACCAACGGTACCGGGGCTACCGTGAGCTATCCCATCTACGATGCCCACGGCAACAATGTGCTGACGCTGACTAAGTCCGGCACCAACTACTATTCCACCGGCAGCCTAAGAAGTTACGACGCCTGGGGTGGCGTAAGAATAGGCAACCCCAACGGAGACCCCCATGGTCAGTACTGTGCATCACTCGGCCACAAAGCTGACGACGAAACCGGCTTCATCTACATGCGCGCCCGATACTACGAACCTTCCACGGGACGTTGGCTGAGCGAAGACCCTGCTGGACACGGTCTGAACTTCTATGCATACTGCTCGAATAACCCGATTGGTAGGCGTGACACAAATGGCAAGGAAGACAGCTTCTCGGATGTTCTAAATTTCGTTGGAAATTTCGTCAACATAGTTGGCCAACTCATGATGGGAGGCTTAGCACTAAACAAGGAATACCTTACTGACTTGGCTCGTGACAAGGCTGCAGGAGCTGTCCTTTGGATAACGAAGCATTGCAAGCTTCTGTCTGAAGAGGACCAGGTTTGGGTAGAACAGGTGTGCCAAATTGTTAAATTAGCTGCTGCGATGTGTAGTGCCGCTGACTCGGCGCTTAGCTTGACGGTTGGCGGGGCTGTCGAGAGGGTCATTGGATATGAAATGATGCTGATGGGGCAAATGATGATGACTGATGCTGTCATCGCAAATCCAACTGGTGGGGGTACTTGGTGGTCCTATGGCGACCCATTGCCGGGGATGTAACAAACACCTTGATGAATAGATGCGTAAAGTGCAGTCAGCCAATCGTTACTGACTTCTGTTCAAAATGTGGGGCGGACAATCGCCCCCCGGAAGCGAGATTTCCTATACTGGTTGATCACGTTCACGATGGGACGCCATTTTGCAAGGTTTGTGGATGTCGCTGTTCGCTTACCATTTGGACATTAGCTCGGCCATTTTACTTTCCGTTATTCCTCAGTTTTTGGCTGATCCCTTGGGGCCTCTACGCATATTCAGCGTTGCCTGGTCACGACGAGGTCCTAGCGTTCTGGAATATGCAACCGACAGGGGGCCGCGCTCCGGGGCTGCACATGTCGGGTTGGATGATCTACGCCCTTATCGTCTTTATTACATGGTGGAATGCCCTGGACAAAGTGCGTGGGGTTAGGAAATAGAGCGTTGTTACAGCTTAACATAATGGTCGAGGAATGACCGCCTTGCGTTCGTGAGAGAAGCAACCTCCAACTGCCCAGTCCGCAAAGAGTGTTCACCCTAGACTTATCCATCATCTAATGTGATGAAGCCTTGCTGCAGACTCTGTGTCGGATGCCTACTTCATGAAGTAGCCCTGTGTGGTCCTTATATCGTAGTGGTAAGCCCCTTCTTAAACCAGAGCAATCTGAAAACCCGGTGATTAGTTCAACTCGGCGGGAAATCGGCGGAATACGGGGATTACGGTGGATAATCTTAATAGCGCCACGGCAAGCCAGGATGGGGCTCGGTCGAGTGATATTTTGGGGCATACGACCATGATTACGTTTCCGGGGACTGCTCAACGCCAGTGCGGCCGCGCGCTAACGATTAGGCGGCTTTGCTTTCTACGGAGTAGTTTAACCACTTGGAGAGGGCGCCTTGGAGGTCGGCGCGGGAGAACGGTTTTGAAATATAGTCGTCCATTCCCGCTACAAGGCACTTTTCGCGGTCGCCACTCATTGCGTTAGCGGTCATGGCAATGATGGGAAGCGACTTGGCCCGATCACCGGGGAGGTTTCTGATGATGCCGGTGGCGGTGTAGCCGTCCATGTTGGGCATTTGCACATCCATAAACACAAGATCAAACTCCCAAGTCTTCACCAGCGGAATGGCATCGAAGCCATCGACGGCAATTTCTACCTGGCACCCCAGAAATTCTAATGACTTGATTGCGACTTTTCGATTTACCGGATTGTCTTCGACAACGAGAATTCTGGGCTTGACCGTAGGAACGAGGACGGTCGACTTCTTTGGCTCGACGATTGAGGGAACGCCCGCGTTGAGTACGGCAAGCAAAGCTGTGAATAGGCGAGAAGGCTTAATGGGCTTGATGAGGCCCGCGGAAAAGCCTTTGAGAGCAAGTTCAGCGGTGGAGAAATGTTTGCCCATATACGACAGCAAAATGACGGGCAATGTCTTGTATCCAAGGTCTTGGCGAATGCATCGAGTTACTTCTTCACCGTCCATATTGGGCATGTGCATGTCCATCAATACGGTGTTAAAATAGTGTTCGCCATGCTCTCTCAGCACTTGGAGGGCTTCCGTGCCACTCTCCACGAGAATGGAATCGGTTTCCCACCTTCGCAGGTATTCGGCCAGGATTCTCCGGTTGGTGGCGTTGTCATCTACCACCAGTAGCCGCTGACCTCTAAGGTCTGGGGTTTGGGTGAAGCGCGGCTGAACAATGGGAAGGGGTAACACGCAGTAGAACGTGGAACCCTCTCCCACCGTGCTCTCAACGTGAATGGTGCCTCCCATGCCCTCTATCAATTGCTTGCAGATGGTGAGGCCAAGGCCCGTCCCGCCGTGCTTTCTGGTACTGGTTCCATCCGCTTGGGTGAAGCTTTCAAAGACCAACTCAGTTTGGTCGGCCAGGATGCCAGCGCCCGTATCTTTCACAGACAGCCTTACCAGGGCCTCGTCGTCTGATCCGTTCACCAGTCGGGCTTCTAGGACCACTTCCCCCGTGAATGTAAATTTAATTGCATTACTTACGAAATTCACGAGAATTTGTCGAAGTCGGCCGTAATCAGCATAAACAAGCGCGGGGATTTCTGGAGCGCAATAGCAGATGAATTCAAGGTGCTTTGCTTCGGCATGGTGGGCCATCACCTCACCCACCTCTTCTATTAAAACCGCCAGTGAGCAGTCTTCGGGCTGAAGCTTAAGCATTCCGGCTTCGTTCTTTGAGAAATCAAGAATGTCGTTGATGATGTCCAGCAAAGACTCGGCACTGGTTTTAATGGTTTTGGTAAAATCCAGTTGATCATCGTCAAGGCGAGTGTCCAAAAGAAGACTAGTGAGTCCGATCACGCCATTCATCGGGGTTCTTATTTCATGGCTCATGTTGGCGAGGAACTCTGATTTGGCTTTACTCGCGGCTTGAGCGGCTTCGGCAAGATGGGTTGCCTCATGGAGGGCTTCCTCAAGTTCTCTTTCCGCCTTTTCCCGCACTCGGTTTTCGGCGCTCAGAGCCGCCGTTCTCTCCGCTACCCGCTCTTCAAGGCCGTCGTCTCGCCGCTGGATTTCGCCCAGCATCTCGTTGAAACTCCCCACCAACATCCCAACTTCATCGTGGCTCTTTACCGTGAGCCTCACCGTGTAATCTTTATCCGCAGAAACTTGCGACATGGTTCCTACCAGTTCGAGGACCGGATCCGAAATGAGTTTCTGCAATCTAAGTGATATTAAGAAGACAATACCGATGCAAACGGTGGTCACGAGGATTGTGATGAGCAGTGACTCTTTCTCTCGCAGGGCAAGTTCACTGGTGTTTGAAACAATGAGAAGCGATCCTACTTGCTCCGACTTTACGTTGATGGGGACAGTGGCCTGGATGTACTTTGCCGGATCAACGCTGATTATTCCCTGATGCTTGATGGGCGGGGTAAACGCCGAGGATCTCCGACTAAATTTTGCAAATAAATTGCCCTTGGAGTCGTAGAGCGCGGCGCATTCTATCTGGCGGTCCGCGCGCAGGCCATCAAGCACCTCGTTAGCGGCGGCTTCATCTCCAAAAGTGACGGCGGCAGAGCAGTTAGTTCCTAAGACCTGGGCTTGGATGCTCAGCGAAGCAATCATCGCCTGCCGCTCTCGATACCCATTGTAAGAGGCAATCACAATTCCAGAAACAAACAAGGCCACGGTGGTTGCCACCGTGGTAATGAGAATCAGTTTGTGCTTAATTGAGAGTCTCTTCATGTTGTAATTATTAGTGGATAACCGTGCGGGCCAGGCTCAGGAGTTTCGAGCTGATCATTATATTGTCGGCTCGGGCGGTTTGCATGTTTACGTCAAATCTAACTCGACCTCCATCAATCGTTAAGCCGATTGTGCCGCCACATTCTACAAAGTCTGGAGACTCGCCCACCAGAACGGTGCCATAACCCCGGCACGCTTTAAGGATCTGAGCGATTCGATCTTGCGTGGTGGCACCCGTGATGAGGAGACGGCAATGACGAGCGCCGCTATCTGAACGTATTTCTTCAATTGAAATGGGATGACCCGACACGGCCTTTCCGGAGAGCGCCTGCTCAATCTCGGGTCCATAACTGCTGGTGCCGTAAACTCCTATTACGAAGGGTGATCCCGGCGCGCCCAGTCCGCCCGGCCAATCTATGAACTTGGCAAAGTTGTAAATGAATGCCGACTTCACCTGATGTTCCCGGTCGGCCGCCGTGGCGAGCGATCCGGTGAGCAGGATCGATAGACATACGAAAGCGCTAGCTAAACCTGTGGCCATTCTGATTCTCTAGAACCTCACAGAAACTCGAAGATACACGCTTTGGGGAATTGACTCCACGGTCTCAAACAAAGCTTCGCCGGCTTCTACTCGGTGAGGGCTCAGGGCATTCCGGATGCCAAGGCTGATCTGAGTATTGGCATTTGGGGCCCATCCTATTCGGGTATCTAGCTTGTAGTAGGCGGGCACATTTCCACTAATCAGCTGGCCCACGTAATACAGGTCATTATCAAACTCAATGTGGTGCCCCAAATCCATGTCGGAGTGAATTTGAAACTGTTGCCTAGAAGCTCCTCCTCGCCCGTCAATGCCGTAGAGTCCGAGATTGTCCGTGCTATCAGCATCCAATTGGAGGCGCTCAGAAAAGATAGATGCACTGGCTGCTACGCTCCACCACGGTCTAATCTTTGTCTTGAGCGCGGCCTCTAGCCCCGCCGTCTTGCCCGACATTTTATTCTTAAACGTGAAAGGCTGAACTACGTGATCCACGCTGAAATATGGTGTGGCCGCCTCAAAGGTTCTGAGTTGCCGATATTCGTTATAAAATGCGGCCAAGTCTAAGAACGTGTTGTTTTTGAGCGTGAAGCGAGTGCCAATCTCGTTTGAAATGACCTCTTCTGAATGAAAGTTGGGATTTCCCACCAGAGTCAAAAGGACCGGTGGGGTTCCGGGAATTGTTTGCAGATCGAATCCCACGCCGATGTCGGCCCGAGACGGGGTTCTCACCGCCTTAGACACCGAGTACCAATAAGTTCGGTGCTCATTGGGCGTGTAAAGTAACTGGGCGTTGGGTTGAACTTGCCAACCCGTATAAGGATCGTGCTCAAATTTTGAACCGATCAGTAATTTCAGGTTGGCCTTAATATCCAACGTATCGTGAACAAAAGCGCTGTAAAGATTTTCTGTGAAGGATGCGGGGGTAACTACGGTAACGCCATTTGACCGCACCTTATCGGATGACCTGGTGAAGCCGGCACCCAGAGTAAATGCATGGCGGCCGGTTTTGGCGAACTGCCTTTGATAGTCAACTACTTCACTATCGCGGCGCTCCGAAACGGCTGCGTCACTCCACCCCTCGATATGTCCGTAAGAAAGTTGCAAACTTTGGGCACCGCCATTCGCCTCGTCGTGCTCCCATCGGGCAACGCTGTTGAGGCCATAAGCTGGGTATCGAGACGAGATTGTGAGGTTGTAAGGGGCGGTAAGGCTGGGAACAGAAAATTGTTGCCCTAAGTGTTCACTCTGAATATCGGTCTTGAAAGTAAACCGGGTTGCACTCTTTGGGTTGGTGTCAATGCGCAGACCCGCCTGCGCAGACTCCCAATCGTCTGGACCGGCATTGCCACTGGGGAGGTCTAACGCAGATTGTGATAGCCAGTTCCCATAAATTCTAAACGCGCCATCTTTCCCAAATTTTCCGCCGTATCTAGCTCCCGTATTCACCTTGGTGTCCGATCCAACTTCGGTGCTCACAGATCCTCCCAGGGTTTGGGAGGCGTGCTTGGTGATGATATTGATCACGCCATTCACCGCATTGGCGCCCCACAAGGAGCCACCTGGTCCACGAATAACCTCAATGTGGTCAATTTCTTGGAGGGGAAGGGTGTGGGCATCCCAGTACACTCCGGAGAAGAGCGGGGTGTAAATGCTTTGACCGTCTACCAGCACCAGCAACTTATCGGCAAATCGGCTGTTGAATCCACGGATGCTGACCATCCATTTGTTAGCATCAATTTGCGATACATTGACCCCGGGTGCCAGCCGCAAGGCTTCAGGAATACTCACTGCCCCAGACCGCCAAATATCCTCGGCTGTTATCACATATATTGCAGAAGGAACGGTGGATAGGGATTGGGCTGACTTAGATGCCGTGGTCACTTCAACCTTCATCAAGTCTTCTAGACCAAGTTGGGTGAGGTCTTGCTTGGGCTCATCTTGAGCCAGTGCCAGCGTCGGCATCATGGCCAGGGCAAGAAAAAGAGTTCTATTCATCGGGTACCCGCTGATTCTGCGGGGCCAGAATCTAACCCTTTACCTATCGGGTTCCGCTATTCTTGACAATAGAGTGATATCACTAAAAGGGCGGATCAGCTTTTTGTCTCTTCTGGGGACCATTGTGTTCCCGGTAGATTCCTCGCCCAAACGGCGACACGAACCCTTAACGTCAACGGCTTCGCGCACCTATTTGCAAAGGGCCAGTGGCGACTACAGTCCAACTGGCCCGCGCCGTAACTATTGATTCGGGACCGAAGTAGGCGCGGTCGTGAGATCAATCGAGGCGCTTTTTAGACCGGCCGAAGTTGCAAGCAGTTGAATTTTTCCGGAGTGCCCATTGGACTGCACCAACGCCATGCATAGGCCGTGGAATGCCTTGCGCCGATTTGTCTGGTCCGGATCGTGGTCGCTCGGGTCTCCGTTGCCAACTCCCCCGAGGACGGCCGCACCCTTTACCGTAAACGCAACCCGGTTGGCCGCATACGGAACCACTCGGCCCTTGGCATCTACCACTTCCACCGCTACCGTTGTCAGGTCTTCGTGGTCATCCAAAATTTTCTTGCGGTCGGTTTTTAATCTTAATGCTACGGGTTTGCCGGTGGTTTCCACCTGGTCTCTCATCACCTCATTTGCTCCGCGAGTGCCCACGGCCAGTAACGTTCCCGGAGCGTAAGAAACTGACCACTCCAGGTGACCCAAGTGCGGAACTTGCTTCTTTCCCAAACTGGTTCCGTTGAGGTAAAGCTCCACCGCATCTGCATTTGAATGGACCCAAACGTTAATGGGTTTTCCTTCTTTTCCGGGCCAATTCCAATGGGGGAGTACGTGGACCGTCAGGTCCTTTCGCCAAGTTGACTTGTAATAGTAAAAATTATCTTTGGGAAATCCGGCAATGTCAATGATTCCAAAGTGGGAATTGATACAGGGCCAACCGTACGGCGTCGGCTCGCCCTTATAGTCAAATCCCGTCCAAACAAACGCGCCTGCCATCCAAGGTCGCGCGGCAATGGGTTTCCACGCACCCTCGGCAGTGGCGCCCCAGCCGGGGGCGTTGAGGTCGTATGCGGATACGTACCCTTTGACCTCATCGTTGGCATACTCGCCACGGGTAGACACGGCACTAGAGGTTTCGCTACCAAACAGGGCTTGGTTAGGAAATCGGCGGTGAGCATCATCATAGCCGCCAATCGAGTAATTGAATCCGTAGACATTCGCCACAAGTTCAACACCCGCACCGTAGCCAAAATTGTTGGCTCCCGTGGAGATTCGGGTGCCATCTAAGTCATCGACCACCGCACGCATTTTCTTGAAGATCGCCGCACCTTCGTCGGTGCCTTGCAGGCCTTCTTCGTTGTAGAGTGACCAAGCGATCACGCTTGGGTGATTGCGATCCCGCAAGATGAGCGTTTTTAATTCGGATAGGTCGTTTGCCGTGGTTCCAGAGGGCGTCTTGGGGAGAGTGGAGTCGCCCAAATGTCGTGTTTCGTCCAACACCAGCATTCCCATTCGGTCGCAAATGTCCAAGAGCTCCGGCGAAACCGGATTGTGCGACGTTCGGTAGGCGTTGGAACCCATGGCTAATAGCTTCTTGACTCGCCATTCCTGAAGACCATCTGGCATGGCAATTCCCACCCCGGCGTGATCTTGGTGGTTGCAAGTCCCTTGCAGTTTGACTACCTGCCCATTCAGCAAAAACCCTCGGTCTTTGTCCCACTTAATGTCCCTAATTCCAAAGGTCGTGGTGACTTGGTCCAAGTTGCGCTTACCTTGCCGAACCGTGGTGATTGCTTTATACAGATTGGGATGGTTCAGATCCCAAAGCATGGGATTGCGGAATTTGATGCCAGCAGTCGCGATCGTCGTGGCAGTACGGTTAGCCGTGCACTGGGCATTAATCGTGGCCACAACCTTGCCGGTGGGGTCAATGATTTGGGACGACACAACATACTTGGCCGAGAATGGCGAATAGTTTTTTACTGACGAAGTCAACTTGAGGTCAACCGAGTCTCGGGTCAAATTCTCGCATCGAGCGAATATGCCGTTGGGAATCAAATGAATTTTGTTGGCCGCGTTGAGCCAAACGTGCCGATAGATGCCCGCGCCTTCGTACCACCAACCCTCGTTCTTACGAGGGTCCACCCGAACCGCGATCACATTAGGGCGCCCAAATTTCAATTGGTCAGAAATGTCAAATCTAGCGCCGATATAGCCGCTGGAATGATCTCCTAGTTTCTCTCCGTTTAGGTAGATGGAAGAGTTTCGGTAGATGCCGTCAAAATCAATCCACACCGACTTCCCTCGGAAGGAATTGGGCGGGGTAAAAGTCTTTCGATAGGTGCCGGTTGGCTTGGGCAGCGAGCCGTGGGATACGTCTTCGGTGGGCGTGAATTTACCCTCCACTAAGTAGTCGTGGGGAAGTTGAACGGTACGCCATTTGGAGTCATCAAAGTGCCACTTTAGGTTGGTTGGCACCACGGCAGTGGAGGGCATTACCAGGTTGATGCCCCCGTTGATTCCGCCTCCGGCTGCGGTATTTTCAACCAAGATCACCAAAGAATTAGGTCCTTTGGCGTTCCAAGCCGCTTTTACTGGAACCTTGAACGGAATGCCGAACCCAATTTGCCGGTAGAGCTTTCTTCCATTGAGGTAGACCACGGCATTATCGTCAACCGAGTCGAATTCCAACACTTTTTCCGCGCCAAGAGGTGCGTGACCAAGTTCTGCGCGGTACCACGCAAAGCGATCTTGATCTCCATTGAGGGTGTTGACGCCCAACTGCGTTGGCTTCCAGTTCCCGCCCATCAGGTCCGACGGAAGTTGAGGCTGATCTAGCTGGTTTACGCCAGCCAATTTCCATTCCCAAGAAAAAGGACCCCGCATCCCGCTGGGTGCAGAATCCTTATCTCGCTTAAAGCGCCAGTTCGCATCGAATCTTAGGCGGACTCTATCCGATGAGGCTTGCCCTAGGGTGGGAATAAGCAGAAGTCCGATAAGGCAGGCACCAAGAAACTTAATCGAGCGGCACCGCTCGGTTGCAGCAGAAAGAGGCATGTTGAATTCTCTCCTATCCGGTGAAGGCTTGGCACCGTTCGGTGAGTGAATATAGGAATATTCACTCGCCGAATTAGAATTAGATCGTAACTCCGACTGCTTAACTTCAAAGGGGGCCCCTTATAGCCAAGGTGCCAGGGCAGCCAGGTATGGCGGCCAAGTCGGGAGCTTATCTGCCTTAACTTGGCCCCAAGTGGTGACCAAAACGCCCATCACCTTTGGATTCTGGCTGTTTTTGGCTTGGGTGCTAAAGGCTTTGGCGGCGTCTGCGTTACGCCAGGTGGACGGCCAAACTTGAAATCCGTGGTCGGCAAATATTTGCAAAGAAGGGAAAGCAGAATTTTCATAATGCCAATCGCACATCACAATATCTTTTGAAACAAGATCAATTGCTTTATCGGTTCCATTGGTGGCCCCTTCCCATTCGCCATATCCGGTTGCCTTGCCATCCAAGAATCGATCGCCCCACATCAGCATCTGGACATGTTTTTGCTTGAAGTGATCATGCAGGGTATTTACTTGCTGGGCAAACAGGCTAGCCGTCGCTTTTCCGTGGCATCTAGGGCAGCTGTCGGTACCAAGAATAAATACCTCATCCATCCCTACGTGGAATGCATCTGCCCGAAACGCATCAATCAATTCATCAATCATTGGGTCGATAATCTTATACAAATCGGGGTGCAACGGGCACCAGCTTCGGCAGTATATTCCGGCGTTCTTGGGATACAAGCCGGGCGTTTCATCTAATTCTGGGTGGACCGTTAGAAGTCGGTCCGTGGTTTCCGCCCAGCTTTGATGGCCAAGGCAGTTCATTTGCGGGATTACTCTAACGTGATTCTGCCGGCAGACCTTGGAAAAGTTTCTCGCACCCGCAAAGGTGATTCCCGTTGGTGATGCCATCTCCGGTCGGCTTTTGAACTGGTAGGCATAGTCAACTTCAAGGACAATCGCGTTACAGCCAGAAGCGGCAAGGGCAGGAATACTTTTGGTCACCGCATCCAGTTCGGCCTGGCTCCCCGCTCCCAAGTGCACCCCGCGCCAAGCCACCCCGGACCGCGGAGCGGAATGAGAAGCCCACGCTCCGGATACGACCGCAGAGAGCAGGATTGCCGATATTGTTGACAGGTAAGACATTAAGGTTAGTGTAACACCGCAAAGCCCGGCCTGACGATGAGTGACTTGTGCAATCCATTTTAGAGGTGGGAAGAGCATCATCCTTAGGCACCCAGACCACCAAAGCGAATATATTCAAGGACATGATCGAACGATCCGCTGACGCATCTGCGCTTTGGAAACAGTCTGCCCAGGCTTGGATCAAGTCTCAAGGCGACCGGGGAGATTGGTCGCGGCGAGAGATTCTTGATCCCGCGCTGGAAACGCTGCTTGGCGACGTGAGAGACCTGCAAATTTTGGATGTGGGTTGCGGCGAAGGGTGATACGCTCGGCATCTCGCGGCAAAAGGAGCGAGGGTTTCTGCAATTGATCCGGTGCCCGAGTTCATTGATTTAGCGATATCGATGGATCCTGTATCCCGCTATTTCGTGGGACGAGCCGAGTCGATACCGTTTCCCACCCAGACATTTGACCTAGTTCTCAGCTATCTCACGATGATTGACATCCCGGATGACGTTGCCGCGTCGGGGGAAATGGTGCGAGTGGTAAAGCCAGGCGGGCGAATCATCATCGTAACCGTATCCAACTTGGCCTCGACCTCTACGGGATGGGTGAAGAATGACAAAGGGGAGCGCTTATACCGAACCGTGGACCGGTATATGGAGCACTTTTCCATGGATTTGGAATGGAAGAACATTAAAATTGTTAATTTCCACCGTCCACTCAGCCACACCATCGGCTGCTTTCTCAACGACCGATGCGTTCTCGCTGGGTTCCACGAGCCCCTGCCAAGCCCGGATTCCCCCGACTACGTCAACGAGTTTAGGGCCCCGAACTTTCAGATACTAGAATTCCGCCGCACCGCTTAAATCGGAAACGCGATCACTGACCGTAGGCGTCGGTTACAACGATTTAACCACGGAATGCCTACCCGGGGCGTAAGTCCTTCCCGCGTAAATGGCGTGGGTGCCAGGGGGAACCGTAAACTCTATCGAAAGATTTTTCCCTTTCTTCTTCCATCCAACATGGATGTCTCCATGCGGAGTGGGTACCGTGCCCTTTGCCCACGTGAGGTCGCACGGATGGGGGCGAATCTCAAAGGCCTGAAAACCCGGTGCAGTGGGCAGAACCCCCAGAATTCGCCCCGACATCTGGAACAGATTCGTGGCGTTCCAGGCATGACTGTGGTCGCCGTAATCCCACATCTCAAGAAACGATTGGGTATCCGGAATGATCTTCCATCGGTGCATTTGCGCGATGGCAAAGGTTTCAAATTGACCGGAATTAGCCAGAGCTTCGAACACGAAGTGCATGAAATACGGCTGGCAGTTCATGTTTGGCTGGCGGACAATCTGCGTCATAATTTCCCGCGATTCGTCGGTGCTGCACAGGCCAGAGGTCACGGCAAAAGAGTTGACCTGGGTGGAGAATGTCTCTACGTCCGTGTCGGCAGGGAGCCACTGATTAGGTGCAACCTCCGATTGGTGGGGCTTTCCGTCTCGGTAAAGCCCTTTGCGGTCGCTCCAAAGTTCGCGGTTAAAGGCAGACTTAATCTGGGTTCTTAGTAGCTCGTCTTGGTCCGCGCGTGCTTTGTCGCCCGTAAGAATTGCAACTCGGTGGTCATCGGCCAAGGCACGGTAATAGAGTGCGGTCATGTAGCCTTGACCAATCACGGCGGGCGGGTGGTGAGCGTTGAACCCGGCAATTTCCACCCAATCCATAAACATGTAGTTAGGAGCATTGGAGATTAATTCATTCTTACCCACATAGGTCGCAAATTTGTCGAGCAAGGCATGGCTGTAGGGGGCCAATTCCTTCACCAGATCCACGTCGCCCGTGTAGTCGTAGTATTGGATCAGCATCCTCAACCACAGTAGCGAGTAGCTCGTGTGAAAGCTCTGAAAGTTCCGAGCCTTTAGAACTCGTGCATATTTGCGGAGGTCTTGCCTCGCGAGTGCGCTTTCGCCAAATGCGTAATAGCTGTTCAGCGCTTCAATCAGATAATCACCGGGATCAGAAATGGGCTCTTGGTGGTGAGGGGAATCGAGATGATGCGTCTGCATGCAGATCTGAGTGACCCACCGTCCAACTCGCCACTGTCGGTTTAGTTCAACGTCAGAACATTTGAACGACCCGCGGTATCGCACCGGATAGGAGGTAAAAGTGGCCCGCACCTCTTGTACGACTAACGACTTTTTTATGCCTTTAGCCGCAATGTTTATCGTGGAGAAGCTGTCAAAAAACGGAAGCTCAACCACCTGCGGTCCATCACGAAGAACAATTTCCGCTCGCCGGTTGAATCCGGGGGCGTCCAGTTCGTTAGGCATGATCAGCAAACGAGCACCCTTTTCGCCGATCACTCGGAGCGAAATGTAAGCGCTAAGAATCCGGGAGAACTTCCCGGAATAGCCACCATCGCGGGTAAACGTGGCTCCGCCATGTTCGGCGTGAACTTCAACCCCGGCGGTGATTCTTGAGACGCTGGCGCTGGGAAAGATGGCCTCAAGTGGGGGAGCTAACTCGCTGGTGATCGTAGGCCGGGATGCAACTGCGCTCACCACGGCATGTGTCCAGTGGGAGTCATCAAACGTAACCATTTGCCATCCCAGAGGCTCTTGGTTCAGATCTACAAAATAGCCGTTCGGTCCGTTATGGTTGGCCAAGTCTGCGGCGGGAGCAGATTTCCATGTCTCATCCGTTGCGATCATCTGAGGCTTCTGATCCGTTTGAATCAGCCGTAAATCAACTTTGAGACCGGGGTGCCCAAGCGTTCCTTCACTTTGTACCAGTGAATCCGGAAAAACTTCGGCCGCAATCACGTTGTGACCGGGCTTCAGGAATCTCGAAACATCTCGTTGGTCATCAAACCACGGTCCCGGTGCGCCCGTGTCATAGTCGCGGCCAGTGTCGGCGGGACCCCGAGAAACCAGGGTCCCGTTGATCCACAGCCGATAACTAACGTCGGCGGATGCCAAAATCATGGACTGGGTAGGTGTCGCAGATAGGGAAAACGTCTTTCTAAACCGGGTGACTTTGGGCGGTTGTCCTTGGTCATCGCGCCAAATCCAGGCTCCCCCACCGTGCCATTCCGTCGGCTTTGCTCGCACGGTGTTGCCAATCGCGGCCTGAACTCCCTGCTCATTAACTTGGGGTTTCTTGCCCGTGAGATCAATGGGACCCGTGGTAGTTTGCGATTGAGTCATGAGAAATACCAGCGGCAATAGTACAGTCAAAGCGTTCAACAACCTTCCTGACGGTTACGGGCAACCTTGGCTTTCACTTTGTCTGCGCCCAGCGCGCACGGATTGCCGTCCGCATCAAAGGGACGGCTGAAGTTGAATGCATGAGCAGTCGGACCGTACTGGTGGAGGTGATCTAGCCGGGCGGCAGCCTCTTTACGATCTAGCTTCTGCGTATCTTCTACCCACCACGCCACGTAGGTGGGTAACTCATGGGTTTCAAACCACTCTTTGCGCTTCGTCAGGGCTTCGCCGTGGGCGCCGTGGTAGGAAAAGGCGGCCACCGATTCCAGGTCATCCCACAAGCTCAAGGTCGCAGGGGCTCTAAGTGGATCCTCAATTTGCGAATAACAGTCGGGGATGACCACGTTTCCCCATGAATGGTCCATCGTGTTGAGGTCTCGTTCCGATCTTGCGATGAATCCGTCTCCGGCATCCGCCGCCCGGTAAGCGCTGGGCGCGCGATCCAAGAATCCTTGTGCGCCGGGTTGGCCCATTGGCTCTTTCAATATTCCGATCGTCATAAAGGCAAGTCGCTTGGGCATCAACCGGAATTGTACAGGAAGATTATCCACAAGACAAATAAAGGGTTGAGGAGTCCCAACGCCTGCGATCCGGGCGAGGTCTCTGGCAATGGATCTTTTGCAAGTCGAAATGTGAGTTTAAGGCTTGGATGTCCGGAGGTCCTTCGACGATATTTGAGTTGGGTACGATTAAAATATGTCGTTGAAGGTAATTGGTGCGGGTCTCGGACGAACGGGAACATTTTCGCTTAAGCTCGGCTTGGAAACATTGCTGGATGCGCCTTGCTACCACATGTTTGAAGTGTTTAAGAACCCAACCCATGTGCAGATCTGGCACGACGCGGCCCTGGGAAAGCCAGTGGATTGGAATAGCCTTTTGGATGGATTTGATGCGGCAGTAGATTGGCCCGCTTCCGCATATTGGAAACCCCTTAGCGAGGCTTTTCCCGAGGCAATCATTGTGTTGTCTAAGCGTGATGCAGAGAAGTGGTACACCAGCGCCAGTAATACGATTTTCCCCAGTATTCACGAGCCAAGGGACAGTGAAGAAGGCAGGGCATGGCAGGAAATGATCTTTGCCACGATGGAAAATACCTTCACCCGTGATCTCATGAATAAGGACGCCGTGATTGCGGAATTTGAAAAGCATAACGCTCACGTGATTGCCACCGCACCGGCAAATAGGCTGGTGGTTTGGGAAGCAACCGACGGATGGGAACCCCTGTGCTCTGCGTTGAACTTGCCTATCCCTAGTCAACCTTTTCCGAAGGCAAACACTACCGAAGAGTTCCAAGCCCAAGTCGAAAAACGAAAATCCGCTTCGGCCAGCGATCATGCTCCTCAATCGAGTGAGTAATGCCGCCGTCAAAGAATCAGATGCAACCTGAACTGAGTCGCGAAGAATTGATTCGGTACAGCCGGCATTTGATCTTGCCGGAAGTGGGAACTTCTGGGCAACTGCGGTTAAAGTCGGCAAAGGTTCTCATCGTTGGCGCTGGCGGTTTGGGATCACCCGTCGCACTCTATTTGGCGGCTTCGGGAGTGGGTCAAATTGGTGTCGTAGACTTTGATCGGGTTGACGAAACCAACCTGCATCGCCAAATCATCCACACGACCTTAGATGTGGGTCGAAGCAAATTGGATTCGGCGGCCGAGAAGCTGAAGGCCATCAATCCTCACGTTCAGTTCGACAAATTTGACGAAAGGCTGACCCGAGAGAATGCCCTCGGCATCATCGGAAACTACGATATCGTGGTGGACGGTACGGACAATTTCCCCACCCGTTACCTGGTGAATGATGCCTGTGTTCTGCTGGGAAAGCTCAACGTTTACGGGTCGATCTACCGATTTGATGGGCAAGCGACGGTGTTTTGTGCTCCGGGTGGGCCCTGCTACCGGTGCCTATATCCCGAACCTCCTCCGCGGGGCTTGGTGCCCAGCTGCGCGGAGGGCGGGGTGCTTGGAGTTCTCCCCGGCCTGGTTGGGATGATTCAGAGCACCGAAACTGTGAAGGCAATCTTGGGGGTCGGTCGGTCGCTGGTGGGACGATTGCTACTCTACGATGCGTTGGAAATGTCATTTAAGGAACTGAAGATTCGGCGCGATCCCGATTGTCCAATTTGCGGCGACCATCCCACCCAAACCAAACTGATTGACTACGAAGATTTCTGCGGACTCCGTCATGCTTCGTCGCCAGAGGAAGAGCCGAATAGCTTGGATCCGAGTGACATCCAAGCCCTTATCCGGGACAAGCAGTCCTTTGAACTGATCGACGTTCGCGAGCCATTTGAGTACGAGATTTCCCGTATTGCCGGTTCTAAATTGATTCCGCTCGGGGAGCTGCCAAGTCGAATGCACGAGCTTGATCGCACGAAGTTGGTGGTGGTCTACTGCCAATTAGGGTCCCGAAGCGCCAAGGCCTACCACCTGCTCCGCGCAAATGGATTTGAGAAACTAGCCCATTTAAACGGTGGAATTGAGGCTTGGTCGGAACTAAAATAGCGAGGGCGAACTACCCGCCGGCGATCGCTCCCACAACTAAAAACGGCTCCTTCCCGGAGGCAATAACCTCCGGAAGTGCAAGTTCTGGAGACTCCAGCGAGATATCTTCCCCGCAGGCAAAAAACCTTAGAAAGGGCCTTCGCTTGTGGGTTTCGTGCTCTCTAATCGTCCCCGCGAGCACCGGAAAGCGACGCTCCAAAGCGTCGAGAACCGTGCTCACGCTCACGTGCCCATTAACTTCAAGTTCCACCTCGGTGGTTACCTGAGCGAGGGTTCGTAAATGATGGGGAAGGATGACTCGTACCATGAATTCCTAGGGTAGCGTTTGTACTTCTACGGACAGGACAGACGGGAAGTATCCGTTGATGAGATTCCAGCGGTCTCCACCGTCGGGCGAGACAAAAACTTGGCCACCGGTAGTGCCAAAATAGATGCCACAGTCGTCTAGGGAATCTACCGCCATCGCGTCTCGAAGCACATTGCTGTAACAATTGCCCTGCGGAAGACCGTTAGTAAGGGCTTCCCATTCATTTCCGCCGGTTTTGCTACGATAGACCCTAAGTTTGCCTTCTGGCACGTAGTGTTCGGAGTCGCTCTTGATGGGAACCACGTAAATCGTCTCGGGCTCATGAGCATGAACGTCAATGGGGAATCCAAAGTCACTGGGAAGGTTGCCGCTAACCTCGTGCCAGTTGTCGCCCGAGTCGTCACTTCTCATAACGTCCCAGTGCTTCTGCATGAACAGCGTGTTGGGTCGAGAGGGATGCGCTGCAATGCGGTGGACACAGTGACCGACTTCGGCTTCTGGATCCGGCATGAAATTAGAGTTAAGACCACGGTTGGTGGGTTTCCAGGTGATTCCGCCGTCATCCGTTCGGAAGCATCCGGCGGCGGAGATGGCCACCCAGATTCGGTTGGGAGCGGTGGGGTCAACCAAAATGGTGTGGAGGCACATGCCGCCCGCTCCGGGTTGCCAATCTTTTCCCGTAGTGTGTTGGCGCAGACCGGAAAGTTCTGACCAACTGATGCCGCCATCCGTGCTCTTGAACAACGCGGCATCTTCTACGCCCGCCAGCACCGTGTTGGGGTCGCTTAGCGAGGGCTCAATGTGCCATACCCGTTTGAATTCCCATGGATGCGGGGTGCCGTCGTACCATCGGTGGGTTCCCGCCACCCCTTCGTACACAAATTTGTTGCTCTCACCCTTGGGGAATCCGTCCGTTGATTCCAGTGCAGCGGGTGAACTACCCGGGGTTGCCCAAGTGATTCCGCCGTCGTCTGAGCGCTGGATGATTTGGCCAAACCAGCCGCTGCACTGAGATGCAAAAATTCGGTTAGGGTCCACGGGGGAACCTTTCATGTGGTAAATCTCCCAACCGCCAAACAGCGGGCCCTCAATCTGCCAGTCTTTTCGTTGACCATCCGACGTGCAGATGAAGGCTCCCTTCTTTGTACCGACAAGCACCCTTACTCGACTCATTCTGCGTTACCTCCGTGGTCGCTAAAACACGTTTAGGCTACCAGGAAAGCTTTAACCTTGCAATCCACCATTTTTTGAGTTGTGCCCTCGCCGCTTAAGCAAATGGAAACCAGATTGAGGGAGAGGAAGCGTGGCACCGCGGGAAAGGGATCGGCAAGATGTTGATGCAGACATTTGAACTGAACGCGACGTCAAGGCACTCCCGTTGGGTTGCGCTGGCAACCCGCAGAGCGCGCGATTTCTATGTGCAGAATGGTTACCAAGGATCCGCAACACACTTTAGAAAAGTAATTTGAAAATTGCCCGTGAATAAGCTGGATTTGGTGTAACACGTCTAAGCGGAGATTCCTGAGATCGGGACGCATGACTCGCACTTAACCTATAAGATATGTCAGCAAAGCGGGTACGAGCCACCGCATCTTGTGCCGAGTGGGGCCCTAAAAGGGTGGACATACAAGCTGTAAATCACGGGAAAAAATGTCCGATTTTCCTTGCCTTCTTTCCCCTAGTCTGATATAGTTTGTGCTTACTGGTAGACGAATGACCAGATCTGTTGGTTTCATTGCTGACAGTTGATGCTCTGCATCCGGGGAAAATTTCCCCTTGAGGAGAATATGATGTTTGAAAAGTTGCTATCTCCAAGAAGATGGACAATGGGAATTACCCTTTGCCTCTTCGCTAGTGGGCTTCAATTAGCTCATGCGACCGAAGACCGTGCGCCGATGCCCGGTAGCCCAAATATGGCTATCAAACACCCGTTAGCTTCTGCTAAGCCGGCCGCCGACGCGACGCTTCACATCAACTTTATGTTGAAGTCTGCCAATCGTTCTCAGATTGCGGCATTTCGCGCATCTCAGGATGATCCGAAGTCGGCGAACTACCACAAACCATTGTCAAATGCCGACTTTGGCAAGAAATTTGGCGCCACGGATGCGGATGTCAAAGCCGTTGCCGACTTTGCCACCGCTCATGGATTCAAAATTACCCACCAATGGGAGAGCAAACTCTTTATTGCGGCGGATGTATCCGTAGCAGATGCAGAAAAGGCATTCCAAGTTTCCATTCAAACCTACGCGCGTCCCGCCCAATTGTTGAGCGACGGCGAATCCACTTCGTACTTCGGCCCAGACCGGACGGTTACGCTACCTAAGTCGATTGCCGACCGAGTGGACGCCGTATTTGGCCTGGACAATCTGCTCCAAATGCATCCTCGAGTGAGCCGAAAGCAGGCAACTGCCGTAACGCCGCCTTCTCCAATCTCGGCGAAGACGCCTCCGGGAATGAAGGCTAGCTTCAGTAGTCCAATGAGTCCCGCCGATATCTCCCATTTCTACGGATTGGATAATTTCCATTCGGGCGGAGTGAACGGAGACGGTCAGAACATCGGAATTATCTCGCCGACCTCCTACAACTTCCAAGACAACATTGATTTTGCCAACAACTATGGGTTGTCGGGTTGGACGGTTCACTGGGTGAACTTTGATGGCGGCCCCCAGAACTTTGCTGGAGCCACTGAGGCTTGTCTTGACACTGAAGTGATGATTGGCCAGGCCCCTCACTCCAGCATTTGGGTCTTTCAATTCCCCAATAACCTCAATTACTTCATCGACGCTTATAACCTCATTTCTAACTCGTACAACTTTATTCAGGTGGTTTCACAGAGTTGGGGTCTTGATGAGGCCACAATGCACGCCTATGGCCTAGATTCGACGGTGACGGCTTACAATGTGGCGCTTTCTAATATGGGCGCGCACGGAATTTCGTTCTATAACTCTTCGGGAGATGCCGGCGGAGTGCCGATTGTTCCTTCAACCGACCCGAATGCAACCGCCGTCGGTGGTACCGATAACCTCGTTAATAACGGCGATGGTACATGGAACTCCGAGCAGGGGTGGAACGGTTCTGGTGGTGGAAATTCCAGATATTTCTCTACTCCGTCATGGCAGAGCGGTCCGGGAGTATCTAACGGATACAGTAACGGTCATCGCCAAGTTCCCGACGTTTCTGCAGCGGGCGGACCTACACCGGGTTATTCAATCCGCACTAATGGCGGATGGTATCAGGTTTGGGGCACCAGTGCCTCTTGCCCTCTATGGGCAACCGCCAATCTATTGCTAGACCAGGAGACTAATAACCTCTACGGCCTTACGCAGTGGCACAGCTACTCTCTGAACCCTGAATTGTACTGGATGGGTACCAACCTTAACGCCTATCGCAATACACTCAACGGTGCATTCGTATATCGAGATGCCACCACGGGAAGCACAACTTTCCCCACCACCGATGCATGGGACTATGTCACCGGCTGGGGCTCGGCTAACTTCTGGAAACTCTGGACCGACTATGTCGAGTATTGGGGCGCTCCGGGCTATGCACCCTACGATGGTAGAAACGGATTCATCAACATTACCGGCGGCTCGGCGCCTGGGAATTACGACGACCAAACGACTTACACGATAAGTGCGCCGGTCGGTTGCTCTGGTGCGGCAGACATGCCCAACAGTACGCTGGACGTTCAGGTTGATGGCGTTGACCACTATTACCCGCTGGGATCGCTTCCGGTTGGGTTCTTCTGGCCCAACGGCTTGCTAATCTCCACCACGTTCACTCCCGGAAACCATACGATCAACCAGATCCTCACGGTTGCCACGCCTAACTACACCGAAGTGACCACGCTCAGCTCGGTCACGATTACGGTCAATCCCGCCATCACCGGATTCATCTTGTCTGCAAACCCGGTAACCGGCGGAACATGGGTATTGGGAACCATTAACTTCAGCTCTCCCACTCCTGCGGGTGGCGCGGTGGTAAGCCTAGGTAGCACCAACTCAGATGTTCCCGTTCCGGCAAACATATCAGTTCTGGCCGGTTATACCTCTTGGAACTTCTGGATTCAAACCCTGGTATCGCCCACTACGCAAACCGGAACCATCACCGCTTCCTACAACAGCACATCCGCAGGCGCAAGCTTGACGGTGAATCCGCTGTTGCCCACCACACTCGTGGTGAGTCCGTCATCTGTTATCGGAACGGTTGCCACAACTGGTACGGTAACCCTTAATGGACCGGCACCGAGCGGTGGTGCAGTAGTCACTCTCGCCAATACGAATCCGGCGGCATCCGTGCCGGCAACATTCACAATTGCCGGTGGAGCTACCTCTGGATCCTTCACCATTAACACGTCTCTTGTATCGTTTACAAAGACAGGCGTGGTTAAGGCTACGTACAACGGGGTTACGCTAACCAGCGCTACTCTGAGCGTGAAGGCACTTCAACCTAGCTCGATTACATTGTCACCCACTTCAATTGCGGGTGGTAATAACGTGACGGGTAAGGTCACCCTAAACGCCCCTGCTCCTGGCGCGGGTGTTACGGTGTCTCTGGCCAGCAACAGTGCATCGGCAGTGGTGCCGGCAACGGTATTGGTACCGGGTGGTGCTACGTTCCAGACCTTCACCATTACAACCACGCCCGTGACGGTGGCCACGATCGCGAAGATCTCTGGCACGTTCAACGCGAAGACGGTAAGTTCAAATCTCACCGTTAAAGGCCCTGCTCCTAAAACCGTGACCCTGTCTCCAAGTTCCGTGTATGCCGGAACGAGTAGCTTGGCCACGCTAACCATGACCGGGCCGGCACCTGCCGGTGGCGTTACGGTGCCTATCACAAGCTCCAATGTTGCGGCGGCAGTGCCGGCATCGGTGTTCCTTGCGGCAGGAGCAACAACAATCACGTTTACGGTGACCACCTCAGACGTGGCACTTAGCACCAGCTGCTCTATTACGGCAACGTATAACGCAGTTGCGGTGCACGGAACGTTAACGGTCAAGCCTAACTCGGTGAGCAAATTAACCATTAGCCCCACGTCCGTCAAAGGCGGCGTTACGGCTAGCGGAGTTGTTACTCTCACCAGTAAGGCCGCCACAAACGTGACGGTGACGTTTGCCAGCACGGGTGGTACCACCATTCCGGCGCCGGCTTCGGTGACGATCTTGGCCGGTCACACCACGTCGGCCTCGTTCCCGATTCACACCACCGCAACTGCGGTGAATGTGACCGCGACCATCACGGCTACGGCCTACAGCACGTCCAAGACGGCTTCCCTAACCGCTACTCCGTAGAAGTTAGTTAGTCGTTAAGGCCACGCAATCATCCGGCCAGAAGCGCAACCCGCGCCCTGGTCGGATTTTTCTTTTTTGGGAGGAGAAGATCGGCGAACCCGCATATACGTTTAGTGAGGCCTCGACCGGGTGAATTGCATTGTCGGTCGGTGCCTCCGTTACGTGAGATTGAAACACCCAAGACCGATGAAATGGACCTAAAGGAGCCTAAACTAAATGGATATGCGGCGAACCCCTTCCCCACTGCCGATGGGGCACGATAGGTGATTTGCCTTGATCCTCCACGGCATGCGGGGCGGCTAATCGTATCAGATCGGGATGTACGCCTTTAGTAGGTAGACTCATGATGCGTTATTGCAAGTGGAGAGGATGGCAAGAAAAAGCAAGTTAGAGTCAAGCGAAGATCAGGTTGTAGACCTGCGGTACCCCGGCGCGAGTCGGAAAAATATCCCGCCCGCCGGGTTAGAAGCGCGGGGCAAAATTGCTAAAGAGAAGCGACTCTCCTACGACTACAACCCGCACCTCCCGCCGGTGCTACGCTTTGACGCCGACGGCAACGCCGATGCCCTTCCTGAACTTCTTGAAGAAGCGGGGAAGCGCCCGCTCACGCCGGATGAGCAGCGGCTTTTGGCCGCCGCCCTTAGGAACCATCAACCGTGGCTTGAATGGACGGGCAAGCGAGAGCAGCCCGCGTGCGTGGTGGACCCCGTTGCCCTTCACATTCACGAGCGGGTATCCGCCAAGGCGATTCTGACCACCGCCGCGCGCCAAGATATTCCGCGCTCCCTCTTTGCGGACCCGGAGCAGGAATATCGCGAAGCCGTCCAGTTCTACCAGCACGATGTCGATTGGTCGAACCGCTTGATTCTCGGCGACAGCTTGGCGGTCATGGCTTCGCTGGCTCGGCGGGAGGCGCTTGCGGGAAAGGTTCAGATGATTTATCTCGACCCGCCTTATGGAATCAAATACGCTTCAAACTTCCAGCCTGAAATCGCTAACAAGTCGGTCAAGGATAAGCCCGAAGACTTGACTCGTGAGCCGGAGATGGTGAAGGCATACCGAGATACGTGGACGCTTGGAATTCACTCCTACCTTAGCTATTTGCGCGACCGCCTCATGATGGCCAAGGAGCTCCTTTCCGACTCAGGGAGCCTTTTCATTCAAATCAGCGACGAGAATCTCAACAAAGTGCGTGATGTGGTTTCGGAGGTGTTCGGCGCGGAGAACTACATAGCCACCATCGGCTTTCAAAAGACTTCGAGCGCAACAACCACGTTTGTCCCAAACACTTATGACAGCCTGATCTGGTTCGCTAAAAGTCGCGACGGGGTGAAGTTCCGAAGGATGCTCAGAGAAAAGAGCCACGACACTTCAGGTGCCGGTGAGTACGTTTACTATCGTGATTCAAATGGTGGCTTCGTTAGGTTCACCGAAGCGTCACTCGAAGACGTATCCAAGGTGCTCACAGCATTTCGCGTGGACAATTTGACGTCTCAGTCGGGTGGCGAAACGACTCGATTTGCCTTTGAGCTCCAAAAGCAAAGCTTTACGCCCGGCTCAGGTGGATGGAAGACGAATCTTGATGGCATGAATAGACTTCGTCGAGCCGAAAGGCTCTATGTCCGCAATACGTCGATGAACTACCTGCGGTATCTGGCAGACTTTCCAGCACGACCGCTGACAGACTACTGGGAAGATACAGCAATTGCCGGGTGGGGAGAGGATAAGCGTTACGTTGTCCAGACGGCCCGGCGCGTCATCGAAAGGTGCATTTTGATGACGACCGACCCTGGCGACCTCGTCGTCGACCCAACCTGTGGCAGCGGGACCACAGCATACGTCGCCGAGCAATGGGCGCGACGTTGGATTACGATAGATTGCAGTCGCGTCGCGGTCTCGATTGCTCGTCAGCGGCTACTCACATCGAAGTTCGACTTCTTCAAGCTGCGAAGCATCAGTGCGGAGGACGTACAACGAAATCCAATGGGGACCTGGCTCTCAGACCCGACTGAAGCAATCAAAGGAACTTGCACATTTTCGTGCCGGACGGTGCCCCACGTCACTCTGAGGAGCATCGCGCAGAATCAGGCCCTTGACCCGCTTTTCGAGAAATGGGAGCCCATTCTCGCCAAAAAAGCTAAGACTGTCAACTCCGCTCTTGCGGCTGACAACACAAAAGAGTTCCGAGCGAAGTTCCTCGCCAAGTTCGAGGCGAAGAAGAAGCGGAAGGACAAGGAAGACCCCATCACCGACGCCGACGAGCGACGATGGAAGCTTCCGGAATCGACGTGGGAGGAATGGGAAATACCATTCGACACGGACCCCGATTATCCGCCCGCGCTCGCCGAAGCGATAACGGAATACCGCAAATCATGGCAGGGCAAGATGAAAGAGGTCAATGCCTGCATCGACGCCCGGGCCGAGCAAGAGGAACTGGTGGACCAGCCGCTTATCGACCGCAGCATTCTTCGCGTTTGCAGCCCGTTCACGGTGGAAGGCGTCATCCCCAGCGAAGAGAGCATCGACTTTGAAGGCGAAACCCCTATTGGCGGCGCTCCAGAAGAGCTAGAAGCATTTGACGGGGCTGACCCCGCCGTTGAAGAATCGAAAGCCGAGCCGCAAAACGCGGAAGCTTATATCGATAAAATCATTCGCTTGCTGCGGCAGGACGGCGTGCTATTTCCGAATAACAAAAGCATCAAATTCGACCGGCTCGAAGCCTACCCAAGCGCCGGACTCCATGCCGAAGGTAATTGGACGAGCGACAACATCGACCGAAGCGTCGCGGTGGTGGTAGCCCCTCAGTACGGATCTTTGACCGCCAAGATGGTGGAGGATGGCATTCGGCTCGCGGCCAAAAGAGGATATGACGAGCTAGTGTTTGCCGGGTTCTCGTTTGACGGGGCCGCCCAAGGCGTTATCCAAGAAGACCCAGACCCCCATCTAAGACTCCACATGGCGCAGATTAGGCCCGACGTGAACATGGGCGACCTGCTCAAGACCACCGCTTCGAGCCAAATCTTCACGGTGTCTGGTACGCCCCGAACGGCGGTTAACGAATTGCCGAGTGGCGAGCTTCAGGCGGTGATGGAAGGGGTCGATATCTACGACCCCGTGACGAACTCCGTGCGCTCGACAGGAGCGGAAAAGGTGGCCGCATGGTTTGTGGACGCTGACTACGACGGCCGGTGCTTCTGCATCACGCAAGCGTTCTTCCCTGACAAAAAGGCATGGGAGAAACTCAGCAAGGCGCTCGTTGGGACGGTTGACCCCGAACGCTTCGAGGCATTTGCCGGCACGGTTTCCTTGCCGTTCCCCAAGGGCAACCACAACCGCGTGGCCATCAAGGTCATCGACCCCCGAGGCAACGAGGTCATGCGCGTCCACAAGGTTGGCGGGGGTTATTGACCGTGGCCGAGCCAAACTTGATTCAACCCGTCGAATCGCCAGTCATTTGCTCGCCCTACGTGGAGCCAGCCCACTTCTGGGACTATGACCGGGGAACCGGTGTCGCCTCGAAACAAGATGGCAGACGCCCCAGCTACTACTGGTACAAGGACGAAACCGACACCCGAAAGCAGCAGCTCACTTTGGAGCTAGAAGAGCAGCGCCGGGACATGGTCATGGTCAACAAGCTCAGGCGAGATGTGAAACGCTGGCGCGAGTCTCAGTGGGAAGGAGCCACCAACGTCACCAAGGACTTGCTCAGGCATTGGACACGGCCCGACCGGCAGCGACGTTTCTTCTTCTGCCAAATCGAAGCCGTTGAGACACTAATTTTCTTATGCGAGATTCGCGGTCTGAGAAAGGGCGGGAGCCGCAATCGGCCGCGATGGAACCCGGACTTCTCGGACGAAGACTTTAAGACCCTCACGGACGGCGGACTGACGCGGATGTGCACCAAGATGTGCACGGGAAGCGGCAAGACGGTTGTAATGGGAATGATGATTACTCGGGCTTTCTGCAACCGTGCCCGCGTGCCAAGCGACGACCGATTCCCCAAAGCCGCCCTCATTTGTTGCCCCAACCTCACCATTAAGGAGCGCTTGCAGGTCCTGCGCACGGACACTTCCGGAGGCGACTACTACACCGAGTTTGACATGGTGCCTCCCCAGTACCGCGACTTACTCCGCACCGGCAAGGTTCTTGTGACCAACTGGCACGGCTTCGCGCCGGAATCTGAACACTCGGAAGGCGGAAAGAGCTACGGAGTCGTCAATAAGGGTCCCGAGTCGGACGAGGCATTTGCGAGGAACCGATTGGGGGAGCTTTACGACCTATCGCCCATCATGGTGCTCAACGATGAAGGACACCATGCTTATCGCCCGGCACCCATTTCTGAGGAACTGAAAGGCGACGACAAGGAGCAACGCGAAGAAGCAACCGTTTGGGTTCAGGGTCTAGACCGGCTCAACGCATCTTGCGGAATCCAAATCTGCATTGACGTCTCCGCCACCCCCTTTTATCTAAAGGGCTCCGGTTATCCCGAGGGTGAGCCGTTCCCTTGGATTGTTTCCGACTTTGGCCTGGTGGACGGGATTGAAAGCGGAATCACGAAGATTCCTCGGTTGCCGGTCTCCGACACCACGGGGCGGCCCGACGCGAAGTACTTCCGCCTTTGGAAGAATATTACAAGAGATTTAGCCGCATCCCAGCGCCTTTCAAATGGTCGACCCAAGCCAGAGGTGGTATGGCAAAAGGCAGAAGATGCCCTCGTTCAACTGGCCGGCGAATATCAGAAACAATTCGACGCGATCCAAGAGGCAAGCGACCTGGCGATGAAAGCGCCGCCCGTGATGATTCTGGTGTGCGATAACACAAATATCGCCCAGCTTTTCTTTGAAAACATCTCCGGTCAAACCGAGGTTGAGGATGCCGACACGGAGCTTGAAGAAGACGAAGAGGGTGCGGAGGATGAACCAGAAACGAAAAAGAAGAAAGCCAAAAAGCGCACGGTTTACGGCACGGGCAGAGTGTTTCCTCACCTCTTTCAGAATGCAAAAGGGCAGATCCGAACCATTGCGATAGACAGCAAGCGGCTGGAAAAGATTGAGTCGGAAGACCCGAATGCGACCAAAGATAAGGCGGCCAAAGCGTTGCGGGCGATCGTCAATTCGGTCGGCCGGATCGGGCATCCCGGCCAAGATGTGCGCTGCGTGGTTTCCGTCTCCATGCTCACGGAAGGTTGGGACGCCAATAACGTCACCCACATCTTAGGGCTTAGAGCGTTTGGCTCTCAGCTGCTTTGTGAGCAGGTCGTCGGGCGTGGACTCCGGCGAATGAACTACACGCCCGATCCCGATACGGGCTTGCTGCCCGAGGAGTTTGTTGATGTGTACGGCATTCCTTTTTCGGTAATTCCCTACAAGGGTAAGACCAGTGCAACGCCGATTGATAAACCAGTCAACCACATTAAGGCCATGCCGGAGCGGGCGGGGTTCGAAATGCGGTTTCCCAATGTTGAGGGTTACGTTTATGCACTCAACAAGCCACTGATCCGAGCGGACGTGGCCGCAATGGAACATCTTATTATTGAGCCCGAATCTACGCCGACGGCGACGTTTGTGAAAGTTGCGGCGGGATATGCCGAGGGAACGGCATCGGGCGGCGGGATCGGCGATTTCATCGAACACAATCGTCAGCAGTACTACGCGCAAACCCATCTTCAAGCCATTGAGTTTGAGATCGCGCGGCAAGTGGTGGCGGCACTGGTGGGAGAAGGAGCCCAGGCTCCGGTGGGTGGCACCGCAAGGATGCGAGGGTTTGCTCGACATCAACTGTATCCCCAGGTTCTCAGGTTGGTGCACCGGTACGTGGGCAGCAAGGTTATGTGGCGGGGCGCCGACCCCTGCGAGCTTGGATTAGAGAAGTACGTTCAGCGCATCAAAGAACGGATGCTGAATGCGATTGAACCGGACGACTCACAGGGTGAAACTCCGTTGATGCCTTTGCTCAATCGGTTTAAGCCCCTTGGCTCTACCTCGGACATCGAATTCACAACCACTCGGCAGGTTCACGCCTGTCAGCGATCTCACGTTAATGCGGTTGTCTTGGATTCAAAGTGGGAGCAGACGGCGGCATTCTTTCTTGAACAGCGGCACGATTTGGCTCCATTCTACATTCGAAATGAGCGACCGTTCTTACTGATTCCCTATGACTATGAAGGGGTCTCTCACCATTACGAACCGGACTACCTCGTCCGATTGAAGGACCAGCGGACACTAATTCTTGAAGTGAAAGGGTTCGAAGACGATGAGACCCAAGCCAAGCATCAAGCCGCAAAACGGTGGATCAACGCAGTCAATAATTGGGGCAAGTTAGGCAGATGGGAATTCGAAGTCTGCCGTGACCCCCAGCTAATGCCCACAATCCTAGAACGGCTCTTGAGGTGATGACAGGATGGCATTGCAAAGGAAGCAGAACCTTCTGGGTGAGCAAATTCATCCCCAGCAGAAAGCTGGCGTTGCCGCCATTAGTCGTTAAATGGAAAGCGAGAATTTGCTGGACTGGGCGGCTGGCCTAGGCCGAACCTCCTTCCTAGCCCACGTCAACTCCAGCTTTTGTGTCGGCATTAGAGGCCCCAATCGAACGGTTCGCAGTATTCTAAGACTGGGATGGGGGTGCCAGGGGAGGCAAAGAGTTGGGCTCGGATTTGGGCAAGCCAATCGGTTGCGCAGATGCCGCATCCATCAACGGACTGTTTAACCACAAGGGTTGCCATGGCCTGGGCAGACACGCGCCTAGCCTGCTGATAGTTGATGGTGCTGCGCTTGGTGGTGGTGAAACTCTGCGTAAGTTGCGTGTTGGGCGGAATATCTATCGCGGGATCTAAGTGGTTTTCGAAATCGGTCATATTAACCAGAACGCATTCGCAATGGGGATCCCAATCCGTTATTACGATGATCAAATGGTCGATTTCGCCGGTCACCCGGGGAATGATAAAGCAAGCGCCGGCATCGATCATTCTGCAGCCGCATCTTCCAGAAGTTGGTCCAGACACTCCATCGATTTATGCTCGGAGTAACGTCTTTTGACCTGTTCGTCGTTAAGATTAAGCCCGGCAAGTACGTCTTGAAACGCAATAGGTTTGCTGGCGCCCTGCGGGTCGTGCCATTCCGGCAGGCCGTGCGTATGCTTGACCAGTTCCCATCGGTCCCAGCTTCCAAACTCTTGCCACACATCGCTTGCAATCGCCATTTCTAATCTCGAAAGCACTTTTTCACTCGAAAAAGGCGCGATCAGGCGTACCTTGAATGCTTCGGGCAACGAGATGTACTCTCGCCAAACTCTCGCGGGATCAATCTCCTCTCGGGGGGTGATTAAGTCCAGCGTTCTCGACAGCACCGGACCATGATCCATGGAAACGAATCGATCGAATGTGATGCTACAGTTACTCCGCCGAATCGCTTCTCGCTCTGCGAGATACATCAGCTTCATGAGCTTGAGATAAAACTCCTGGCCGCCCGCTTGCTGCAGGAAATAGGCGGCGACCGCAGTTGCTTTTTGCTCGTTGAAGTTCATATTTGTCTACTAGTATACGGCATTAATATCCAGTTCTTGACCGGAATTGATACGTGTTCACACTTTGAAGGGTGCTCTTTATTTGGCTCGACCGAGGCGGGGGAAGGGTCGCCGAGATAACCTCCAACTCCACCGGCAATGTTTTGGTGATCTTCAGCAACAACTACGTTAAATTCGCGGATGCTAAATCTCGACCCGTCTTGTCGGCTAAATCCGGAAATTTCGTGGGGAGTCAGGGATTAACTCAAACCGCAGGACCGCTGGATTGGTCGGGATGGCGAGATTCGAACTCACGACCTCTGCGTCCCGAACGCAGCGCTCTACCAAGCTGAGCCACATCCCGACTGGGAATGTGATAATACCTTACGATAGAAAGCGTAGCGTAAACCTTAAAGCGAACTTTCGACGGTCCTGGTCCCGAACCTCGCGCTCTTCCGAGCGGATCCACATCCCGACGGCGAGCCAGATTCTCCCTTAGATAATCCTCATCAGGGTTGGCAATGCCCGCTTTCCACCCGTAATCGAACGGGCTAAACGCGATTCCATTGCAACATTGCCAGGTATTTTGCCTTATCAAGCGAATACCGGCTAGGCGAATCTGGGAATCAATGTGATAATGATTGGGTATGGATTTGGGGGAGTGTCCGACGTGCGCCGCCGCTTGGGAACCGGGATCTGAACGGTGCCCAGTTTGTGGGTTTGTTCCGATTGGGGCGGGGCTGCGCCAGTTGCCCAAGAAAGACAAAAAGAAGGTCAAATACCGAGAACCGGGGTCTTCAACCGGTTTCTTGCTGGTGTGCTTTGCCCTCACTTTCGGCTTAGTGGGGCTAGAAAATAAGCCGTGGCGAAACAACTTTGAGCCGATTAAGGTGCTATTTGGGGCGGAGCGTTCCAAGAGCTTAGTCGGAGATTGGCAGGTCACCAAGCTGATTTACGTGGACCCAAGCACCCACGCTGCCATTGCTCCGGCCAGTATGAATGCGGGTTCGTTTGAGTTTAAAGACGAAGAAAAGTTAATGTTTGCCATCGGTCAAGCGGATGGGCAACAGACTCAGGCCGCCGCAAATTACACTCGAGAAGGGGAAACCCTGGTGTTGTCTCACTTTACCGATACCACCGGGGCCGCGCTCCCCAAGGAAATCAAGACGACCTTCAGCTGGCAGGGGGATGATCTCTTAGAAATTTCAACTCCGTATTCCACCCTGTACTTGTCTCGCATGAAGCCCGGAGATGAATCGGTTCAGGTGGCAAGATTTACGTATAAGAACGGTGGCCTCCAGGGTGGCTAAACCACTGACCGTGGCCCGGCGAGCCTTTACCCTCATTGAATTGGTCTTGATCATCGCGATCATCTTGATGCTGGCCGCCATTCTGTTTCCCGTGATTGCCCAAACCAAGCAGCAGGGCTACATCACCACCGCGCTTTCGCAAATGAAGGAGCTTGCCCAGTCGGTGATGCTCTATAACGGAGACTCAGACGGCCGGCTGGTTCCTTCCACCAACTACGGCGTCGCAGAATCTCAACCGGGGCGCATTTGGGCCCCGCTCCTTAAACCCTACGCCGGTTCATCCGAACGCATTTTTATTGCGCCCAACACCGAAGGGAAGTTTGCCAAGAATTGGCTGGAGCGATCTTTCATGACGGTGGGAATGAATTCGGCTTCTGCTTTTGATAAGAAGGGTTGCAAAGAGGAAACGGGTAAGGATTACACCGGATGCCGAGCGTTTAGCGAAGCGGCATCATTCGATGCCTCCGACAAACCCGCTTCGGTTCCGCTATTCTCCATCACGCCCGGCGGACCCTTGGCGGATAGGTATCTGGGCTATGAGTTTAATCCGTACAACGGAGTTCCTTCTAAGGTGAAAGACCAAATGAAGACCAGCCCGCCGTTAGTGTCAGACCGAGACCTTGTGCGCGAGCTCAAGGCGCTACCCGCAGAGCTGATTAAACCGGTCTACTGCAGGTATCTCAGCACGGGTCACGACGAAGGATTTGCGCCGGTGATCTTTGCCGATGGTAGCGCAAAGTCATATCCCGCCAAACACCTTCAGAGCGCAGGCGCGGGAATCTACTGGCGATTCCGCTAAGAATTAAGGCTAATCGTAAAGCAGTGCGTTGCGGCGCGTGCCGTCGAACCCATTAACCTCAGACGTCCACTCCTCTTGGATATCTTTTAACGGGCGCAAACTTTCAATGTCTGGTCTGAGTCGCCCGTTTCCGGCGAGGATATCGATAGGTAAAAGGTGGTAAATATACTCATAAGGCGGTCCTTTCCAGCCAAAATCGTTCGGGGCCTGACGAATGGCCTCTTGCAAGAGCGCCACATAAGTGATGACGGGCAAGAATGTGGCGCGGCTGGTTACATGCAAAAACAAGCCTTCACACAAGGTCTTTGCGTGTTTGTGAAAGGTCGGTTCAAACTGAAGCGGCCTAAAGTAGACCCCGGGAAGTTTTAGGCCGTTCATCGCATCGGCGTATTTCCACCCGTCCAAATAAGGCGCTCCCAGAATCTCAAATGGACGCGTGGTGCCCCGGGCTTCGCTGAGGTTGGTGGCTTCTAAAAGACAGCCGCCGGGATAGACCACGGCGGTATTTACGGTTGGCATATTGGGCGAAGGCATTCCCCACGTGGCGTCGGTTTCGTCCATGTAAAGCTGCCGGTCCCAACCTTGCACGGCAACCACTTCTAGATTAAGATCGGGGGCCTGGGTTGCCTGCAGGTACCGCGCAATCTCTCCAATCGTCATCCCGTGCCGTGCCGGGAGGGGATGCAGTCCCACAAAGCTGGCAAATTCTGGCTCTAGCACGTTGCCTTCAATTTGGGTTCCCCCAATCGGGTTGGGTCGGTCCAGCACCATCACCGGAATCCCGCGCGCGGCGCACGCTTTCATGGTAAGTGCCATGCTCCAGATAAAGGTGTAGTAGCGCGCGCCCACGTCTTGAAGGTCAATCACCATCAGCTCTACGCCCTCCAGCATCGCCGCAGAAGGCTCGCGGGCCTCACCGTAAAGCGAGTGAATCAACAACCCAGTTCGGGGGTCGGCCGACCCCTCCCACTCAATCATGTTGTCTTGGGTGTGCCCAAACAACCCATGTTGAGGGCCCATCACAGAGGCCAACCTAAGCTCACCCCGCTGATGAAGCGGAAGCAGCAGGTCTAGAATGTGGCGAAAATCGTGGCTAAGAGACGCCTGGTTACACAGAAGCCCCAAAGACTTTCCCCTTAATCGGGCAAAGTTTTCTCTTACTAAGGTGTCGAGTCCGGTTGATACATTCATCCTGTACTTTGCTATACCTTAGTAAGTGCCTTCGTGAATCAGGTCTTGAACGGGGAGTCGGAACGCGCGCTGATAAATGACCACTTCGGGGTTGGCTTTACCAATTCCGATGAGGAGAATGGGGATTCGGGTAACCGGCAATCCAAATTCTTCGGCTAGTTTCGCGGGTTCAAATCCCCCCATCGGAGCGGTGTCCCAACCCGCTTCTTTGGATAGCAGCATAAAGTTCATGGCCCAGATTCCGCCGCACCTAAACGCCTCATCACGGGCGGCTTCGGGTTTGCCATTGTAGGCGCGTGCGGCAGATTCGGCGAAACTCTTGGCCCTCGCTTGATCAAAAATCCCAAGTTCCGCATTCCCTTGTCCAATTTTTACCGCGTTAAGGGCTAGCTCAAGGTTGCCCAGTAGAACCAAAACCGCGCTGGCCTCGGCAATCTTCTTTTGCCCATAGCTCACGCCCTGCAGGCGCATTTTGTCCGCTGGGGAATGGCAGATCAGAAACTCCCAGGGCTGAAGATTCATGCTGCTGGGGGCCAGGTTTGCTTTTTCAATGAGTTGAATAAGCTCTGAGGTCTCAATGGAGACGGAGGAATCAAAGGATGGAGTGGCTCGGCGCTGGTCAACGGCCTGAGTAACGGTCATGCTTACAGGTTAACTTACCGTGCGTAGGTAACTCAAGCATCCCGGCCCGAATGTTGGTTGGGGGCACGGAAAGTGGAGGGAGCATCCGTGCTCCGACCTCCGTTTCCACCGAGTCCGTGGTGTCTCCACCTAGATAATACCAATCAGAACCGCTTGCGTTACGGCAATCTTGGGTCTTTAGACCGGGTCAGCCTTTGCCAATACCCAGGGGCCAAAAGTGAACAACCTTGTGGGTGGACTGCAACTTCTTGGCATACTCGGATCGCGCGGTTTGGCTGTACTGAGTGCGCAAGGTCTCCAATTCCGGACCCTTAATCTCTGATCCCAGGCCCAGAACCTTAAAGATTTGGATTCCAAACGGGGTTTGTACGGGCTTGATCACGCCGTTCTTTTTGGCTGACTTAATCGCCGGCTGGGCTGCGGTGGGGAACTCGGTGAGGGTGAACCAACCTAAGTCTCCTCCGCTTCTAATCGCAGGGTCAGACTTCGTGATATCCGCCAAGACCTTGCCCCAATCTTCGCCTTTCGAGATGCGATCGTAAGCGGAGTCAGCAACTTTGATCGCCGCGCTCAGGTCTTCGGTGGACGCACTCTTCATCGGAATCGCCAGAGTAGATACTCGGTAATAAGAGTTCTGGTCAAAGCCCAAAGCCACCAGCTTAGTGAGCATCTTGTCCATCACCAACCGCATTTTGAGGCGGCTCATCGTTAATCCGCGCTCAATGAGGGCCTGATCAAACTTGGTTCCGGGCGGAAGGCTTTTGCTGATCTGATCTACTTGCTCTTTGAGCGATTGAGCGAGTTCGGCATCCGTCACCGCTACCTTCGCTTTCTTGGCTTCACCGGAGATCAGGGTGAAGTTCACTAGCTCTTGGGCCACTTCGTAGGCGCGCCAATCCCATAGATAACCGGCCACGTCTTTGGCCGTGATGGGCTTGCCATCAAGGGTAGCCAACACCGTTGAGGGTGCGGGAACCGCCGGGGCGGCGGGTCGAAACTGAGTGAGCATAAGCGGGAGAAGGAATGGGATGATCATGGTCAAAGTTTAGCGGGGAACAAGTTGAGAATCAAGGAGTCGAGTGAGTACGGTGTCTGCGGCCAAACCTTCTATCTCTGCTTCGGGACGAAGAATGATTCGGTGCCGCAGAACCGGAATCGCAAGCTCTTTGACGTCGTCGGGAATCACAAAGGTTCGCCCACGCAAGGCCGCAATCGCCTTGCTGCAGTTGAGAATCGCGATGCTCGCCCGGGGTGACGCGCCCACCAGGATATCATTGGATTTTCGGGTGGAGGTGACGATTTCCACAATGTAATTGAACATTCGGTCTTCCACGGTGACCTGATTCACTTCGGCGCGCATCTCAGCGAGAAGCTCAGGGGTGATCACCGAAACGAGTCCGGCCGCATCTAAGTCTTGGGGCCGGAATCCCGCGTGGTGGCGTTTGATTACCGCAAGTTCAGCGCTCTCAGTGGGGTAACCCACCAGAACTTTCAGCAGAAATCGGTCTTGCTGAGCTTCGGGTAGCGGGTAGGTGCCCTCAAAGTCAATCGGATTCTGGGTGGCAAAGACCAAGAACGGCGCGGGCAACGGATGCGGTTCCCCATCAATGGTCACCTGTCGCTCTTCCATGGCCTCTAGCAGGGCGGCTTGAGTCTTGGGCGGAGTGCGATTGATTTCGTCGGCGAGAAGGATATTGACAAAAACCGGACCCTTGCGTAAGGTAAAGGTCGAATTTCGGGGATCAAAAACGCTGGTGCCTACCACGTCACTCGGCATAAGGTCTGGAGTGAATTGGATTCGCCCATATTGCAAATCCAGTGCCCTTGCAAACGCCCTGACGAGTAGGGTTTTTGCCACGCCCGGCACGCCTTCTAGTAACACGTGACCATCCGCCAAAATCGCGACCAAAACTTGATCGATAGTGGCTTCTTGACCCGAGATCGCCTTTGCAACTTCGGCCCGCAGGGCATTTGCCGCCGCTTCTACGCTCATAAGGCTGAAGGTTACCTTTTTACGTAAGTGAGGATTCCGAAAGCCCTTCTCCCCCAGTTTTTCCGAAAACTGGGGGAGAAGGGTTGGGATGAGGGGGTCGTCGGCTGACCAGGTCATAGTGCGCCGACAACCAAAAGCGCGTTTGTAACGCCCGCGACCGAGGAGATAACTGGATGAGTTTGTGGAGTTGGCCTATAAGCCGGATTCTGTATTTGTGTGACGATTTATCTATGCGACCAACCCGGAGAGTCGGCGAGCCGCGTCATCCTCTCCCTATTTGGTCTTGCTTCCGGTGGGGTTTGCCCCCGGCCGTCTTACAACGGACCGGCGTGAGCTCTTACCTCACGATTTCAACCTTACTTCCGGCAAGCCGGGTTAGCGGTATGTGTCTGTTGCACTTTCCGTCGGGTCACCCCGCCCCGGCTTGGTCGCTTTCGCGTCTCACCGGGCACCGCGCTCTATGAAGTCCGGACTTTCCTCCCCGATCACTCGAGGCCGTCACCCAGCCAACTCCATGGTCAGTATGGATGGTTTATCAACGCGGGGGATTTCGATTCGGCGATTTCGTGTCTAAAGGGAAAGCGGGTTGAACGACTTCAATGTTTCGTCGCCTCGCTATGATGCTAATAACCCACCGACACCGCCGGTGCTTTGACCACAATCGGTTCTAAACCCAAACGAACCCGGGCTTCGTCCAGAATTTTCGCGGTCGCCGAGGCACCCACTCGGGTGACTCCATAGCTTCGAACTAATAACAACCGATCCAAATCTCGCACGCCTCCGGCGGCTTTTACTTGCACATTGGGGGGAGAATGGGTGCGCATGAGTTTGAGATCCTCATCGGTTGCTCCGCCCGTTCCGTATCCGGTCGAAGTCTTAACCCAGTCAACTTCAATCACTCCACAAACCTCACAGAGCTTAATCTTGTGGGCGTCTTGAAGGTAACAGTTCTCAAAAATCACCTTCACCCGCTGCCCGGCCGAATGAGCCAGAGTTACCACGGCGGCAATGTCATCTTGAACGTATGACCAGTTTTCACTGAGCACTTGGCTGATGTTTACGACCATATCCAACTCCTTGCATCCATCATCCAGCGCTCTTTGGGCTTCGGCCACTTTGATCTGGGTTGTATGGCCTCCGTGCGGAAATCCGATGGTCGTGCTGGACTTTACGGTGGACCCTTTAAGCCGATCGGACAGGCGACGCGTGAAATAAGGAAGAATGCAGACGCTGGCCGCATCATAAGCCAGCGCAAGGTCAATCCCCGCCTCTAGGTCCGTGGCGGTTAACGTTGGGTTAAGCAACGAGTGGTCAATCATCTTGGAAAGGTCATTGTAAGTAGCGTTCATTTGGAACCTCGGTAGGAGAGAAACTGTCGAAAAAATCCGGCATGGTGCCGTAAGGCGGCTTCTCGGGCGGATCGCGAGCCTTCGGAAGCCCGATCCTCAACGTCGATACAGACCGGCCCGGAGTAGCCAATGTCGCCTAGGACCGAGGATTCTTCAATCATAATCAGCAGGATACATTAGCCGATCTTGCACATAACTACCGACAACTCACCCCGACATGTTGTAGAGCCTCACGTGCACCGGCCCAATAAACCCCGTACCCACAACGGCCGCACTGAGTTGCTTCATTATTGATATTGTGTCTCGCCGATCGTCTATCCGACTTTTTGCCAAGACTACTTATCCTATTCCAGTTCAAAGTTCGGCTCACCGGCACCTTCTAGGAATTCATGCGCGTCATTATCCCGACAATTGCTGAAAAAGTCCGGCCCAGGCGGGACGTTTGACCTGGAAGAACCCCGAGGAAGGGCAACAATAGGGATTGGATAGGAGAGTTACTATGATTTCATCGCAGAAAATTGCCCCGCGCGGAAAGCGGTTATTTGGAAGAATTGCCATCGGCACCGCTTTAGTCGCATCTTTGAGTGCCGCCGTTGCGTTCAAAACCGTCTTTGCCCGGCCCGGTGAATCTGCCCTGAGGCTGGTGCCTGCAGACGCACTTGTGGTGGGAACTATCGATTTGTCACCCTCTCCCGGCCAAACCTTGGCGTTCAAAAAAATTGACGATGCCCTTAAGAGAAATGGCCTAGATAGCGCCGTCCAAGGGGGAGTCGCGGAAATCCTTGAAAAGGCAACTGCGATGGCAGACGTCAAGCCCTACCTTCTCAGAAGTGTAGCAGTTGCCCTTTGGTCGCCCGATCCCACCGGTAAGTCCACCACCCACGCGGGCAACAACCCCGCTGGAAACAACACCTCGGGCGCATTGATGATTGGCCTCAGCGATGGCCCCGCCGTTAACCAGATTCTGGAAAAGAAAGGCGTGCCCCAGTTTTACAAAGGCTCAAAATCCTACCGGTTCCCCGGCGGTAAGGCCGTGATGGCGGTGATGGACGACCTGTTGGTGCTGGCCCAAGATACGCAGGCGATCTACCACATACAGCAGGTGAGAAATGGAGACGTTGCCAATGTGCTTTCCGTCGCCGACTTTCAGGCCGCTCGGCAACAGATTGCCTCCGACGCCAACGTCATGGCGTTTATGAACCCGAAAATTCTGGACGCAAAGAACAGCATCTTTGGCGGAATGAATTTTAACGTTGGCGGAGAAAAGCGTTCAAGCTACTTTGGCAAGCAATGGATGGCCACGGGGATGGCGGTCCGCGACAATGGTCTTGAGGTTGTGATGTCGGGAAAAATGGATGTAGCCGCCGCCAAAGACATGGAAGCGCTTTTCCACATGGTCGCGCTGCGGTCTGACCTATTCAAGATCATGCCGGCGGGTTCCTACGGCATGCTTGCCCTTTCTCAGCCTGCATCCTACTTTGAAGGGATAGAAAAATCGATCAAGAAAGATCCCAACACGGCCAAAGCGCTCGCCGAGATGGAATCCAAACTACCCGAGCAAGCCGGCATAAACCTTCGCCACGACCTTTTGCCCGCGTTCAAGGGCGATACGGTGGTGGCCGCCTACCCCGGCCAAACCGGCAAGGGTGGCCTGGACATCCTAGTGGTGATTGATGATCTTAACGGGGCAGACCCCGTGAACGCCGCCAAGCGTCTCCAAGACTTTGTTATGCGTAAGGCTCAAAGACCCACCAACCTGCCGCCGCTCATGGCAAGCATGAAGATTGAAGGCGCGGATGAGGCCTACGGCTTGAGCGAAGATGTTCAGACCGAGGTGCGAAACGGCCTCAATAAGGGCCTTGAGAATGGTGGCGTTAATAAAGATCTGATGGTGGCGGACAAGACCTTTGTTTGGGCCGTCCTCGGCAAGTCGCTGGTGGCTTCTACTTCTAAGAGCTTGCTAGAAAAGACGATTGGCACCATGCACTCGCAGGGCGAGAACCTCAGCACCGATCCCAAGTTCGCCTCGGCAGTTCCCCAGCTTATGGACGGTTCGCAAATGCTAGGTGCCTTTAGCCTCTCCCGCATCGCCGAAGGCGTAAGGGCAACCCTGGGCGAAGACAAGATGCAGCCCAAAGACAAGGACATGTATCATTCAGTAATGGATGCCGTGCAGGGCCTCGCCGCTCCATTCTTTATGAAGACCAAAACCGCACCGGACGGACAGTCATCCATGAGCATGTTCATTCCGCTAGACTACGACGCCATGATCGACCTCGCCGGAAAAGCTAAGAACACCAAATAACCCCATAGCCCCCCCGGCATTCGGCCGGGGGGCATATACTTTTATTTGGGCCTTGACAGGGTGAATTGCATTGGACGTCTGCGCCTCCTTTACGTTAAATCGATACACAAAAGACCAATGAGGTGGGCCTAAGATGCCTAACTCAATGTATATGTGGTGCCATGCCAAGATCGGTCGGCGGCGAAGCCGGTAGCCTCGGGATGACCGTGCCCGAGTCCGGGTGATTGTCGGTGATCGCGGGGCAACCGGACGTCGGCACGGTCGGAGCCTTTGCAATGGAAACTTTCCAATCTGTACCGCAAAACAATCGAAGGTGATCATTTCAGATTGCTACCATCCTTGTTGCGCTGCAAGGGTTTTGTGGGATGTTTGAGGCTCAGAAAGTCCTGAGATGGGCTTGGATCTTGAGTAGTGCCCAACAATCGTAGGCGACCACGCCCGCAGAAAATCCATTGCAAAGGCTCCGGTCATCCGACGACTACCGGCTACGCCGCCGAATCCAAATGGTAGGCGGCTAATTCGGTATTTTCAAGGTGTTGATTACAATTCTCGATATCTTGATTGAAAGGTTCTGGTGCCCCTGCCGGGGAACTTAGCCGGGACGCAACTGACCTGGCATGGCGCGAGAGCTTATGCCAGGCTACTCGGGGATAGTCCCTGCCGGGACAAGGGAGGACTCGTCGCGGTCAAACATTTTCCTTCTATCAAGTCCTTTGCTAAATTCTAGTGCCCCTGCCGGGGAACAAACTTGGTTGCTGACCGATCCTGGCATGGCACCCGAGCTTATGCCAGGTTACTCGGGGATAGTCCCTGCCGGGACAGGAAAGGGTCATATACGGTTAGTGAGTCCTTGACAGGGTGAATTGCCTCGGCGTTTTGCGCCTTCTTTACATTAGATCGATACACAAAGGACCGATGAAATGGGCCTACAGGAGCCTAACTAAATGTACATCAGGGGGCTATTCCGAAGTTATCACCCAGAGGTGACGAGCGACTTCTCGGCCCACCGTCACGGATTTACCGTTGATTTCTAGGTGAATCAGGAAGTCGATGGGAGTTGACCCTACCGCGGCGAACTTGACCCCGGGGAGCAGGCCTAACTGCTCTAGGTGTTGTAAGAACTCAATCCGCTCATCCGTAATTCGGTAAACCTGAAGCATTCCCACCTTGGCATCCTGCAAACGAACGCTAGGGTTTGGATCGTCGGGATTCACCGGGTTGCCATGCGGGCACGTTGTTGGGTGACCCAACTTGTCGTTGATCTTATCAATGACATCTTCTGAGATGTAGTGTTCCAATTTGCAGGCAAGTTCGTGCACGTCGTGCCAAGGAAGCTCCAGAACGTCAACGAGGAGACGCTCTAAAATGCGATGGGCCCGGGTGAGTTGCTTGGCTACTTTCTCGCCGAATGACGTGAGCCGAATGCCTTGGTAGGGAGTGTGCTCCACCAATCCTAGCTCGGCCAACTTTTTGATCATGGTGGTGGTAGACCCCGCACTCACGCACATGTAAGTGGCTATCTCGCCGGTTGAAACACGATCTACTTCTTGTTGAAGCCGAAAGATGCCCTCCACGTATTCCTCTACGCTCTCACTAAATGCGCGCTGCGTCTTGTGTTCATCACCCGGCCTACAACTGGCCGGAACTCGCAACGAGATTTTGGTCGAATTCAGTTTGTCGAACGCGGATTCAGACTTGGCCGGTTTCTGGCGAACACCCATCTCACTACGTTACCAACTAAAAGAGATTTTGAGCCTGGTTAACGGACAGACCAGATTGAAGACTGACCTTATCCCTCAGTTCTTGAACCTCTCGCTGCAATAACACTTGATCGGTGATATCTCGTTTGAGACAGTAGTAACCGGGGAATGATCCGTCTTCCGATGAGATTGCGACCAATAAAACCCGGATGGCCAGCAAACTTCCATCCCGATTCGTTCGCTCAAAGTCTCGTTCCACCTTTCGCAACCGCTTTACGTCTGCTTCAAGCTCGCAATATTCAGGCAGGTGATCCTTTGGGAAAATCTCTGACCAATGCTTGCCGATTACGGCAGACACGTCCGTTTGGACCAGCTTGGCAAACGCCCTATTGCAACTGACATAGTGCCCTTCTGCATCCAATATGGCGATGCCATCCAGTTCTGACTCCAGAATCGCGGAATAGTCTCTCAAATTTTCGTAGTCGCGCTTTGCCTTTGTTATGTCTGACGCGATTCCTAACATCTGAGAACCCAAGCCATTCTCATCCCTTTCAAACACTACGTCCCGAGACGATAGCCAGCACCAACAACCGTCCTTGCGCTTCATTCGATACTCCGTTTCCATTACGGCTCCGTCTGACATGTAGCGTATTTCGGCTTGCTTGGCTAATACGTGGGGAAGGTCTCCTGGGTGCATGAGGGTGGCAAATAACTGGTCGCCAAGGGCAAGAATCTCTTCATCAGAGTAACCAAGGATTTCGGCGACATTTCGATTGCAATAAACATTTTTGTGGCTGACAAGGTCGTACACATACACCAAGTCAGGAAGCGTCATGTTCATTCGAGTCAGCATTTTCTCTGTGGCGGCCAGCTGAAGTTGGGTCACCAGTGTGTCGGTAACGTCTTCCATGGAACCCACGTATCCAAGCGATCCAGATTTGCCCTGTAGCACTTTGGCTCGAGACCTCACGTGGACAATCTCACCATTAGGACGAATTATTCGATGCTCGTGGATGAAGTCAGTTCCTGCATCAATCGCATTGGCAAACGCGGCCGCCTTGCCGTCTCGGTCTGCCGGGTGTAAGACTTCGGTCCATCCGTGCCCTAAGCACTGCTCGCGCGTGAGTCCACTAATTTGGGTGTATCGTTCGTTGACATACGTCACTTCGCCATTACTATTGCAAACGTACACGCCCAACGGGCAAGATTCGCTCATGGCCCTAAAGAGTTGTTCGCTTTTAAGCAACTCTTCTTCCGTGGCTTTCCGAAGGTGAATTTCCTTTGCGAGAGCCTCGTTCTGCTGGTCTAGCAGATCAATTTGAACATCAACCCCCCGCCTAACCATGCTGGCCACAATTTCAGACCGAGTGGAGCCTCCGGCTTTGCGCCGGATGCGTTGCCAATAAGTGCGAACCGTATCTACGGAAATGCCCATAGCAACGGCAATCTCTTTGTCTCCCAGCCCGGTGGTGGACAGCCGAATAACCTGCTCTTCTTGCCCAGAAAGGCCTAAAGATTTTAGGTCGCTACCCGCGAATGGAGACGATGGGGAGTAGCTTTTCGTTCGCATTGAATTAATTATTCATGATACATCACAGATTACGACTTCAAATCCGCAATTAAAAAATTCATTCAGATGCAATTACCAATCGCTCAGGCGTCCTTCGCGACAACTTCCCACAATCGAACTAATTTATCTTGGCTGCCGCATGCCAGCCTGGTTCCGTCTGGACTAAAGGCAATGCAACTAATGGGGCGGCTGCTGCATTCCAATCTTACGTTGCCCACCCCCTTGGCGGCGTTCCACAGCCCCACCGTGCCGTCTCGCGAGGCACTCGCGTACAGCCAACCGTTGGGGTGAAACGCCAAAGCTTCAATCACTTTGGTGTGACCAAACATCATCTTCACCAATTGACGGTTATAAAGCGTAAACACTCTAATGCTGAGATCCACGGCGGCGGCAATAAGATATTTACCGTCTCCTGAGAAGGCCACCGCGGTGACTGCACTTCTAATCTGATGGATGGTCTCCACCAGGTTTCCGCTGAGTGCATCCCAGATTTTAACCGTGGCATCGGCGGAACCCGTTGCGATGAACAGACCATCCGCAGAAAATGCAACTGAGGTGACGGCCGAATCATGATCCGAACGCCGAAAAAGGCATTTGCCGGTTGCGGTGTCAAACACGCTGAGTGTATGGTGCACCGAGCCCGTGGCCAGATAGCGACCGTTGGGCGAGATAGCCACAGAACCCGCCCATTCTTCGTCGGCGGTGCGCCAAGCGTCGGGACCCGCGGCGGTGATTTGGCAGAAGCTAATCTGGTTCTCGGCAGTGCCCGCCCCAAACACCTTGGTTGCAGATGCCGCACGGATCGTGCTGATGGTTCCCGACTCCACCCGCACTCGACGAGTAGGAATTCCGGTCGCTTCGTTCCACCAAATCAGCTCATTGTCAAACGCAGAGGTGATCAATTTCCCGGAGTCTTCGGTGAAGGTGAGGGCGTAAAGCGGAGTTTGGTGGCCGGCCATTCGGCGCAACAGGCGCACCACCACCGGTTTGGCATTTTGCCGCCGGTTCTCCGGCGCCCCAACCACTCCTCCTCCGGCGAGCATCGCGTCGTATTCTAATCGACGACCGATGTCAATGAGGGTCTCAAACGCCTCATTGATCCGCGCCATATTTTCGTGGGCACGCGGATCTCGACTGACGTCGGGGTGATGCTTGCGAGCGAGTAACCGATAGGCTTTTCTAAGCGTCTCGGGGTCTGCCGTAGGGCCAACGCCCAAGACATCATAAAAGCTTGTGAGGGTTTCCAAAAATATACTCAGCGTTATTGTGGTCCACAAGGTGGCCTCAGGTCACCCCCTCGCAAGCTTCTCGCATGATTGCGGGGACATATGCCCCTACTTCACCGTATTTGGCGAAGCTAATCCCTACCGCAAGGCAAAAGAATTAAAAAACCGGTCAATGCTCGGATCCTTTAGATTTGCCCCGGTGGTGGCCGTCATCACTTGATAGAAACGATCTTTGGCCACAATTAGAAAGTCTTTGATCATAAATCCATTGGGTCCCTCAAGGACCAGCATTCGAGCCGGGTACTTGCCAAACTCAAATTCGGTTGACTGAACAAGCTTCAGTTTTCCAGACTCCTGAATTTGCACGGCCGCTCCCGCAAACATCGCCTTGGCCGTGCTTTGCGCTTTGGAATTCTTGGGGAAATCTGTAAATAGCACCAAGAATCCGCCTTGAGATGTGTAAGATGCTTCCCCTTTCAAGGTTAGATTTAATCCCATGATTTTTTCTTCCCGAGACACATCCTGGGGTGGGGCAGGAAACTCCACCTTAAAGGAGCCGTCCTTTGATTGGAAGGGAGCCCAGCCAGAATTTGCCGTGGGGGTTGATCCCGAGCTTAAAGGGCCGCCGATGGCCAAGATTGCGATGAGACTTGCGGTAATCGTCATGATATTTTCCCTCTCCAGCCCTCGTACATCACAAATGGCGGGCGCAATGCCCCGCCATTTCTGCAAACGGTGGCCTTTAAGGCATAGTTGGCTAAATATGGATTTCTACAAACCGCAATTTGCGCTAGGTTTCCCGCAAGCCAACCAGAATATTCATCCATTTCTGGTGGAACTACGGTTCCTAAGCGGCCCGGAAACCGCTACATTTCAGAGTGGGAGCAATATCGAAAGGTAAACTGTTGAAATGGCCTCCCCTACTCGTAATATTGGGATCATTGCGCATGTTGACCATGGCAAGACCACCTTGGTGGATGCTATTTTTCGGCAGTCCGGAACCTTCCGCGAAAACCAGCACATGGCGGATCGCGTTATGGATAGCAACGACCTAGAGCGGGAGAAGGGTATCACCATTCTTTCCAAGGTTGCGAGCGTCCGGTACAAGGACTATAAAATCAACATTGTTGACACTCCTGGTCACGCCGACTTTGGTGGCGAGGTAGAGCGAGTGCTCTCGATGGTGGATGGAGTGCTTCTGGTGGTGGATGCCAACGAGGGTCCCATGCCTCAGACGCGCTTTGTGCTGAAGAAAGCATTTGCTAACGGCCTCAAACCGATTGTTTTTATCAACAAGATTGACCGCGACAACGCGCGACCTCTCCACGTCTACGATAAGACGATTGACCTCTTTATTGATCTTGGCGCCAGCGAAGACGATCTGTTCTTCCCTCACCTTTACGGCAGCGGGGTAGGCGGCTACGCTCGGGTTTCCCCGGATGGCGCAGAAACCGACCTTCGAGAACTTTTTGAGATGATCATCAACGCGGTACCGCCCCCCCGAGTGGAGATGGAAGGTCCGTTCCTGCTTCAGGTGAACAACCTGGACTACAGCGATTACCTGGGCCGCATGTTTGGCGGAAAGGTTCTACGCGGCACGATTAAGGTTGGCGACCGAGTGGAGATGATCCGAGACGGGCAAGAAAAGAAGGCCGCATTCAACGTGTCAAAGCTCTGGACCTACGAAGGTATCCAACTGAAAGACGTGGAATCCGTGACGGCCGGTGAAATCGTAATGATGGCGGGTCTGGACAATGTTCTGATCTCCGACACAATTGCTCACGTAGATACGGCAACCGCCCTTCCGCCCATCCAAGTAGAACCGTCTACTCTCACGATGAATTTCTACGCCAACAACTCTCCGCTGGCCGGAAGAGACGGGGGCAAGTTCCTCACGATCCACAAAATTAGAGAACGAGTAGAGAAAGAGCAAGCCGTCAGCGTGTCGGTTAAGATCGACAAAGATTCTGCGCCCGATACGGTCAAGGTCCAGGCGCGAGGCGAACTTCAGCTTTCCATTCTTATCGAAATGATGCGACGTGAAGGCTACGAGATGCAAATCTCTCGCCCGCAAGTTATCTATAAGAGGGTTGAAGGAAAGGTTCACGAGCCGTTTGAAATTGCCACCTTGGAGTGCACCGAGGAGTCGGTTGGACTTGTAATGGAAGACATGTCTCGTCGAAAGGGCGAGTTGGTGGACATGCGCAAGAACGACAATAACACCTCGTCGTTGGAGTACAGCATTCCCACCCGGGGCCTCATTGGCTTCCGATCTAACTTCCTTACCATGACCCGGGGACTTGGCCTCATCTCCACCTTGTTTGACGGCTATAAGCCGTACAAGGGAGAAATTGAGAGTCGAACCCAAGGTTCGCTCATCAGCAAAGACACCGGCAAACTCACCCGTTACGCTTACGAAGATGTGCAGGCCAGAGGAACGTTGTTCTATCCGGTGGGAACGGAGTTATACGCGGGAATGATTGTGGGAGCCTGCTCTCGTGATGAAGACATGGTGGTTAACGCAACCAAAGAAAAAGCCGCGAACAACATTCGTAGCGCCTCCGCCGAAGCGACGACCGTGCTTGACAGCCACAAGGAGTTCTCGTTGGAACAGGCCCTATCCTGGCTAAGAGACGACGAGTTGCTTGAATGCACGCCCAAGCAGTTGCGGTTCAGAAAGAAGGTCTTGGATCACTCGGAGCGCCGCGTTTCTGAGCGACGTAGCGAAATCCTCACGGTGTAGGGGTGAACGTTTGAGGGTCAGAGGTCTAGCCAATTCCGGTGAGCCTCTGGCTTGGCCACGTCACCGAGGGGTCGGCCACCGCTTTCCAAGAGATAAAGCGGACCCACTTTCCGCGCTCCACGCGATTGTTATCCGCAAGCCGCAAGCCGATTCGGTTGCGGTTTGGGGAACTGGGGTCGGCGGCGCAGTATACAACCACGGCTTTTAGACACATGACTCCGCCCTCAAACCCGATGACCACGCTAGCGGTTTGACCCACGTTTTGGGGTTTCTCAACCCGCAACGCCATCCCGCTCATTGAAAAATCAATGATTTCGCAACGCTCATGTTTGCGGTCAATTTCGGTAAAGACGGTATGGGCATAGCCCGGATATCGAGGCTCTACGTGGGCCAGGTTTATTCGAGCTCCGGGGCTTATGATGAAATGCGCGGTTTTTTTATCCCGGATCGCCAGAACGGCCATGAGCTCCGCTTGATGCTCTAAGTTCGTCAGATTTATGGCAACCTTCACTCCGGGTTCAATTTCAAAGCTGTGGACCACCTCAACCAAAAGTTGCGAATCTTTGGCATCAATCACAAAGCCCCCGGATGCGTGCTCGCCTCCGATTGGAGTAATCATCACCCGCGTGTTTATGAATCTTTTCATGCCAGCTACCAGATTCAATGGTCGGCATGTTGGCCACCATCCGAAAGGGCAATTGAACGCATGAGGTTGACAACCCAGTCCGTCACTTGCCCCGTCCGTAAACTCACCGGCAGAATGCGGGCTAAACTCAAAGCATGATTTTGGTGGTGGACAACTACGATTCGTTCACGTACAACCTCGTCCAATACCTGGGCCAGTGCAAAGCTGAGGTTATGGTCCGGCGTAACGACGAAGTGACAATCGAAGAAATTGACAAACTTAAACCAGCGGGCATCATGCTGTCGCCGGGGCCTTGCACCCCCAAAGAATCGGGAGTGTGCTTGCCCTTGGTCGAGAGGTACCTCAGTGAAAAGCCGTTCCTTCGCCCCGGCGATGGCAAAGTCGTGCCCCTCTTTGGAGTCTGCCTGGGCCACCAGGCCATTGGTCAAGTGGCCGGAGGTGAGGTTAAGCAGGCCCAGAACATCATGCACGGTAAGGCTTCTCTGGTGGAGCACGATGGCAAGGGTCTTTTTGCGGGCATGCCAAACCCGTTTCGAGCGATTCGTTACCACTCGTTGGTGGTGATGAAAGATCACCTACCTCCCGGATTTGTGGTGACCGCCACTGCGCTGGACGATCATGAAGTCATGGGCCTGCGTCACAGATCCCTCCCCATCGAAGGCGTACAGTTCCACCCGGAATCGGTTTTAACCGAGGAAGGATTTCGGATCGTCGAAAACTTTGTCCGGATGGTGGGGGAGTAACTCTCCAATCAGAAGAAAGCAAGAATCGGCGGGTTTCGTCCAGCAGATCTTGCTGAAGACTCATTTTCCGAATGGCCAAGAACAAGAATTGGCTCGTCAGAAAGTCCGGTCAGTGACCGCAAAATCAAAAACTCCAGACCTTTTTCTGGTAGCAGTGCTCATGGCTGAGTCTCCAAAACGAATCTTGCATTGAGCTCGTTTAGCACTTGAAATGAATTTTTACAGGCTACTCCGAGAGCTGCACATACGTCGGGAATCTTGACTTCGGTTTTGGAACCAGGGGCAGAAACCTCTTGCGTTACGACCGTGTGCCCATTCACTAATGCAAGTGAGATTACGCGTGGATCGGCCTTCGAAAGGAATTTTTGGATGGCGGCTGGCTTAAACCGCACCTGGGCGCTAACCCAGTTACTCACGTCCCCAACTCTACTGTCGTTGTTAGGATGAAAGAACGTTGGATTCGCAGTCCCCCATGCGGCGGCATCAGGGTCTTGTAATTCCCACTTGACGGCCTCTATGCTTAACACATTGCCTCGTTGACCCTCCAACAATAGCCAATCCCAGAATGCCGGACACACATTGAAGGCGTAGTAACGATTCTTTGCCTCAAGCAGCGTATTTGTATCAAAAACGTACGCCATTTTCTAGCCCTAGAGGAACCTCTTCGCCATTTCCAGAACGACGCTTGTCTTCCGCGTCCCGAGCAAGTCGAACGCTTCGCTGTACAAAGTACGACCTTCCATCGTCCGAATGAGCACCTCCCGAATGAAGCGCTTGCCTAAATGGATGCCCGCGTTGTTGTAGAAATTCCCACCACCTGACTTGGACTCTGGCTCGACCGCCTCAGAAGGTGGTTGAAGCTCCTGCCGAGTAGCGTTTAGAGCTGCCTCCGTAATGAGGCCAGTGTTCCTGGCTCGAAAGAGTAATGCGAGTGAGCTGACCTTGAATTTCTGGGCAATTTGCTCTGAGTTTTGACGTATCGTTCGGTTGGCCTGCCACTCAGTTTTGAGTTCTGCCGCCGGAACTAGGAGTTCGGCGGCCACTTGGTTGCAGAACTGCTCAATTGGATCGCTGGACGCCGCAAACCAGTCACCATTTGGCATTGCAGACTCACCAAGCCAAATGTGAACTAGCTCATGGGCAATTGTGAACATTTGCGAACTGACCCAGTCCTTTCCGTTGATAAAGATAAAGGGCGCAAAGGAATCGGAGAGCGCAAACCCCTTAAATTCATCTCGATCAAGAGTTCTGCGTTTTGCCGATCCCGCAAATCCCTTTCTGATTACCGTGATTCGGGACTCTTCGAGCCTCCCGATCATCCAAAGTACCGCATCGGCGGTTTTACGATTCTGTGCTCGTTCGGCAGTACCAATGCGAAGGGTGTTCCTGATTTCGGATGCGAGTGCGACAATATCGCTGTTGACGGTCGAAGAGCCGACAAACGCCAATTCATCCTCTCCAGCGGCTTCGAGTTGATCACTGAGCCAAGATTGCCGAAGTTCGGTTTCCAACAGAGTTTCGAGCAAATTGAGGCTAGGTTTTGAGTTGCCTCTATTTGCTGGAGTTCTGAAATCACGGACAGGCAATTTTTCGACTGGGGGTTTGCTCAAAAAAAGCATTCCAAATGGAGCACGAGTCTTCTCCGCTATGAGTTCAAGCTTCCGAACGGGTATTTCAACCTCATTCAGTGCGTCTTCCCACTCTTGGATCGGAGCGGGATTCTTCTGCGAACCAACCTTTAGAGATAGCTCCGCCACGGTCAAGGAAGCTCTGTTCCTTGCCCATTTAAGCAACTCGGGTCGGACGGTGACGTTCATGGTGATCCGCTGTTAGACAGGTTTGATTGTCGGTTCGTTAAGTCTAGTTTAGCGGTTCCTCAGTGTTTTGATGGTTTAACCACGTATGTTCGCATGGAATCGGTTTTGACCGAGGAAGGATTTCGGATCGTCGAAAACTTTGTCCGGATGGTGGGGGAGTAACTCTCCAATCAGAAGAAAGCAAGAATCGGCGGGTTTCGTCCACTGGGTTTGCGGAATACTCATTTTCCACACTGCGAGAAAAAGCACTATCCCGGTGACTGATATCACGATACGTCTACAACTGAAGTTCCCAATTTGCGTCCACCAGTTCATCGTGGGTGCAACTACGGGCGTGCAAGTCAACGTAGCCGGCGTTATATCTAAGTGATTGTGTGGGAAAGTCGTCCGCGTTGTTACTGTCCGTCAGTCGCAGTCCCGCATGCCAACTTCCGCTTGCATCCGACAGCAGGTCCACGCGGCTGGGGTTCGGAGTGCCTGCAAAGGTGAGTCCGCGCAGATCCATCTCGGAATTCCATCGGTAACTTGATCCGTACTTTCCATAAGTGCTTGGCGTGGTGTCAAGGGGGTAAAGAAAGGTTAAGTCGGCCACGTACATCCCCGAATCTTCCGGGCAACGAAAGACTTGGCGGCTCTTTGTGTACGGCATTAGCACTTCGTTTACCAAGGGGTAGGTCGGCACAATCGTCTCGAACGGCGTTCCTTTCAACGCCGTGGTGAACTTATCGATCATGTCCAATCCGTGGGGGAAATGGTCGTCGGTATCGCCCGCATACAGCCCAGCCGCGATGCCTATCTCGTGGACGTTGGATAAACAAGCGGTTGACTTTGCCTGTGCCTTTGCACGCCCAAAGACCGGGAATAAGATTCCCGCCAACACACTAATGATCGCGATGACAACAAGCAGTTCAGTCAACGTGAAGCCTGTGATTTTATTCCCTGGTCTCCGAATGTTGTTCATTTTGCTTTCTTTCAATCACGGGAGGCGGAGCATTACTCGAGCGTAAGCCGATTAACCTCGTAGCCGACCATGTTGTTAGTGTAATGAAGGAGGAGGGGAAATCCCTGAATACCTAGTTTCTTCACAACTGCCGTTGTTTGGAGAACATATCGGGAAGCATTGCTATATTCGGCGACGGTGGGTAGATCGATATTGTTGTCGCGCAAAAATGAGCTGACAACTTCCAACGAATAGGGTTCCTCCATCGTCGTGAAAAACTTGAGGGCTTTTCGGGTCACCCGATCTTGACACCGATTAACCACTGCCTGCAATGAACAAATGCCAGAAAAAGAAGTGGAACCGGGTTCGCAGATGATTCGCGGCTCAAAACAAGATAAGTCCTTCGGCCCATACTGGCCCCCGACGAACTGCATTGAATGGATACAACCGCCGCATCCAGGGGAGTAAAAGGCGACAAAAGTAGGGATCGTAACCTCCGAGGCCCGTTTCGCGAAGATATCTCCCGCAACGTCACGCAGATTAAACTCTCTAAGTTCTTCTGGCATAATTTGACTCGATAAGGTCATGTCTTGAAGCTTGAAATAGATGACAACCCCGGCGGTAATCGCCAAACTCATTGCAGTCAATGAATAATATGCGGTATCGGGCTTGGGACAGATTTTTTGACTAAGATGCCATTTGCTCAAACTGGCACTTGCGGCCGTGCACACAAGGACGCCGAGACACCATGGGCACATCGTGCGAGCGGAAACGAGCCCGAATAGAGTCAACGTTAATGAAATAATAGACCCGCCTAGTGCAACCAGATAGTGGAGTCGTTCGAGCTGATGACTTCTCTTCCGAAACGTCATCGAGGCGATATTAATTACTAGCGCTACCGACAAACTGGCAATACCTATTATTGGAATGGGTAACCAGGAGATGGCACGAGGAAGAGAGGCGGCAAGACGATCACATCCGCTGGAGCCAAAGCACCGCACCTGAACTGCGAAGCGATCAGCCAAGTAAAGATAGATGCAGATGAGTAGGCCAAGCGATTCAGCGACACCACTCAGTGAATCAATGATCGGCCGGACAGCGGAGGAAGGACGGCTTTTCATCTTAGGGGGCGGTCAATTTTAATTTTTTCCCGTATCGCAAATTCACGAACTTTAGTGCTCACGAATGGGTCTTTGCTCTCTAGGTCTGTCTCAAGGAATCGAGACGCATCCGGATCTCGCATAGATGTAAGGGTGTACAGGGCAATCAACTTTATCCCAGGTTCAGAATCCTCGGCTAGCTTTCGTAAAACGGCGCGTGCTCGATTTTCAAAACGCGTCCCCACCGTGAATCCTAGCGCTATTTCAGAATTAACACGAAATTCAATGTGCGGGGAGGCTGCAAATTTTTCCACAACGGCCCAATCTGCTTCTGTTGCAATTTTACGGCGTAAATGATCTTGCGTTCCCATGAACTGCAATAACGAATCCCCACTCAAGCCTGTGTGCCGTGCGAACATTCGAGCCACGTACTGATCTTGGCTTTCCGACTTTCCTCGCATAAAAATCCACGCGACGAATGGCAAGGCCAGTACCAAGCCGATTATAATAGGACGATACTGGCGAATCTTCACGATGTATTGTGCTGACTGACTTATGAAGTGCACGGCTCTTTGGGATAATTATGGTCGTGCGCAGCCTGCATGCAAAGAACAAGCCCTGTACCACTGCAGTAGAGGTTACACACTGCTACCGCAGTCGAACACTTCTGGTACCCCGAAAAGTCTGGCGCCAAGCAGTTGAACGCAAACGTGACCGCAGATATTGCCGTTAATAGGGAAACCCCAATAGGTTTATACTTTAGAATCATCAGCTTTTTTTCTCCTGTAATAATTTTTAACTTATCATATCCCATGGGTTTTATCACCAGTTTCGTCAATAATCTTCTTATTTTCCCTGATCAGGCGGTGAAAGGTACGATTTTGCCAACCTACTGATAGAGGGCCCCAGTCGTCAATCGGTTCGGTTGGCGTTTAAAGCCAGATCACCCGGACCGCGGCACGGATATCCGCAGGCTACATTTAATACGTGTCGCAAAGTTAGCGTAATCTTCTTGCGTGCGTGATACAGAAGTCTTCTCAAATCTTCTCGATGTAAAAATCCGGTTGCTGATTTGACGATTGACCGCTATACTCCCACTATCATGTTTGACAAGCGCCGTTTTTTTGCTCTTCGATTGCCCGCCTTCAGTCTTCTTCCGTTGATTGGCCTAACTTCGCTGACCTTTGTTCCCACGCGCACAGAGCCGGGGCGGCTCAGGGCTTGGATGGGTTACGGCCGAAACGCGCAACATGATGCGACGGCGGGGGTGGCCGCCCAAAGTCTGACCAAGATTCTGTGGCAAACCCCGGTTGACCTAAATCCTCCGTATTCAGGCGAAGACCTCTTGATCCACTACGGTTCCCCCTGCATTACCGCCAACAACACGGTGGTCATCGCGGTCAAGACGGGACTCTACGACGGATACCGAATTGAAGCCCATAGTGGCCCCACCGGAAGTTTGGTATGGAAAGAAGACACCAACTACCAGTTGCCTCCCCACAACTGGGGTCCCTCTTACGGTCCGACATTGGTGAATGTTCCGCTGGGAAACCTGTTTGATCCGCGTTCGGTCTATGCCGGGTTCTTTACCACCTGGGCCGCTTGGCCAGATGCAGGGGGGAATATAGTTTTCCGCAGTTCCCCAGATTCTGCATACGCGAGGAAACGGACAGTTGCTTTCTACGGCGACGCCGCCTACGCAAGCTCTTCTGCAACTTACGACAACGCCATCAGGATCTGCTCGCCGCTTACCACCGGGCCAGACGGAAGTGTTTACTTCTCCTACCAAGTGGTAGCCAGCAATCCGCTGGGACTTCAGAGTGGATTTGCTCGCGTTACGATGAATGGCGGCGGCGTCTTTGTTTCTGCGCAAGATGCCACCGGTGACGCCAATACTCCGTTGCCCAAAATGAACTGCGGTCCGGCTCTGAGCCGAGATGGCAAAACCCTGTACACAGTGGCCAAAGGCTACGGTGCGGGCGGTTACCTGCTTGGTTTAGACTCAATTACGCTCAAACCTAAGTTCAAGGTCTTGTTGATGGACCCCAAGAGCGGACTGCCGGCCCATGTCGATAGCGACGGAACCTCAGCTCCGCTGGTGGCACCCGATGGTGACGTTTACTACGGAGTTCTGGAGAATCCTTGGTATTCCAACCACTTGCGCGGCTGGCTCCTTCACTTTAATTCCGACCTGAGTGTGGCTAAAACCCCCGGAGCATTTGGCTGGGACGACACCCCTTCTGTGGTCCCCACCCGAACGTTGGCCAACTACACCGGCCACTCCTCCTACTTGTTGATGTGTAAATATAACAACTACGCCGGCGCATACGGAGATGGCAAGAATCGGATTGCCGTTCTCGATCCGTCTACCACCGAGTTGGAGTCTATTTCGGGCTTCACCACCATGGGTGAGTACGCCACTCAGCTGGGCCCTACGCCGGATAGTAGCTTCTGGTGGGTGCCCGGTGCGGTGCGCGAATGGTGTATCAATAGTGCGGCGGTGGACCCCATTACCAACAGCATCATTGCTAACTGCGAAGATGGCGTACTGTATCGCTGGAACCTGGATGCGGGCAGATTCACCGAGCATATTCGCCTGACCCCAGGAATCGGCGAGGCGTACACTCCCACTGCAATTGGGGCGAACGGTGTGGTTTACGCCATCAATAACGCCACTCTGTTTGCCGTAGGATCAGATCGCTTCTTTTCTCCGCGGTGATTGCACTTCTTTTGGGCCTCGCCGGATTTTCTGGTCTGGCGAGCCCCGGTGTCTCGGCATGGCGGACCCCCGGCCGAGACGGAAAGGCGTGCTCAAGCTGTCATAGTCCAGACGGAATTGAACTGGTTTGGTATGGCTTTGATGAGGCCAACCTCACCCGTCGCGCTTCTGCGCACTTAACGAGCGCGGAACTGTCTGCGGTGGTGGGTTTTGTTTTTAACCAACGTTCCCAGCTTAAAGACGCCCCGCTTAATGCGCAAACCGACCGACCTCTCCAACCGGGCGGGCAGCCTCTTCCCGGTCCGACGGCGGAGCAACGCGATGTCGAATTTCAGCAACGATTGGCGCGGGAAATCCCGGTTTGGAGCGGACCAGACATTGAATCGCTCAGCATGGCAATCAAGGCTCGCGACCAGATCCTGAACGTTGACCTGTTTAAATTGCCGATCGGAATTGCCCTCAACCGAATAAGTGAAGACGGATTTCATGGGAAGGAGCATGCCACCATTGCCCACTGGATTCCTGATGTCTCCCTCCCGTTTGGTCCGACCGTGTATCGGGCCCAAGACGAATATCTGAGTGATCCAACCGATGCAAACCTCCGGCACCTGGATGAAGTGGTTAACCAAACCGTTGGAGAGGGCAACGATCCCACGGAAAGGTTGGCGCGAATCAAGTATCGAAGCCTCCTCACACTTCAGCACCAAATGAGAACGGGGCGGTTGGTGTTACTCAAGCAAAATCCCTTCTGGGAGATGGCAGAGTTCGGTCGGCTTTACGCAGGAAATAGCGTTTCAGACCTCGCAGTTCCGCCCGAACTAGAGGCCCGAAAGCAAGGGGGACCCACCACCGATCAGCAACTCAAAGACCTGAGGCTTCCTTGGTATTGGCTGGGATGGGCCCTGGACCCCGGCCTTCAGAGAATCTACGGGGTGCGGCAAACCAGCCGGGCAGACTACTTTACCAAGACGCTTTGGTCAGATGGTCCGTACCCGGCCCACGCGCTGTTTATGATCACTCGCAAACAACTAGAGCAAGGCTTCAACCCCCAGATGTGGGTGCTGAAATCGCCGCAAAGATTTGAGATTCAGTACTCCTTTCTGTTGCTGGGCAACGGACTCACCACTCACGAGCCCGTTCTTGAGCCCTCACGGAGTGAGTTTCGCCACCTGGCGGCCAACAGTTTTCGGATGAGCATGTGGTTATTGCTGGACTCCGTAACCCGGTCTGGCCGGGCTTATCGGCCAGAATCGCAGTTACTTCAGGTGAAGCTGATGTCAGAGTACTTGCGGCAAATCCACCAAATGACGCGGACCGACCAAACTCTAGCTGACCGACTGACCGCAAACCTCAAGAAAGCAGGTCGCGAATTATGAGTTCGCCCGTAGATTACGATTTTTCGATTGACGTCACGGTGAAACCAGAAGATCTTGACGAACTTGACCACGTGAACAACACGGTGTATCTGCAATACGCAGAAAGAGTGGCCCGTGCGCACGCGGAAGACCTTGGAATCGGAATGGAGCGGATGGAATCTTTTGGTGGCTCTTTTGTGGTGAGACGGCACGAAATCATCTATCACCTCCCCGCCAATTTAGGAGATCGCCTCACCATCGCCACCCAACTGGGTCCAATTAGGGGTGTGAGAGCGGAGCGGTTCACGGGAATATTTCGGGGAGAGTCCCTGATTGTAGAGGCCAAAACGGAATGGGTATGGATTGCGCTGGAAACTCGACGCGCCGCCCGATTCCCGGCCTATGTCAAGGATATTTTAAGCAACAAAGACAACAATTAGCGGAACAAATCTCGCGCGGAGTAGGTCTTGATGCAAAACTTGCACGGGTCCCCAAATATCTGGGATACCATGAAGTATGTCTTCTCCCGCTAGCAACGTCGCACCGGTTAAGGTTGATCCGGAAACTCTACTCAAGACCCAGCTAGAAACGGCTTACGAGGCGCGAAAGCCGGTCAGCCGATACGCGCTGGCCCGGGTTGTGAGCGAGCGAATGCAACTCCCGATTAAGGAATCTGAGGCAATTGTGGAGGCTTACTGCGAAGAAAAGGCTCCGGGCATCCCCGCTTATTTGGGATCAGAATTTGGCATCTTCTGGCTAAAGGTGGTGGCGGTGGTGGTGGCCGCGGGAGGAATTGGGGTCTTTTGGTATGCGGCAAAGCTGATAAAAGCCCACGAGGTGGCATACATTCCGTTGATCGTTGGCACCCTGATATGTGGCCTTGCCGCCTTTCTGTGGGTGAGAAGCGTCGAGACCTTTTTTAGGCAGGAAGACGCTTCGAAGCAAGATACTTTGCCAGCTCAGCCCCCGAAACGATAGTTACGTTAGGGTTGGAAAGCCGCAAGAACTCCTCAAACGGCACGTCATCTAATTCTCCAGACTGGCGGAATTCATCGAACATGGCCCTGAGAGCGTCCACTTTGGCCGGTTCTTCCGGGAAGGCATCCACCCAAACTCCCGGAACATTGTCAGCGCTCGAGTATCCGATAGCCACAACGGTTAGCAATGGTGAATGGGTTTCGGGTAACTCTGTTTCAACAATCGTGGCCCATGATCCGTCGTTCACCAGGAAACCGTCTTTTTTTAGGGTTTCCCGAATCTTGTCGGCGGGCAGACGGGTTGTAGATTGGACGGATGCTCCGGTATTCACATTCGCCGCCGTCACCACCACCCAAGCCCCTTTGGCATGAATATATACCGACTTCACGGCAAGTTCCCGTCGCACCGCATCGGTGAACTGGGCAAACGGAACGGTAAGCGTCATATCCTCCAGGTTACACAATCTGAGCGTAGCGGTGAGGGGTCAGAAATCCTTTTTCGCGGATTGCCAGGTCCCAGGACTCTTAGCCGTGGCGGGTATGGTGAAATGCTACGTAGAAGTTGAAATGGGCAAGGCAATTATTGAAGTCAAAGAGCTGGTGAAGGACTACGTGATGGGAGATCAGGTAGTTCATGCCCTACGACAAGTTACCGTGTCCATTGAGCAAGGCGACTTTGTGGGAATAATGGGTCCTTCGGGGAGCGGCAAATCGACGTTTATGAACGTAATTGGCTGCTTAGATCGGCCGAGTGGCGGCGAATATTTTCTCAACGGAGAGGCGGTTGCCCAAATGGGTGACAATGACCTTGCCGAAGTGAGAAACCGCTATCTTGGCTTTGTATTCCAAAACTTTAACCTTCTGCCCCGAACCAGCGCACTCAAGAATGTGGAACTGCCTCTGATGTACGCCGGGGTGAAAAATCGGGCCGAGCGTGCCCGGAAGGCTTTAGACGTGGTTGGATTGTCCCAGCGGATGGATCACAAACCCAGTGAACTCTCGGGCGGTCAACAGCAGCGGGTGGCCATTGCGCGGGCCATTGTTAACGACCCCATGCTGATTCTTGCCGATGAACCCACGGGAAACCTCGATTCGCGAACGAGTGAAGAAATCATGGCCGTCTTTCAAGACTTAAACCGAGAAGGGAAGACCGTGGTGATTGTGACCCACGAAGAAGAAATCGCCCAGCATTGCCGGCGAATCATCCGGTTTAAAGACGGTCGAATTCAGGTAGATGAACTCGTTAAGAACCAGGTAGATGCTCGAGAAAGTCTCAAGCACCTTCCTGATCCCGAAGCGGTCACTTTATAGCGTAGCGACAAAGTCCAATCGAGTTAAGGCGAGTTACTTCCGCCTTGGTCGAGGGTCCGTCTTCCGTTCGATACGGGTTAAACAGATACCATTTGTTGGTATCCGTTGCCTTGTTGAACACGAGTGAGCTTTGTTGATACCAGTGAGAATGACCATCTAGAAATCCCACGTTGCCGCCTCCGTGATGGCGATCGGTCGGTCGATCATTGGGGTTCATGGGCAAAAACGCGCCGTCATTCACGGCAACCGACCCGCCCACGCCTTGCTCTTCGGTAAGAATGATTGAGCTGGGACCCTGGGGGAATTCACTTGCAGATTTTCGCCCAAAGCATGAATTCATGGAGTAAGAAACGCGATCGCTTCCCGCGGGAACGTTGGGCCACTGGCTGTTATTGCCAGACTCCATGTAGATACTCTTATTCTTGGTGTAGGGCCAAATTTCACCCATTGCGGTTTGTCCGGCAAACGGGCCACTGGGGAACGTATATTCGCCCACGCGCAAGTCAAAATTCGCGACCTTGATTACCCATCCCCATCGGTTATTTGGAGAGTATGGATTGGGACCAAGTCCGGCTCCGATTCCCGGCAAATTGTCGTCATGGTCCGTGGTGTAGGTCAACTGACCCAGGCTAAGTTGCCGCAAATTGTTAAGGCATCTAATTTGCTCGGCTTGGGTCTTGGCTTGAGCAAAGATGGGGAAAAGGATCACGGCCAAAATCGCCACGATCGCAATAACAACAAGAAGTTCAATTATGGTGAACGCTTGGTTCAATGTCGAAATTTTTTTCATTGGAATCCTTTCCTGGGCGGCGGCGTCCTGTAGCTTTGCCTGCTGCATCAAGTGCCGGCGACTCCGAACCGAGATCGCTCGCCTATGACTTCAGCCGATTGTACGAATCAACAAATCAATTAATCGGCAAATATATCTGGGTCCTCTAGCGAATTTGCGGTTTGAATAGAGGGAGAATCTCCAGGACGGCAAGAAGCTGGTAGTCATGCTAGGGGAATGGGAGGCCGGGGCGACCATTCATCCTCCATCCGTTCCCTTGACGGCACAAGTGCCGAACTCGCTATAGTACACACCATGGATACGGTGCGAATAGGGGTTATTGGATTAGGGAATATGGGAAGCGGTCACGTGAAAGAAAATATTCCCAAAGTGGCCCGACTGAAGTTGGGAGCCGTGTGCGATCTGGTTGAGCAAAGGCTGCAGACCGCTTCTGAGGTGCCTGGCTTTACCAGTGCATCAGAACTGATTCACTCGGGTTTGGTGGATGCGGTACTCATCGCAACTCCCCACTATGGGCACACTACCATTGGGATTGAAGCGCTGAACGCAGGACTACATGTGCTGGTTGAGAAGCCGATCTCGGTGCACAAAGCAGACTGCCAACGACTCATTGCTAGTCACACCGGCAAGTCGGTCTTTGCCGCAATGTTTAACCAACGCACAGATCCCCATTACCTGGCCATTCGCAACCTCATTCAGTCTGGAGAACTGGGCGAAATTTCCCGTATCAACTGGATCATCACCAACTGGTTTAGAACGGCCACCTATTACACTTCTGGCGGATGGCGGGCAACTTGGGGGGGCGAGGGTGGCGGAGTTTTGCTCAATCAGTGCCCCCACAATTTAGACCTCTATCAGTGGCTGTTTGGTATGCCGAGTCGGGTGCGCGCATTTTGCCAGCTTGGCAAATTCCACGACATTGAAGTGGAGGATGCCGTCACCGCATACCTGGAGCACCCGAACGGCGCAACCGGAATATTTGTGACCACCACCGGTGAGGCTCCGGGCACTAATCGATTAGAGGTGGTGGGAGATCGCGGCAAAGTGGTTTACGAAGATGGCCGGATCACATTCACAAGAACCACAGTCTCCGTGAAGGAGTTCTGTGCGACCAGTTCAGAATCTTTTGGCGCACCCACGGTCTGGAACTGTGAAATCCCGGTCTCAGGCTACGGAGGGCAACACTTAGAAGTGCTTCGAAACTTTGTTGATGCGATATTGGACGGCAAACCGCTCATCGCCCCGGCGCAAGAAGGCATTCACTCGGTAGAGCTTGCCAATGCAATGCTGTATTCCTCGTTTACCGGTCAAACCATGGAGATTCCGATTGACGCAGAGGCGTACGAGACTCACCTCAAGGAATTGATCCGAACGTCTACTCATCGCAAATTAGTGGATAACGTTGGTCCTCAAGATCTGGCCGGATCCGTGCGCTAAAATCCGCCGGCAAACTCAGAGTAGCGGTCAAACAAATTGTGGGCTGCCGGGTAGCAAGAGTTCGGCGACATGAAGTGCGGAAATTCAAAGGTGATCACCTTGTCTACCACCGCCGCCGCGGATTCAAGCTTGAATCTCAGGTACCGCCAGTCGGCGGGGGGAAACTTGATGGGCATGTCTCGATCAAATGATTCGAGATTGGACCAAATGGTCACGCCGTGCTGGTGGCCCAAGTTGGAAATACCACTCAGAAACTTGGGCAATTCTTGATAGTGGATTTGACCATCCTGAAATGCGCAAACATCAAATGCGCCGTGCGTCTCCGCAAAGATTCGGTTCCAGTGATCAAGAGAATCGTCAAGCCCCATCACGCCGCCTCCGCCTTGCTTAGCACCTTGGGGGAAGGGAGAAATGAGAACGGGCAGGTCCATTGTAGCTTTGCAGAATCGCCCGATACCGTTAAAGAGTTCGATGATGTGAGCATCATTGCGACTGGTTTCATGGCATAAATACCAGCCCTTAAAGCTTGGGTGATGCCCGTAGCGAGAGGCGGCTTCTTCTATAAACGCCTTGTTGAGGTCTACCTCCTTCCACCAAGATTGCTGATGCCAAAATTGGCCAGAGTCGTAGGTGCCCAAATATAGGTTCAGTCCCAATTCATCGGCTAGGCTGAAGAACGTTTCTCCCAGATCCTCATAGACGGGGAGGAGGTTGGGAATAGATTTGGCCGGGAAGATGCACTTGTTCTGATAGCCTGCTCGAATGATAATGATTGTATCGATGCCGATCTTCTTGTAAAGCTCAAACTCCTTGCGCCACTGAGTTGCGCTCCAGTTCTGGCTGGGAATGTCGTGGGTTATCTCGTCCAGAAAGGTACCGGTTATTCGGGGCAACGTAGGCATGGAAGCCAATTATGGCCGACTGGATGTAAGCGAGTCTTCATTGGCATCCAGCATGTTTAACGCGTAACGCAATCTCAAGTCTGCCGCCAACTTAGTGATGCCCGGTATTCTGAGCTATGAGCTTGGTGGGGAAGGTGGGGTCCAAGCGCCCACGGGCGCGCCTGGCCCTACTCAGCATTTACGCTTTGCTCAGTTTAGGCGCACTTACCACGCTGTACCCGTTTGTGATGATGGTGGGGTCTGGGTTGGCGGGCGCCTTTGACCAGAATATTCCCTCCGTTCTCCCGGCCTACCTCACAGACGATGGGGCGCTTGCGGGTAAGTACGTGGACGATAAATATGCGGGGAATGCCTCGATCATTGCCTCGACCAGAATCGGCGTGACCTCGAATCCGGCACTCGTGGCCCGATATCGAGATTTCTTGGCTCATTTGCCGACGCCATTTTGGTCGGCTGGATTCAAACTCGCCCCAAACCAAGTGGTGAGCCGACTCCGCACAAAGTATCAAGCGTGGTTGCGAATGCGGTATCCAAACATCGGAGAAATCAACCGTGTCTACCTGGAAGAAAACACCGCGTTTCAGACGGTAGATCCTCCCTCAGAACTCCTTGAGCGCCCCACGTGGAATCCGCCAAATACCCTTAAGTTTAGGGAATGGCAAGAATTCAAACAAAGTTTGCCAGCCGAATTTAGAATTCCCATTCGAACCCATCGGCTTTACCAGGAGTGGCTTCGTGCGCGATGCGAGAATCAATTTTCGCGCGTTCCTCCAGAAATTAAAGGTACTGGCCGGCGTTTTGAGGAACTAGTGCCGCGACCGGGGACCATTCTGGATGAATTTAGACTTAGAGGGCTCCCTACCCGATACAAAACGACCGGGGCCGAGGATCTCTGGGCAAAGGTTAGTGCTCAACCGATGCCGATCACCGCAGACGAAGCCCAATTTGCATTTCAAAATAAAGGAAGTCTTAGGCGTGAGTTTGCGGCTCGAAATTACGCCTACGTTTTGGACTACGTCTTACTCAACGGGCGATCTGTGTGGAATACGCTGTTGCTATGTGCGCTTGCCGTTTCCACGCAACTGATCGTGAACCCACTGGCGGCTTACGCCCTTTCCCGATACCCGATTAGAGCTTCCGGGCAAATTTTGATTTTTCTGCTTGCAACCATGGCGTTCCCCGCCGAAGTTGCGATGATTCCGTCTTTTCTGCTTTTAAAAGACCTGGGTTTGCTCAACACCTTTGCCGCCTTAGTCCTTCCGGGCGCAGCAAGCGGATATATGATCTTTTTGCTCAAGGGTTTCTTTGATTCATTACCCTCCGAACTCTTTGAAGCCGCCCAGATGGATGGGGCCCCCGAAACCACGATGATGGCTCGCATTGCTCTCCCCCTCAGCCGCCCAGTGCTTGGATATCTGGCACTTCTGGCTTTTATGGGCGCGTACAGCACCTTTATTTACGCCTTTTTGGTTTGCCAAGATGAACGCCTTTGGACCCTGATGGTCTGGATTTATCAGCTCCAAAATACCGCTCCGAAAGCGGTGATGATGGCCGCACTATCCTTGGCCGCACTACCCACATTGGCAGTATTCCTCTTAGCCCAAAGAACCATTATGAGGGGAATCGTCTTACCTGGGGAGCGATAATTTTTGATACTAGCCGTCTAACTAGTGGGTTAGACGGCTAGTAAGGTACTGGCCTATTCCTTAAATTTTGGCTTAGTAATGTGCGTACCAACAATTTCTACTTTGATGGTAGTAGCTTCAAAGCCCATCGCTTTGGACTGCTCTTCGATCGCTTCAATCACGGAAATGGGAAGTATCATTTCTGTGACTTCGTTAGTCTCTTCAGAAACCATTACTTCTGATCTACGAGTGTTTGGTGAATCTACTCGAACGGGGAAATAACCATCTACGACTCCAATGTGATGGATTAGGCCCACTTCCTGAAGAGTCGTTAAGATTCTGTAAACCGATACCACGTCGATTTTTCCGCCGCCGTTGATGATTTTTTCGTGAATTGCGTAAGCGCTCAGCGCGAACCTAGTATCGGCCAAGGCACGCAACACCTGTACGCGGGGCATTGTAATGCGATAACCAGAGGCTCGCAACTCTGTGAGCGAATGCTCTTCATAAATCTTTGCGACTGATTGAACCCCCGTTTGGGCTATCTGAGGTTCTCGGGATCTTCTTTCTCTCATGTATTTATTATATACGTCGCATATGTGCAACGATTCTTAATTGCATGCGAATAAATTGACAATAATTGCACTTGCGTGATTAAGCCAAGAAATGGGATTGATTTTTCTTTTTGTTTTGTTGTCGCATCAAATGCATTGTGCAGGTTCATTTGAACCTGGGATATGATATGATCAGTTCCGAACAAATACCAGTGGGGTTAAATGAGGATCCCAGCTGTGGAGGGAAAAAATGCAGTTTTACAACTTGAAGACGCGATCGCATGTAGACATTCCGGAAACCGACGTCAAAAAGACCAAAATGGTCCGGAAGACGAAGTCCGGAGAACAGACCCGTTATGCTTTGACGGCTGAGTTTGAAGGCACCAAGCTGTTCAAGTTCGTCAATGAAGCTACTTACACCGGTTCATCCGCCAAAGAAGCCTAAACTCGCTTAAGTTCACGCTCTCGACCATCGGCATCTCAATGGGTGCCGATGGTCATTCTGTTTTTGCGGATTGGTTTACCGAGTGAACCAATACTCCTTTCACACGTCTGGAAGGGTATGCCGCTCACCCTAGATCGCGATAAGGTCACCCATCTCTTGCGACGTTTTGGCCTTGGAGCAAGCGAGGATGAGGTCAATTTTTACCTAGAGGGCGGTTACGATGCGGCGGTGGATCGGCTGGCGGATTACGAATCTGCCGAGGAAGGATTCGATGTGCAGATCGAAGACCTAGAGCAAGGCGTGTTACAAGTAGTTCGAATGCCCGCCGTCGTCAATTGGTGGACCCTGAGAATGCTGATGACAAGGCGCCCCATGCAGGAGAAGATGACCCTCTTTTGGCACGACCACTTTGCCACCAGTGCCAGCAAAGTAAAGTTTCCGATGCTGATGTACGCCCAGAATCAAATTCTCCGTAAGAACGCAACCGGGAATTTTCGGACATTGCTCTCCGCCACCAGTAAAGACCCGGCCATGCTGCTTTGGCTTGATAATCAAGAAAACTCGGCTGGACACGCCAACGAAAACTTTGCCCGAGAGGTGATGGAGCTTTTCACCCTGGGAATTGGCCACTACACAGAAAAAGATGTCCAAGAGGGAGCACGGGCGTTTACCGGATGGACCTTTCAGCGCGGCGCCGGTAAAGGAAAAATCGGCAAGGTTAAGAAGCAGGCCGGAGCAACCTTCTCCTTTACTTCGAGGAAACACGACAGCGGCAACAAAACCTTTTTGGGCAACTCAGGACCGTTAGATGGAGACGACATCCTGAACATCCTGTGCGACCAAGCTCGTACCGCCGAGTACATCACCGGGAAGGTTTGGAGTTGGTTTGTCTATCCAAACCCCGAAATTGCCACGATCAAACGATTTGCCGATATCTTCCGGGCCCACAACCTAGAGATCAAGCCTCTGCTCAAGGCCATTATGAGATCGCCCGAATTTGTCTCGGACCGGGCGGTAGCCAGCGAATTTAAATGTCCGGTGGATATTTGCGTCTCCACTCTTCGGCAGCTAGGGATCGGAGAGACCGTAGGTGAGGCCGTTCGAGGAGCGGGCAAGAACGTGGTCAGAAGTGAGATCGTTCCCGCTGTCTTGGCCTCAGATTCAATGAAGAAGTTGGGAATGTCACTGATGTATCCACCCGACGTTTCTGGATGGGACGGTGGCGCAAAGTGGATCAGTTCTGCCACGTTACTTCAGAGAATAGCCTGGGCCGAGCGATTGTTCGGCAAAGGCAAAGGGCAGAGGTCGCCCATGCGATACGCCACCTTTCAGTTATTTACAAAAGACCCCACGCCAAGCGGAGTGGTTCAAAAACTTCTCTCGGTCTTTGACGTGAGGGTAAAGCCAGAGAAAGCAGATTCGCTCACGGGGGCCGCGGCTAAAGCTTGCGGCGGCCGGTTAACCGAAGCTAACGCAGATGCCACGGCTTCTGCGGTTTGCCGACTGCTTTTCACGTCGCCCGAATTTCAATTCGTGTGAGGGAAAGACACGGGACGCCCTTTGTTAAGAAGAATTCAGATTCGAAGAAGCGGATGGTGCGCATACTTTGAATATGAAAGCGCACCGGTTGGTTTTTGCCGCCTTGGCCTTATTAACATTGCCATCTGCCTTTGCGGAAAAATGGAGCTTTGTGGTTTCGGGCGACGGTCGTTCCGATACTAAACACGCCCGTCCGGAAGACAAGAATGGAGTCAACGTGGTGATCACGGGTGAGATTGCCCAGGCCACGATGAACGAAAAAGCCCGATTCCTAGTTTGGACCGGAGACCTAGTGGGGGGATCCAAAGGTCAGGAAGACTTTGAGAAAGAGCTCCTCACTTGGCGGGGCGTTATGCAGCCCCTATATACGGCGGGCATTGGCGTTTACCCGGTGCGCGGTAATCACGAAACCCATTGCCCGCAAGGGGTCGCAGTTTGGAATAAGGTTTTCTCTGGCATGTACGCGTTGCCCCAGAATGGGCCCTCATCGGAGAAAAACCTCACGTTTTACGTAGAATCGGGGCCCGTCCTGCTGGTAGGCCTAGACGAGTATTCGACTCCCAAACCGGCGATAAACCAATCATGGTTGGATGAAACTCTGGCCGCCCACAAAAAGCCGTTTATCTTCTCGGCGGGTCACGAAGCCGCATTTATGGATGGGCATCATACCGACGTTCTGGATGCAGACCCACCCAAGCGAGACGCATTCTGGAACAGTCTCATCAAGGCGGGCGCGCGCACGTTCTTTGCCGGTCACGATCACCTCTACGATCATATGCTGATCACGCGGGAAGGGTCGAATCCCGGCCCCGAGCTTCACCAGTTTGTCGCCGGCACCGCCGGCGCCCCGTTCTACGCTCCCGGGCCCTATGCGGGAGTTAACACGGGCTGGAACATAAGCCGTGTGAAAGCCATTGGTCAAACGTACGGTTACCTCCTGGTTGAAGTCGATGACACTGAGGTAACGATCACGTTTAAGGGCCGCACCGCACCAGGCGTATACGTTCCCATGGATTCCTTCCGCTATTCTGCAAAGTAGACTCTATTTCTCCGCCACGGTAAGAAACCACCGCGGAATGAGAATCAACTGCGCGCCGGGCCCTTTTCAGGTGCCCGGGCAAGGCTTATCAAACGGCGGCCGTGCAGACATCGGAGTCCGCCAAGATCCTTGGTGCCCCCTTTTTGCCGGGGGTACCATACAATGCGATGATTATCTCATCCGACGGAACTTATACGTGGGAAGGAGTCAACGTTCATCCGTATAAGGAAGACGGAACGCACTTTAAGAGTATCACTCGGCAGACCCTGTTTAGGGGGATCGATGACCTGCCCGTTGAGTTTCGGTACTTTGAGATTGGGCCCGGGGGGCATTCAACGCTGGAGCGACACTGTCATCAGCATGCGGTCATGATTATTCGTGGGTCTGGGCAGGTTCTGGTCGGTGATTCCATCAACCCGATTGATCTTCATACCGTGGTCCACATTCCGCCGATGACGTGGCATCAGTTTAGAGCCACGAATCAGGATTACCTCGGCTTCCTATGCATTGTAAGTACAGACCGAGACCGGCCCCAGCGGCCGGGAGAGATTGAACTTGAAGAGCTTTGCCGAACTCCTGCAGTGAGCGATTTTATTCGGTATTGAGCCTGCCTTCTGCCCTTTAAGCGAAAGACAGGATAAACTTGCCGCTTGAGTTCAACTCGCCAATTTGGCTTTGAAACCCGCATGCTTCATGCGGGGCAGATCCCCGATCCGCACGTAGGCGCGCGGGCGGTTCCGATCTACCAGACCACCAGTTACGTGTTTGAAGATCCCCTCCAAGCCGCCCACTTGTTTGAACTTAAGCAATACGGGAACATCTATTCCCGAATTAGCAACCCAACAACCGCCGTGTTTGAAGAGCGAATGGCTTCTTTAGAGGGCGCCACCGGAGCGGTGGCCGCCGCCAGCGGGATGGCCGCTCAATTTGCCACGTTCATGACTCTTTGTAGCCCAGGAGACCACCTGGTGGCTTCATCTCAGCTCTACGGGGGAAGCCTTACCCTTTTGGCCCACACGCTTCAAAAACTCAGCATCGCGGTCAACTTTGTGGACCCGGCTGAAGTCTTGGCTTGGGAACAAGCGATTACCCCCAAGACCCGAGCGCTGTTTGTGGAGATCATTGGAAACCCGGTGAATAGCATTCCAGACTTAGAAGGGTTGGCCGACTTAGCTAAAAGCAAGCGGTTGCCTCTCATTGTCGACGCAACGTTCTCTACGCCCTACCTCTGCCGACCCATTGAATGGGGCGCCACCATCGTGATCCACTCCGCCACTAAGTTTATTGGGGGTCACGGAAGTAGCATCGGCGGAGTCGTAGTGGATTCCGGCGATTTTGATTTCTCCCGGTATCCCACTATTGCCGAGCCGTCACCGTCCTACCATGGCATGAGGTTCTTTGATACGTTTGGCCATTACGGCTTTCTCATGAAACTTCGGGCGGAGACCATTCGGGACACCGGCGCGTGTATCTCGCCGATGAACTCTTTCTTATTGCTGCAGGGGCTGGAAACGCTTTCTTTACGAATGGATCGGCATGTGATGAACGCGCAGTGCGTCGCTGAATTCTTGGAATCACATCCAAAGGTAGAGCGCGTGCATTACGCGGGCCTTCTCTGCCATCCGCATCATGATCGAGCGCTGAAGTACATGCCAAAGGGTCCGGGCGCCGTGCTTTCGTTTGAACTAAAATCGGGCACGGGAGACGTTCGGGATTCGGGTAAGCGGTTCATCCAGGCGCTTCAGCTATTCTCGCATTTGGCTAACGTGGGAGACGCCAAGAGCTTAGTTATTCACCCAGCGTCCACCACCCACCAGCAGCTGTCTGACCAAGAATTAGCCAAGAGTGGGATCACCCCCGCCATGATTCGGTTATCGGTAGGCTTAGAAACCACCGACGACCTTCTTTGGGACTTGGACCAAGCGCTGGGTGTAATCTAACGTGATGGCGCAATTGCCTTGCCGTTACGGCGGCACGAACATTCCCGTGCGACTCGCTTTGCGTTCCTGGTTTATAAATACGGCCGACGAAGGAAAATCCCGGAGCGCTTAAATCCCCTATGTCAACCTTCCCCACCACCGCATGCGATATCCGGCTGAACACGCGACTCACGCCCGAGCAACGGGAACGGTATCAGAACGGGGATGCGATTCGGCGCACGCTATCTAACGCAAAGTTAATCGCGATAGTGGGACTCTCCACCGAGAGCACCAAGCCCAGCAACATGGTGGGATCCTATCTTCAGGATGAAGGGTATCGCATCATTCCGGTTCACCCCAAGGCCACAGAAATCTTGGGGGAGAAGTGCTACCCCACCGTGGCGAGCATTCCTTTTGCGGTGGATGTAGTGAACGTGTTTCGTCCGCCCGGTGAGTTGCCGGAGATTGTGGCCCAGGCGATCCAGAACGGGGCGAAAGCGGTTTGGATGCAACTCAAAATCATCGAACTCGACGCCGCCGATGCGGCTTTAGCCGCGGGCCTAGACGTAGTGGTTGACAAGTGCATCAAGATGGAGCACGGTCGCTACAGCGGCATGCTTCATTGGGCCGGCATGAACACCGAGGTCATCACGGCGCAACGCAGAAAGTAGGAACTGACTGATTAGCCCCAAGAGAGCGCGGCAGATTCTCGCCGATACAACCACCTTGGGAGTGCGCTTAAGGCCGGGCGGGTAACCTATACACCTAATCCAATGAGAATTTACACTTCCGAGAGCGTCAGCGAAGGGCATCCAGACAAGCTGGCTGATCAAATTTCTGACGCCTTGTTAGACGCTTTTCTTGAGCAAGACATTAATTCGCGAGTCGCAATTGAAACGTTGCTCACTCGCGGCGTTGCCGTAGTTGCGGGCGAAGTTACCACCGAAGCCTACGTTGATGTGGCCCATATCGTTCGAAAAACCGCGGTGGAAGCGGGTTACGACAATACGGATTTGGGCTTTGATGGCAAAACCTGCGGAGTGCTGGTGGCCATCCAAGAGCAGTCGCCAGACATCGCGATGGGGGTGGACGTAGGCGGCGCGGGCGACCAGGGCATGATGTTTGGAATGGCGACCACGGAGACACCGGAGCTGATGCCTCTCCCGATTGCCATTGCACACGCCCTCACCCGCCGAGCCAGCGCGGTCCGCCGCCGCCACACCGATTTGGGACTTCGACCCGACGTGAAGAGCCAAGTCTCGGTGGTTTACGACGATAAAGGGCGACCTAAGAATATCGATACGATCGTGGTCTCGGCCCAGCACGGCCCCAACATGGAAGAGGCGATCAAAGAGATCGTCCGCACTCGAATTATCAAGCCGGTTTTGGAAGAGTACAGCGACTACGTGACGGACGAAATCACGTACCATATCAATCCGACGGGCAAATTTGAGGTTGGCGGTCCCCAGGGAGATACCGGAGTGACGGGCCGAAAGATTATCGTTGACACCTACGGTGGCCTTTGCCCTCATGGCGGCGGTGCGTTCAGCGGAAAGGATCCCACCAAGGTAGACCGATCTGCCGCCTATATGGCCCGGCACGTGGCCAAGTGCATCGTAGAAGCCGGACTCGCTCAGCGCGTGGTCGTGCAATTTGCTTACGCAATCGGTATCGCACAGCCGGTAGCCGTGAATATTGAAACATTTGGTACAGAGTCTATTGACCCCGAGGAAATTGAGCGCCGCGTGCGCGCCCTCTACGACCTCTCGCCCAGAGGCATTATTGAGCACCTGGGACTCAAGAACACCAAGTACCTACCCACCGCAAAGAATGGCCACTTTGGCAATCCGGCCTTCCCCTGGGAAAGCACCGCCAGCGCATCCGCTCTCAAATAGGTCGGCTACCGGCTCCGCCGTGGAATTCCAATCCGGATGACTGTCGGTTTTCCGGGGCAACCGGACGTCGGCACGGGCATCCGCCGACTACCGTCTACGCCGTCGAATCCCAAACAGGTCGGCGAAGCCGGTAGGCTCGGGATGTTCGTGCCCGAGTCCGGGTGATTTTCTGCGATCTCGGGCACCCGGACGTCGGCACGGTCATCCGACGACTACCGGCTACGCCGTGGAAGCCGGTGGCCTGGGGATGACCCTGCCCGAATTTTCGTGACTACTTGGGGGCAAAGGTTTCGAGGAGCCTGGGACACGCTTCCAGCCGTTCGGTCCTCAGGGTTTTGATCCTCGCAATCGTGGTTGCCTCGTCGTCTGTAAACGGATCAATTTGGGCGATCTTTCCCGGCATACGGAAGATGCCCCATTGCCCCATCGGTCCGTTTGCGTTCACGGCCTTATAGGTCCAAATCGCCCAAGACCATCCCATAGAATCGAATTCGTTAATCACGGCGCGCATGCTTGCCGGGTCGCCGTGGGGTTCTAGGTTGAATTCGCCAATGTACAAGGGCGAATCTCTAAACCCCTGCAATTCTTTGACCTTTGCCTCACGACCCTTGACGGCTTGAATCTGATCTGAGGTAGATTTGGCGTCAAAGTTATATAAATGCAACGAAAACACCACGTTTGTCCACCGAGCCAAGTTGGGATGCGGCGTGGTTTCAAAGCCCTTATACCCGTCGTCTACTAAGAGGATCTTGGTAGGAGCCACTTTACGAACCGCACGGATCACTCGATCATAGACTAGGTGAAGCATGGCCGGGTTCGGAGCGCCGAACGGCTCATTCATCAGGTCAAACATCGCCACTTTAGGATCGTTACCAAACTCTCTTCCCAGTCGGGTCCAATAGCTTTCCATCCGCGTGATGTTCTCCACTTTGAACCAGAGTTCGTTTTGACCCTTGTGTCCGCTGGTGTGGTCGCCATTTTGGCCGCCCGGAACTCCGTGCATATCCAGCACCGAATAGAGCCCGGTCTTTGCGGCCTCATCCACGGCTCGTCGCAACGTAGTCAAGCCGTCAATTTCGTCCAAAAGTGTGAAGGAGAACGGAATTCTCACGTGGTTCATACCCGCCGCTTTAATGCGAGCAAAGTCGCTGGGCGTGATCCAATTGCTTCGCCAGGAGTTTCTCACGCGGTTCATCGCATTGGCTCCCAGGCGGGTTTCGAAACAATTCCAGAGACCAAAAGCGTCTTCTATCTTCGGCAATTTAGATCCGGCCGGGGGCTCTTGCTTCCAGGGCGTCATCCACATCTCAGGCACAAACCAGCTCCCCAGATTTGCGCCACGAAGGCTAAACGGGGTTCCGTGAGAATCAACAATTGACGTGCCCCGCGTAGTCAGCGGCAAAAGGGCGGTGGCTGGGTTAAGAACTAGCAGGGTGGCAAGAAGAGTTGTAACCGGCATTTCAATATCAGGGAAGCATGGAAAGGCCCCCATCAAACAGATTGACGGGGGCGCGGGTTGAATTAATGGATACCGGGGAAGCCCCAGCCGCCGTCGTTCATGTAGCCGTAATACCAACTGTAGTGGTTGAGATTACGGCGGTCTAGCCATATGTTCTTGAACCATTTAATGGCGCCCTTATGGATTGCCTTGGCGTGACCATCGACGAATGACATAGGAGCGCTACCCGTGAACCGATAACGGGCGTGTGCCGCACACTCCCAAGCTCCGCCGTCCAGACCGTCTACGCAGTCCGAGTCAAACTTGGGCGAGTAAACACTACTGCCCGGAGTGTAAACGTCAACCCCGTCTCGCGTAATTGTGGAGGGATCGCCCGCCGTACCGAGGATAGAACCCACCCACTGCTGCTGCCAATCGTGGAACCAGGGGTAGTTCCAATCATTGTTGTTGCCGCCAGCATTGGCACCCTTTTCCATCAGCATGACCAAATCAGCGGGGGCATCAACCACCGATGCAGATACGCCAGCGTTTGGCGCGCCCTGTGACGGATCATGGCCAAAGTTAGCCGCAAATAAAGCATGGTGTGCACCGTAAGAGAACGCACCCGCGCTATTAACGCCGGGTTTAATCGCCCGAGGGTTGCCTGGGCTGCGGAAAATTCCGTCGGCAGCAAACGACTGATCCATGCCCGTGGCGCTCTTGCCCTTATCACCGTTCTTCACGTAAGGGTAAATCGCAGTTGACCAGGCGAGGTAGTTATCACCGGATCCGGTTTCGGATTGGGGGAAGGTGTCGTCTGAGTCGTTGCCTTACATGAGAACGCTAAGAGCGATCTGCTTAACGTTACTCAGAGACTGAGTTTTCTTGGCGGCGGCCTTAGCCTGGGCAAAGACAGGGAAAAGGATCGCGGCCAGAATCGCGATGATCGCAATGACGACGAGTAGCTCAATAAGAGTAAATGCTCGAGATTTATACATATAGGGTCTCAACTGTGAGGTCGGGGTCGGGCCGTGCTGTCTCTCACATCGAGTCCGCACGGAAAGGTGGTCAGGGATTGATCGGGTCTATGCCCCTCAATCATGTCGAGAAGTAAAGTTCCGGCCGATTCAGACATTTGGCGGATCGGTTGGGAGACCGCAGTAAGTCGAGGTCGGGTGAAATCGCAATAACGAGTGCTGTCAAAGCCCATCACACTCAGTTGGTCGGGCACCAAGACACCGTGTTCGCTGGCGCGTCGCAGAAAAACTCCACCCGCTCGCTCGCTCCAACAAAAGACCGCGGTGTGAACCGGCTTGCTTTGCCACCACTCGGCAAACTGTCCTAGATTCCAGTCCCAGGTCAAACTGTCCGAATCTACAACGTCGATGCCCCTGGATTGGAGATGGTTCCGAAACGCGGCCAGACGGTAGATACAATCCGGCGTATTCAATTCCCCTTCTTCCCTCAGAAAGAGGATGCGGGTGTGGCCCAGGGAAAGGAGGTGATCTAACCCTAGAGACATGCCGTGAGCGTTATCACAGTTCACGTGAATGGTTTGAGTTTGAACCTGAGGAACCGCCGCGTTGATCGCCACGATGGGGATCGGACAATTCTGCACGAGCATTTTAGTCTCGTCGTCGGGGGTCAACTTGCCCCAAATCACGCCGTCTAAACGACCATCAGCCAGTGATCCGCCAATATCATTATGGTTCACTTCGGGCAGTAGGGCTAAGCGATAATGACGGGGGAAAATGGTTGCCGCCAAGCCATCGAGCAGTTCAGCGTAGTATTCGGGGCCATCAGCAAACCGTCCGAAGTGCTCAAACAGCAGACCAATGGTTTGGGTTCGGCTAGATCTAAGGCTACGCGCCAAAGCATTGGGCACATATGCCAGTTGCTTTGCAACTTCACGGATGTGGAGGGCTCGCTCTTCGCTCACGCGAACGCTTGCTCCACGGCCATGTAGCACCTTAGACACGGCGGCCGTAGAAACTCCGGCCTCCGATGCCACTTCCCGAATCGTTACTGCCGTGCCAGACATTAGCGTTTTTCTGACTTGGGTTTGGCGGTAAGGCCAAGCATTTCTTTCATCTTGGCTTTGCCTTCCGGGGTCATGGTCTTGTCCGCATCAATGGCGGCGGCGCGGTTAACGTCCGCACTCTTGATGGCGTCTGCGGTTGGCGCATTCGTAGAATTGCTATCGCAACCCACTAAGAGACCAGAAACCAAGGCGATAAAGACGAACAGAATCCTCATGTGTGCTCCATTGCAACGGGAACGATGCAAGCATCCCCGTTTGATTAAACAGTTAATCAAATTTGATTAACGGTTTAATCTACAACATGAAAGTCAAAATCGCAAGGGATCATCAAAATTTTCTCGAAATTTTCGATGAAGGTGGCAATGGTGGGGGGAGTTAAGAAATAGTTGGAGCGCTTTCTTCCGACTACGCCGGTAGGCTCGCAATGACGGAGCCCGAGGCCAGGTGATGGTCGGTAACAGCGGGGCACCCGGACCGCGGCACGGATATCCGCGGGCTACCTAATAGCTCGGCGAAGCCGGTAGCCTCGGGATGACGGTGCCCGAGTCCGGGTGACTATCGGCGATCTCTGGGCAACCGGACGTCGGCACGGTCGGAGCCTTTGCAATGGATTTTCTGAGGGCGTGGTCGCCTACGATTATTAGGCACTACTCAAGAACCAAGCCCATCTCAATGCTTTCTGAGCCTCAAAACTCTCACAAAACCCTTGCAGGGCAACAAGGCTGCTAGCAATCTGAAATGATCACCTTCGATTGTTTTGCGCTACAGATCGGAAGGTTTCCATTGCAAAGGCTCCGGTCATCCGACGACTACCGGCTTCGCCGTGGAAGTCGGTGATCGCGAGGTGTGGAGTGACGAGAGTTAGTTGGTACGCTTTCCCTGATCGAGGTTGAGCATGGTGCCCATAAGGGTCTTCTCGGCTTGACCCGTGTCTCCGCTCTGAATGGCGCGGAGCGCCATGGTGACTTCTTGCGCCTCCACGGTCCGGCCTTCCTGAGCCAGAAGCATTTGCGTTTTTTGCAGTTCATGAACCGCCGCCATCTGGGTGAGCATGCCGGTTTTGAGCCCGAGAACCGTCTTTTCCACGGCGCGCGAGGCCAATTGAACCTGCGCCGCGCCCGACACCTTGGAATTCTGGGGCAACGAGTATCGGGATGCCTCCGCGGTGAACTCCATCACAAAGTCAAGGTCAATCGTACGAGCACCGCCGCCGCCCGCCAGATCATCATAAGTTAGCTTGCCGGAAGCCACCCGGTACCATCCGAGAGGGTGGTTAGCAAATTCAAAGTCAAAGACCTGAGCAAGCGAAGCCCCGCGCTCCAGGTCCGCGAGGGGAATTGAAACTTCCGTTCCCGAACTTGGCTGAGGCGACCTAAGCGTGACCCATCGAGCGGGCTTCACGGTAAGTTGCATGTTGCGGGCCACCACGGTCATCAGCTTTTCCAGCTCGGTGCGGAACACCTCCGGAATCAGCTCAGGTCGCGGAATGTAGTAGTAGTTTCCGCCCGCCCGCTTGGCCATGCTGGCCAGCAATTCCTCGTTATAGTCGGGACCAAACCCCAAGAACGTCGAGGTTATTCCGCGCGTCTTTATCTCACCCGCATGAGCTACCAGCGCACTAAAATCTTTAATTCCCGCCGTCGGATCACCGTCGGTTAGGACAACCAGCCGAGTGGCCCGACCGGGCTCCGCGATGCTCAAGACCTGCTGGGCTCCCAACGCTAATCCGTCGTAAAGATTGGTGGTGTTGCCCGCTACCAGTCGCTGAATACCCTCTTTAATGGGCTGCTTAGAAGTCACCCTTTGCGGGGGCATCAATACATCTACCGTCTCTTCAAACGTGACGATGCTCAGGATGTCGTTAGGTCCCAACATATCCACCACGTAACCGCAAGCCTGCTTCACGTATTCCAGAGGCGGACCTTCCATGCTCCCGGATCGGTCAATGACCAGACATAGGTTGAGCGGAGTTCGACCCCCTGCGCTGGGTAACCCAACTCCCGCCGACATTCCCCCCGCAGTGAACTCCACCAGATACTGCTCGCGGGACGGCCCGTTTGCCATTGTCGCCTCTCGTCCCGGAATAATTTCCGCTCTGAGTCCATCCTGAAGGGGAGCCATTGCCGAGGTCTTCAAGGGATCAAAGGCACCCATCGCTTGGGTCCGCAGAGGATCAAAGCCGCCCAATGGGCCGGGGGTCAGTTGCGTTTTATTCGGGTCAAATCGGGTCGTGGGATCCATGGGTAATTAGGGGATGCAGAAAGAGGCGGACGATGAAGAAACTATGCCGGTTCAACCCGAAACGTGGTGGACCCAACCTTGATCAGGTCTCCGATGATGGCCCGTGCAGTCTGGACGCGTTGACCGTTAACAAACGTTCCGTTAGTGCTCCCACAATCCGTCACGGTAATCCCGCCGAGGGCAGGGCTCACGTTAGCGTGTCGGCGAGACGCCCCCGAATCAAACCCCATGGGCACTAAGGCCGATTCTCGCCCGAGGTCGGTAGGAGTAGAGATTGGATACTTGGAACCGGCCAGCGGCCCATCTAATGCAAGCAATGCCACATGGCCAGAACTTGCCGGAGTAAACGCGACCGTCTGCGCGAGGTTTGGCCCGTTTGCTGGCATTCCCATCATGGCCGCACTGGTCGCCGGCACCGGTACGGGTGCACCGACCGCGTAAGCCTGATTCATCAACTGCTCCGGCGCCCTCTGCGGGGCGGGCATATTTTTCATGAGGAATTCAAGTTTAAAATGCCCCACTTCAATGATGGATCCGGGCATCAGTACGGCCTGAGAAACCCGTTGTCCATTAAGGCCCGTGCCCAGCGGCGAACCGCCGTCAATCAGCACATAGTTGGGACCTTGCCGCTGGATCGATGCGTGGATCGGGGCAATGTTGGTGTCACCAAATAAGGGAACGTTGGCACTCTCGCTGCGCCCGATAAAGGTTTGGGGTTGGTCTAGCGACCATTCTCTACCTTCATTTTTACCCAGGGACAGGCGTAGCCAAGCCGAGCGAGATGCAAGCTCCACCAGGCCAATAAAGAGTCCAATAAGGGCACCCATCGTGATGGCGAGAATCGCCCGAGGGACGATACCCGTTTCATCTCCGCCGCGGACTTCTCTCACCAGAGCCCCGCTTAAAAGACCGACAACATCAAACACTGAGGCACCCAGGAAGGCGGCAATTCCGCCGCCAATTGCCCCTTGCACCGTTCGTTTGACATTCAGAGTGCTGGCGCCTACGGCCATGCCCAAAAACAATCCGATGGGGGTCAAACCCAAAATGCGGGCGATCACCAATTGAGGGTCGATCAGCATCCCCGGAACTTGCGGGGCCATTGCCTTAAACATGATGCTGCCAATGGAATGGCCAAACGTGACGCCAATGGCCGCGAAAACCAACCCCAGGCTGAGCCCCCGCAAAAAGTGGACCTTGCCTCCCTGAAGATAGCCGTTGAGCCCGCCAATAGCCAGGCCAATGGCGCAACCCAGACAAAGAATGTACTTCTGTTCAAAGCTATCCCAATCCGCGCTCTGAAAGTTTGTGGGGGCTAAGGGCTCAAAGATTGCCCATATGAGAATTCCTGCAATTCCACCCACCAAGAACTTAAAAAGGACCTGTTTCAACGGTCAGACCTCCGGAGTTTCTGGGGCGAACTATTTAGAAAAAGTTGGATATCAAGCACTGTCCGCATAGGGCCTATCCTTCATATCGGAATCGCGCCGAACCAAACTGAACGGTATCTCCGGCGTTAAGGGCGGTTAGCACCTCAATTTTAACCCCGTTCACGTAGGTTCCATTGGTTGATCCCATGTCGGTGAGGCCAACTTGTGAGCCGGACCGGGTGAACTGCGCATGCCGCCGGGACACACTGGTTTCTGCATTAAGGCTGATGGGCATAGAGATGTCTCGTCCTACGTCGGCCGCCCCCTCGGGGAGCGGAATAATCGCGCCCGATTCCGCAATGAGTCTGGGTTCTCCTGCACTCACCGCTAAGAAAGGAGACGGGGTGACGGGCGCAATTGGATCGGGTGCGGCATCGGGCAAAACAATTTTTTGTATCGGTTGCGGTGCCATCGGAGTAGCCGGTGCGGCCGCCGGGGTCGTCAGAGGGTGGGCGGCCGGTTTGGGAATCTGCACTCCCAACTGCTCCAGCCGGGCCGATACCGTTTGCGGATTCATCTTAGCGTAACTCAGCGCAACCCAAACGAGGCCAGCTACAACCACGAGCCCTAAGAGCCAAACCACAATTTTCCCCAACCCACTGGTTGGAGGAACCGTCTTGGCCCTCGGTATTTCTTGAGGAGCCGCCGTCGTAACGCTGTCGGCAGGAGCATTAGGGGTAGCCGGGGTTGCCATTGCATCTGCGGGCAACGATATTTTAAATACCGGCACCGGGTCCGGTCGGGTTAGAGACAACTCAAAAATTTGGGTCACGGGAGTAGCCATCACACCCGCTGATTTGTAATGAACCGTAACCGTAAGCGACCCTGGTTTGACCATACGGAAGATGGCTTCTCCGTTAGATGCCGGGTCAATCAACTGAGATTCCACTTCACCGCCGTGCTTGAGTTGCAGAGTCGCCACATCAACCGGTTTTCCTCCCCGGTCAACCAACACTTTGATCGTGCTCACCAAGTTCAGATCCGAACGGGTGAGGACCCAGCCCACTTTGACGTCCTTCACCTTTCTCATCACCGCGTTTCCCGTCTTTTGATCCTGCAATATAACGAGATCCGTGTCTGCCTTTCCTTTCAGCGCCTGGGTGAGTTGGGACGGATCAGTGGGAACAAAGCCAGCGCCAAGATCGGCGGGCATCGACGACGCAATCTGCGATTGGAGGTCGGCCCCTTCTGGAAAGGTAATCGTGGGCGTCTTTCCCGGTGCCTGGCCCGGTGACGGGGCCGGCGACTGGGCACCGACAAGGCAGATCATTAGCCAGACCAGAATAATTAGTGGGGTTCGCACGCTGACACAATATTAGCCCGTGCCTTGGGTAGTGCATCGGCAACTTCCGATGCAAGGTAGCCAATAGTCCCAATTTCTCTTGCGCAATAGTCGGCTGCCGCTCCGTGCCAGAAGATTCCGCAACTTGCCGCGTAGTAGCCGGGAAGGTCCTGCGCGAGCAATGTACCAATCACCCCGCAAAGCACGTCACCCATCCCACCCGAGGCTAATCCGGGGTTGCCGGTGCAGTTCACCAGCATGGGCTGACCGGGTTCGCAGGCGATACTGTACGGTCCCTTTAGAACGACGCACTGACCAAACTCGTTCACGGCTTGGGTGACGGTTCGAAAACGGTCCGCTTGAATCTCGGCAATGCTACTGTGCAACAAACGGCTCATTTCTCCCGGATGCGGGGTGAGAACACACTCGGCGCGAGGCAAGGGAATGCCCGCACTTACCGCGTTCAGCGCGTCTGCGTCTATCACGCACGGGCGATTCCATTTTTGCCAAACTGAGGAAAGAAAGTCCAGCACGGGAGGCTCGTGGGTAAGGCCGGGCCCAAATATCGCCGCATTACACTTAAAATTCTGTCGGAGTAACACATCGGCCGCATCACCATTCAGCACCCCGTCGGTGTCGGGCAGGGGAATCACCAGGGCTTCTGGCAGGTGGGCAGCAACCGAGTTACACACTTCCGCAACGCTAGCGATGGTAACTAAGCCAGCCCCACTACGGAGGGCAGACCTTGCCGCCAAAATGGCGGCCCCCCGCATTTTACGACTGCCCGCCACAATAAGCACCGATCCGTTCTCACCCTTATGGCTCGCCCGCAATCGCTCTGGCAACAGGCTGGCCACCCACTCTCCATCCACAAGCCGAGCGGTAGTGGCTTCTTGGAGGAGGGTGTTGGGAATTCCAATTTCGGATACTGTCCAGTACCCGGAGTGCTCCAAACCAATGCCCTGAAACAGAAATGGCTTAGGCAAACCAAAGGTCACGGTTCTCAAAGCCCAGACGCTCTCGCCCAGTTCTTCACCGGTGTCACAGCAAATTCCGCTGGGGATGTCTACCGCAACCGTGGGCACTCCGCTCCGGTTGATGCTCTGAATCGCCTCTTTTATCGGACCTCGAACTTCGCACTTAGCACCCGTACCCAGAAGTGCGTCCACAATCAACTCTCTGGAGGCTAGCGTATCTGCCTTCCGTTGCCAACGGGCGTCTGACCAGTAAATTGGTTTGACTCCTTGGGCACTTGCAATTCGCATTTGTTCGGTAGATTCCGGAGTGAGATCTGCCTCTTCGCCCGCAACTAGGCAGTCCACGTCAAATCCGTGATCGGTAGCCACTCGGGCCACCACAAAGCCGTCTCCACCGTTGTTGCCGCGACCGCAGAATACGGTGATCTTTCCCCCGTCCGGTAGCAATTCTCTTACCGCGTCAAATACGGCTAAGCCGGCGCGTTCCATAAGAATCCGGGAGGGAATTCCAAATTCTTCAATGGTCCGGCGGTCAATTACCCGACTACCTTCGGCGGTTGCTATCCACATTTTTTAACTCATCTCCGCATCGTGGACTTCAGCTTCGCCAAATTTATGCGCCAATATTGCAGTCTACGCCACGGGATTTGAAACCGTCACCGACTCGACGCGTTTAAATCGTATCGGCCCGCCGCAGGCCACATGCAAATAAGCGCGTTTTCGAGGGAATTTACGTGCCTTTACGATAAGTTGACGGCATTTGAGGCATTCATAAATCACCCTTTGCCGGGGTTTGTTCCGAGCCACATCGTAGTTATGCCGCACCTTTGGCTCAAGACCTAATTCCACCATCGCGGTCCGCCAAGCCGGACCGTGGCCCGCGGCTCGGGGGCCGTTACGGTTCACCGCCAGAAGATGGGCGTATTCATGTTTAAGGGTCACCACCAGCGAGTCTTCGTCCGTTATAACTTGACGGCTCAGGGCAATTCTTCCCGCCCGATAGTAAGCCACCCCGGCGGTAACTCGAAAATTGCGCCACTCCAACTCGGGTACGTAGCCCAGGGGGAATTCCTGAATGAGTCGAGCCAGAAGTTGAGCGGCGACAATGGCCAAATTGCCCGGGGGGGTTTCACGCAACGCGGCAGGAGCGACCATCCCCGTTATTGTACGTGAAAGTGCCGTAGGTCCTTAGATCAAACTGTTCTGGTCCTTCAACAGCTTTCCGCATTCAGTCGCGATATTCCATCGATTAGGACCTCACGGGTTTAGCGATCGGAGGGACTGAAGGCGTTGGGTTAGGAAGCAGTGGCGTGCTCGCGAATCTGAGTCCTAGTTCCTCGGCGGCGCTAAGGATTTGGGTCATCAAGGCGTGCCTTAAGGTGAGTTCCTCGGCTTGATTCGTTGCGTTAAAGTGCGTCTGAACTAGCAGTCCAATTGACGTCTCCGAGAAGTCTTCCAGTTCCACCAGAGACATTTCAGGAAGCACACCCTCCGTCGAATCCAGATACGTTCGGATCTTTGCCGCAAATTGATCAATCATCGGTGGCTTATTATCATAGTGAAGCCGCAAGCTGAGGCGTTGTCTACGACTGCGCCGCGCACCGTAGTTTTCCACTGCGGCCCGGATTAGGTTGGCGTTGGGAACGTTTATTAATGTGTCTTCAAAAGTCCGAACTCGGGTGGATCGCAGGTTAATTTCTTCTACCACCCCTTCAACTTTATCTATCTTCACCCAATCGCCCAGGGCAAAGGGCATGTCAAACATGATGGTGAGGGAGCCAAAGACGTTTTCCACCGAGTCTTTGGCGGCCAAGGCAACCACCAGACCGCCGAGGCCAAGCCCCGCTAAAACGCCCGTAAGATTTTCTACAAACAGGCTTAACACGGCCAGACAGGCACCCGTGAGGAGCACAAATCGAACAAATTTTCGCGTGATGGGGAGCAAGAGCCGCTCCGCTCGGTGGCTCAGAAGTTCATTTCTCGCCGCTATGTCATCGCACAGGGCGTCCCAAATGGCGGTAGAAAGGCTCAGTAAAGCAAGGACCGCCACCAGATTAAGAAGGGTGCGTACCGCATGATTAGGCCCTGGCTCCAAGCCTAACGGGGCAATTAATATGAAAGCGGCCACCATGCCAGAAGTGAGCCCGATCGCGCGAGCGAGAGAAGCTTTGGTTTCTACCGTTGGCTGCGGACCGGGAAGTTGACCCCGCAACCAAATCGCCCGTCGCGCCAAGCCTCGGGCGGCTAAGCCCACCAGAAGACTCAAAATTACCGCAATCCCCAGACCAACCCATTGCCAAAGTTCCACTTCAAAGAGTGAAGCCTTCAGGCTTTCGGGCATCCAAGATCTTTCCATTTGAGTAAGCGTGGTCTTCATGAGGAAACAACCTTTCGTTGATTGATCGCATCGGTCAGAAGCGCGATGCCGGGCGCGATGAACACGGCGGGAAGATAGTTTGCCGTATGGAAATCTTTGATTCCCATCAAACCCAAGCCGGTAGCCAACATAATGCACCCTCCCGTCCCGGAAATCTCACCGATTGCGTTAGGATGCTTAGCCAGGGGACTCAGTGGCCTCGCGGCCAGCGTGAGCGCCCCTTGAAAGAGCAAAACTAAGGGGGCAGACGCCAAGACTCCCAAGCCAAACGTCGCCGCGAGAAATAACGCGGCCACGCCATCCAAAGTGGACTTGAGACTAAGAATATCAATTTTTCCCTCCACCCCATCTTCTAAACATCCTAACAACGTCATGGGGCCAATGCAAAAAAGCACAAACGAAGTAAGTAAGCCCTGGGCAAAGCTGCCGGCGCCAGCTCCCGCAGCAAACTGGGCTTGCCCCCAATTTCCCAAAGCCTCAATTCGGGAATGAAATCCCAGGCTAAGTCCGATAACGCCGCCTGCGGCTACCGAGATCGCAGAGATCAATGGATTCTTGCCTTGCAGAACCATTCGAACGCCAATGCCCAGAACCACCAATCCCAGACCGTTGAGGGCCACGTCTCGAAAGGAACTTGGAATGACTTGTCCGATCACAAGTCCAATGCTTGCGCCGCCGGCTACGGTTGCCGTATTCAGAAGGGTTCCGCGCATGCCGGTGAGGATACCAAAGGACAGCGGTTGCACTGGTGAACGCCACCCGACTACACTCAAGACATCGTGACCACTCAAGAACTATTCCTCAAGCACCTTTCGTTTGTGGGCAATCAACCTTCCGCCGAAGATGCCCGCTTGGTTTACCAAGAAAACGTAGTGATGGAGTTTCCCTACGCCCCTCCTGAACACACCCGCCGCCTTGAGGGTCCGATGGCGGTCACGGGATTTCTTGCCCGCATTGCCACCTTTGCCCTCGGCTTCACTCTGAGCAACCCCACGTTACTGGACACGGAGAATGGCCTGGTTGCCCTCTACCACGGTGACGCCGTGTTTAAGGGTTCGGGTCGACCCTACTCACAAGATTACGTTGCCGTAGTGACGGTGGAGAACGGTCGAATTTCCCACATCGCCGAGCACTACGACCCATTACGCGTGCTTCGAGCAATGGGTGAGATCGACTGAATCATCTTCGGCTCAAAAACTCGTGGCACCGCTGATTTAGAAGTCACTCGACGCTAGATCAGGGGTTTGACCCGGGCAAAACACTCAATCAAAGTAGACTGAATGGGTTGGTGTCATCTTCCGTGTCTGAATCTAAGCTACGCATCTCGGAAATCTTTTCCAGCATTCAGGGAGAAGGTATTTGGGCGGGGACGCCTTCGACTTTTGTCCGCCTGAGCGGCTGCAACCTGAGGTGCCGTTGGTGCGACACTCCCTATGCAAGCTGGTCGCCCGAAGGTCCCCACATGGCGATTGACGAGATCATCACCGCCGTTCCTCTGGGCATTAGGCATGTTGTGCTGACCGGCGGCGAACCGATGCTTTTTCCCGCAATGGTTGACCTTGCGCAGCGGCTAAAAGAGCGCGGGCATACGATAACGGTGGAAACGGCCGGTACCGTCTTTCAAGAACTCCCCTGCGACCTGATGTCGATCAGCCCAAAGCTGGCAAACTCCACGCCGGATGCGGAGTCGGGATGGAAGAATCGGCACGATCAAACCCGAATCAACGTTCCCGTTTTGACTCAACTCTTGGCCCGATATCCCCATCAGCTGAAGTTTGTGGTGAATCCCGACGAGGGCGAAGACTTGCACGAAATTGATGCACTATTAAGTCAGTTACCCGCCGTTGAGCCAGACAGAATTCTGCTGATGCCAGAAGGGACGAATTCTGAGGTGCTCGCCCGAAGGGGGCAAATGTTAGTCAGCACCCTGATTGAGCGCGGCTGGCGGTTGGGACCCCGAATGCACATTGATTTGTTTGGAAACAAAAGAGGCACATGAAACGACATTCTCTATTGATCCTGCTCCTCTTTGCCGCCGGTTGCGGCGACAAAACCATCCTCCCATTTCTGGGTAAGTGGCAAGGCCAGTTTGAAGTTCAGAGAATGCAAGTCCCGGGCACAGAATCAGACCGAAAGCGCGAGAGCTTAAAGGGATACGTGCAAGTATACGCCGATAAACATAAATTCAAAATGCGCATGGAGGGCGAGCAAGAGGCGGTTGACCTCACCGGAACCTGGTCCATTAAAAGGCAACAAATCACGCTTCAGTTCAGTGATGTGGTGGTGGATGATATGGGCGGAGAGCAGTTTCGAGACCCCAATCGCAAGTTCATCGCACCCATAGATCTGCGCGCCGCCTACAGCAAGCCCCTTGTTCTCAATTTATCCACGGATAAGAAACATTTAGACGGCTTAACCATGACAATGGGCGGCCTTACGGGACGTCACGTCTACGTTAAGGATAGTTTCTAGAACGCATTAACCAGCAGACAAAACTGCATCGAGTAGACCAGGGAATCGGGCATCGAGAGATTCTCGGCGCAATGAGATCATTGCCGACGTTCCCTCTAAGCGAACCCTTATCACTCCGGCTTCCCGCAGCACCCGAAAATGATGGGTCTTTGTGGACTTGGAGACGGGCACGGAGCAACAGCCACAGGTCATCTCTCCATCGCCCGCCGCAAGTTGACGCACTATGGAGAGCCGGACCGGGTCCCCGAGGGCGTGAAGGACCTGCTCCAACTGAATGGCATCTGAATCTGGATGCAGTAAAGACTTAGGCATAAATCGTAGGACTTGACAGTCGCCCACCTTCTATTCTATCATCAATTGTTCGATTGTCATCGAACAATCAAACTAAGTCACAGGAGCGAAACATGTCAACCGAAAAAATCGCACTCATTACCGGCGCAACCCGGGGTATCGGCAAAGAGACCGCCCGGCAGTTGGGTGCCCTGGGAATCAAAGTGATCATCGGAGCCCGAGACCTCACCCAGGGACAAGCAATTGCTGATGAACTGGGCCACGGCATTCAAGCTATCTTACTGAACGTTACCCACGCCGACAGCATCTCGGCCGCCGCCGCAAAGGTAGAAGCCGACTACGGTCATCTCGACATACTTATCAACAACGCTGGAGTCATGTTGGGCGGTTACGGAACCACGTCCACCGACATTCCGACCGCAGACTGGCGAACCACCTTTGACACCAACCTTTTCGGAGTCATTGACGTGACGAGAGCTTTCCTTCCCCTATTGAAGAAGAGCGAAGCCGGCCGCATTGTGAATCTCTCGAGCATTTTGGGTTCCATTGCCCTTCACCTAGACCCAAAATCACCCATTTACAACGCCAAGGCTGCCGCTTACGACGTCTCCAAGACGGCGCTGAACGCCCTAACTGTGCACCTGGCCTACGACCTAAAGGACACGCCAATTAAGGTGAACTCCGCCCACCCCGGTTGGGTAAAGACCGAAATGGGCGGGGAAGGTGCCCCGATGGAAATTGAGGAAGGCGCCAAGACCTCGGTTACCCTAGCCACGCTTCCCGCCGACGGGCCTACCGGTGGATTTTTCCACCTTGGCCAGCCGCTTCCCTGGTAAACCGTTGCCACAATTAGGAACCCACCCATGACGCACCTCTTTACGCCTCTCAAACTCCGAGCCACCACGCTCAAAAACCGCATCGGGGTTTCGCCCATGTGCATGTATTCCTGCAGAGAGGGGTTCGCCACAGATTGGCACCTCGTTCACCTGGGTTCTCGAGCGGTGGGAGGTGCGGGACTCGTGATGGCGGAGGCAACCGCGGTGGAGCCCCGGGGCAGAATTAGCCCCGGGGACTTGGGGATCTGGAGTGATGACCACATTGATCCGCTTTCCCGCATTACGCGGTTTATTGAGGAGCATGGCTCGGTGCCCTCTATTCAATTGGCCCACGCCGGTCGCAAAGCCAGCATGCCCGTAAGTTGGGACGCAGATTCGCACGAAGACTGGCCAACGGTGGGGCCAAGCGCCATCGCTTATTCAGACCAATATCAGGTCCCCACTGAACTTTCGGTGGGGGAAATTCACGGAATCATCCAAAATTTCGCGGACGCTACGCGGCGCTCGGTAGAAGCGGGTTTTCGGGTGATTGAACTTCATGCCGCTCACGGATATTTGGCCCACTCCTTTTTGTCGCCCATTTCCAACCAGAGAAACGACGACTATGGCGGATCGTTTCACAACCGTTCCCGATTCACGTTAGAAACGGCCCGTGCGATGCGCCTAGCGATGCCGGACGACTTAGCGCTTGCGGTGCGACTTTCTTGTTCAGATTGGATAGAAGGCGGGTGGACCATCGAGGAATCCGTGGAGCTATCCAAAGAACTCAAGATCCTTGGCGTAGACCTCATCGATTGCAGTTCGGGGGGTGGCGTAGCTAAAGCAAAGGTTTTGGTTGGTCCCGGATACCAGGTTCCGTTCGCGGATGCAATCCGAAAAAATGCGCACGTCGCCACCGCTGCCGTAGGGCTAATCACCAACGCCCATCAGGCGGAAGAAATTCTAGAACGGGGTCAAGCCGATCTCATCTTTATGGCTCGGGAGTTTCTACGCGACCCGTACTGGCCCCTGCACGCGGCAATTGAGTTGGGAGAAACGCCGATGCCGCCGATTCAATACGGGCGCGGATTCATGTAATCGGTCAACCTATTCGCTTCACAATTTGGCTCCAGTGATATTGCTCGTGCATCACGGTTCCTTCTAAGTAAGCCATGTAGCTAAAGTGAATCCTTTCGTTGGCCGGGGTCAAAATTGTCAACTTGGCCAGTTGCTTGGCGTCCGACTCTTTAATCACTCGGACCAATTCGGCCTGAAGACCGCGAAACTTGGGCAACACTATCCCCTTGGGCGCGCCGGTGACGGTTGGCTCAAAAACCGGGGGAACGGGCAATTTAAGGGGGAAACCGGGGCTCATGGCCCTGATAAAGATTTTGTCTTTAACTCGGTACTTCATCTCAAGTGACCGTTCTCCTCCTACGGCCGGAGCTACCTCTAACGCGCTGAAAAATCTGGGGACGGTGACGCTGTGAACGAGGTTTAAGTGCTCAATAATTTCCGCAATGGTCCACTGGTTTTCGCCCGGTCTTGCTAGCAGGTCAAGTTCAGACATCGGCACCACGCGTCTTTCGAATTCTTCCGAGACCTGATTGACGGAATTCAGCAATCGCTGCAAAACGGGCCGCAATGTCATGTTTGGAAAGATACCCACGTAGACCCGATAAGGTTGCAAGATTGGTTGCACAAATCTCTTCTCAATGGGTAGCCTTCCGTCTACCTTCTTACGAGGAACGCGTTTCACGTCATGAGTCAAACCAGCCATCCTTTACCGCGCAAACCCAACGACAAAATCGTGGTGGTAGGTGCGCGCGAAAATAATCTTAAAAACATCACGGTAGAAATTCCCCGTGACCGCCTGGTGGTCATCACCGGTCTCTCTGGCTCCGGAAAATCCTCCCTGGCGTTTGAGACGATCTATGCGGAGGGCCAACGACGCTACGTCGAGTCGCTTAGTGCCTACGCTCGCCAATTTTTGGGCCAGATGGATAAGCCAGATGTGGACCATATTGAGGGCCTTTCTCCCGCCGTATCCATTGATCAGAAATCCGCCTCTCGCAACCCTCGATCTACGGTGGGCACGGTCACCGAGATTTACGATTACCTCCGAATCTTGTTCGCTCGCGTAGGGACTCCCCACTGCATCAACGGTCACGGACCGATTGAGCGACAATCCACCGATCAGATTGTTGACGTGGCCAAATCACTGCCTGATGGAACGCGTTTGCAGGTGTTGGCTCCGGTAGTGCGCGGACGCAAAGGCGAATATAAGAGCGTTCTGCAAGACGTGAACCGCGCCGGATACGTGCGGGTTCGGGTGGATGGCGCGACCTACGAAGTTACCGATGACATCCCGATGGATCGGTACAAACAACACACCATTGAGGTGGTGGTAGACCGAATTGTGGTGAAAGAGGGTCTGGAACGCCGACTTAGCGATTCCATTGAAGCCGCCCTCAAGATGGGTAAGGGATTGGTCACCCTGAGTATGGACTTTGCCGAAGGGGCCGAAATTCCGGAAGTGGTTTTGTCCCTCGCCGCGCAGCAAAAGACGGACGGCGAAACGCCGGAGCCTCCCGCGGGCCCACCTGACGCGAAGCGAACGATGGTCGATGTGCTTTTTAGCGAAGCCTATGCCTGCCCCGTTTGCGGATTTCAGCTGACTGATCTGGAGCCGAGAATGTTCTCGTTCAACTCGCCCTACGGCGCTTGCCCCGACTGCACCGGGTTGGGCACTAAGACCGAATTTGATGTTGATTTGGTGTGCCCGGATAGATCTAAACCGCTTCGCGACGGGGCAATTGCGCCGTTTGTTTATAAGTCCGGCGATGTGAAAGAGTGGTGGCCAGAGATTCTCGACGCAGTGGGAAGAACCATGGGGTTCGATGCCCGATTACCGGTAAGCCAACTCACCGAAGAGCAACTTCACCCGGTGTGGTACGGCCTCCCGGCCCCCATTCAGGTGAAGATGAAGTACTCCAAGACCGAGCGGACGTTTAACCACGAATGGAACGGAGTGCTGGCTGCCTTGCGCAAACGGTACGACAACACCGAAAGTGAATGGGTAAAGGCCGACCTAGACCAGTACATGGGCACCAAGCCCTGTAGCACCTGCGGAGGTCGCCGGCTTAAGCCGGAATCTCTTTCGGTTAAAATCGTGGGTCGAGACCTTTCCGAGGTTGCCAGCCTCTCCATTGAAGACGCCCTCAAGTTCTTCTCCAGTCTGGCCGAACAACTCAATCCTCGCCAACTTGCCATTGGTGAGCGCGCGGTGAAAGAAGTGTTAGAACGACTTCGGTTCCTTTCTGACGTAGGCTTGAATTACCTCACGTTAGACCGAAACGCGAGAACCCTGGCGGGCGGCGAAGCCCAGCGAATTCGCCTCGCAACCCAAATTGGGTCTGGCCTGATGGGGTGTTTGTACATTCTGGACGAACCCTCCATTGGGCTTCATCAACGCGATAATCGTAAACTCATCGAGACCCTTATTCGTCTTAGGGATCTTGGGAATACCGTATTGGTGGTGGAGCACGATGAAGAAACGATGCTGGCGGCCGACTGGATTCTCGAGCTTGGTCCGGGAGCGGGCGAACACGGTGGGCAGATCGTGGCGCAGGGCACGGTGGAGGATTTCCTTAAATCTGATGCGATGACTGCGCAATATTTAGACGGGCGCATGGAGATTGCAATCCCCAAAGCACGACGGCAACCCAAGCCCATGCACGTGACCATCGTTAAGGCGGTAGTCGCTCCACCGGTGGTGAAAAAATCTAAGCCAAGGGTTCCCTCGCTGGTTGCCGCCCCCATAAAGACATCCAAGCGCGGAAAGTAGCGTTCTTTGTGCATTGCCCAGAGCCACTACTTGCCATGAGCCGGAAATTTTTGGTAACGTAACGTCTACATGTCGGATGGCTGGATTCACATACGGAACGCCCGTGGGCATAACCTTAGGGGGGTAGATGTTGACCTTCCCCTTGGCCTCTTTATCTGCGTGACGGGCGTGTCGGGGTCGGGGAAATCCACCCTTATTCAAGACACTCTGTATCCCCGCTTAATGTTTGACCTTCACGGAACCCGCACCGTGTGGGAGCCTCATGATGGCGTGGATGGGCTGGAACAGGTGGACAAGGTCATTGACATTGACCAGTCTCCCATCGGGCGAACGCCCCGGTCTAACCCTGCCACTTATACCGGCACCTTCGACATGATTCGAGAGCTGTTTGCCCTCACCCAAGATGCCAAGATTCGGGGCTACAAAAACGGTCGATTCAGCTTTAACGTCAAGGGAGGTCGTTGCGAGGCGTGCAAGGGTGATGGCGTTCTGAAGATTGAGATGGTCTTCCTTCCGGACGTGTACGTTCCCTGCGAAATCTGCAAAGGCAAGCGGTACAACCGCGAAACCATGGAGGTTCGCTACAAGGGCAAGAACATCAGCGAAGTCCTGGAAATGACCATAGAATACGCGGTGGCCTTTTTCCAGCCAATCCCCAAAATTTATCGCAAATTGGAAACGCTCCAGCAGGTGGGTTTAGGCTACATCCGCATGGGCCAACCCGCAACCACTTTGTCCGGCGGCGAGGCGCAACGAATCAAACTTGCGGCGGAATTATCTAAGCGATCAACCGGAAAAACTATCTATATCCTAGATGAACCCACCACGGGCCTCCACTTTGAAGACATCAAAAGACTGCTGGCCGTGCTTCATAAATTGGTGGATCAGGGCAACACCGTGCTGGTGATTGAACATAACCTAGACGTAATCAAGACCGCCGATTACCTCATTGACATGGGCCCCGAAGGCGGCACCGGAGGCGGTTTGGTGATTGCAAAGGGTACGCCTGAGCAAGTGGCTTCTACGCCCGGCTCCTATACGGGCAACTACCTGGCGGAAATTTTTGAGCGAAAGGGGCATCCGTACAAAGACGGCGTTGCCGCATCTCCGGCCTAGCGTTCGCTAGAATGGACGTATGAACTTCTCAATTCACGAGGAGATTGGTAAAGCAACCACTCTTCCGAGCGGATTTTACAAGGATCCCCAAGTGTTTGCCGCCGTGAGAGAGAAAGTCTTTGCGCCCAGTTGGCAGTTTGTTGGCGATTTAGATTCCGTGAAAATTCCGGGCCAAACTTTTCCATTTTTACTGCTTGAGGGTCTCTTGGACGAACCTTTGGTTTTCACCCGAGACATGACCGACGGGCTTCACCTATTGAGCAATGTGTGCACTCATCGCGCGATGACCGTGGTGGAAAATGCCGGCAACGAACGTTATCTACGGTGTCGTTACCACGGAAGGCGGTTTGGGTTGGATGGATGTTTTCAGCACATGCCGGAATTTGAAGGGGTCTGCGGTTTTCCATCTCCCCGCGATAACATGCCAAAGGTGGACTGGGGTTGTTGGGACAAATTACTGTTTGCCTCGGTTGCCCCCCAGGCTGATTTGGATGCGGTTCTAAAGGCGGTACAAGACCGGATGGGTTGGTTGCCTTTGCAAGAATTCTTCCACTCCCCCGCGCGATCGCGAGATTATCTGGTACGGGCGAATTGGGCGCTTTATATTGACAACTACCTGGAAGGCTTCCACATCCCATTTATCCACGCCGGACTCAATGACGTGTTGGACTACGAGAACTACAACGCCGAGGTCTTTGACCACGGAAATCTCCAACTTGCCACGGCAAACTCGGGCGAAGGATGATTTGACCTCCCCAAGACGTCTCCGGATTACGGTCAAAGAATTAGTGCCTACTACTATTGGTTGTTCCCCAACACCATGCTCAACTTTTACCCGTGGGGCCTCTCCGTGAATGTGGTGAAGCCCCAGGGGCCAGACCTCACACGGGTGTCGTTTATCTGCTACGTGTGGCGAGAAGATCTGATGGGGGCAGGGGCGGGAGCGGCCTTAGATCGGGTAGAGCGAGAAGACGAGGTGGTAGTGGAGGCAGTTCAGCGAGGCGTTCGGTCGCGCTTTTATGACCGAGGTCGTTTCTCGCCGCGGCGAGAACAGAATGTCCACCACTTCCACCGTTTGTTGGCCCAAGCCCTTGGCTAAGCCATCAAGCGGTTAACCCGTAAAGCCAGCCAAGCGGGTAAGGCTTGCGATCGACGCACCCGCGAGCGTGGGCAACATTGCATTGGCATGCGAGAGGTCTAGCCGAACCGTTAACGGATTTGGAACCGCCACCGCAAACACTCCAGCCGCGACAGCGGCAGTGAGTCCGTTAGGGGAATCCTCTAAAGCCACCGTTCGGAGGGCTTGCACCCTAAGGCGGGTCACCGCCATCCGATATAAATCGGGAAATGGTTTGGCGCGCTCGGTGTCGTCGGCACAGATCGTGATGTCAATGTACTGAGCCAACCCCAGCCGTTCTAGGTGCGTGTCTACCCACTGATGCTTTGAACTGCTCACCACCGCCGTCGGCAGGGAATTCGATTTGGCGTCTTGCATCAACTGCAAAACGCCCGGACGAGGTGCGGCGGCCAATATCTTGTCTAATCGGGTTTTACGCGCCGCTTGGTTCACGGCGACGGCATCGATTTGGGGTGCCGCTTGCTTAAGGAGGTCAATGGGTTTTTCGTGAATTTGTTCCGCCCCGCGACCTAGCGCAAAGAGCCAATACTCTTCCGGAAACGGAACTCCGTGATCTAAAAACACCTGCTCCCAAACTTCCATTTCTGGGGTCTCAGTGTCCAAAATCAGTCCATCAAAGTCAAAGAGCAAGGCTTCCACTCGCGATAGTTTACGTTGCGGGCTACCCACTCCAGACAATTCCCCCATATCGCCGGGTAAATCGCTTGGCAAATCATTGGGCTTGCATCACAATGGAGCCATGAAAGGGACCTTGGCTACGCCAAAAATCACATCGGGAGGGGTTGAACTCAGCCAATCTCCAGACGACTTTGGCTTTTTAAGAAACAGCAACGACTTGGTAGGAGACTACCAAGCCCTACGCGCCCGCATGGACGAAGACGGCTATTTGTTCCTGCCTGGATATCTGGACCGAGAAGAAGTTCGGGAGGTCCGGCGGTCCATCACCGATGTATTAGCCGCCGAAGCCCTCCTCGACCCGGCATTTCCGATCCTTGACGCAATTGCCGCGCCGGGCGTTGAGATGTATTTTCGTGCCGACATCGCTAACGTGAATCAACCACTCAAAAACCTAATCTATTCTGACCGGGTGATGGATTTCTACTCAGGACTCCTCGGAGGATCGGCCATGCACTACGACTACACGTGGATGCGTGCGGTTGCTCCCGGAAAAGGCACATTTCCCCACTGCGACATTGTGTACATGGGTCGCGGAACCCAGCAACTCTACACGGCTTGGGTCCCGCTGGGCGACGTTCCGTTAAACGTGGGCGGATTGGTGCTCATGCCCGGATCGCACAAAATTCAGTGGCTCAAAGATTCCTACGGTTCGCTGGATGTGGATAAGGTTTGCAGCAACTTGATTGGAAAAAACCAAACCGCCGCCGCCGGATTTGAAGCCAACGGTGCCATCCAACTGAACCCCGACGCCCTGCGTCAACGCCTAGGGGGCAAGTGGTGCACCGCTCAGGAATACCGAATGGGAGATCTGCTCACCTTTAGCGTGTTCACCGTCCACGGTAGCTTGGACAACCATTCCCAGGAGATCCGTCTTTCTTCGGATTCCCGATACCAACTTGCCAGCGAGCCCGCCGACGAGCGATGGGTCGGCGAGAACCCGATCAATCACGGCCCGGGAGCAAAGAAGAACCTGATCTGCTGAAGCATTCTCGGCGTACTACAAGATTCCCGGATTACCCTTTAATTCTGAAGGGTCTGGGTGCCCGTGGAGAAAGATGCCTTTTGTGTCGGGCGGAGTGTATACCGCCCAAGGGAGAATCATCGTGAGGGTGCGCTTAGTTTGGAGCCAGTCCCGTTCAAACATCTTTCGTGGAGTGGCGGTCGGTTGGAAGGACCGTGAGGGATCTATTACCACCGGATCTCCATCCAACGAAAACCCCACCACAATCACGGTCCGAGCCGTGTTTCCCTGACCCAAATCACACAGCACGGGAACCGACCGTTGGGTCCAACTTTCCACGTCCTGAAGGGCGGTAGCCCGCGTTCGATACGCGAGCATAGTGCCCAAACCCCCGGCATACGCCACTTCTAGCGAGGGATGTCCTGTGGTGAGCCTAGTAAACATGGCCAGATCGGAATAAAGATTTGGCGTCCCCAACGCATCGGACCAATACCGCAAAAGCAACTCGGTCGCCGAACTCGGCTTGGATACAGAAGGCAGTTTCTCCACCTGCCCCCAAGCCGCCGAGTGATTGGCCGCCGGCGACGGGCCAAAGAATTTGGAGTTAGAAAAGGAGAACGCGACCAACCGCAAAATACTCTGTCCCGGGCCGGGTTGCTTCAGCGTGATCCGCACTTTGAGTTGCCTGACCAGTCCAGGCAAATGAATGAGGTCTCTTACTGACGGCGAAGAATCCAAAGACAATGGCAACCCCCCGACTGGCAACCAATCCTTCTGACCTGGCACCTTAATTTCTATCTTCAGCCGAGCTTGGGGGGCCAGACTCACGTTCCAGCTAGGGATGATCTCGTCAAACCCAAGGTCAGGAGCTACCGGCTGTTCGATCACCCGATCGCAGGGGGCAGAGATCACCAAGTCCTCGATTACGGCGGCTAACCGAGATACCGGCTGGAGGTGTTGCGAACGTAAAAACAAACTGAGCAGCACTACCGAGCTAATCAAAGATGCACCCGTACTGCCGAATGGTGGGAGCTCCCTCCGTGTTCATGCGCACCAACGGACGGTGGGCGGTGGCGGCCATATCTGCGTTGAGGCTCTGCAGAATGCCCACAGAAAGACCACCCCAACTATTTAAGACCTTGCCTCCGTGCCCAATTTTGACCACCCACGGGCTAGAGGTCGCCTTAAAAGACTTCATCCACGTAGACTTAGGGTCCAGCAACACGCGGTACCTCACATGAAAGCGCTCTTGCCAAGTGAAATAACCCGGTTGATCTGCGTTAATCACGCCCACGACGGGGGTTATCGAACCGTAGGCATGGGATAGCTGATCAAAGTAAGGCGTAGCCACCCAGCTATGCGGGCAGGTTTGATGAATGAATAGGAGGTAAACGCAGGAACCTTTGGTCAGCTCGGTGGGTGATGTCCGCAAACCTCCACCATCGGTAAGCGTGGTAGCAGAATGCAATGCCAGAAGCAGATATAAACCGCAAAGACTCATTTATGCACGGGACCCCAGTTCAATAGACGCGCCAACAGCCAAAGTGCGTACACCCAGCCCGAAATCACAATCACCGCAACCAACCATGCGATCTTGCTTCCGACCCGAACGGAATGGGTGGCCTTCAACCGACTCTCTTCCATAACCACCACCGGAATTAATCTGGAGACAAGCGCAATTCCCAGCGGCACAATGATGAGATCATCCAGCTGGCCCAGCACGGGGATAAAGTCAGGAATGAGGTCTATGGGACTCACCAAGTAGGCCACCACCGCCAGCGCCAGCGCCTTGGCGTACCACGGAGTTCTTGGGTCTTGGGCCGCAAAGTACATTGCCACCCCATCCCGCTTAAGGTTCTTAGCCGATGCTTTTACTTTCGCAATCATCTGGGGTTTCCCGCGGGCAGAGACAAGATGAACCTTAAGCCCGCCTAACGTGCAGATTACTCTCGGATGCTCCCGAGAATATGCGAATAAGCCAAATATGAACGCGTTCTTGGACTCTCCAACAATCCAGAACACCTGTCCAAGGGCGGTCTCTCTCACGGTCAAACCCGTCGAAATGCTAGCTCGGCGGTACAATTTAGTATCCACCGTCGAGAACCATTTGGAAGCCAGTTCGGTTGCACTTCAGTGGGAGATCAAGTCATGAAAATACGTACGTCCACAAAGATTGCCATTGGGTTTGGGCTAGTTATTGCCGGGGGCTACTTTGGCACGGGTTTCATTTCGGCTCAGATGATTGATCATGAGCACTTCATCGAAATTATGCCGGGCGATGTGAATATTGTGGGCGTAGATCCGGCAGCGGGTTATCGAGTTGTGGTGGCCAACCAGATGGCTACGCTCGTGCAAACCCAAGACGGATTTGGCGGAAAAGAAACCGATGACGGCGGTGCCACCGAGGGCGCGATTAAAAAACGGCTTCCGATCCGAGAAATGCTAGGCACCCTCAAAGGTGACACTAAAGCTGCCGGCTCCTTTATCATGGCCCTTAACGACATGAAAGAAGACGAGACCTGGCCTCCGGTGCGGGTTGTCTGGACGGCCGAAGACATAAAGAAAGCCCTAGACGGCGATAAAGTGCTTGAGAAAAAGCTGACTTCAGATATTAATCTAGATTTGGACGGCAAGCCTCTCCCCATCCTCAAATTTGCATCACTAGAAAACGGAATCATTGTCGATTCGCCCGTTACGCTGCACGTGCCGCTTAATGGGGCATTAACCGCCGTGATTGGTCGGGTTCAAGAGCCATACAAACCGCGAATGATCAAGGCTGTGGAAGCCAATTATCCGGATAACCCCAACGTCAATCGATCAATTCAGGCTGGCTATTATAAGGCAGAAGCGGAGAAATTGATGGCTCAACCCAAGGCGAGAGAAAACATCAGAGAGTCTCTGACCTCCCGAATATCAGAAAAAACCGCCAACGGGCGGGCCGAAGCCCCTGACAAAGTGCTGAGAAACGCCAAAGTGGTGTTGAACGATTCTATGATTACCAACGCGCATTTTCGAACATATTCCACGAACGATGGCAAGGAAATGAACGACCTCTCGATTTCCCTTAACGACGAGGGGCGAAAGCGACTCTGGCAATATTCCAAGCATCGAGTAGGGTCTCAGCTCCTCTTATGCGCCGACGGCATCGCGATTGCCGCCCCTCGCATTCAGCACGAACTGGCCCAAGGAGAGCTCACAATTACTCAAATGGCGGATAAGGTTCTCGTGCAAACTGCGGTGGACATGGTAAATCGCCATGTGAATGCGCCCGATAAAGGCCAATCTAATAACAAGGGTCAACATTGAATTTGAAATTATCACGCCAGTGGATCATTGCGCCTTGCCTATTGTTTGTTGCTTTAGGTTGTAACAACGCACCGGGTTATACGCCTCAGCCGGCGCCGCCCGATGAAGTAGCCAAAGTGGCGACAGGGCAAGAAACCGGCTTGGTTCCCCTAACCATCGGTGCTACCTGGATCTATCTAATGGAAACCAGCCGCAGCATTAACGGAGAAGACAAGGGGGGCGAGAACGGTACGATTCAGTTCAAAGTGGCTAAGTCGGTGCCCAAGAATAACGGAACCGAAGCTACCATTGAAGTCAGCCGCGAAGGCCAGTTGACGGACCGTCAAACCTGGTTGCTCAATGCAAAGGGCCTCTATCAGGTTTCCGTAGGTTTAGATTCTCAAGCTTACTATCCCATGCAACCCTTGGTAATATTTCCGGTGGTAGACAACGCAACATTCTCCTTTAACGGAAAAGGCCCCACCCCGGTGGGTAAGCCTGGCACCATGAACGGGACCGCAAAAATCTTGGCCTCTCAGGGACTAGACACAGAGTTAGGCCGCATGGCCGGAATTCCCGTGGAAAGCACCATGTCATTTGCGGTGGATGGCGGTAAGGGGCAGATGCTCAACACCACGTGGTTCAAGCCTGGCGTGGGTATTGTTCGGCTGAAACAAGTCGTGCTCTACCAAGCCGGTTCCGGGAATAATACGTTTCAAATTAGACTAGAGACGGTCCTTAAGCTTCGCACCTACAAAGTCACGCCATGAACCCACGATCCATTTTCAGCGTTCTCACTATTTCGTGCCTTGTGGGTTGCGGTACCCCACCAGCCTCTCCAATAGGCTCATCAGCCGGTGCAACCAAGCCAGTGACTGCTCCGGTAGCAGTGACTCCACCCGCCGAAAGCAACGCGGTTGATTCAACCACCAAGGTCGCCCAAAATCCGAGCCCGCCCGTCAGTCAGATTCCCGCAGAGCTAAAGCACGAGGGGTATGCCTATTACGGATTGGGATTCAACTCTCCCATGAATATGGAAATTGTGACTACGGGCGGCGGTGGAACGCGCACCGGATCTCAAACCACCACGCTTAAAGAAATGAAGAACGGGGCCGCTATATTCAGTATTGAGAGAACAGGCGGCTTGGCGGAACTCGGTTCGATGGAAGTTCGCCTCGAAAAGTCCGGGATATTTGTTCAAAGCTCACCTCTGGCTAAAATCGGGCCAAACGACATCGAGGTCCCGGCGAACTTGAAGCTGGGGACACATTGGTTATCCACTTCCGAAATTGACAAGCCCGGGCAGAAAATCAAAATCGTGAGTACCTTCAAAGTGGTGCGCTCAGAGAAGATAAAAACGAAGCTGGCCGCTTATGATGCTCTGTTGATTACTTCTACGGGAACCGGAACCATGAACGGTGAAAAAATCAGCATGGATACCAAGAGCTGGTACGTAAAGGACCGCGGAAACGTCAAAGCCGTCATCGTCACTACCACCGATAAGGGCAAGTCTAATACGGTAACCATGCAAGAAACGCCATAATCTAATGGACACCAGACCGGGAAGGCGTTGGATGATTTCGCTTGGGTTGATCCCTCTTCTGGCCGGGTGCACGCACGCTGGAAACCCCGCCAACAGTGGATCGGGAGGCCTCATTGCCAACTTAGCGGCCCTCCACCCCGAAGTTGCTCCCGGTACCAAAGCGATGCTGAAACTCGCCGGCGTTAAGGTTCCGGTTGCAGTTAAGTACGTGCTACAGGGCAAAAAGCTGACCGTAAAGCTCCTAGCGCACGGTGAGGTTTTTGAAGAAGAAGGATACGAGTCAGACGCGGAATCGTTTCGGTTACGAGAGGCTGCCGATGGGAACTACGCCCCTCCTCTCGAACTCCTGAAATTTCCTATGCACGTAGGCGACAAGTGGTCTTGGTCGGGGCGAATGGAAACCGGAGGGATCTCCCGGCCCACCAAAGCAACCGTATCTAGCGTCAACAACAAGTTGTACGTTGGAGCCGTAGGTCATGACTCGGTGCAGGTGACGGTGGACTTAGAAATCTTTGCGGACGCGGGCCGGCCTCCCACCAAACGAAAGCTAACTTTTTGGTTTGTCCCCAACAAAGGACTCATTCGGCGAGAGTTCGGAACTGAATCGGTACGCGAAACAGTTACACCTTAGAAGATGGCAGGTCTAAGTTCATCGTCTGGGTTTGGCATGGAATCCCGGCGAGTAAGCACCCGGACGGATGGTTGGCTCATCTTGGCCAGCGTCATCTTACTCACAATTGGCTTAATGTCGCTCTACAGCCAGTCTGCCAACAGCGGCGAATCTTGGTTTAGGAAGCAGGTAGTAAACGGACTCGTCGGTCTCATTCCGTTTGGAATATTTCTCTTTGTCAGTCTCCGGTCTTGGCGAAGGCAATCGGCGTTTCTGTACGGAGCCAACTTGGCCATGCTTGCCGCGGTATTACTTCACGGAAAATCGGCCAAGGGGGCCGCGAGGTGGCTTCCGCTGGGGCCCATTCAGTTCCAACCCAGCGAGCTTGCCAAGATCCTCGTGATCCTTACTTTGGCCGCCTTCTACACCGCGCGCCAAGACCAGATTACTAAACTCTCCACTTTCTTTTGGGGCATCCTTCACGTGGGGGTTCCCCTCATGCTTATTCTGCTGCAACCTCACTTGGGAGCGGCCTTAGTGATGCTGGTGGCTTGGTTCTCGGTCTCCCTGATTGCGGGAATTCCCCTAAAGTATTTGGCGGGGGCGGTGGGAGTCGGGGTGGTGATGGTCGCCTTAATTCTCTCGGTGCCCGCGCTTTCTGGCAAGTTCCTTCATGGGTATCAGCAGGGAAGGGTGAACGGGATGATGTCGCGCCAGAAAGACGTTCAGGGCGCCAACTGGCAGACGGATCGGGCGGAGATCGCCTTTGGAGTTGGAGGTGTGTTGGGATCTGGCTACATGCGGGGAGAGCAGAAAGCCGCGGGCTACATTCCGGAGCAACAGAACGACTTTATCTTCACCGTGGTGGGAGAAGAAGGGGGCCTTATCGGCGGCACCCTGGTACTTGCCGCGTTTGGCTTCTTTTTTTACCGAATCTGGTTAGTAATGCTTTACGCCAAAGATAGCTACGCCAAAATGATCGCAGGGGGAATCTTTGCCGTGCTGGCTTTTCACACCTTTGTGAACATTGCCATGGTCCTCCAGTTGCTACCCGTGGTCGGTCTTTGGCTCCCGTTCCTAAGCTACGGCGGCACTGCGCTCTGGCTGTGCCTAGGAAGCGTTGGCCTCCTACTCAACATCCGTCGCCAAGAACGCCCCGTCTTGTTCTCCTAAAGAATTCCAGATGGCGCGCAATTTTCTCTTGATCAAAGGGAGATATTGATTGCTCTCACCTAGGATCATCGAGGACAATGAACCGGCATTTTTAACGCTCAGCGCACTACCAACGGGTCAGCCGCCGACCCCCTCATCCCAACTCTTCTCCCCCAGTTTTCGGAAAAACTGGGGGAGAAGAGGTCTCGGAGCACTATAGAATCGTTTTTCTCGCGAATTCCTCGCCTCGGTTTCGACCGATCGGTTTGACCGAAGCCACATTTTCTGGGGCGTAGTCCAGAAGCTGAAGCCAGTCTTCTTGGGTATCGCCTTTCGGGAAGATTTCGTTTTCTTTGTATTCTTGGATCGCGGCCTGCTCCAGGTCCACCAGGGTAACGCCGGCCATTTTTCCCGGGTCGGCGATGGCCCGCTTGATGGCGCTGTCTTTGGCCCGATCAACGATGCTTTTGAGCAACGCACCGGAAACCAGGTCTCGGAAGTACAGCGTGTCTGATGACCCGTTACGCAAAAAGACCTTTAGGAACTCGGTTTCCTTGTTTTTGCGCCAAATCTGATCGACTACCGCCTCAATCAGTTCTTGGCGGGCACAGTCCACTTCACCCGAAAACTTCTTAACCAGTTCTGGGTCAATGGGAATTCCCGCGTGAAGGTAAATATCCATAATCTGCAACGCAGAAGTGCGGTCGGGTCGGTTGATCTTAACTTTACGATCAATTCTTCCCGGTCTTAAGACCGCAGGATCAATGTAGTCTGGCCGGTTGGAGGTCATCATGAGAACGACGTTTTCCAACGACTGCAAGCCATCTAGCTCGGCGCAGAACTGAGGCACCACCGTGTTGGAAATGTTGAGGTACCGACCGCTGGACCGCGTTCTCAACACCGACTCTGCCTCGTCCATAAAGATGAACACCAGCCGACCCTCTTTGGCCTTTTCTCTTGCCGTACGGAAGATTTCTCGCACAATCCGCTCGGTTTCTCCCAACCACATGTTGAGAATCTTGGGACCAGAAATCGCCATGAAGTATTCCTTCACCGGCTCGCCGCGCTGCTTGGAGTACTCTTGGGTGAGGTTGTAAGCGGTGGCCTTACCAATCAATGTCTTTCCGCATCCCGGAGGGCCGTATAGCAAAATTCCTTTAACCGCTTTCTGCTCAAATTTGGCAAAAATTTCTGGGTGCAAGAGTGGTTGTTCGATGGTGTCTCTAATGAGGCTAATTGCTTCTCTTTGCCCACCCACTTTTTCCCACGGAATCACGGGGACATCTTCCAAGAAGTAGTCGCGCGACTCTTGCTTGGGTAGGTGCTCAATTGCGATCCGCCCGGTTGGGTCGAGTCGAACCTCGTCTCCCACGTGAATCTTCAGATCTTTGATCGGATTGCCGCGCAGAATTAATCGACCATCGCTACCCGGGGTGTCAGACCCCACGCGCAGACGTCCGTCTTCCAAAGCATCCGAAACCTTAAGCATGCCGCCCGATGGAGCGGGAGGCAACACGCCAACCACCGCGTAAGCTTCGTTTACTTTGACCCGCACGCCGGTCCATAGAGATTCGGTGGGAATTTTGGGGTCAACGGTAGCCACAAACTCCTGGTCTCCAACCGCGATCAGTACCAGCTTGGGCTTTGCAGTTGCCAGGTCTCCCAACGTTGCGTTGGGGTCCATCGCGTCTATTTGCACCACCGCTTCTGAGGTGTCCTCTAGCCAGTCAATGAACACACCAATTCGGTTAGCGGGCGCGGTGAGCTTTGCGTAGGCCTCTTCATACTCAGTGAGAATCTTCTGGGCTTCTTCCGTCCGTTTTTCATCCGTATGCAAAGAATCTCTAAGCGCGGAAACATAGTTTTGAAGGCGTGCGTTATCTTGGGGGGCCTGGGCAGCCACCTTCTCTAACAATTCCAAAGATTGAGACGGTTCACCGAAGGGCATACTGAATCATACGCCGTTAGGCCGGATTAGTTGATGAGTTCAGCGAGAGGAAGCACTCGCTTTCGCGGCAAGTTTCTCCACCACCAGCTCGGCAAACTGCTGAACCACTTTTCTTTCGTCGGGGTGGGCCACCATTCGGTCATGGAAACGCGCACAGCGCCCATAGGCTTCGGCGGGTTCTATTCCCAGCGCACGGGCCGCACTGGCCTCAGAGAGACCGCAAATGCTCAACATTGTGTAAAGCGCCAAGTCCGGTGGGTTTAAGGTGCCCAACTTACCGCGGTGAAATTCAGTGCTTTTGAGGATGCGAAGTCGAAGGTCCCAACTGGAGTTGTCGGAGAAGAAGGGATCCAACAACCCGCAGGCACGGAGAATGCTTACTGAATCTACCCACTCTGAACCCGATAACTTGAGCCGCTTTAAAGCCCCCGAAAGCGTCCGACCGTTTCCGTGCATCTGAAACGCGATCATGTTAACTAGGCACGGACTCAGGGTCAAACCCTCCGCTGACGCCATATGGTGAATAAGCGGAATTCGCTCTGCGGGCTGAGCAGAGGCGAGGGCAGAAATCGACCAGTCATGGGCCGATGGCAACAAAGCCCGAATCTGGCGCGTCACCTTAGTGGCGGTAAAGGCCAACATGGTGGGCCGGCCACCTCGAACCCTACGTTCCAGGTTAAGCCGCAGAATCATCCTCATTCGGGGCCGACTCAGCGACTCTTGGGCATCATCCAGAATTAATGGCGCGTGAGAATCAAAGCGAGGGGGATTGGCCAGGTAATCCAAGGTGGCTAAAGGTTCCGGGATGACTCCGTGATCTTGACCAATCCGATTGCAGGCCGCTTGGATTAAATGGGTTTTTCCCCATCCGCTGGGCCCCACAATCGCGGCAAAAGTCGTCATCCCCGTGGCAAAGAGAAGGCTGGATTCTATGGCATCCACGTTGCTCGGGAGGGCGGCCATTGAGCCGAACGTTCGGTGCCCCTTGGTGAAGAGAACCTCCGACAATCGTGGCGCGTCTGTGACGCCGTTTTCGTTAAGAACCCCCATAAGCATTAATCTCTCTCGGTCGAAAGAGCCAGCGTCTTTGCCAACAATCTCTATTGTCTACGAGACAACTGCAGACGTCAAGGGCCGATTATTGCCACTAGCTGAACCTGAGCGAGCACTGAATCCTGTTAAATTCGCCCAAATTCTCTATTTATCGCGGTTGAAGGATATTTTAACGTTTCCCCAGCTGTCCACCGGTTATCCACCGCCTAGTGGGATATCTTGCGCCAATACGTTAAGAAATCAAACGTTGGGCTCTGGGAAACGGTGTGGCAAGACGCGCACGATTCACCGCCAACCGTAGGCAATTTGACGGTGAGAGGGGAAACGGAATGGTTTTCCCCCGCCCCGTGGCAAGATTCGCAACCGACATCGGTGAGGTGGGGCGTGGCCATCCGAGAACGGAACCCGGTGGTCACGTTAAAACCGGTGACATGGCAAGAAACACAGTCGGGATCTCGCCCGTGACCGTCTGCCTCCAAGGTGTTAAGCGCACGGAAATGGGCGGAAGTTTTCCACACCGCCAGAGCCTTTGCGTGACAACTTCCGCACCGATCGTTTCCACTGAAACGAGGGCCAGGGTCGCGGGGAACCCTGGCCAGCAACTCTTCGTCATCCACCCGGCGAAGATAGGCCCGATAAATCCGGTCAGTCGACGGATCATCGGCAAATTCAGGGCCAAGTTTGATTGCCGAGTAGCTCGGAAACTGACCCTTGAAAAAGGACAACCTTATCAAGTGTTTTCCGTGCTCGCCCGGGGTCACCAGAAGCGTCCTTCCGACGCGAATGGGAATGAGTGGGGGATCCGATTCTGAACGATAAATAATCAGTTTTAGAAGCGGATGCTGGAGGGCGAGCATCCGTGCCGCTGATTCGTCTCCGTCAAAAAGGACGACGGCGGGTCGAGGACCCGCGCTTGCCAAGAGTCGCCGGGCTCCTTCCTCTAAGGGTACAGATTGGGCGCCCAAGGGCTCTGCAACGGCCTCTGGCGCCGATGAAAGGCCGCCTATTACAAATGGCCCCGCCGCGACACTAGGAGCCACCAAAACTGAGGATATCGGCTCGATGCTGCCGCTGATGATTCGGCCACCACTGAGATCTTCTAGCGTGCTCAGGTTGCCGGGACCCAGATTAGCGTCAAGGCGCGTGAGGTTGACCGCGGAGATTTGAGTCTTACCCAACGCTTGAGCCATCGTCTGGGCTTTTAGCTCATCCTGCCGGCCCCGATCTCCGACGAAGGATCCCGAATCTAAATACACGGTTCGGGCCGCCTCGGTGAGGGCCCGAACCGCCTGCGTGCGCCGTCGAATACCGCCTGCCATGGGTTTTGTGCATCCGCACGGTGACAGGTAGCCCTGAGTATTGCCCCCGATCATGACCACCCACGGCTTTTCTGTGGGTTCAGTTAACGCGGGCCTGAGTACAAAACCCGACAGAGCTCCCACCGCACCTAGGACGCCCGCCCAGAGCTTCATGGCACAGTGGCCCGAACTCGCACCACAATTTCTGGCTGCTTGGGGTCGTCGGTCGAGACTCTGATCACGGCTCGAAAGTCACCGGTGGGTGCCTTACCGTCGTAATCCACCGTCACGCGTTGCTCATCGGTTCCCACGGTGGGAAGCGTGACCCGGAGGTACGGAGAATCGCTGATTGCCCCGGTGAGCTTGAAGGGGTGGCCCGGTTGGGTCACCAAGAACGATGAGTGTTTGGCTTCTTGAGTGAGGTCTCCCCAGAACAACTCGTCCGGCAGCGCAATCATGCCCTTCTGCGCGTAAAGGTTGTACCGAAGGTTAGGAAACACCTTGTCATTGGTTCGAATGACCAGCGTTCCCGAGGCACGCCCGGGGGGCAACGCGTCACCCAAAGACACCGTAAAGTGGTAACCGTGCCGGGGCATTTTGCCCTGCTGTAGGTCAGGGTCCGCGAGTTCTCCGTCCCAAGATTCGTACACTGCGGTGCCCGGAATTCCGTCAAACTGCAAATCTTTGACTTCCATCTTGGAGCCCTTAGGAAGGCAAAGATAGATTTCCACATCGGTGCCACCCGCGGGAACTACCACTTTCGGGCCGAGCGGAGAAATCAGCCGGTAGCGGGGGACTACATCAACCGACAGCGGCACGGCAATCACGGGTTGGTCAGGGTCGTTGGTGATGACAAAAATTCGTTTGCTGAGGGGGCGATAGTATTCGGTGGTATCAAATCGGGGGTGAACTAAGGCAATTGCGCCGGGGGCAATTTCACCTGGTATAGGCGGTAGCACACATCCGCACTCCGGTTGAAATCGATAAGACAACGGCGCATTGCCTCGGTTGGCAATCTGGATAGTCAGCGTTGCGACGTCGCCTTGCATGACCGTGCCACCCGACACCGCACGCGGCTGGATTTGCACGTTGGGAACCGCGGGAGTTAGCGAAATCTTCTTGGCCACCGCGTTCTTGAGTTCGCCAACTACACCCTGAAGCTTGTCCATCAAGCCCAGCTCCGGTCCAACTGCAACGGTTCGAACGGCGGCAGAAAGATCAGATCGGCCCGAGACGGTGCCAAACGTTGGGGTAGATGCCAAACCTCCATATATCGCCAACGCATACGCTACTTCGTTATGCACATCCGCCAGAGAAATTGGGGTCAAGGGTCGCCCACGCTTTAAACCAATCACCGATTCAAACGCCGGCACCGTGGCATGGCGAAAGATTGCCGATCCTAACGGAAGGCCAGTGTCCGAAGCTACGGCCAGAACCGGTTCAAATGAGACCTTAATATCCGCATTGCCGCTAGTTACAAACTTGGGCATGATGTGCCCGCGCCAGGTGGTGACCGCCCGGTCTCGCTCGGCTTGAAAAGCCTCACGCAACCGGACCGGCACTTTCGCGTCATCCCAGAGCATTACTGGGCTGATCTTGGGAAGGCGGGCCAAGGTAGTCGAAGCTTTGGCCCATTGCTTTGCTTGAAGGGCAGCCTCTACTTCTGCGACAATGCTCTGAAAGTTGGGGCTGCATCCGGCAGGGATGACGGGACCTAATACGGGTCCCGATTGAAGCGCGTTTGGCGCGAAAATGAGGGCAGTGAGGAGAGAAATCATAGATAACCCGGGTTAACGCAGTCTAGCGCTAATCCATCTAAACAGTGGACGCTTGAACTTGGTGCCCGGTTCTGGTGATCAAGCAGGACGCAGGATTTTCTTACCCGACCACCGGCTTACCAACCGCCCTTCACCAACCGCCCTTCACCAACCGCGCGGCGCCATACGGTCTTGCTCGGGAATCGAACTGATATTGATTCCCACCATCGGCTCACCTAACCCAGCGCTGATTTCGGCCAACTTTTTCCCGTCTCGGCAGAACGCCACCGCATCCACAATCGCCCGGGCCCGCTTGGTGGGGTCGCCGGACTTAAAGATGCCGGAACCCACAAAGACGGTTTCCGCGCCTAGACGCATCATCAGAGCGGCATCTGCGGGCGTGGCAATTCCGCCGGCAGAGAAATTCGGCACCGGAAGCTTGCCGGTTTCGTGAACCATTTTAATCAGCTCGTAGGGTGCCTGGTGGTGCTTGGCTAGCACAAACAATTCGTCTTCTCTCGCCCCGGCCACCTGCCGAATTTCGCTCATGATTGTTCTCATATGGCGCACGGCTTCCACCACGTCCCCGGTGCCCGCTTCGCCTTTGGTACGAATCATGGCCGCACCCTCTACGCATCTTCTCAGCGCCTCACCCAGATTTCTCGCGCCACACACAAAAGGAACGCCAAAGGCATGCTTGTCTACGTGGTTCTCTTGGTCAGCCGGAGTCAGCACTTCACTCTCGTCGATGAAGTCCACCTCTAGGGCCTGAAGAATATCGGCTTCTACAAAGTGACCAATTCGGCACTTAGCCATGACGGGAATCGTGCAGACCGCCTTAATCTTGAGAATCATCTCGGGATCGCTCATCCGAGACACGCCGCCGTCCCTCCGAATATCCGCCGGAACGCGTTCCAAGGCCATCACCGCGACCGCACCCGCATCTTCGGCAATCTTTGCCTGGTCGGCATTGATCACGTCCATAATCACGCCGCCTTTGAGCATCTCGGCGAGGCCGACTTTTTGTCGCCACGTTTGGGTGGAAGGGGTGGAGGCGGAAGAATTTGATGATGAAGAAATTAGTGTGCTCATGGCTGACCGTACCTATCTCTACGAGAACGGGCAAGGTGGGGTTTGCCCCCATTCTCAGGAGACCGGCTCCCCAATTATGACACCTTGAATGACCGCTTTCCGAAAACGTATCTGAGGGCGACCACCCAGATATGAACCAAAGACCGCCCCCTTAGATCAAACTGTTTCCGTGCCGGATTCGGAATCGACAAACTCACTGGATATTGATGTCTCTGCGTTGCGCGAGGCATACCTAACGCCTAAGCGAATGCGCGCCTTGGACTTGGCCTACAATCGTGAAGTTCACCCCAACGAAATCGCCCGGGTAGCCCGAGACACGGACGACGAAGCCGCCCAGTGGGCGTTTACCCAATGGGAGCTGCGAGACCGGGGACGCGAAAAATTCACGCGCGCCGAACGCATGCTCTTTGTGAGGGAAGCCCTGGAACAAGCAACCAGCGAGGAAATTGCGAATTACCACGCATCAAAATTTCTGAAAGGCGTACGAGTTGCGGACCTCACAACGGGCATCGGCGGAGACCTTATCGCGCTGGCTGGACGCGGTCCAACTGTGGGGTTTGAAATCGACGAGGAGCGTGCGGTTTGTGCCTATCACAATCTGCGCGCTTACGCCCGGGAAGCGGAGGTCCACGTAAAGAGCGCCCTCAGTGTGCCTTGGAATTTTGAGTACGCCATCGCCGATCCCAACCGGCGGATCGGCGGTCGGCGCACGATTAACCCGCAGGGATTTGAGCCAGACCCCTTAGAAATCTCCCAACGCTTTAAGGCGCTCAGGCTTGGACTCATTAAGTTGAGTCCGATGATGGAGGACGCGTTTCTCAAATCGTTGGGACCGGGGCTTGAATTTATTTCCTGCGGCCGAGAATGCCGTGAAGCGTTGGTCCTCGCCGGCCGAGACGCACCGGTCGGCACCTGGGCGGTTCACGTGGAAACCGGCGAACGGTTGGAAACCGGCATCGCAAGCGGAGACCTTGAGTATCCCGACGTTTATCTTTACGATGCCGACCCCGCCGCCATAAGGGCCCACGCCCTGGGCACGCTGTGCAGGCAGGCCAAACTCAAACCCGTGGGTACATCCAACGGTTATCTCACCGGTCCAGAAATGGTGCGATCGCCCTGGTTTAAAGGATACGAAGTTCTTTACGCCGGTCGACCAGACCTGGAGGCCACCATCTTCGGATTGCGGCAACTCGATGCGAAGGTAGTGGAAGTCAAAATCCGCGCCGCCGATGTGGATGGTCGTAAATTGATGCGAGAATTCCCCACCCGAGGCAGAAGACCGGTGAGTTTGGTGGTTTACGGCCTGGGCAAAAGCATGCGCCACGCCCTCGCCGTTCCATTGTAGGGATGGCGCGAAAACGCCATTAATCGGACCACGGTAGTGATACTCGCGGGGTAGGTTTCAAGGAGAAAATTGACCGGATGACCGGCAGCCGCGGGATGATTCTGGGCCGGGTCCGCATATCGCCTTTATGAGCTGACTCACCGACCTCATCGGAAACCTTGCTAATTCCCCCTAAAGTTGCCGGGGCGGAATCCGATAACCCTAGTAGAGGCCCTCTTCTTAGAGTGCCAAAACCTCACATGAGTTGTCAACAATGCCGGTTCTAGACATAGAGTGTCAGCTTGCCCGCGGTCAGATTGCCCGTTTTTTAGACGGAGCGAGTTTTCCGGGGGAATCGCTCAAGCAATTAGAAGATCACATCTCAGAATGCCCAAAGTGCCAGTCCATGCTCTCCGAAAGGCGATTGCAATTAGAAGCGAGAACGAACACAGAAAACGTAGTTCGATCGGTTACCGAAGTAGTGCACCAAGAAGCGCACCCGAAAGCCCATCCTCCGAAAGGAACGGTATGGAACCAGTTTAAGGCGCAGGCAGGAATGAAGCCGGTGGTGCTGGGAAGTGCGCTCGTGATTGTCCTCATCGGAATGACGGTTGTTTCCAAGAACCTCAATGGGATTCTCGGCCCCAAGGTCGGCGCAACGTTAGACTCTGCGGTCGGATTATTTGGCGCCCGTGCGGCCGGTAAAGCCCCGCGTGTCGCAACTGCCCCCGTGACCCAACAGCCGCCCGCTACCCCCACCGTTCCGATCCCTGCGATCACGCCAAAGGCGACACCAGCTGCAGTGACCTCAACCCAGGGAGAAGGATCAATACGCAAACCCACCGCGCTTACGGCTCCAGTCACGTCCCCCGCCCTGGTACACAATCCGATACTTAAAAAAGCGCTTCCGGTGGCACCGGTCGTCAAAAAAGTTTCGTCATCCAAGGCCCCCATCAAAGCTCAGCCCGTTGCACCTCCCCAGGCATCAGTGACCACGGTCCAGCCAAGGTTAGCCGCCGCTCATCGCAAACGCGGTAAAGCTCGGCGGGCACGCCATCACAAATCCTGGGTCTCTGGCATTAAAGTCTATGACTCAGCCGGAAGCCCAGTCTCTCAAACGCCCTGACCTCCAACTTTCCTGAACCCCTAAACAGAACATGAAAACCTTTACCACCTCAGTCCTTCTGGTCGCCTTGGCCGTGGCGGCGGTCGCCGACACCCCGGCGGGCCAAGTTCACCCGTCCCCCACCCCCGCAATCACCCAATCAGAATCGCCCCTAAAGGCTAAGGTCACGGTATTGGCAAAGGGAGATGACGTGAGAAGCGTTCTCACTAACTTGTTTGCCCAGGCCAAGCAACAATTTGTTCTCGCCCCCAATATTCGATTTGTCCTTTACCTTAGCCTGGATAACATGGAGTTTGACCGAGCCTTAACAATTGTCTGCGCTCAGGCCGGACTGGAGGCAGTGAAAGACGATGATGTGTACTTTGTACGAGCCCGCGAGAAATCGGTTGCGCAGAAGGTTGCGGAGAAACATGCGGAAGTCCGAAAGACTCTGGGTCCGATTCCGGTATCCACTCTTAAGCACCGCATCTCTGCCCGCTACGCCAAAACAGATCTCAAGTCGGTAATGGACGATCTCGGACGTCAAGCCAACGTTAAAATCGACGTGTCTGGGGAGGTTCCTAATTACAAGATTGACGCGGTGCTTGTGAACACTTCTTTAAGATACGCGCTAGACATGGTCTGCAAAGCCGCCCGCCTCAAGTACGAGCTGACCGAGAATCAATCGATTAGAGTAGCGAATCTAGAGGATAACCGGGTCTCCGTGGCCAGCAACTGAAGACCCGATTGGGACCTTGACTTAGTTTATGGCAGTTCGGATCGCTTGCAACCAAATATTGCTAAGCGGAAGCCTTCCGCAGGAGATTTGACAAAAGTCTCGCCGCAGGCAAGGGTTCTGAGAGCCCTTTTCCCCCAGTTTTTCCGAAAACTGGGGGAAAAGGGTTGGGATGAGGGGGTCGTCCGCCTACCCGATTGTAGTGCGCAGAGAACCCAAAAGGTGGCTTCGACGGCCGGGATCGATTCGGCGGTTTGCGGAAGGGACAGTTTAGAACCGGAATTCACCCTCACCCTGCCGTCTCCCGCAATGGACGAACCACCATCGCAGGTGAGGGTTCTGAAAGCCGCAGGCGAGGGTTCTGAGCGCCCTTCTCGCCCAGAAGGATCCGGACGCGCGGGGTGCTTTTGTGATTACGCCATCTGGAACTCGGGGGAGGCCATGACTAAGCCCATGGCGTGGTCTGCCGCGCCGGCGAAGGCGTTGAGGTCGGTTAAGACCTTGATGCCCCCGTACTTTTCAAAGACTTGCTGAACGAGCCGGGTGGAATCGGGCGTTAAGGTTGCATCCACCGACTCCAAGAACGCCTGCGTGATAGCGGAAGAATCCTTGGGTTTGCGGGCTTGAACCGCCGCTTGTAACGTCTTTGGACCGCTATCGGGACCCTTGGCCCCCCACCAGAGCACGCCGCGATACTTGTAGCGCTCCAACATCATAGAAGGACTTGCCCATGCGGTTCCCCAGCGCCAGCCCGACACGTTGGGTGGGTTGAGAAGGGCCATGCCTTGGCGGTCCATCAGGTAGGTCACGGTACCGCTAACGTCCATAATCTTTTGGGGAATTGGGTCCAGGGGCGTTGCACCGGCACTTCGTAATTCGGCCAAGGCAAGGCCCGCTCCCATTTGACGCGCGACGGGAACGCACAGGTCCAGAGGACTCTTGACCAAGCCCCGCACCGACCGGGCACCCCAGAATTCTGGCGACTTCGCGATTGCGTAAAGCACCTGCCGGATATCACCCTTGGTAGCCAAGAACCGGGCCTGCAACCGATCTAGAACCGCTGGCTCAGGGTCTTCATACGCAAAATACTCCCACAATTTCTTAGAAATCCGTCGTGCCGTTACGGGATGGCGAGCCAGAACTCTCAGCACATCTTCCCCCGAATAATTGGCGGTCTTTCCCAAGACCGTCTTGGCTTCTTCATCGTGCATCCCCGGAGAAAACGTGAAGGAACTAAATGGCCGCTTCTTGGCAATGGAGTCTTTGATCTTATCTTTGGCTTCGCCAGGAAGCTCCCAAAAGATGTTCATGTAGCCCCAGCCGGTTAGGCTTCGAGCGACTTCCTTGACGTCGGTTTCTGTATAGTTGCCAATGCCCAGGGTGAAAAGTTCCATCACCTCGCGGGCGAAATTCTCGTTGGGTGCCCCTCTAAGATTTCGATCCAGGTCCAAGTACTTCATCATTGCGGGATTCTTGGCCATGGCAATGAGCAGGTCCTCAAACTTTCCCGCCCCTTGCGTGCGCAAAATCTGGAGGTAGTCCAGCATCATGGGCCCGTCCTCCACTTTGTTATCGGCCACCGCAAAATGGTTGTGCCAGAACACGGCTAACTTTTCCCTTAAGGGCTGATCGGTGGTGAGCATTCGGTACATCCACCAACACCGATAACGATACATTCCCAAGTCGGCTTCGCCTTTATCGTGCCAAACAAATTCTTGGGGGCTCACAGCGGATTTGGTTCCGGGAAAGGTGGGTTGGTCAAACTCGATGAGTTTACGCACGGCGGCGTCAATCCCCTTCTTTTCCGCAAGATCAAGGTCAGTCGGCACGGCACCAAGACCGAATCGGCGATAGAGGTGGGCGGCTTTGTCTCGTGTAGTCATCATCGATCCGTCTCTATTGTAAAGCAATTCTGCTCGCTTGAAGGTTCAGAATGGGAGATCATTAAGAATCTTCTCCCCATGCCTCCGGACCCGTGAAATTTAAACCATAGTCTCTAGGGTCATAGACGTTTAGGTAAGTGCCTTGAGGGCCATTTCATCGTTCTTGGGTGTATCGATCTAAAGCAAATGAGGCGCAGACCCCTAGTGCAATTCACGCTGACGAGGCCAAACAAAATGGTTATGACGTTGCCTTGTCCCGGCAGGGATAGTCCCTGCCGGGACAACGGACGGTTCCTCCCGGTCAAACATTGTCTTTCTGCCAAGTCAGTTGCTAGATACTGGTGCCCCATCTGGGGACCGACTCATAAGCTGTCCGATCCTGGCATGGTACCACAGGTCCGTTGATCTAGGCATCTTTAAGCCCATTTCACTAGTCTTTGGTGTATTGATCTAATGTAAGGCTAGCCAGCCCGCCAAGGTAATTCACCTTGCCGAGGCTTAACTAAATGTATGTGAGTCTCTGGGGCTCAAGGAGCTATAGTTCCCTCAATGGCTGTCACGGGAATGTTGGCGGTTGATGCGTTGACAATCCCAATCCAAATGAGACTCTAGATCGGTTCGTTTAGCCGAAGGGTGAGGCACTTTGCACTGCCGCCCGCCTTCATAAACTCGTCGAGCGGGGTTTGGTAGACGGTGACCCCGGTATGGATCAGCCAGTCTTCTAGATCCTTGGAAGCTCGGTGCAGGACTACCGCGGAGTCCGTTCCCACTGCGTTGCAGGCAAAATTCTGCGCGTCTTCCTCAGTGACTGCTTTACGCAGTGACTCGGGGATGATGCCCGCAACCTTGGCCCGAGAACCCTCGTCAAAGGCCGCCGGAAACCAGACCAGGTGCCCACTGGGCAACGGGCAGAAGCAGGTGTCTAGGTGATAAAACCGCGGATCTACCAAGTTGAGCGAAACGATATCAACCTCAAGCCACTCCGCAACCTCGTCATGCGCGGCTAAATCGGTTCGGAATCCGGCGGCGGCAAACAGCACGGATCCGCCCCCAGGCTTTATCCAAGCCAAAGCGTCACCCGCCCCCTCAAAAGCGGAGTCAATGTCGCCCACGTGCAAATCTTGGTCAGCGAACCAAGCAATAAAAAACGGCTCTTCTCCTTGCCTTTCCGAATGTCGAAAACGCGACGGAACCACGCGATCGGCCCGAATAACTCCTGCGTTTGCCGTAAACACCATATCCGGAAGGCCCGGCTGAGGTGCCACGAGCTGGATTTCTGCCCCGGCTTGCTCCGTGAGAATAGTGCAAAGCGCATTCCACTGGGCCACCGATTCTGCGTGATTAACCGTCCCAATTTGGCCCGTCATCCAGGGATTGATCACGTAGTCCACCCCAAAGAAATCTGGGGCACACATTAAGAATTTTGGGGCTGACATAGAACTTCCGATTGTGACTTAACCCCTGATCCCTTTGCTCTTTGCGCTTTTACTGTCGAGAACGAGACATTCTTCGATTGACCCTTTTGTCTCTGCCCAAACGACCATCAGAAGTGCCCATCAGCACGCGAAGCGAGTTGATTTCATCGCGAACCTGAGCCGCTTTTTCAAACTCCATTGCTTTGGCCAGATCCTTCATGTCTTTCTCCAGCGCACCAATCAGAAGCGGCAGGTCTTCAATTCGGATGGGCTGACCGTCTTGGCCCAATTTCTCCCGGGTAGCGTCGGAATACTGCGAGGCGACATCGGCCACCGCCTCGTACGAGCGCACGGTTTCTCGAACTTCCTTTGCGATCGTCGTGGGCTCGGTGCCGTGTTCTACGTTGTACTTAACCTGGGTGGCGCGGCGGCGGTTGGTTTCATCAATCGCCCTCTCCATAGACCCGGTAACGCGGTCGGCATACATAATCACCCGGCCGCGAACGTTTCTGGCCGCGCGACCAATGGTCTGCACCAGCGAGGTATCAGACCGAAGAAAGCCCTCCTTGTCCGCGTCCAATATTGCAACCAAGGTGACCTCAGGAAGGTCGAGACCCTCTCTCAAAAGGTTTACTCCCACCACCACATCGGTGACCCCCAACCGAAGGTCACGGAGGATCTCCGGGCGGTCCAGTGAATGGACGTTAGAGTGGATATACGCCACTTTAATGTCCAGGTCCTGAAGGTAGCCCGTGAGGTCTTCCGCCATTTTTTTTGTGAGCGTGGTCACCAAAGTTCGCTCTTTCAGGAGCACTCGCTGTTGGATTTCATGGATCAAGTCATCGATTTGACCCTTGGTGGGGCGCACATCAATTTCTGGGTCAACAATGTAGGTCGGTCGAATAATCTGCTCTGCCACTTGGCTTTGGTTTTCTTTTTCAAAGGGTCCCGGCGTAGCGCTAACAAAGATCACCTGGGGTACTCGCGCCAGAAACTCATCAAACTTCAACGGACGGTTATCCAGGGCGCTGGGGAGCCGGAAGCCGTAATCCACCAGTACCGACTTGCGCTGCTGGTCTCCGTTAAACATGGCCCGGACCTGGGGCAAGGTTTGGTGGCTTTCATCAACAAAGACAATGGAATCGCTGGGGAGGAAGTCCAGCAGAGTGTACGGCGCGGTGCCGGGTGCGCGACCATCAAAGTAGCGCGAGTAGTTTTCAATTCCGTTGCAATAGCCCACCTCGCGCATCATCTCAATGTCAAAGTCCACCCGTTGTCTTAGGCGCTGAGCTTCTAATAATTTGCCTTGACTGGCAAACATAGCGCACTGCGCTTCCATTTCACCCGCGATTTGCTCAATCACGCCCTCCATTTGTTCAACTGGGGTTACGTAGTGAGTGGCCGGAAAAACCGAGACACGGGTAGGTTCGTCCAACACTTCGCCGGTCAGCGGATCAATGAGCCGAATGCGCTCCACCGTATCGCCAAAGAATTCAACCCGCGTGATGATTTCCTCGTCTTTGGGCTGAATCTCTAGGGTGTCTCCTCGCACTCGGAACGTGCCCCGATCCATTGCCAGTTCATTACGCACAAACTGCATCTGAACCAGTTTCTTAAGCACCTCTTCTTGATCAAAGGTGGCCCCCGTTTCAAAGGTGACCACCGCTTCTGCGTACTCAGTGGGAGAACCCAGACCGTAAATGCAACTCACGCTGGCCACCACGATGACGTCTCTGCGTTCCAGCAGATTCTGGGTTGCGCAATGGCGCAATCGCTCAATCTCGTCGTTAGTTGACGAATCTTTTTCGATGTAAAGGTCGGCGCTGGGGACGTAGGCTTCGGGCTGGTAGTAGTCGTAATAACTAATAAAATACTGAACAGAATTGTCGGGGAAGAACGCCCTGAACTCCTGACAAAGCTGAGCCGCTAAGGTTTTGTTGTGGGCCAGAATCAGCGCGGGTCGCTGAGTCTGGGCAATGACGCTGGCCATGGTAAACGTCTTTCCCGTTCCGGTAGCTCCCAACAGCGTTTGAAATCGGTAACCCGTCTCTAGCCCTTCGCAAAGGGTGGCAATCGCGGTTTCCTGATCGCCTTTAGGCGTGAAGTCGTTGGCGATGCGGATCGGGTCGTCGTATTGAACTATCGCCATGATTATCAATAGCGTACTACGTTAAGATGCGCCGGACCATCCACCCCTGATCGCGCTGACTTTTATTCAGCGAGCAAATCGAGCCCTTCGACTTCCGTCTCCGGAGCAATCGTTACCAACCGTCCTGAACCGTGAAATTCAATTCGAATTACCGATGCTCGGAATTTGCCCGCTAAGCGATCGGGCCACTCGATGAAGCAGGCGTGCGAATCCTCGTAATCTTCTAGCCCCAACCCCTGCGACGATTTCACCCGGTACAGGTCTGAGTGCATCACCGGCGGTGAAGTGGAATAGGTCTGAATGAGGTTGAACGTAGGCGACTTAACGTGCCCCGCGAACCCAAGCCCGCTGAGAACGCCCCGAACTAAGGTGGTTTTCCCGGCTCCGAGTCGGCCGACAAGCAGAAACAGGTTTCCGGGTTGCAAACCAGAGGCAAGCTCCACCCCCAGATTCACCATTTCTTCTTCACTACTGACGATCATGGAGCGAACGCCGACACCGTCCCGCGCGGCCACCTAGGCCCGACCTTCCGCAGACAAATCCGGACGGACCAGAACCCATCCGAACCCACCCAAACAAAATCTCAAACCAAATCCTTGATGAAAACTCCGGGCTGAATTGCCTGGAGCGAGTGCCCATCTGGATCACAAAAGTCGAGTATGGCTCCCGCCGGCGTATCGTGGTAGTTAGACACTGTCACGGCAGAATCTATTAGTTTGGACCTCAGGGCGCGAATGTCAGTGACTTGCAGGCAAAGAATCCATCCCGCGTTAGTGGATTCCACCGTTTCGGCAAACGGCGGGTGTAATCCGATCCTGACGCCGCCCACCAAGAAGTCGGTCCAGTGGGGAGATTGGTTGTCCAGCGTGAGGCCCAGCATCTCCGTACAGAACCTTGCCGACCGAATCATGTCTTTGACCTGGCAAAGCACGGTGTGACTTGGGTGACCATGCCAATTTATAGCCGTTTGACGGCAAAAAGTGTTAGGTGCCGATCTTTCGGTTGCCTCATCGCCGCATAATTGCGGGTATGCGCAACGTTGCTTGCCTCCGATTTCTTGCTGGCCTTCCACTCTTAGCGATGTCTTTCGCCCACGCCGCCGACTTTGCCCTTCACAACGGAGATCGGGTGGTGTTTTACGGAGACAGCATCACGGATAATGCCCCCTACACCAAATTCACCGAGACCTACGTTCGCACTCACTTTCCCAAGCTGAACGTTCGGTTTTTCAATGCGGGAGTTGGTGGAGATAGAGTGACCGGCGGCTGGATGGGCCCGATTGACCAACGACTCACCCGAGATTTATTTTCTCGCCAACCTACCGTGATCACGATCATGCTGGGCATGAACGACGCCTCATATCGTGGGTTCGATCAAGGCATCTTTGACACCTACCGAAAGGGGTACGAGCACATTCTCGATCGCATCAAAGCCGAGGCCCCCACGGCGCGGGTTTGGCTGATTCAACCGTCACCATTTGATGACGTAACCCGTCCCGCGGCCCAGCCCGAACCCTATAACGATGTGCTCAGGCAATATTCTGCTTACGTTGGATCACTCGCAAAGGCTCGGGGATTGCAGGTGGTGGATTTCAATACTCCGATGGTGAATGCCCTTAAAAAAGCGTTGGTGGCCAACCAAAAGGCCGCTCCCCAAATCATCCCCGACCGTGTGCATCCGGCTGCCGCCGGTCACCTGCTGATGGCGGCAGAGTTGGTCCACGCGTGGGGCGCTCCTGCTTCGGCGGCATCGGTGGAAATCAGCACGGGTTCACAATCTGCGATCGCCGCTTTGGGTACCCGCATTAAGGATTTCAGTGCAGGCCCGGACGTTACGTGGACAGAATTGGATAACGCCCTCCCGTTCCCTATGGACACCGGGGACGAGCTGACCAACCTCATACTGACCTCCTCCCCCCTTGCCGAAGATTTTGGCACTCACCGATTGACCGTAAAAAATCTGCCGGTCGGCAACTACGCGTTGACCATTGATGAGAAGCCCGTCGCAAATCTAACCCAAGCCCAGTTGCAAGAAGGCGTGGATCTCAACGCATTTAAGACCCCCATGAAGGACCAAGCCACGGCCCTGGGAGACCGGGTAAATAGCCGAGCCAACCTGCGCTACCAAATTTGGAGAGCCGCCGAATTTGAACTCTCCGCCGCCGATCGTATTCAAGGTCCAAAAGCGCTCACAGCAATGAGTAAATTCGACGATGAGTTGTTGCAAACGTCGATGGCCGAAGCCAAATCCAAGCCTCATCGATTTATGCTCAAGAAAATCTAACGTAACCCCGCCCTCGTTTCCGCTTTCCGGGAGAGCGTCATGAACCCTTGCTGATGAACAAGCGGAAACGATGGCCCCGTGCGGGTGTCCCTTTGGCGATCACCTTCACCGGGGTTACACGGTCAGAATTAGCATTTCGATAAGCGTTTCCTAAGATCGTTCGGTAAGCGAATTTCGGCGCACCTAAGTGGCATCTCCGCCTTGTATCATCTGGCGATGCGCTTCGCGACAAAGGCTTTGCGGGTTGGTCAAGACCCAGATCCCAAATTTAGGGCGATAATTCCGCCGCTTTACCAATCGGCTACGTTTGGGTGGGAGGATCTTGACCACGTTCCGCCCGTGGATTACACCCGTTGCAATAACCCCAACCGAATGATGCTGGAGGAAGTTATTGCGGCCTTAGAAAATGGCAAGCACAGCGTTCTGTACGCCAGCGGAATGGCCGCGATTGTCTCTGCATTTAGCCTACTTCAGCATGGCGACCATATGTTGATGGCCAGCGATATCTACGGCGGGACATTTCGAATTGCGGAGAAGTACCTTCCCCGCCAGGGCATCTCGGTCACCGAATTTTGCGCCAACGATCCGCTTTCGATTCGGGACGCGGTTCAGCCCAACAGCAAGTTACTGATCTTTGAGACCCCTTCTAACCCAAACCTCCGAGTGAGCGACATTGCGGGCATTGTAAAAATCGCCAAAGAATTCAATCTGATCGTGGTGTTTGACAACACGTTTGCCTCACCTGCCTTGCAGAATCCGCTTGACATGGGCGTAGACATCGTGGTGCACAGCACCACAAAATACATTTCTGGTCACTCAGACGTGATTGGTGGGGTGGCCGTGACCAACGACCCCGCACTTTGGGATGCTCTGTACGAGTGGAACAAAGCGGTGGGCGCAACCCCGTCTCCGTTTGATTGCTGGCTCTCGCTTCGCGGACTCAAGACTTTAAGCTGCCGAATGGCGGTTCATTGCAAAAATGCTCAGGCCGTAGCGGAGTTCTTGGAATCGCATCCAAAAGTTTCGAGGGTCCACTACCCAGGGCTTCTCTCGCATCCGGATCACGCGGTGGCCAAGCGCCAAATGCGTGGATTTGGCGGCATGGTGAGTTTTGAAGTGAGCGGCGGAGTGGCGGAAACTCGGCGCGTGGCCGAATCAACCCAAGTGTTCCTCCTTGCGGAGTCTTTGGGCGGCGTTGAGTCGCTGATTGCCTACCCCCCATTGATGTCTCACGCCACCATGACGGAGGAGCAACGCGTGGTGCGCGGAATTCCGCCGACCATGTTGCGTTTGAGCGTAGGCATTGAAGACCCCGAGGACCTCATCGAAGATCTTCGGCAGGCCCTGGGTTAAATCTGCTCCTAGCCGAGGGATGGAGTGTCGATATTCATTTAGTTAGTTGATCTGTCGGACAATGCCATCCGTCGTTTGTGGATCGATTTAACGTGCAGGAGCCGCAGACCGTCAATCCCATTCGCCCTGTAGAGGCCGAATTCAACGTACAATACTCGCCCATGTCCCTGCCGGGACAGGGGAGGGCCAGTCATACTGGGTTCGTAGGATGGGGTGGTGCCGCGATTGCGGTGATGGGAGTTGTTTCGGCAGTAAACATGCTTGTGAACGCTTTCAAATTGTTAATTGCGAGCGAGACTCTTGCCGCGGTCATGGCTGGAGATTTTTCAGCTATTGGAAGACTTACCTTAGGTGTTGGAGCCGTTGCTGGCGTCATCGGTGGCATTGATGCAATGGTGAATTCTGGAAACAAAGAGACTATGGACAGCCCGGCCAACAAGATGAGCCAGGCGGCAGATAAGATGGAAACCACGGTCAATAAGATGGCGGATGCGTTTGACAGCTTGAAGGGCAAAGGCGTCCCAGGCGGCCTTTCTTCCGTAGATAACCAGACGTTTTATCGATACGGTGCGCTGGGGGCCATCGGTTAGAAACCTTGGGTCTTGGATTGTTCTCGTTTTAACCTGTCAAAGCTGTCCCGCGCCTGAGCCCTAATATCTTGGATCTTAGAGCAAGAATACATTTGACACGCGGCTATGATGGCAAGGCTCGCGGCCATGATCCACATGGGAATCGCCGAGGAGATATCTCCCGACTCTTCGCCCCGTCCAAATCGAATCTTGGCTTGAGCGGCCATCACATCATCCGCGGTAGGCATGAAGAGTTTTTTATCCTTGGGAAGGTCTGCGGGTGGCTGGGTCCCCGGTCCGGTCTTCAGACCAACCCATCCACAGTTTGGGCATTTTATGGATCTGAGTGCCATTGCCTTGCCGCAGTCTGGACATGGATAAAGGTCGTGAACGTCTGCCATTTTTTGATTGTAACGTAATTTTTTTACGTCAGCGCCGACCAGCATGATCAGAAAAGTAGCTCCGAAGCCGTAGCCATAGACTGAGCATCCACGGTATCCGCTTTTTTTGTGCCTTCCTAACCCAACATGGCAACTGTAATTGAACTAGATTCCCCGAGGGGGGTTGTGACGCAACAGCCCTTCATATATGCCAGAAACTGCGCAGCGATTCCGTGGACAGATCGAACCAGCAGGTCTAGGGTCTACGGTTGGCAGACAGGCAGTGTCACGTTAAGGCCCGTTAACACGGTGGCGGCCTTCACGGGAACCGGTCACTATGAGTCGGTGAAAATGCGCCTGCAAGACGTGGAATATTCTGCTGATTGGTGGACGGAGGTTCCTTCTACCACGACTGCGGATCCAAATAACACCGCAAAGAAAATCCCCAGCGACTATTTTTACAACCCAATCAAAGCTGCCAAAAACATAGATGACATCACCCAGGGCATGGGGACTTTAAATTTTTCCACAGCTTTGGGCCGGGCGCTAGTTGATCCCTCAATGGATTTTCAGGAACTAAAAATGCGCGGCGCGATGCTCAGCACGAAGGAATTTCCATCAAATCAAGGGTTCCAACTACGCTGGAGATCGCCCGTCTCGGCAGGGCAGGATCGGTCTGGATTGTTTGACTTTTACTTTGGGGAATACATGTTGCGAGTGAACAGCAACGGAACCGCCGAAGTGTATCAGACAGCAGATTACACAAACTATCAACTCCGAGGCGGCTTTTTCTGGTCCGAAAACTCACTTTTTGACCAAGAGCACAGGTTTATCATTTTTCCCCACGCTCGAAACAAGATTGAATTTAGATATCGGAATATAGTTGGACTGCCTCAAGTGCTTAGTCAAATCGCAGGTAATTTTTTGGGCGCTGGCCACGATAGCAATCTTCTCTTTGTGCGGCAAGCCAAGGGTATCTCCTATATTCAAAATTCTGCGGTTCAGATTCCCGAGGGTAGCCCGATAACTCAAAAAGGGAAATGGGCATTAGCGCTTGGCGAAAGCGGGGGTCGGACTGCGATTCAGATTTCACTCCTGACTTTCTACAATGGGGTCGTCAAGGAAGCGCGACTAATAGATGAGCCGTATGACATTGGATTCACTCCTCTATCCGATGTAAAGGCGGCCGTTAGTGCTGATTTGAACGGCGGAAACATAACGACGAAGCTCGAATCCTACGACCGAACCGCGCTGCCTCCTAAGAAACTCAACGATTTTGGGCTAAAAGGATGCTCGTCGGAATTCACAGCAGTAATAAAAATGACAGGGCTCGGCGACGTGGCGGCATCCGATCCCACGTACGCAAATTTTAGTTCAACATCTCCCGAAATTTACGGCTACATCGTGCAGTCAAACGGGGTCATCAAGACAAGTTCCGAAACCCCTACAACGGTAAAAGTTAGGCGAGTTTCGATTGACACGGGTTCAGCGCCAGAGAATCAAACAATGACAGTGATTCTCGACTCGTCTCGCGGTCAGCTATCTGCCTACCGCTCACGGTCTCACATCCCAGTAAGGCTGTACGATGATGTCACGGGGGTCACCCTCTTTGAAGGGGTTGCGCATTCAATAAGAGGAAGCCTCAACCCATCGAAGAATCCAGGGACGATGGAGCTGAGTTGCCATGGCATGGCGGATGCGCTTTTGCGTACCTATCCTCTCAACCTAAATTTCACTCAGGGAGTAGACGATCCTGAGTCTGGCTGGAAGTGGCAGGACGTAATTAGGGCTTGCTTCCTGGTTGTTGGAACCACCGTAGACGGAAAAGCTTCGCAAATCCTGTTCCAAGACGCCTTAGGCAATGACGGCAGCCCTTACAACTTTAATCTGTGGACGGAAGGGGACGCGGGCGGAGCGTCGGGCGGTAAAGGCAAAACGGACCCCAGCGCAAACGGGCAACGGTGGAGGCCCATACATACAGTGAAGCATCTCTAGGCTCATTTCATCCGTTCTCTTTGGACAAATCTAGTGTGAAGGAGGCGCAGACCGATGAGGCAAATCACTTTTTGAGGCTCAGCTAAACGTATGTTAGGGATGCGCCATGGTCTGGATTCCTCGGCACCAAAATGCCCATCCAGGCGCTCCTGAAAGAAAATTCCTACCTTTGTTCCAAATCTTGGCGCAGTTCTTGTTCGGCGATTCTGATTTGCCTTAGCTCGCTGAGCGTGACATCCAAGGCACGACCCGGCTTGGCTTGAGCGAATATCGTGGGGTCTGAAACCACCTCTATACTCACGCGTTCTGCTTCATCCGATAGAGCGCGCAGTTTTTCCGCGATGTCTCGGGCCGGAGCAAAGGCGGCGGGAGGCATTGCTACCACCGTTGGTTGCTTAAATACGTACGTTTCTAACGCCTCTTCAACGTAGTCCATGGGAGGTCTGCCGTCAATGCGGTCTGGCACCTGATTCTCGTAGAGAATCATCACATCTTCCATGCTAGATTCAACCGCACTCAGGGCTTGATCACGCACAGATCGGTATTCTAAAGGGAGTAAATCGCTGCTCCAATACTGTGACTGCAAGGCACCGGTTGCTTGGGACCAAAACCGAGCGCACTCTTCTAGAACCGCCAGAGAAGCAGGGTCTAAATCTCGATGGAGCCTCCGGCGCCGAATCATCTCTAATAGGCCGCTACCGACTGCCTTTGCCCGGTCAGACTTTTCTTGTTCAGGCGTCTTGGCGCGTTTGGGCCGCGTGGCAAAATACGTGATGGGTATGGCGGGAACGGCAATCAGTAGCCAGGGAGCAATGTGAACCATCGGTCCAAAGACCAACAGCACGGAACCCGCAACCGCGGCGACCCATGCAACCGCGCTGGCCGGGATTCCACCCGCTACCGGGAACCGCCGCCGACTGAGGTAATTCAGGTAAGCGGTGAGATACGGGTATTGCTTTGACTTATCAGTGGGAAACATTTTTCCGTTACTCGCCCTCAGATGAAGACGTGCTTTCTGGCTTGGGAGGTTGCATTCCCAGATGCCGATACGCTTCCTCCGTGACCACACGCCCCCTTGGCGTTCTCAGCAACATCCCTGTCTGGATCAAGAACGGCTCGTAAACGTCTTCAATCGTCTGCGAATCTTCACCCGTGGTGGCCGCCAAGGTGTCTAACCCCACCGGACCGCCCTTGTACCGCTGAATCATGGAGATCAACAACGCACGGTCCACCCGATCCAGTCCCAAATGGTCAATTTCTAACGCAGTGCACGCCTTTTGAACAATCTGGGGTCCTATGGCACCGTGCCCGTCCACTTGGGCAAAATCTCTAACCCGCCGCAAGAGTCGGTTGGCAATTCTTGGCGTTCCCCGCGCCCGCTCGGCAATAGATTCGGCGCCGGAAGCCTCAATTCGGTAGCCTAGAATGGTCGCTGAACGACTGACGATCTCGAACAGCGCCTCTTTTCCGTAGTACTGAAAGTGGGAGATGATACCAAATCGATCCCGAAGCGGCCCGGTAAGTAACCCTTGCCGAGTAGTGGCGCCGATCACCGTAAAGCGGGGCACATCCAATCTAATCGACCGTGCCGCCGGCCCTTTGCCGATCATGATGTCCACCTTGGCGTCTTCCATGGCCGGATAGAGGATTTCTTCCACCGGACGGCTTAATCGGTGAATTTCGTCGATAAACAGCACCGCACCCGGGTCTAGGTTGGTGAGAATTCCCACCAAATCCCCCGCGCGCTCAATGGCCGGACCGGACGTTACGTGAATAATTGCGTCCATTTCGTTGGCCACGATGTGGGCCAGCGTGGTTTTTCCGAGGCCGGGAGGGCCGTAGAGGAGAAGATGATCTAGCGGCTCCCCCCGCTGACGTGCGGCTTTTAGAAACACGGCCAGATTCCCTTTGAGCGCTTCCTGACCGATAAATTCGGCGAGTCGCTTGGGACGAAGGGAAAGATCTGACGGTTCGTCCGGAATCGGGTTTGGATCTACGTCGCTGGGTCGAATCATCGCCTAAGCACCTGTAGCGCGGCTTTAAGTTGTTCTTCCACGGTTGTTGCGGTCTCCCGGCCCTGTTCAGCGGCAGATTCGGCCTCGGGTCGGCGGTAACCCAGGGCCAGAAGGGCGTCCACCAGTTCGTCGGCGGGTGCGGTGGGTTTACGAATGGGAGTGGCCGCGGTCACCCGTCGCTGGAAGGATTCTTCGCTCACCTTTTCTTTGAGTTCAAGAATGATTCGCTCCGCCAACCGTGCTCCGACTCCGGTCGCCCGAGCCAACACGCGGGCATCACCGCCCACGATGGCGCTCGCCGCCGCCTCTTCGCCCACCTGGCCAATGAGGGCCAACCCAACTTTAGGTCCACATCCCTTTACGCTCAGGAGTAAATCAAAGAGCCTTCTTTGAAACGGGACCAAGAAGCCATAAAGGGTGACGCCATCTTCTCGAAAAATCTGACGGGTTAGGAGTTCTACGGACTCGCCGAGCGCGGGAAACTGCGAGAGCACAGATTCGGGAACGCTTACCTCGTATCCAACGCCGCCGACATCCACAATTGCAAGGCTCCCGTCTACATCTACCAACTCACCCCGCAGGCGGCCAATCATGCGATGATGTTACTCAATTGTCTACTGGTTTTGGGGATTAGACATTGCCCAGCAGGGAGCCCAGCTTCTCGCCAGACTCTGGACGGTCGTAGGTGTTCATTGACCGCTTGTCAGGTTTTATGAGACTTAACCAGAATCGACGAGGACGTGGAAGCTACGGTTTTAAACTTCAACCAAGCCTTTCACCGTCGCCAGTGCATTTCCGCTAAGCGAGAGCGGGGGGGCATGTACGTTTAGTTGATCCAATTGCAAAACTAGTCATAGACAAGGATTCCGTTGCCTACTCAGGTTCAAAATAGAGATTCTAGTGCTGGGTTTTTGGAGTTTTACAATTGGCTCAGTTAGGCCTCGACAGGGTGACTTGCCTTGGCAGTCTGCGCCTCCCTTACGTTAAATCAATACACCAAAGACTGATGAAATGGACCTAAAGATGCCTAACTCAATGTATAAGTGGTGCCATGCCAGGATCGGACAGCAAAAAAGGTTCTCTGCCATGGGCACGAGACTCTAGCAACGGACTTGTTGGGAAGAAATGTTGAACCCCGACGAGCCTTCCCCTGTCCCGGCAGGGACTATCCCCGAGTAGCCTGGCATAAGCTCTGGCGCCATGCCAGGAAAGTTGCGTCCTGGCTAAGTTCCCCGGCAGGGGCACCAGAACCTTTCAATCAAGATATCGAGGATCGTAATCAACACCCGCTTCTTTGCGTAGACGATTTCGCTCTTCCAAATGAGATTTCTTGTGATGGTGAGCTTCTTGAGTTGAAATTTATCTCGGAACATCGGAAATCGCCGATGCACTAAGTGAAAAATACGGAATATGCCGCCTGCCATTGGGATTCGACGGCGTAGCCGGTAGTCGTCGGA
>JBBQUZ010000004.1:0-114596 GCA_038212035.1 Fimbriimonadales bacterium
CACTACCGCAAAGCGGCCGTTACACTACAAGCCATTTCCAAACTCACTCAGATTCAAACACGGTCCAAGAACAAGACCATCCACACTCAAGAAAAATATGAAGATTCCAATTCATTACCGCAACTGCGGAACTTGGGCTAAAACTCACGAAGCGATCGTCGTAGTGCCGATTTGGACCCACCGATTCACGCAGGGATCATCAAGAAACGTGCAGAATAAGTCGAGTAGCCTGGGACAATGTCGATGACGCCATCCCAGAAGGTTTCCGCCGTAAACTTCGATGCGATCAGGAGTCACCAGATATCGGGCCGTATTTGTCTCAGATTGGCATCTGGGGTCGGTGGGTTGTAAACACGAGGACCTCCATAACTTCCTTTGGAGCTTTGAGACAGACCACCTTTACCTGGTGGGAGACATCATCGACGGTTGGGTGGGAAGGGGTTCGGCTAAGTGGACCCAAGAGTGCAACAACATCGTGCGCACGGTTTTAGGAAAGGTTAAGCACGGCACTCAGGTTTATTACACTCCGGGAAACCACGACGCTTTTCTGAGAAGAGTAAACGGGTCAGAACTGGGAAACATTCAGGTTGATCACTCGTTTGTGCACACGACGGCAGACGGACGGGAACTGCTGGTAGTGCACGGCGACTTGTTTGATACCACCGTGACCAAGTATGTTCCGGTGGCCTGGGCAGGGGCATGGATTCACGAATACATGACGATTCTGAACGCCCACATTAATGACAGCTTTAGAAAACAAAGACGCCCGGTAGATTTTGCCTCATCCATCAAGCTTGCCGTGAAGCGACTGATTTGGCGAAAAGACGACTTTGAAGTCTCTCTCTTGGAATACGCAAAAGAGAACGGATGCCAAGGCGTGGTATGCGGACACATTCACCGACCCGAGATTAACCAGCACCCGGATGGCAGAATTTATATTAACTGCGGAGACTGGGTGCAGAATTGCACGGCGGTGGTTGAGGAACTAGACGGTACTATTAAGATGCTCAAGTGGAACGACATGAAACAATTGGTTCCCGTCGCCACTCCAAGACCGTTAAGGTCAAAGCGCTTGGCATCCATTCTTAAACGATGAACCGGTTTGCGACCACGATGCTGAGAGCCCTTGGGGCAGACCGCTTGAACCATTGGTTCTGCGTGATGTTTGGCGGAGAGGCGCTTCCGATTGCCGGGGCGGACCCCGCAAGCCATGATTGGACCGCCGACCAACTCATCGAGCTAAGACGCAGCGCTCGATACTATTTCTGGGGCAATTTTCTGCGCCTGCTTTGGTACATGCCCTTAATGCCGGTATTGATGGACATGCACTCTTCGGTTGCCGGTGTAGTGCTTGGCTTGCTGTTCTGGTACTTTGCCGTGGTGCTTCACGAGGTGTACCGATATTCCCTTTCATGGGCCATTGCGCCGACCACTCGGGGAAGCCAACTAGAGTTGCCGGAATACCCAGGACCTCCCCGCGGGTACTTTGCCACCAACCCCTTTGAGACCGAAAAGTTTTACGAGCGAATGGGGTTTGCCCTGGTGCGCAGAATTGTCGCGGAATACACCAAGCTCACTCGGCGCGGGCGCGGAGAAAAGGGCGACTGTAAACAAAGCTTCATCGGCAAGGGTTCGCCGGCCGAATTGTCTGCGTTTGAGTTCACCACTCGAACATCAGAAGCGGTGCACATCATTGCCGGTTCTCTCAATATTCCCATCATTCTCGTTCTGGTCCCGGTCGGAACCGTGTGGTCTTTGTATCCAGTTCCCATCTTTGCTTTAGATATGGTGATGGCGCTTCTTCAGCGCTACCACCGCGTGAGGGTGCTTAAATTGTTGACGCGCATGCAACGCCGGGCGCATGGTTAAGCCGCAAAATCCAACAAAAGTTGAGGCGGGTCCTTGAATAGAAAACCTCGGCTCCTGATTCTTGCCGCATCCACCGGTAACGGACACATTTCTGCGGCAAAGGCCCTCGTGGATATGGCCCACGAAATGGGCTTGGAGGCGGAAACCTACGACGCCCTTCTTTACACCCCAAGTGCCTTCCGAACCTGGTTTCGGGGCGGCTACGAGGGCTTGGTTAAGACAAATCCTCGTTTATGGGGACATCTCTACCGCACCTCAGACAAACCCCACTTCAACTTTTGGTTCCAGACGTTTCTGGATTGGTGGGGTTGCGGCGGTCTCCGTGAGATGATCACGCAATTCAATCCAGACTGGGTGATTTGTACGCACTCGGTGGTCCAGCCCAGATTGGTTCAGTTTAGAAAGTCCCTAAACTTCAAAACCGCAATCGTGGTGACGGATATCTATCCCCATCTTATGTGGTTAAGGGGCGATCCGGATTGGTATTTTGTGCCCACCGAGAGCAGCAAAGATTTATTGGAGCATCGCTTGCCGCGCATGGCCGGTCGCGTGGAAGTTTCTGGAATGCCCATTCACAAAGCGTTTGCCGATGTAGGCAAGAATCGGCAACCTCGAACCGGCCCCCTCCGCGTGCTGGTGACCGCAGGCGGAATTGGTGGCGGTCCGGTGCTGGAGGTGGTGCAGAGCCTATCCTCGTTGAATGTAGACATCACTTGCGTAGCCGGGAGAAACGAGGCAGCAGAGATTGCGCTGACTAAGTTAGCCCAAGGAAATCCACGCATAACGGTTTTTGGTTACGTTCCTCTCGCCGAGATGGCAACCCTGATGGGCCAGTCAGACGTGTTAGTCGCAAAATCGGGTGGACTCACCACGTTTGAAGCTTTGGCCGCTGGCTGCGCGTTTGTGGTCTATCGGCCATTCTTAATCCCCGGTCAGGAAGAAGGAAATGCTGAATACATAGAGCAGATTGGGGCCGGAGTGATCACCCTTGACCTGGGCGACCTGCACTCCACCATTCTTAGAATGTCAGAGGATGCCCAACTGGTGGCGCAGATGCAGGCTGCCTCAATTGGGCACGGAAGGCCCAACGCGTGCCGTTTCATCCTAGAACATGTGATTTTGATGAACCATCTGGCCAACCCTTAAGCCGCCTGGTTGAGGGCCATTCGGTACTTGTCGGCCAGCACAAACGCGTGCCGCTCAAACAAATCCCCCATCACCCGAACGATGGTGCTACTGACAAAAAGTAGGTCCACAAACATCACCATCACGCTCACCGGCAGAACGGTGGCTAAGTAGTGCGAGAAGTGGTCAAGGATGACCCAGATCACCGAGTTAAACGGGATTGTAATGGCGGCAAAGACAAGGGCGACCTTAAATCCGGCGATGTGAATAGGTATGAGATCTTTTTCCATTTCGACGAATTGTCGCCAAACGGATGGAGTGTAGGTTGCGTAGAGCTTTCTATTGTCCGACCACCAGATAATCTGGTAGGCAATGGTAGACACCAAGTGGCCCACCGCCACCGGGGCAAAGATGCCAAGCCACGGATTCTTAAATAAATACTGAAGCGCGGCCCCGGAGAGCACTCCGGTAAAGCTGAAGGGCCCGCTAAAAAAGAAACTCCCAAAGAGCTTGCCCCGAAATGCTTCGGCTAAGCCCTGACGGTCCATCACATCTCGGCCGAAGTCTTTGCGATTTTTAATCGCGTTGCTAAAGTGGCGCAGGTCTTCCTGCATCCGGTGCCAGTGATACACCGGATTCCCGTATTTGGCCAGGGTACCGGGGATCCGCCGCAAGGCTTCGGTCGCTCTCAGAATTATCCCGCCCATGAATCGTATCTATCTTTACCCGGTTCTCGTCCCTTTCGGTTCAGTCCGGGCCCTTATACCCCTCCCCGTGGGGACAGTCATTATGGCAAGGGGATAGAAGGCATCTTCGCAGCTGCATGTTTGTGTTGCCGACTGGGTGATTTGAAAGTCATTGCGGCTCACCCGAAAAGCTCACCACGGCCCATCCTTCTGACTGGACGAGGGCTTCTGTGATTCTAAACGCTGGGGTGCCACCGCGGGACACCGGGTGATTTCTGGACTGCCGACGGTGGAATTCCCATCACCGATTTGAAGACCCTAGAAAAGTGAAAGGGGTTGGCAAAGCCTAAACGCTCGGAGACATCCGTCACAGACCGTCCAGACTCTAAAAAAGCCTGTGCCCGCCGGACACGGCGCTGGCGAGACCATTGCGCGGGAGGAACCCCCAAGCGTCTCTGAAATAAGTAGGTGAGTTGCCGAGGCGTGATGCCGAGGTGCCCAGCTAGTGCTTCAGTGGACGTATCTTCGGCCGCTTCTCTGTCCACCCATTCCGCCGCCTTCCCCAGCCAATCCTGGGTCACGGGGCCGGCGAGGTCTTCCACCCGACCGATCAAATTGGCGAGTTGGCTGATCCATCTCCATCCGCCCCCGTCGCGAGGAGACCGCACCAGTTCGTGAACTTCGGAGAAAAGCGAACGTACTCCCAGAGCCGGCACCGGAACGCACAAGAACCCCTGATTCGAGCCAATGAGCCGACTGGATAGGGCATCCCCCCACAATCCTTGGAGCCACAAGTAGCTCACTGTCCAAGGCTCACCATCGTCCACTCGCTCACTCACTTCCGTTCCCTGGGCAATGGCCAGAAGCGATCCCGTAGGGACTTTGATGATTTGTTCCCCGGACCTCACCGTGCAAGAGCCCTGGTTTGCCAGAGCGATGAGCGCTCCAGTTGCGCGCACTAGGGCAAATGCAGAACTGGGCGGTACCGCGTCTCGGAGGGCCTCCACCTGACCAATCGCCAAACGGGGATCGTTGCTTTCGATAGGCGATTGGGTTTTCACACCCTTAGTTTACGTTGAAAACGGTAGCCGACCGAAATTATGTTAGAGAGTAGCGGACAGTTTCTTCATCACTCGATTCAGGTTATTTCTTGCCGCGCCATCCTTAGGGCTAAGAACAAGGTACTGCTCCCAAACTCGCTTTGAATCGCTTAGCATGCCCTGCCGCTCGTAGGCGTGGGCCAGGATACGGAATGCGTTAGGGTGAGAACCCTTGGTGAGGGCAGGCTCTAGCGCCGCGGTGGCCTTGGCGTAGGCTTTGCGGCGAAAATAGAAATCGGCTTCGGGTAAAGATCGATCTGGATCCAACGGATTACGATCCTTAAACCGAATGTACGTGGCGAGCGCAGAATCCCAATTTTCCACGTTCTCTTGCATCCATCCTAAGTTCGTTGCCACTTCGTAGTCGCCCGGAAACAGCGATGACTGCATTTTAAGCAATTGAATGCATTTGGGAAAATCACCTTCGTCAAACCAGACATCAAGCTGGGTTCCCAGCCGATCATTTGTCGCGTTCCAAATTTCATGAACGCGCTCGGGATCTGCGTTAGATGAAGCTTGGGCACCCGCAAGACTCAGAACGAAGGCCAGAATCAGTGAATTCATTTTTCGATTTCCTGTAACACAATTTCCTGAACAAGTTGCGGATTGGCCCGGCCCCCGGTTTCTTTCATCACTTGGCCCACTAAGAAGCCCTTCACCCCAACATTTCCACCCTTGTACTTTGCCACAACATCCGGGTTTGCCAACAAAACTTTCTGCACCGCGCTTGTCACGGCATCGGGATCTGATATCTGACTCGATCCCTTTTCTTTGACTAGCAAGCCAGGAAGTCTGCCGGTTTGGTAGCTTTCCGCAAACAGCGATTTCGCCATCTTTCCGTTAATCGTGCCATCTGCCACCAGTTTCGTTAGGTCTACTAGATGCTGAGGGGTAATTTTGCTAGCATTTACCTGAATTCCGTCTTCATTGAGCAAGCGGGCGAATTCTGCGTTCATCCAATTGCAGGTCGCTTTGGGGTCTCCGCCGAGCTTCACGGCCTCCTCAAAGAACACCGACCAGGGATGATCCGCGATGAGGAGCCCTGAATCGTAGGCGCTCAACCCCAGGTCATTTTGATACCGCTGGCTTTTGGCCAATGGCAGTTCGGGCAGGCTGCGTCGAAGGGATTCGATGTAGCCGTCTTCAAAGCACATAGGCATCAAATCGGGGTCGGGGAAGTAACGGTAATCGTTCTCCGCCTCTTTGATTCGCATGGCGTAGCTAGATTCCTTCTGCTCGTTCCAGCCGCGAGTTTCCTGCAACACGGTGCCACCAGATTCCACCACTGCGACCTGCCTTCGAACTTCAAATGCCACCCCTAGTTGAACGCTTCGAAACGAGTTGAGGTTCTTCAACTCGCTCTTGGTGCCTAACTTGTCTGCGCCTTCCGTGCGAACGCTGATGTTTGGCTCGCACCTAAGGCTGCCCTCTTCCATTTTTCCATCGCAAACGCCAAGGTAAATCAAAATTTGCCTAAGTTGTGATAGATACTCTTTGCTTTCGTCGGGGGTGGAAATGTCGGGCGGAAAATCGGTTACGATTTCCATAAGGGGAGTGCCCGCTCGGTTGTAATCCACGCCGCTCCCGCCATTGGGAAGGTGCATCAATTTGCCGGTGTCTTCCTCTAAGTGCACGCGCCGAATTCGGATCCGCTTGGTGCCACCGTTTTCTGCCGGAATATCTAAATAGCCGTTGTAACCCAAGGGGTTGGTTTCCCCGTATTGGCTAACCTGGTAACCCTTGGGTAAGTCGGGATAGAAGTAATTCTTCCGATGGAAGATGCTCCGCATGGCAATTGTGCAGTTTAATGCCAATGATGTCTTGAGCACCATCTCGATAGCCAGCCGGTTTGGCACCGGAAGGGTGCCCGGTAACCCGAGGCAAATCGGGCAAACCCGGGTGTTAGGTTCGCCACCAAACGCAACGGGGCATCTACAAAACATTTTGGAGCGGGTTGCCAACTCCGCGTGGACTTCCATTCCCACACTCGGGACAAAATTAGCCATCGGTTTTCAAAGTTTACCGAGGTTACGCTACGCCGAGCCGGGAACTTGAATTCCACGCTTGTTAACGAGCCGTTCCGCCTTGGTCTCAATCTCATGGAGTTTTGTCTCAAACTGAACTCGAATGGCCTCCACTTCATCCTCGGTGGCGTCTTTGGGAACATAGATTGGATCACCGAAGACTACCGCAGCCCGTCCAAACGGATAGGGAACTAAGTATTTGTCCCATGAACCGGCGAGAATTCGCGGAAAAGACGATATTCCCACGGGCACAAGTGCGGCTCCGGAACGCTGGGCCATAAGCATGACACCACCCTGAACTACCCCCGAAGGCCCGCGGGGGCCATCCGGCGTCATTGCAAGCGTTTGCCCCGCCTTGAGGACTCGAATGGCTTCGACCGCCGCTCTTACGCCCCCGCGGCCCGTACTACCGCGAATCACCTGATATCCTAGGCGAGAAAACACCCGATTCTGAAGTTCGCCGTCTCGAGATTGGCTGATGATCACCCAATAAGCGCGCTTTCGGAAAAAATTAGCAAAAACAAAGGATCGGCCGTGAAACCCGCAGAAGATTCGGGCGCCCGGTGACTGATATTGCTCCCAGCCCTTAGTGGTCACCCTGAGGGTAGACCCAACCCCTCTAATCAGGAGAAAGGCTAAGCCGCTCAATACGTCGGGTCTGAGGAGTCGCCACTTTTCTTTCAAATGATCCACCCCCTTTGACGAGCCACTTCAGTAGCCGGAGCAAGAGGAAATTCGCGGGTAAGAATAGCTAAAGTTTTTTTAGCACGCTCCGGGTCGCTCACATACTCCAGCGAAACCAGGGCCAACAGAGCGTCGGGCTTTGCGGTTTCATCCGAATCACGAATCACCGACTGAATGAGATCATGCGCGACGACGGGGGTTTGATCTTTCAACTGATCGGCGAGCATCATGCGCCGGGTAACCGACAAATGATGGGCTTGACCAATGGCGCACAATCGGGCCAGCGCGTCGGAATCGGCAACGGGCGACAGGTCAATGATATGGAGCAGCGCCTCTCCTTGCCGGTCAACATCGCCCATTTGTTGCGAGGCACCCTCTAATTTCTTCCATGCACTGAGATCAGACGGATGGCGAAGCAGGTGTCGTTCCGCACCTGCGATGACCGCCGCGGGCCCCCGAGCATTGAGCTGATCGAGCACCTCGTGACCGAACTTCTGCTGGCCCAAATCGGGCCCCCTAAAAATGAATGAGAGGGCAATTCCGGCGAGAACTCCACCCAGGTGCGACCAATAAGACGTGCCAGAGCTTTCCCCAATTTTCACAAACGCGCCAACAAGTTGAAGCAGAATCCACAACCCAGTGACCGCCAACAATGGAGCAGAAAAGTGCGGAGCAAGAGAGACTCTAAGCGTGGTGTAGCGCACGGTGTAAAAAGCCACGCATCCGGCTATACAACCACTCGCCCCCTGGTATGGAGCCGGATCGGTAGCGTTGCGATTGACCGCATAGTGCAGTCCAACCCCCACAAGGCCACTCAAAAAGTAAACCGTGAGATATCTTTGCCAACCGGCCGCAAGTTCGACCGCTGCCCCCACTGCGGCCAAAAAGACCATATTCCCCAGCAGGTGAAAGAGGTTGGCGTGAAGAAACATCGACCCCATCGCACTCAACACCGAGGGATGATCTGGGTAAAAGCTCAGCGCGGACTCCCATTGGGGGGCAAACAGCAGTACGTATGCGGCCAACAAATTGGCCCCAATGAGCGCCAGCGTGGTGACCGGAATCGGGGCGCGGGCGGTCAAGCCTCCTCGAGCATTTCCTCCGTGATATCAACATTCACGTAGGTCTCCTGCACGTCATCCAGGTCATCAAGGGCATCCAATAGTTTAAGAAGCTTAGGCAAGTCGTCGGTTGACATCTCCACTTTGTTGGTGGCAACGTAGGTAAGCGTCACCTCGGTGGTTTTGAATCCGGCTTTGGTGAGGTTCTCATTCACACGATGAAGATCTTCCATGGCGGAATATACGGTGAATGAATCATCATCTGCCACCACGTCTTCGGCTCCGGCATCAAGCGCGGTGAGCGTGAATTCGTCCTCATCTAAATCGCCTTTAGGCACCACCATCTGTCCAACGTGCTTAAATTGCCAAGAAACTGAGCCATTCTCGGCCATGTTTCCGTTCGCCTTGGTGAAAGCGTGGCGAACTTCGCTCACCGTTCGGTTACGGTTCTCGGAATAACATTCAAGGATAATTGCGGAACCCCCGGGACCGTAGCCCTCGTACACAATTTCTTCGTAGTCGGCGCCTTCAATTTCCCCGGTTCCCCGTGCGATGCTGCGCTTGATATTTTCTACGGGAACCGAGTTTTCGCGGGCCTTTTCCACCGCCACCCGCAATCGGGGATTCATGCTTACATCTCCGCCGCCCATCTTTGCCGCGACGATAATTTCACGACTGATGTTAGTGAAGATCTTTCCTCGAATTGCATCCTGCTTTCCCTTACGGATGCGGATGTTTTTCCATTTAGAGTGGCCTGCCATGACTGCTCTATTGTGGCACGGCCCATTTGCTAGCGTGCCGGATCATTTCCTGAACTATTAGGCTGAGTTTTCAAACCCATTGGCACCTAAACCAGCAAATTGAAGAGGTACTTCACGCTACAGGCCGGCGCGCAAAGAGCCGACTATTTGGATGGGAAAACCGGGACAAGCACATGCATAAACACCATCGTCTGGGAGATGTACTTTTGGCGAGTGGAGTGATTAGCCAAGCGCAACTAGAAACTGCCGTGGAGGCCATCTCAAGGTCTCATCGGCGGCTGGGGGAGGTTATCGTTGTTTTTGGATTTGCAACCGAAAGCGATGTCACGCGATGTTTAGCGGAAGAATTTGGAGTGAAAGTGGCTAACTTAGCCAAGGCCACACCCACCCCAGACGCACTCCAAGTGATGCCTTCTCACTTGGCATTAACTCGTTCCGTGCTTCCGGTCGAGGTCACGACTGATGCCATTCACGTCATCATTTCTGATCCCTTTGACCTTGATCTTATTCAGGAATTGCAACAATTGTCGGGGCTACCCGTCGTGTATTCCATTGCGCCCCCATCTAAACTCAAGGCGAAGATTGAACGGGCCTATCAGTTACCCTGCTTAAAAGTCAGGTCTGAGATCTCAGTAAAAAGACCCTTCAAAAACGGCACCCAGCCCGATCGAGACGCTTTACTAAGTGTTCTAGAAAACTTTGGGTCTGAACCCATCTCCTCTATCTTCGAAATCCCTGCCGAAATCAGCGTAACCTTTTCATCCCAGCCAGAAGCAAATCCCACAGAATTTTCGGTTGAAGAAGCGTCTTCTCAAGAGTCAGAATCTAACGAGATCGCGCCCGGGCCATTTGTCCCGGAACTCAACGCCTCACACCTCGTCGCAGAGGTGCCAATCGCCAACAACGTAGCCGAGGAGCCAGTAAGGATCTCGGAGGCACCCATTCTGGACTCTCCCGAATCCCCGACATCACCCCGGCCCTTAGAAGCGCTAAGTGACGAAGAACGACTATCCGTGGAATTGGCCACTCTCGCGACGGAGCTCTCACTGGCCACCTTGGAATCCATCAACGCGGAGGCGGCATGAAAAAATATGCGATCACGAGCGGAAAAGGTGGGGTAGGCAAGACCACTCTCTCCATGAATTTGGGCATCTCATTGGCTCAGGCCGGGCACAGAACGGTTCTGTTTGACGCCGATCTTCAGTTGGCAAACGTTGACGTGATGCTGGGACTTCACCCCGAATTCACCCTCGCCCATGTGGTAGCCGGCCACAAAAAGATGAGCGAAATTCTTTGTGCGGGCCCGGACGGCCTCATGGTAATTGGAGGCGGATCGGCAATCCCCACCCTAATGAACGCTGGTCCTAAGCGAATGAAACTCTTTGCCGACCAGATTGACGAACTACAAACCGACGCAGATTGCCTGATATTTGATACCGGAGCGGGGATTGATAACCGCGTAATAACCTTCTGCCAGATGGCTGATGAGGTAATCGTCATCACCACCCCAGACCCCGCCAGTGTTGCCGACGCTTACGCCACGATCAAGGTGGTCAATAAAAAGATGGATCCCAAACCGATTCATGTGGTGGTCAATATGGCAAGCAGTGTTGAAGAAGCCACGTACATCTTCAACGCGATCGCGCAAATCAGCCACCAATTCTTGCGGAAGGAAGTCTCATTTTTGGGGTACCTGACGACTCAACCCGAAGTGGCCCTGGGCAACCGAAAGCGATCGCCGTTTATGGTGAAGGCGCCAGAAAGTGCGGCGGCCGACCAAGTTAGAGAAATCGTTCAATATCTCACCCAACCCAGTCAAATCAAACTCGTAGCATAAGCTACTAATATAGTCTCTGGTTTCCTTTGGATACGCTTGGCATCTGGGGATTGAAGGCTTGTGGTGAATACATGTCACTCAGGACTCGCAGTATGATAATTAGGCATGATTGCGACGATCACCGCTACGGTTGCGCTCAGTGATTCAGGCTCTGTTGACGCAAGGTCTCTTGACTGGCGGATGGGCCCGGTCATCTACCAAGTCTTTATTGACCGTTTTGCTCCCCCCGCTTCGCTAGAATCTAAGCGAAAGTGGATTTTGCCTCCCCGCACCCTAAAAGCTTGGTCAGATCTGCCCAAAGCAGGGCATGTAGATGACAAATTAGGTTGCTGGACCCATGAGTTAGAGTTCTGGGGCGGCGACTTAGCCAGCCTCACCGGAAAACTGGACTACATTCAGAGTTTGGGGGCAGACGTTCTCAATCTAACGCCGATCCACCAGGCATTTACAAACCATCGCTACGACGCCCAGAATTATTCTAAAGTGGCTCCTGAATTGGGTACCCGGAAAGACGTTAAGTTTCTTGCCCAGAACCTCCACCGGCGAAATATGAAACTGATGTTAGATGGAGTGTTCAACCACATGGGTCGCACCTCACCCATGTTTCAGGAAGCCTTATCTAACCCAAACAGTAAGCATCGAGACTGGTATTACATTGGCAAAGAGTTTAAAGGCGGCTACCGAGGCTGGGCAGGCGCGAGCAACTTGCCCGGCTTGCGACTTGAAAACAAACACGTGAGGAATTATCTGTGGAATAACAAAGACTCCATTGTGAAGAGCTACTTAGCCGACGGCATTGACGGTTGGCGACTTGACGTAGGCTTTGAACTGGGTCCGAAATACCTTAAGGAACTCACCGATGCCGCGCATACGGCAAAGCCCGGATCTGCCGTGGTAGGCGAAATATCTGGATACCCCTCGGACTGGTTTCCTGCGGTAGATGGCGTTTTTAACTTCTTACCCTACGCCCTCACCAAGGCGATGTTTCGGGGCGAAATGACCGGCGGCCAAGTCGGTAGGTCACTCAACGATATGGTCTCGGATGCGGGCATTGAGAACCTTCTGCGGTCGTGGATTCACTTGGATAACCATGACACTCCGCGCTTAGCCAGCGACTTGCCGGACCTTGCAGATCGAAAGATTGCCGTCGCGCTCCAACTCACTTTGCCCGGTTCACCCGTGATTTATTACGGTTCGGAATTGGGCATGAAGGGCACGGGTGACCCCGCAAACCGTGCCCCGATGCGGTGGGATTTGGTCACGGATTCCAACCCGGACCTAACGTGGATGCGGAAGCTTCTTGGCATCAGAAAGTCGCACCCCGCGTTGCACTACGGGAACTTTATCGCGTTGCAAACCAATCAACTCCTGGCCTACATCCGCACCACGGGCAAGGTCCGCAACAACGTGATGGTGGTGGCAAACCCCACCCAAACCACACTCACCGAGGTCTTCCCTGCCCGAATCGGTCGCCTTCAAAGCTGGGGAGAACTCAAGGATTTACTGAGTTCCGAGCGGATTCGGTGCATCACCGGCATGGTCACCGTAACCGTTCCTGCGCGCACGGTAAGGATATTTGTCCCCGTCGATAAGAAAGTCAATGGCTACTCACCGTTGAACCGCATCAAGTAAAGCGCTCTGTGATTTCTTCTCACCCTATTTTGAAAAATTGAACCGTAGAAAGTTTGGGGCACACTAGACACCTGCGATGACAAAGCCTGTTTTGTATCTACTTGCCCTCTGCGCTCTGGCTGGAATAACGGCTTGCAACCGGAATTCTGAGCCGCCGAAGCCTCTTCCGACGCAAATTGCGGTGACGGAAGCCCCCAAGGAGCCGGAAATACTTGAAGCCCCCGCGGGCTTTGCGGAGATTGCGATTGGGGCATTGGGGCAGCGGGTACCCGTGATGATGTACCACGACGTGATCAAAGAACGCGGGCGTGACGCGGTGTGGTTTGATTGCTCGGTCGACGAATTTCGCGCTCAGATGGAAACGATAAAGACGGCGGGATACACTCCCATCTCGCTCAAGGACCTGCTTGATCACCTAGCGGGCGGCAAAGTCGTTCCGGATAAGTCGATTGTTCTCACCTTTGACGACAACTACCAAGGGTTTTACGACAACGCGCTACCCATTCTGCGCGAGTACAAATTCCCCGCCGCGATGTTTGTCCATACCGGATTTGTGGGCGACAAAGCGGGCACCCATCCCAAGATGAGCTGGGACACATTGCAGGAGATTGTCAAAGATCCGCTGGTCACCATTGGGTCCCATACGATCACTCACCCAGACGACATCACCAAGATTCCCGTTACCGACCAGACACGAGAACTTACGGATAGTAAGCGCGAACTGGAATCCAAACTCGGAGTCAAGATTGACTTTTTGGCCTACCCGGATGGCAAGAATGACGATGCTGTGCAGGCGTTATCGAAGGATGCGGGATACCGAATGGCGTTTAGCATTCACAATGGGCTCGCCGAAGAATCGCCCAGCATTCTCTGCATCAATCGGTACATCCACACCCGGCTAGACGACGCGCTCAAAGCTCGGGATGACGCGATAGCGGGGGGGGTTGCCCTGTTTCGCGGTGAACTCAAAGCTTCTCCCGTGACCTTTAGGGAAGGCGAATTTGACGGGATCAAACTCGCTCTCGTTTCGGGGGGCCGGCCCCTCACCATCGTATCCCAAACTCGTGAAGGGGTGTCTGATTTCATAAAACGAACTGCCGGAGCCGTGGCGGGCATCAACGGTACGTTCTTTGCGATGGCTGCCATCAAAGCCACCGATAACCGCCTGGTGGGGCCGTGCAAAGTCCCAGATCAGCCCGACGTAGCTCCCGACACCGAGCCGTTGCGCACCGAAAAGATCCGAAATCGGCCCATCGTGATTTGGAACCCCACCTCTATGGCCATCGTGCCCTTTCATCCCCAACGGTCGAATGATGATGCGGCCTTCAAAGCATTTATGCCCGACGTGACCGACGTATTCTTAGCCGGAGTTTGGCTGGTCCACGACGGAGTGGCTAAGTCCTCTGACGACCTCAAGCGTTTTGGAGCCAAGGACATTGAAGACCCCCGCCGACGAGCTTTTCTTGGTGTTACCGCCGACGGACAAATTGTACTGGGTGCTTCCAAGTCTTCGATCAAATCCTCCCAGGTTGCTATTGCAGCGGCAGCGGCGGGAGTTAAGGAAGCGGTGCTGTTGGATTCGGGGTTCTCAACTTCGTTGGTCTACAACGGAAAAATTCTGGCCAGCGGCCACAGCACGCCCACTACCCCCTCACGACCGGTGCCCCACGCAATATTGATTAAGGGGGAACTTGATCCGGAATCAATTAAGGTCGCCGAAGCGGCGATTCCCGCGACAATTGTTTCGGAATCAGGAGATTCAGGCCGTTCAGCCAGACGTTCAGGGCGGAAACACCGAAGGCACATTGCTCCGTCGGTGGTAGTTACGCCCCCGGTTGAAGAAATCGTTCCAAGGTAATACCTGCGGTTCGCTGTTTACGTGTCCTCTCCCCCAGTTTCGGGAGAAACTGAGGGCGAGGAAGTCCGAAAGCCCTTCTCCTGCCTTAGGCGGGAGAAGGGTTGGGATGAGGGTGGGGCGGTTCTCAGTGCTCAGTGCTCAGTCCTCAGTCTTCAGTCTTCAGTCTTGTGTTCTCAGTCTTCAGTCTTCAGTCTTCAGTCTTCGGTCTTCGGTCTTCGGTCTTCGGTCTTCAGTCTTGTGTTCCCAGTCTTCAGTATTCAGTATTCAGTCCTCATCTACGTTTAGTTTTTCCTCGACGGGGTGAATTGCCATGGCGGTCTGCGCTTCTTTTACGCTAGATTCCACCCAACCAGAACAATCGAAACGGCCCCAACGGAGACTAACTAAATGTATATGACCTCGGTCCTCCCCCCCAGTTTCGGGAGAAACTGAGGGAGAGGAAGTCCGAAAGCCCTTCGCCTGCCTTAGGCGGGAGACGGGTTGGGATGAGGGTGGGGCGGTCGCCGAGAAAGTTGTAAGTTTGCGGTGTTTTGATTCGGAAAGGACAGTTGTCGGCCCCGGAGTGTCCCCCTCACCTCAATCCTCATATACATTGAGAAGCCAATTGCAAAACTCCAAAAACGGAGCACTAGGATCTCTATTTTGAACCTAAGTAGGCAACGGAATCCTTGTCTATGCCTAGTGTTGCAATTGGCTCGGCTCAACTAAATGTATATGACGCGATAGGGTCACCCGGAACAGATCTCACATTCTTTGATTGGCTAGAAATGGGCCTAAGCCATCCTGGATTGGGCTCGGTGTCACTTCCCTCATTTCGGGTTCGTGGTGAATCTTTAGACTTTTGGAAGCAACGGCTTCTCGCCGCTGGGATTCCTTCGGAGTGGGGTGAAGACCCTGCGGGACGGAGGCGACTGAAATTTTGTGATCCAGAGGGACAATCACTGGCCCTCGTCGACGACACCGGACTGGCCGGCGAGTCGGTACCCTGGGACAAAATGGTGTTGGCCGGCATGGCCATTCGAGGGATCCTCGGAGTTAATTTGGAACGTGCCCGACCCGACGGCACGCGGCGCACTCACCGACTTATTGGGATTCACGACGATTGATAAAACTCGCTTTCAGGTAACTCATGCTCACTCTTGCGCAGAACTCAACGTAGTCGAAACGGGCACTCGTACCTTCGCAGAACTAGGGGCCAGTGGGGTCCATCACGTGGCGTTTGGAGTTAAGAATGACGAGGAATTACTCGAATTTCAACGCAAGATTGAAGCGTCGGGTTTCCGCACGTCGGACTATCTCGATCGATTTTACTTTTACAGCCTTTATTTTAGAGCCGGGTGGCGTTCTCTTTGAATTCGCCACGGAGTGCCCTGGCAGGGCCGCCGACGAACCTTGGGAAAAATTTGGCGAAAGGTTGTCAATCCCGCCATTTATGGAAGTGAACCGCAATATAATAGATAAAGGGCTAAAAAGTCTGCCGCACCCCGCGTATATTTTGGAGTATGAATAGCAATGAGTCATCGAAAGGTCGCCTTCGTATTTTCACCCACTCAGGTCGACGAGGCTCGAGGGGTCACCATCCGGCGTACTATTGGCGGCGAAAGTCTGGTGCCGCTATATCCTTTCTTGCTCTTAGATCACGTGACTCTCAATCTATCACAGGGCGGAGGGGTAATCGGGTTACCTGGTCACCCGCATCGAGGAATTGATACGCTGAGTTATGTTCTCAGAGGCCAAGTGGCTCACAAGAATTCGTTGGGCAACGATGGTCAGGTTGGGCCGGATGGTTCTCAGTTGATGAACGCAGGAAACGAATTATTCCACGAGGAAATGTTAATTCCGTTTGCCCAGGGGGGGGAGTTTCTCCAGCTTTGGTTTAACATGCCCTCTGCCCAGAAACGGATATCTCCGGCGTACGTTTCTGCGGAACCAGATACAATTCCGGAAATGACCGACGCATCCGGTGCATCGGTCCGAGTCATTGCGGGATACTTCGATGGCAAGCCGGGACCCTTTCAGGGCATTGCCGTGCGCCCCACCGTCCTTGACGTAAAATTGCCCGCCCGTACCGTGATTGAGCTACCCGCACCGGCCGGAGAAAAGGCCTTTGCGTATGTAGTGGAAGGCGAGGCAATCTGCGGTGATAAATCCGCAAAGTCTCCCCAGCTTATGGTCCTTACTTCCGGTCGAGGTGCCATTATCTCCGCAGGCTCGGAAGGTGCCCGATTCCTCTTTGTCTCGGCCAGACCTTTAGATGAACCGGTAGTCCAGTATCCATCGGTCGTCATGAACACCGTGGATGACGTTAAAGAAACCCTAGAACTCATTGAGACCGGCGAGTTTGCCAGTTCAGCCCACTGAAACGGTTAACGCTATCCCAATCACCAGCCCGGCCAACGTTAGTGAGATCAGAAACCGAGTGAGTTTTTCGGATATTATTTTTTTCAAAATATTTTTGATTATAAATTCAGGGTCCTAGCTATATCGAGTGGGTTTTACGGCTATGTCTACGTATTCTTTCGAACGCTTTGATTATTGAGTTTGAACCTACGAGAACTAGGTTCAGGTTCAAATTCAAGAAACAAAGTGTTCAATCCTGTCAACTGCTAACTAGAATTCCCCACTCGAAACAGCGAAGAACCAAAATTCACTTCCATTGCAAGAAAATATATTTAAATCTTGTATTTTGGCTGAGACGGACGATATCTAGCGCCGTCTATGAAGTGTTTGGCCCCCAAATACTGCACAGGGGTTGACTGCCATGAACATGGCAGGCATAGTGATGGAGTGTTTGTCTCTAATCCGCCCGGCCCGTTTGATCCAACTTGGGATTCTCTTGAGCGATACCAAATTCCCGAATGGTATTTAGACGCCAAGTTTGGAATCTTTATCCATTGGGGAATTTACAGCGTTCCTGCCTTTGGAAGCGAGTGGTATGCCCGCAACATGTATGTGAAAGGCTCTCCGGAATTTGAACATCATCTGAAAACTTACGGTTCGCACGATAAGTTTGGTTATAAGGATTTCATTCCGGATTTTAAGGCCATACACTTTGATGCCAATACTTGGGCGGACCTGTTCCGAGACGCAGGGGCCAAGTTTGTGGTCCCCGTTGCGGAGCATCACGATGGATTTGCGATGTATCCGACTAAACATAGCAAGTGGCACGCTCTAGACATGGGTCCGAAGAGAGACGTGGTGGGCGAACTCTCAAAGTCAGTTCGAGAGCGCGGAATGATCTTTGGGGTTTCGTCCCACCGCATTGAGCATTGGTGGTTCATGAATGGGGGACGCGAATATCCATCGGACGTCCAAGATCCCGAGTTTGCCGATTTTTATGGCCCGGCAACGCCGGGGAACTCAGACTTTGGTAAGAATCCGCCCAGTGAAGCGTTCATGAACGATTGGCTCGCTCGGTGCACCGAGCTGGTTGATGCGTACCGGCCCCAACTATTTTGGTTTGATTGGTGGATTGAGCAACCCGAGATGGCCCCGTATTTGCGCCGATTTGCAAGCTACTATTACAATCAAGGCTACGCGTGGGGGCAGGGCGTGGCCATCAACTATAAGAATGAAGCGTTTCCGGAAAAAGCCGCCGTTTATGACGTAGAGCGGGGTCAACTCACGGCAATCCGACCTAAGTTTTGGCAAACCGACACTTCGGTTGCCACGAACTCCTGGAGCTACGTGGAAGGCATGCAGTACCGCACCGCGGCCGCACTGATTCACGACCTCGTGGATATCGTAAGCAAGAACGGAGCCCTACTACTTAACATCGGTCCTCGGGCAGATGGCACAATTCCCGCCGAGGATCAGGCAATTCTGAAGGAAATTGGAGACTGGCTAAAGGTGAACGGGGAAGCCATCTACGGAACTAGGCCCTGGAAATCTTACGGCGAGGGACCAACCGCCGTGGCCGAGGGCTCGTTTACAGACGGTAATCGTACCCCCTTCACTTCAGAAGATATTCGATTCACTCAAAAAGAAGGCACCCTTTACGCAACAGTGTTGTCTGACACAATGTCCGAAGTGAAAATCCTCACATTGGGCTCCAATTCAGGTCTTGAACAACGTCCGGTGGCCTCGGTGGAAATGCTAGGCGGGAGTGCTTGTGCATTTGAACAGCTCAAAGATGGGTTGGTCATATCAGTGCCGGAGACGGGTCGATGCAAGCACGGAATTTCTTTCCGGGTGATCTTTAAATGAGCGATATAACAAGCCTAGTTCCTTACCGAACTCTAACCAACGGAGACCGAATTCCCTCGATTGGGCACGGCACGTTTGGATCAGATAAATATTCTCACGCTGAGGTGGCCGCCGCGGTCGAAGGCGCAATCGAAGTGGGTTACCGACACTTTGATTGCGCGTCGGTGTACCGGAACGAACTTGAAATCGGGCAGGTTTTTCGCCGCACATTTCATGCGGGTTCTCCTCGGGAAGCTTTCTGGATCACCAGCAAGGTTTGGAACGACCAGCACGATAGGGTTGAGCAGTCTTGTGAAAAATCACTGGCGGACTTAGGGCTGGATTACCTTGACCTGTATCTCGTCCACTGGCCGTTTCCCAACAGCCACGGGCCCGGTGTTGACGTCTCCGCCCGAGATCCCCGTGCGGTGCCTTACATCCATGACCGGTTTATGAAGACATGGGCTCAAATGGAGAGATTAGTCCAGCGCGGGCTGGTCCGGCATATCGGCACTTCCAACATGACGATCTCTAAGCTGCAGGGGGTGCTAAGGGATGCCTCAATCCGGCCCGAAGTGAACGAGATGGAGATCCATCCCCACTTTCAGCAACCCGAACTGTTTGAATTTGTGCAAAGCGCGGGCATGATTCCCGTCGGTTATTGCCCAATCGGTTCGCCCAGTCGCCCGGAGAGAGATCGAACCCCGGAGGACACGGTCGACACGGAGGATCCCGCCGTTGTTGCGGCTGCCCAGCGCCTTAATGTGCACCCCGCGGTCGTCTGTATCCTGTGGCAAATCCAGCTTGGATCCATCCCCATTCCGTTTTCGGTGAAGCGGAGTCAGTTCGCTTCAATGCTGGAAGCGGTCTCGCACCGGAAGTTAACGGAGGAAGAAATGCTGGCTATAGGAATGGTAGACAAAAAATGCCGCCTCATTAAGGGACAGGTGTTTCTCTGGGAATCCGCCAAAGACTGGACCGACCTGTGGGATGGTGGAGCCTAACCGGCTATGAACATGAAAAAAGTTGTGATCACTGGCCCGATGGAGTGCCAATTTATTGAGCAGCCTGATCCCGTCCGCGCCGCCAATTTCGTGCATGTGGGGATTGATTACGCGCCAATGTGTACGGAGTTTCACCAATTCAAGAGTGGACATCATGACGATTCCTTGGGGCACGAGGCAGCGGGCACCGTCTTAGAATCCTTTTCCGGAAGCCGATTTGAACCCGGTGACCGGGTGGTTGTAATGCCTCAGAACGGGTGTGGGCAGTGTAATTTGTGTTTGGCGGGGGAATATATTAGATGTCAGCGTCCCGTTAACCCACTGGAGATTTGCGGATCCACTCATGGTCGAGCCACCTATGCCACTCAGCTGATTCAACAAGACCCTTGGCTATATCCGATCCCGGAAGACATCTCTACAAAGCACGCCAGTATGGCCTGTTGCGGATTGGGTCCCACTTTTAACGCATGCGAAACAATGGGTGTTGGGGCGGGAGACACGCTTCTAGTATCTGGCTTGGGGCCCGTTGGCCTTGGGGCAGTGGTGAATGGAGTGGTTCGGGGAGCTCGCGTGATCGGCCTGGAGATCCACCCATATCGAATTGCCCTGGCCAAAGAATTGGGGGCAGAAGTGGTTCTGAACCCCCTTGATGACCAAGTTTTGAACCAGATCCGGGACCTTACACAAGGACTGGGGGTGGACAAATCAATTGAAGCAAGCAGTTCTGAATCGGGTCCCAACCTACTTTTCCAAGCCACTCGTATTCGTGGACAAATGGCATCGGTGGGATGGGGAGGGCCAATTCGAATGGCCGACTTAGTGGCGAGGGGAATCACACTTCACGGATGTTGGCATTGGAATCACCTGAAGATGGGCTCCCGAATGGCCTGGACTCTGCGCGCTGCCGGATGCTTGTTGGACAAACTCATCACTCATGAGTTTGCAATGGACAACGTGGAAGCGGCGTGGAAGTTACAGATGACCGGTGAGTGCGGCAAGGTTCTGCTTCGGCCCCAACCTTAAGCCGTTTCTATTGCAGATTCTGTCGGGTCATCGAAATTTCGTCCATGGTTCAAGTGCGTAGCAAATGCTTCTCACCCCCTTCGTGGCCTTGGTCCTGGCTTCTTACCACACCGACGAGCTCAAGTGGCGCTCAGATCGAGAAGTAAGTCTCCGGGCCGAGCGAGGCTGGCCTGTTCTTACTTAAAGACGGTGAGAACACAATGGGCTCCAACTCCGGTTTCGATAACTGTCCTTTCCGAATCGCAAACCTACAACCCTATCGGCGACCGCCCCACCCTCATCCCAACCCTTCTCCGCCCAGGGCAAGAGAAGGGCTTTCGGACTTCCCCTCCCCCAGTTTCTCCCGAAACTGGGGGAGGGGACCGAGGTGAGGGGGAAATTCCGGGTCGTTAGCCGCCCGTTCCAATGACAATCGCAGTAGGCGTCTGGGCATCTCTCGTGCGATCCGCCGAAATACCGAATTCATCTGGGTAATCTGGCCTCCTTAGTCTTGCCTCCTTAATCTTGCTATGGGGAATATCCAATGATGCTGGTTCGCTTTTCCGTTTTCACACTCACCGTTGCACTTGCTTCCGTTTGTCTTGCCGCCGTTCCCGGTTCCACGGTGGCTAAGTTGGTGAAGGCTAAACTGCCCGCCCTCGGCCATCGAAACTGGATCATCGTAGCCGATAGCGCCTACCCGCTCCAGATCGCTCCGGGCATCGAAACCGTTACCGTGACCGAGAGCCAACTGTCCTCGGTTCGGCAGGTGCTGAGTGTGTTGGCAAAGGCTAAGCACGTCCGGCCCAACATTTTTATTGACTCTGAGCTGCAATACGTTCCCGAGGAAAGCGTGCCGGGGATCACCAAATTTCGCCGCAACCTCAGCGCGCTCCTGGTGGGTAAAGCACCGCAATCTATGCTTCATGAAGACATCATCAAGAGGCTGGATGAGGCGGGGAAAACTTTTAAGGTGCTGTTGATTAAGACTCCGCACACCATGCCTTATACTTCCGTATTCTTTCAATTAGAGTGCGGCTACTGGTCGGCCGTGGCCGAGCAGAAATTGCGCAGGGCTATGAAGTCTGAGGCCAAGTAACCGCTTATGTCCACCGAAATTTCACGAAGAAACCTCCTCCAAGCCAGTGCCGCCGCAATCGCTTCTACCGGGATGGGAACTGCATTCGCCGAATCCAAATTGGAGCCAAAAATGGACCTGAAAGGCCTTTTGCATCGAGACAAGCCTGAAGTCTATTCGGGTAACGACCTTAAGTTTATTGGCATGCCGGTAGGCGGGCTCTTTGCCGGTACGGTGTACCTAGGAGGAGATGGTCAGTTGTGGAATTGGGACATCTTCAACCAAGGAAACTTTGGTTGTGTAGAGCGTAAAGGCACCACGTTCATGGGAGACGGTCTGGATGCAATGAGCGGCGCCAACTACGTTGACCCGGTACGTCAACAGTCGCCATTCCAACAGAAATTCCAGTTGCTAACCGATGAAGCGCAACCGCAACGCATAAGGTTTGGAGACATTCAGTTTCGGGGTGAATACCCAGTGGGCCACGTGGCTTACAAAGAGGCCAACCAAGATGTTGAGATGACGCTGGAGGCGTTTTCGCCGTTCTGCCCCTTAGATGTCGAGAATTCGGCGCACCCCGCAACTACCCTCACATTTCGGATCGTGAACAGCGGCTCGGTGGTTCAGAAACTGCGACTGCAGTACGAATCCGAGAATCCGGTGCTGACCTACACTAAGAAGAAGCGGGACGACTTTGCGCTCACCGGAACCCAAACCGCGACCGGCGGAATCATTTTCTCCGCCGCTACAAAACCCAGAGACCCCAAGGCAAGAGAAGACGTCCGGTTTGAAGATTGGTCAAAGGGCACGTACGGAACGTGGATTAAAACGGGAACCGCATTTGGAGATCGGCCGTACAAAGTCTCCGAGTTACCCAGTTACATCGGCAACGTTCACGCGGGTACGGAATACGTAGTGAACAGCCACCAAACCCGAAATGGCGAGAGTGTGGAAGCGGCGGACAACCACCTGGGAACCTTACGCTCGCCGCTTTTCCGGATCGACCGGGATTATATTCAGCTTCGCGTGGGAGGGGGATCACACAAAGACGGCACGTGCGTGAATTTGGTTGTGGATGGGCAAGTGGTTCGATCTTGTACCGGCCGTGATAGTAATGTGATGAACTGGGAATCATTCTCAGTCCACGAATTCCAAGGGAAAGACGCCTATGTAGAGGCGGTCGATCGTATTAGTGGTGGATGGGGCCAAATATCGCTGAGCGAAGTTATATTTTCGGATGCCGTAAACGCTTCAGATCCTCTGAATAACCTGCCCGATTTCGGCACATTCGCGGTGGAGCTGGTCGGCGGCGCTAATCACGTTGTCGTGACCCCGGAGAAGGGGGAAGTCGGGCGGAACTTTGCCCTCAATCCGGGCGAATCCGCCGACGTTACGGTGGTAGTGGCGTGGCATTTTCCTAACTGTGCCAGCAGCCTGCCGGGAAAGCGTAACGGGTACGCATTGCGTTGGCCAAATGCCGCCGCGGTTGCTCAAAATATCATCTCCAACTGGACTGCTCTCCAAGCCACAACCCGAGCTTGGAACAAAACGTGGTACGACTCCTCGTTACCCCACTGGTTCCTCAATCGAACCTTCGTCAATACTTCAATCCTGGCCACCACCACCTGCCATCGCCTCGATGAAGGTCGGTTTTACTTCTGGGAAGGGGTGGGATGTTGTGCGGGAACTTGCACTCACGTCTGGGGCTACGCGCAAGCCATTGGTCGCGTTTTTCCAGAGGTGGAGCGGTATCTGCGCCGGGAAATTGATTTTGGCCGTGCGTTCCACAAAGACACCGGGGCCATTGATTACCGGGCTGAATTCGATCAGCGAGTTGCCACTGACGGCCAAGCGAGCTGCATTCTTCGCACCTACCGCGAACACCAAATGTCGCCGGATCATGAGTTCCTAAAATCAATATGGCCTCAAGTAAAGGGTGCGATGGAATACCTGATCCGCCAGGACGATAATCGAGACGGCATTCTGGATGGTGCGCAGTACAACACGCTCGACACCGCTTGGTTCGGCGAGATCGCCTGGATTTCGTCGCTGTACCTCGCGGCAATCCGCGCTTCGGAAGCCATGGCGCAGGAAATGGGTGACCAAGAGTTTGCGAACGAGTGCGCAAAGATTGCGGAGCGCGGTTCTAAAAAAATGGTTGCAGATCTGTTCAACGGTGAATATTTCATCAACAAGGTAGATCCTAGCCATCCTGAGGCCAACAATACCAACCGCGGGTGCCACATTGACCAGCTCTACGGCCAGTCGTGGGCACTCCAGGTGGGTCTGCCCCGCATCGTCCCGGCCGATGTTTCCCGGACCGCGCTTAAGTCGCTTTTCAAGAATAATTTCTACGAAGACGTTTGGGAGTACCGCCGCAAGAACCGGGAAATTCCCGGCGGTCGGTGGTACGCCACCCCTAAGGAGGCGGGCCTCATCATGTGCAGTTTCCCGCACGGGGGCGGCAAAGAGTCCATCGGCAAGGGTGGCGACGCTTGGGCGGTGGGCTATTTTAATGAATGCATGTCCGGGTTTGAGTATCAAGCGGCCAACCATATGATCTCTGAGGGCTTGGTGGAAGAGGGCTTAAAGATCGTGTTTGCCATCCACCAGCGCTACCACGCTTCTAAGCGAAACCCGTACAACGAAGTGGAGTGCAGTGACCACTACGGAAGGGCGATGGCCTCCTACGGGGCGTTTGTGGCAATTACGGGATTTAAAATTAATGGTCCCAAACACGAAATGAGCTTTACCCCTCAAGTCGCCGCAAAGAGTTTCCGTTGCGCGTTTATCAACGAGCGAGGCTGGGGAACTTACGACCGATCCCCATTAGGCAAAGAGTCGGTGACGTATCAGTTTAGAGACGGCAAAGCAACTTAGCCGCACAAAGCAATCGCCCACGAATGAGTTGTGGCTCTATCGAAATTTCCGTCGGTTGGACGGCGTCGCCGGGAACCCGCGGATATCGGTGCCGCGGTCCGGTTGCCCCGGGATCACCGACCATCACCTGGACCGCGGCACGGATATCCGCGGCCTACATTTCGTACGCTTTGCCCAACTCGGTGGAAACTTAATCTTTCAGACCGGAAGCGCTTGATGCCTCGATGATCTGTTTTTGAAAGACAGCGAATGCAATAAGCAGTGGGACCGCAGAGAGGAGACTGGTGGCCAGGGTGAGGCCGTATTGGGTTGAGTAGCTACTTTGGAACAGAGCAATGCCCACCGGAAGCGTGTAGTTTGAGACCGATTCGGTGAAGACTAACGGCGTGATGTAATCGTTCCAAGACCCGATAAACGTGAAAACGGCCAGGGTCGCCAAGGCGGGGCCACACAACGGGATCGCGATCTTCCAGAACACTCCCAAGAACGAGCACCCATCGATGAGAGCCGCCTCCTCAACCGAGGGAGGTATTCCCTGCATAAATTGGCTCACCATAAAGATTCCGAATCCGTTTGCCGTAGCGGGAAAGATGAGGGCGTAGGGGGTATCCAGCATGTGCATCCGGCCCAAAATCATGTAAAGCGGAATCAGAAAGAGTTGGGCCGGCATCATCATGGTTGCGACTACGACATTCATCAACACCCGACCACCGGGGATTTGAATGCGGGTGATGGCAAAGGCGACCATGGCCGAAAGAATAACGACAAATAAAGTTGTGCCACAGCTTACGAAGAAACTATTCAAAGTCCAAAGCTGGATCGGGGCTTCGACGGTGCTGTTGAGCACTTGTTCGTAGTTTGAAAACGACCAAGTTCGGGGTACCACGGCACTCGGATCCAGAATTTCTCGCTCCATCTTAAAGGTGGTGAGGAACATGATCACAAGCGGGATCATGAAGACGGCACCAACGGCAAGCATGAGTATATTGAAAACTTCTCGAGTGCGTTTACGCATGCTTAGTCCTAAAGAGCCTTGATTGGGCGAGTGAAAAAACCGCGATTACGAGGAAAAGGAGCCAGCTAATGGCCGCTCCGTAGCCAAAACGGTAGCCATCAAAAGCAATAAAAAAGATGTACTGCACAACTCCCCTCGTTGAATAGTTAGGGCCATCTCCGCTAAGAACCGCGGCCTGACCGAACATCTGGAAGGAAGATATGGTTGTGGTCACGAAAACAAAGAGGAGAACCGGCTTTAGCAACGGGAGACTGATCTTGGTGAGAACGTTCCAACCGGTAGCGCCATCCAGCATGGCCGCTTCAAAAAATGGGCGTGGAATCTGTTGCAGACCCGCGAGGACGATCACGGCGGTGCCCCCAACGGTCCACCAAATCGACATGATCACGACAGCGGGCATTGCGTACGCCTGGTCAGACAGCCAAGGCACCGGCGGAAGGTGCATCCGCTTGGCTGTAAAGTTAAAGAGTCCAAACTCAGTATTAAAAAACCATTGCCACAGAATTCCGGTCGCGGCAACATTCAGCATCGCGGGAATATAGATGAGCCCGCGCACCACCTCGCGTCCGCGAGACATGGCATATAGGCCAAACCCAAGCCCGGTCGCGATTAAGAGCACCGAGGGCACCATCAGGATGCAGTAACGGCCGGTTGCAAGCATGGCGTTACGGAACGCCTCATCGCCAAACGCGTCGGTGAAGTTGCTTAACCCCACGAACTTTGAGTGCGACTTGTTGGCGAGATCAAGTTGGACAAACGCTAAGACGAGCGCGACCACCACCGGTAGCGCAAGAAAGATGACAAATGAGACGAGGTAGGGTGCGACCAACAAGTACCCGGTTAAGTTACGCTGCTGCCGAAACGTCATGGCTGATCCTCGGGATGGTCCTGCCTATCTCGGTCGATGACCGCCTGGGCCAATTTATTGGCCCTGTTCAGAGCCTCCTCCGGGGTCTTAAGCTGCCGCACCCCTTGGTCTACCGCCAGGTTGATCGCATTCATAATCTCCACAATTACCGGAGATCTTGGCACGTACATGATGTGGGGCACTTGCTCGGCAAAGGCACGCTGGACCTGCATATCTGCAAACCTAGGATCTCGGCGTGCACTCAGGCGCGCCGGAACTTGGCCCGCATTGGCCCATTCAATGCTGTGGGCAGAAACGTACTTGATGAATCGGACGGCGGCACCCCGCTGACCCGGGCTGAGCCCGGTTCGGATGCACATCACGTGCGAATTGGCGGCGGTTCCCGGATGGGAGCCAATGGTGGGAATGGGGGATCCCAGATACTTAAAGGCGTTGATGCGCTTGAGGTCGCCCAGCATGAAGACGCCGTCCCAAACCATGCCAACTTTTTGTTGTCGGAACCCCAGCCACCCGAGGCCGTTGGTGGGAGGGGGAACCAAGTGGTCTTTGGCAAGCCCCGCGATAAATGTCATTGCCGCGACGTTCTCGGGAGAGTTAAGAACCGCATTGCCCTTCTCATCCAAGTAACGACCTCCAAACTGGGGAATCAGACTGCGAAAATTTGCACTCCAGTCGGTAAGGGCGTAGCCCCAGACTCTGTCGGTGCCGGATCCCGTGCCCTTCATCATCGCTTTCATGGCCAAAATAAACTCATTGCGGGTTCTTGGTGGCCTAGGATTCCCAACCGAATCCACAATGCCCGCACGTTTTAGCATGTCTGCGTTGGTGAACATGCCGTAAGGGTGGATATCCAGAGGACAGCCCAACAGCTTGCCGCGGTACTTCACTTGATCAAACACGTAGGGCTCAAAGTCATTTTTGGGCACCGCGTCTTGGCCACTAAAAATGGGCGATGCATCCTCCATGAAACCCGCACGTCGGTATCGGAGGAGACCATCGCAGTGAATGATGAACACGGCGGGACCTCGACCATCGCTTCCTGCGACCGTGAGTTTGTTGTAATAAGTGCCCCACGGGATCCGTTGCATCGTCACCTGAACGTCGGGATTATCTCGATTGAACTCATCGATGATGCCCAGCATCACGATTCCGTCCGGACCGGTGAATCCGTTCCAAAATGTGATCTGGACTTTATTGCTGGCACTTAGGCCGCCGGTTAGGATAGTCCGCGCAACTCCCGTGACTACGAAAACCGCGGCAAGCCCAAAGATTACGGCATGGATATTGAACGAACCCCGCCGGGACATGCTATCCCCCCACGCGGTGACTGGGTAAGAGGGGTTGGGGAGTCCAGGTCGGTCCAATGAGCTCGGGCCCGTGGTCGGTCCATTTCATTCGGTCAATCCGCAACGTCCGGCCCGTGGGGTTGCTGCCGTACAACGGCTCTGCCGCGGCATCCCAAGCGTGATAGGCAACCCACCAGTCGTCTCCCGCCATTTCCAAAATGCTTTGGTGCCCAGGGGAATAGATGTGGCCGGGGACGCTGAAAATCAGAGGCGTTTCGGACTTTACGTAGGGTCCCTTTAGCTCATTAGCATGAGCGACTGAAACCTCGTAGCAGGCATCAGCCTTGGAGGACTGAAACCACCCACTGGAATAGAAGAGCCAGAATTTGCCACCGTGCTTGATCAGGGTGGGAGCCTCCACAACCCCGCGTTCTTTTGGGCGATCCGGAGTTATGAGAATTTGCCCCGCGCCAACCGGTTTGCTAAGGTCCGGCGTCAGTTCCTGAATGATGATGGACCGTGGGACTTCTTGGCTGTAGAGCAGATAGGGAGTGTTGCCCGCAAAGTAAAGCGTGCCGTCTATGGCCCCGTTTTCGTCGTGAGGGTCGGGATGGCGATCTTGACCCAACACCAGCTTGCCCAGGTCCGTAAAGGGTCCGCGGGGAGTTGGGCCAGCCGCAATTGCAATATCACGCTTTCCCGTAATGCGATCCTTGGCCGAGTAAAGGAAGTACCAGCGCGAACCCCGATGGTAAACCTCCGGTGCCCAGTAATGCGTATCAGCCCAGGTTGGCTTGAATACCGCCGGTTGCGGTTCCCAATGAACCATATCTTTGGACGCGAGCAGCTGGAACCCGGAGTCGTCTTTTTGAGTGGCGTATGCGTAATACATTTTGCCGTCAAATACCAGAAACGGATCCGGAAAGTCGTGATTCCAAACGGGATTCTGGTAAGTCATGACGGTTTGGTGGGAAGGCGGATGAGTCTCCACAACGTGGGCACAGGAGAGGCAGGTCATGGAGAGAAGGATCTGAAATAGATTCAAGGATTGGTTCTTCAAACTACTCTCGCCGAATGCTCATTTTCACCGCGTTGGCGGCTTAGTCGGCATCGCGCCACCCTTGGCGAGTTGTTGCATCTCATCACTTTGCTTTTTGCGGATGACTTGCATCTTTTCCGGGCTGACCGGATTGTCATCCGCGCATCCCGTCGTGACGCACAGCATCGGTGCAAGGACGATGGTCAAGGCAAGAATTCTCTTCATAAACTTTGGGGAAACGCGGCCAGATTAAGACCGGCCGCGCGTGTTTCAGACGGGATCAGTTAACGACTTGGGCGGGATCGCAATTGCCCCAGTTACCCCAGTTGTTGGTTCCGGTGATCGGATCGGAAGTCATGGTGGGATTTGTAGCGGGGTCTTTCCAGACGCCATTCACGTTTACCCATTCCCAGAATCCATACTCCTTAAAGGTGACGGCGTTTCGCTTCTTGAATTTGGCATGTCCATCGGCAAACCCATAGTTGTCACCGGAGTCGTGGGTGAATCCGATCCAAGAATCGTCCACATCGTTGGCCTTAGTGGTGCCATCAGGAAACGTGTTCATTCGGGGGTTTACAATGGCCTCGCGAACTGCGGTTGCCCGGCCGGAGAAAACGATGAGATTGGCGGGTTGGCTTGCCCCGGTGACCGAAGTGTTGCTTGCGCAGCCATTCATCACGTAGCTTGTACGGCCCGATCCTGACTTGGTGGTGGGTGCCAGAGCGGCATCCAAATCGTTGCTTGTGGACGGGCAACCAAACATATCCATGCTCTTTACGTAAGGGTAGATGCTTCGGCCCCAGTTTTGGGAGGCAAGCGGATCCATGAATCCGAGCGGAGCGTTTGCGCCCCCTCCAAATCCGTAGTCAGCCCCCGCAAAAACACCGTTTAGGCCGGTCCAAGGCTCCATAGGAACCCATGCTCCGGTGATGGGGTGAACCACCAAGCCCTCGGAGTTTGCGGCAACCGTGTCGTCTGAATCGCCCGAGTACATCAGTGAAGCAAGATTCAGTTGCTTAACGTTAGAGAGACAGGAAGTCTTTTTGGCCGCCTTCTTTGCCTGGGCAAAGACGGGGAACAGAATGGCGGCAAGAATCGCGATAATGGCGATGACGACGAGCAGTTCGATGAGGGTGAAAGCTCTGCGATGACTAGAAACTAATTTTATCATATTGCAATACCTACGCTGGTGTGAATAACCCGAAGATCACCAATGAAGTTCGGAACGACGACAAGTTTGAGAATGGTTGAGATTCTCGTTAAAAATTTGTTACGCAGGGGATGACGCCTCCTTTTCCGTGACTTTCACGCCCGCAACCGCACGTCTCGATCGCGTTTTCGGTGAGTGGTGGAGCCGCAATACCAGGTCTTTGGGATAGTTGCCAAACCCGGATCCAAACAAGTTGAAGCCCCCCTGATTGACCGCGTCTGGCTTAACCCCGATCCTCACTGTGATGGGTTGCTGCGGGGCAAGGTACAAACTATCGATGGGTACGTTGGCGACCAATTTTCCGTCAACGTAGGCCCCACTCGCATCTACGGACCAGATCTTCAGCAAACCGTGTTGCGTCATATGGTCGACCCACCATGAGGGATTGAGGGCTCCGCGCGTTCCCCCAAAATCCCCGGGGGAAGTCCAAGTTGCCGTCTCAACCCCGTTAATCCAAACCGTAATGTCAGAAGGCCAATCGGCGTTGTAGTTGGGTGCCTCCGAGCATATTTCCATAATGAGCTCGATGCGGTCGGTCTCGGCGGTGGGTGGGAGGTCGTTCGAAAACGTATACTCCACAAAACCGGAACTCATCCACAGGATCTGCGCGGAAGCACGCTCGGGGTCGTAGAAAGAAAGCGGCTTGTCTAGGAATCCAATGAACTTAGTTCGGCTTGCCAGTCCGCAGGTGCCGCCTGGATAAGCTAGCGTGTAGAGACCAATTGGCATCGAGATAGTCTCAAGCGGCCTTTCTGATTCCACCTTCTCAATGAAATCAAACTCAAGGGTTGACATGAGGAGGCTTGACTTTTTCTGCAGCCCCTGCTGACCCGAGGAATAGTCACTTGACACCACGCCGACAGCCTCCAAGGCCTGAATGTGGCGAGTCACGGTGGGTTGTGACATGTTGAGCGCATTTCCTATTTCGCTCACATTACAATCACTTTGCGACAGTTTTCTGAGGATGGCCAGCCGAGGTTCTGATGCTAACGCCTTCAAGATATCCACTGCTTCTGGGCTTGACAGATCGAGGTGCTTGGTCAACTTTGACATTGGATTTCCGCTTTCGAGATCATTATACGACATTAAACATGAGGATGCATAAATTGACATAGACTTTTTGCTCCTCGGTGATTTTCGGCACTTGATCCATTCAAACATGATGGATATTGGTGATTTGTCGTGATACAATGTCGTCCTTGACATACGCATCCTGCCATGGCGCGGTCCCGAGAATCCAATCGGTGAGACAAGTTTTTGACCGATCGTTCCCGGACCCGTTCGTTTGGCAAGCCGATGGTTGCTGGTTTGCAATCGCAACGGGCAGGGCAGACGATGGGCGCGTATTTCCCATGCTGGTCTCGACAGATTTTGAGAAATGGGTGCCTTTGCCGGGAGCGATGCGACCGGTTGATGGGGCGGGTGCTGACTATTGGGCCCCCGAAGTAGCCTTTATTCAGGGAGCATGGACGCTTTTTTACAGCGTTGGTGCAGGGGACGCGGGGCACCAACTGCGGATGGCCAGGGCAAGTTCGCCGAGCGGTCCTTATTACGATTCTGGGCGTCCCATCTTGGACCCAATGTCATGCGGATTTGCGATCGACGCCCACCCATATTGCGACCCGTCGGGGCAATGGTGGCTCTTCTATGCGCGTGACTTCTTGGATGAGCGGGTGGGAACGGGAATTGTGGTAGCGCCCCTAAATAAGGACTTGACCGTACCGGCAGAATTCAATCTCGTTGTGCGCGCAACCGCGGACTGGCAAATTTATGAGCGCGGTCGGACCATGTATGGTCGCACCCATGATTGGCACACATTAGAGGGTCCCTCCGTGGTCACGCAAAGCTCTGATTTGTACCTGTTCTACTCGGGAGGAAACTGGCAAAACGGGAGCTATGGTGTGGATTGGGTCACGTCGACGTCGCCTTTGGGGCCTTGGAAATCGGACAACTTGGAAGAGCCGAGGCTATTGAAGACAGGAGGCGATTTGATGGGACCCGGTCACAACAGCTTTGTCCTCGGTGCAGACGGGCAACTATGGTCGGCATTCCATGCCTGGAACAGCCACGGATTAGACCGCGTGATGTGGCTGGGAGAAGTTGTCTGGGGTGATCTCGCCGCCCAGAGCCCTCACTCTTGCGAACCCGACCACTGAGCCGTTTTCAGCAGACGGTATTCTGGCAATGAACCTGCGATAGAAGATCAAATTGCAAATGCCTACGTTTACAGCGCAACGATCTCCTCAACGGAGAACCAATAAAAAGCGATGTTGGCATGCCGCTCTTACCTCCTTAAGCCCCATTCCGATTTGTAAGCGGGCAGGAGGGGTGAAATACACGGTCATGTATTTAGCCGCCAAATGCTCGCATTTAGCACGCCGGCAAAGCTAACCCAGGCCAAATACGGAAGTAAGAGGCAAGCCGCCAAGGGGGAAATGGGCCAGAAAAAGATAATGGTGGCCAGGATGCTGAGCCAGAGAGCGATGATTTCTAGGAATGCCCATTTTGGCTGATGCATGCCAAAGAAAATCAGCGACCAAGCCAGGTTCAGCCCGAGTTGGGTCAGGTAAATCGCCAGCCACCAAGGAGTTCCCCCAACGCCCGCTCGTTCCCAGACCATCCACGCCGAAACTCCCATGAGTACATAGAGCGCGGACCAAACGGGGCCAAACACCCAGTTGGGAGGATTCCAAGCGGGCTTGTTGAGCGTTCGGTACCAGGTGGGAATAGATTTGGCCGTGAGAACGCCACCGATCGCCCCTGCAGAAAGCGCCAGCATGATGGAAAGCGTTAAGTTCAACATCGTCCGCAATATATTTCGTTATCGCGCGGTTAAACGCAAGAACAGGTCGGTTTCCTTTTTGTCGTAAGGGGTTCCGTCCGGTCGGAACAGGTCGTGAAACCAGGGGGTTGGCTCCGGACCGCCCCCAGTTGAGTCCCACGGATAGATCGTGTTGGTTTTCCCGCTCACTAATCCCCAGTTAAAGCAAGCCACCCCTTCTTGGTGAAACACCGGCAAGTTTGTCTCCACTAGACTTCCGGCAGATCGCGCCATCCATTCGGTACAGACCACCGGGCGGCCATGTTTTTCAAGATTTTTGATGTGGTTCCGCAGGTTGACGGCGTCGCCGTAGTTATGAAAACTCACAACATCGCTGAGTTGAATGAGCAGATCGTCGGTCTCCGAATTCTGAGTCCAAGCACCGCAAGTCAACGGTTGGGAGGGCCGGACTTTCCAAGCCCACTCAAACGATTTCTTGACGAGTTCCTGAGATTTTATGCCGTAGTCGCTGTTGCAGGGCTCGTTGTACAGGTCCCACATCCAAATTCGCTTATCATCTCTAAACGTGCGGAGAATGTCCGTTACATAGCTCTCAAGACGACCAAAATCCTGGGGCCAGTTTCTTTGACTATCACTGGGGCTGCGAACCCAGCCGCTGTTGTGAACGCCCGGCTTGGGTGCCGGCTGCGGCCCAACCTTTGGGTCGGGGTTCCAGCAGTCGTCAAAGAAAACCAACAATGGGCGAATTTTGTGATGATCAGCAATCGTTAATAATTCGCCCAGGCGCTTTTTGAATCCGGATTTGTCGGTTTCCCATGCCAAATCGTGCAAGTAAACCCGCACGGAGTTCATGCCGATGGATTCGGCATAGCCTAGTTCACGGTCAATCGTCTTGGGGTCCCAAGAGTCTTGTTGCCACATTTCAAGCTGGTTGATCGCGGAGCTGGGAATAAAGTTGCAACCCACCACCCATGGTTGATGAGATTGCCAAGCAGTTGCTTGTTCGGCAGTCCATTGGCCATGGGTCCCATTTCCGGAGGTCCCTACCAACATCGATGCGAGAGCAAACGAGAACATGTTCTTGATTATGGTCACAAGCAGAGCTCAACATCCTTGTCGATTTCGGGAGGCGAGGGCCGCAAAGTACAGGTTGGAAACCCTAGCGAACCACCGGGAATGCCGAAATGCGTAACCGAGCCGCACCCATTGGGATTAGCGTGATTGGAGTGGCATGCGAAGGCAATTTAATCGGGCTCTTTGGCAAGATTGCGACCAGTCCGTTTTGATCCAAGGTCCAAGATGGAATCCGCTTTCCCAGCGTTATCAATTCCAGCGGGGTGCCTTGCGCGCTGAACGGGTTTCCGCTGGCGGGCCAAGGCCTCTGGATCAGGGTGAATTTTGGATTGGTAACCAGTCCGTAGTTCCACGGAGTCTTCGGCAGAATTTCGTAGGTTGGCCACTTGGATTGATCGACTCCGGCCTGCCAGCCAGAATCGCCTTGGGTGTTCTTGATGCCATCCACTGCGTGGTAAGCCTCCCCAATTTTGAGGCTGAAAGTGAGTGCGCCAAAGTTCACACTCACGGCATTTTTCATCTGATCCCAAACGTGGATGCGGGGATGCATGGGAAGGTGAATGACCACTCTATCCCCGGAATTCCAGATTCTCGAAATTCGCAAATATTTCCCTGGAACTCCTTTAGTAGCAACGCCGGCTGCGATGACTGTGGCTCCGTTCGCCCAGGCGGGCATGAGCAGATAAAGAGGGAACGCGGTGGGTCGTTTTGAAATTACTACCATTCGCACCGTCTCCTCAAATGGATACTTGGAAGTAGTAGTCACCGAAACTTCCGACCCCTTTCCCACCTTTGCCGTGACCTTGCCCTCGCTAAACATGAGTGCCGCCAGTCCATTGTCTTGGGTGGCCATCCAAGATCCTTCCAGGTAATTGACCCAAGCGCTAGCGTGGTTGTGCTGGCAACACCGGCTACTAAACGGATTCATCAGTAAGAAGGGTCCACCATTTGCCAATCCGGGGGCATGGTTCTTGGCATCGCTGACGGCTAAGTTGGGCGCCGTGAGATAGCGCAGGGCCCGGTAGTCTTCCGTGAATGCGGCGGGCAACGTGTTGAAGGCCACATCTTCTGAATTGGCCGCCCACTTTGGATCACCCGTGATGGCCATCAACACATTGTTAGAGCTCATCTGCTCCACCATTCCGCAGGTCTCCACGGCCTGATGGGGGTCATCGTGGCCGGGCCGGGCGTTCTCGTCCGAGCCAAACATTCCGCCCGGAACTTGGCCGAATTTCTCTCTGATGAAATCAAAGTTTCGGTAGGTGGCTTCTAAGTCGCTGGGTTTCTTGCTCTGTTGGTAGAAAGTGCCGGGTTCTCGAAAGCACTCCGCGATGTTAACGTTGTGGTAGTTTGGCAAGTCACCCAGTTGTCGCCAGTCCGCCGTGTTCTTGTCAATCTTGGTCGCCAGTTCTAGTAAGACAGGATCTGCGGTGCGGTTGTAGAGCCAATATACGCTGGCCAAGTTATCGCCACCTCGGCTGTTCTCCCAGTAGTCTTTAAGAAATTGCGCGTCCGGAATCGTAAGTTGCCAGCGGAAATATCGGGTGAGGCAAGGCAGAACGCGCGCGTCACCGCTGTACTCGTACCAAGACTGCAACACCTGAATCATGAGCATCTGGGCCCAGAGATCTCTAAACCCGCCACTGTGGTTGTGAACCGGACCAAAGTCGCCGCTCGGACGTTGGCTATTGAGGGTGCCATCAACCCAAAACTTCGTCTCGGCAATCATCTGGGGGTCTCGCAGGGCGTAAGCCACGCGAGAATATCCCCGCAACCAGTACGGAACCTCTTCCCACCCGTACTGGCCTTTACCATCTGGGCTGAGCCAGGCGTTTCCGGGCTTAGTGAGCCACACGGAAATTTCGCCAAGATGACCGGTAAGCCCATCGCGCTGAAGCTGTAAATTCTTTTTGAGCCACCCTCCAGGTTCAAACGCAGTAATCGGCAACTTTACCAAGGGGGTTGATTGTAATGGGGTTCGGTTGGGCGCATAGAACGCATTGATCCCGACCGATGGGGGCGTGCTTACGCTTTGGGTTCCTTGATAAATAAGCACCATTGCCAGGGAGATAATCACTTTGCGGAACGCTACCTTATTTGGCGCACTGTGGCGGCCCCTGCTGTTTCCATGAGTTTGAAGGTACCGAGCCCGAGCGCTCAGGACGTGGTTGTCTTAGATCAAGCAGAGAAACCGCCCAAGCCAACTCCAGATCATTCAGGGTCAAAACAAAAAGGCTCCTCGCTATTCATGGTGGAAACGGTTTGAGTTTGCCGTGTAGCAGGTAGCTCATGGTGAAGAGATTTTCTAGGTTGCGATAGCCGCTGGCTTTGTTCTTGGTATCTTGGAGGACGCTGTGGAGTCCTTGCAGGATTCCTTTGGAAATCTTGGATTCAAACCCGTTCAGGATCATGGGCTTCGTCTTGGCAAAGGTTCTGCCGACCTGTTTCGTAGCGGGGACGTCTGATTGGGTGGCTTGCTCAATCCAGATTCCATGTAGCCGTTTGGCTGAAGTACGCGAAGCGTGTAGCCCGCGGATATCCGTGCCGCGGCGGGAGATCGTAATCTCGACTGCGTAGCGTGTAGCCCGCGGATATCCGTGCTGCAACGGGTGGTTTTAATCGGAAACAAAATCGATCGTAAGACGTGATCCAAGCCGAACCCCTTTTCCAGGAATTCAATTTTCCAGCGACACCCTGACCCGGGCACTGATATTCGCAGCCTACGATTTTGGAATTCTACTCATCTGCTAGGTCATAGAGCGCTCAACCCGATCAAGGAAAAAGGAGCAGTCCACTGTCCCAGCGTAATCTTGAAAGCCTCCGTGGCATCTGTTCTCAAAGATTAGCCAATCCCACTGCAAACCGCGAAGAGCCATAAAGAATGACTTTACGCAGAAGACGCTGATGACTCAATCAGCTTTGCAATTGACTCACAGATATCTTCCACTGAGCTTGGTTTGTAGATGATTTCGTCTATTCCAAGTGCTTTGGCTCTTTTAATTAGGTCGTCGGAAACAAAACCGGAGATGATAGCAATGGGCATACTGGGCCGGATATCAAGAAGCTTACGTGCCAATTCTAAACCTGAAGTACCGGGCATGTTGTGATCGGTGACAACCAAGTCAAATTCTTGCGGCTGGTGAGTGAACTCAGCTAGCGCCTGATCTGGACAGTCGCAAGCAGTGACTCGGTAACCGCGACGCTCTAAGATTCGCTTGACCACAAAAACCATAGCTTCCTCATCGTCCACAAAGAGGATGTGATGACCACTCTTTGTGGGCTCTTTAGGCTCTAAAGTCTTCAAACTATTCTGAATACCGGATGGCTCTACGTACGGCAAATACACGTCAAACGTTGATCCGATACCTTCGCCACTTTCAACCAGGATGGCTCCTCCTTGTTCTGCTATTATTCCGTGGGCAACCGAAAGACCGAGTCCCGTACCTTTCCCCACATCCTTGGTTGTATAAAAGGGTTCGAATATTCGTTCTAAGGATTGAGGAGAGATTCCCATGCCGTTGTCTGCCACCCGCAGACGAATATACGGGCCATCGGGCAAAACCCGCGTACAGGCCGAGCTTTTGTTAGATGTATCTAATCGATCCAAAGAGATTTTGATAAGACCATTCTCACTTGAAATTGATTGCCAAGCGTTGATTCCAAGATTAACAATTACCTGGTTGATTTGCGTTGAATTGACTAAAACAAGGCTTGCCAGGGGGCACAATTCACTGGTCACGTGGATAGAGGGTGGTACAATGGCACGCACGAGAGCTATGCTCTCTTCAATCACTTTCCCTATCTCCTGAACATCAAATTGTTGTGATTTTTGGCGACTAAAAGTTAAAAGTTGTTCAACAAGAATTTTGGCCCGGCTTGTCGATTTGCTTATCTCAGCTAAGCTGATGGTAACTGAACTTCCGGGCTCGGCGTCTTGATAGGCAAGATCTAGGTTGCCCGAAATGGCCGCAAGGAGATTGTTGAAGTCGTGGGCTATTCCCGCGGCCAAGGTGCCAATTGCTTCCATCTTCTGAGTTGCCCGGAGTTGGAGTTCTAATTCTTGTTTGGCGGCAGCCTCCCGCTTTCTTTCTGTGATATCGCGTTCGATTGAAACCCAATGGGTAGCCATCCCTGTCTTATCCAGCACCGGTATTATCTCGGTCTCAAGCCAAACCGTTTCCCCTGACTTTGTGCAGGGTTTGGACTCTAGCCTAACGTGCTTTCCGCTAACTAGATCGGCCTCAATTTGTTTTTCTCTTTCTTCAGTAGGAGTTCCCGGATGGATCCGTCTGGCCGAATGGCCCACTAATTCATCTTTAGAGTAACCGGTTAACCGAGATGCGGCGGCGTTAACAAATACAATTTCTGGCCCCGGGTAGGTAAGAGGTTCCGCCTTTGTGATCACCACAAGATCGTTTAGGTGCTCTACGGCTGTTTCCAATAGCCGTAACTCCATTTCATATTTCTTGCGCTCGGTGATATCAATGTGGATTCCGAATACGCTGACGGGTTGACCATCTATGTGGCGAACACAAGAGGCCCTTGATAGGATCCAAATATACTCACCATTCTTATGTCGAAGTCTAAATTCGGTTTCGTAGTGGTTAAGGCCACTGGCAACATACTCTGCCGCTTTAGCCATGCTCAGTTCTCTATCATCGGGATGGAGCAGATCTTCCCATTCTTTAAACGAATTCCCAATTTCGTGTTCCTCATAGCCCAACTGTCTTTTCCAAACTTTCGAGTAGGTCACATTGCTAGTTGCGAGGTCCCAATCCCAGAGTCCGAGATTGGCATGCTCCGCAGCTAACAGAAAACTCTTATTAACTTCCCTAGATTCTTTTTCGATTTCTAGCTATCCACAATCCGCAGGAAGCCCGCCGTCGTGAGCCGAAAAAGGCGATGTGGACATTTCAATCGACGGAACCACGGGCGTCGGTTGTCCTGTGTGGTACATCACCCAGGAGGGTGGCCCAGGTTGGGATCTCGATATTGATGATCGTCTGGCTGTGATCTGCGAAACCCCAGAAACAGAGCCAGACGAAGAGCGCCCCGAAGGTTGGTCAAGGCCACCGATTAGCCTCCTGAATACGATGTATGCAGCATGGCGCTAACCTCGGATTACGCCGATGCGTGGGTATTGCAAGGGCTCAAGTCGAATTTCGAGATCTTCGATCTCTCCGAATTGGCCTTGCGTGAGGGCATTTTCGGTCACGTCAACTTCCTTCCGTGCGATACTTTCGACCACATATATCGTCTTCCCAACCTTCTTTTAATCGCCGATCTTAGGCTGGATTGAGGTGGTCTTCGGCGATTTGAGGTACTCGGTCGGATCTTCGGGATTGATGTAAAAAAGACGGTAACGTTTCACTTCGTTGGCGAGGCTACCATGCTGCCATTCGTAAGTCCACCAAATACCACGTTCCTCCCCTCTCCGCAGATCTGTCCGAACTTACACTCAGAGCACTTCCGCAGGTTCGGCGTCGGCCGAAACGCCTCCCGATCCGCTATCGAGGCCAATCTCCCGCGCCCGTCCGCCGTCCACGTTGTCCGCGACTCCTCGAGGACAATCTGCGCCTCGATCCGTTGGCGAGCGGTGTCCAATTCCTCGGCCGAAACCACCCGTGGATTCCAGGGATCTTGCTCGCCGAGAAAAACAGCCTGGACGCGGATTTGCTCGGCGGGAATGGGTTTCTTGTCACGAAGGGTTAAACCAAGGGCATACACGGCTAGCTGGGCGTCGGCAGACGACGATCGGCGCCCCCCTTTCCAGTCAATTACAAAGGTCAAGTCCCCATGATGTAGGGCTAGATCAAAGCCACCGTATACGGTGGCGTGGCGAAGATGCTCTTCGGACAATCGGAACTTCGGCATCCTGGCCATCGGCGGATCGACTTCTTCCCACATCTTCGGATCGGTGGCCCGAATGAACGCCCAATGCTCGCCCGCTTCGAAATTCCGCAGGCACGTGCCGATGTTTTCGCGGGCAGCTAGATACCGTAGCTTGCCATCCCAGCCGTAAAAATCGGAGTGCAACACGACGCCGTCGTTAGCGGGTTTCTTCCCCGCCTTCATGCCGTCAGTGATCCATTTACTCGCCGTGCAAGTCTCGCGGAATCGACGAACGGCGGCTTCTTGCAGGTTGTCGAGAACAGTACGATCGCGTTGGAAGGCTCGAAGCGCCAGCGCGATCGCCCAGTGGACGCAGTCGCCCGCCACCATCTCGTGCGTTTGTATTCGCGCCAGGAAGCGAGTTCTGTCCGTATCGGGCTCATCCCACGGGTAGTACTGGAAGTGGAACGCCCGCTCGCAAGTGTCGAATAGACGTTGCCGAGAATGACTCCACGAACGATTCCAAGCGCTACCCACTGAAGGCTCCTGGAGCGGGCCACGGCGTCAACGGCAGAAGGTCTTGCCACCACTTCGCACCGCGCTCCGCGATCTTGCGTCCCCGCGGCTCTCCCGTCTTCTTTGACACGCCGCCCGCGTCAGGATCCCGATCGGCCATGATCGCGCGGCAGGTTCGGCAGCGGACTTTGACGGCCGCTTTGAAGAGGTCGTCGAACAATACGAAGCGTGCGGGAGCTTTCTTCCGTTCGAACCTGAACGCGTATTCGTCGAGGTACTTCTGAAGTCGCCACGGGCTCACGGCTCCCATGTGCGTTTGCGACATCATGCCTTTCACAAGGCGCCCGACGCGGAACATGCGCGGCAGATGGGATGAGACGGTTTCCTCGTCCTCCGACGTCACCTTGTCATGAACATAACCGTGACCAGCGAGTCCGTCGTATGCGGGGTTCGCGTCAGTCTGGAGAGTCGACCCCTTGCCGACAACGGCCCGTACAAAGCTCGTCAGGCTATCGGCGGTGCCGTCTTTCATCACCTTGAAGCGCACTCGGCCACTTCCGCGACCCGTGCATTCCACGACGCAGGCGACCATCACCTTCTTTGGAGATCCCCGTCCTCGAACTCCAGAGCCTTTGGCTTTGCCGCCGATGTAGAACTCATCCGCTTCGCATCGGCCGACGATTGGCTCAGGTTCGGGTGTGAGATAGTCGCGGAGCTTCTGAAACCACGTCCAGGCGGTTTGATAGCTTCTGAGATTGAGGCGGCGCATCAAGCCGAGGGCGCTGAAGCCCTGCTTGCTCTCCACCATGTAGTACATGGCGGCGAACCACATGGAGAGCGGCTTCTTCGAGCCTTGCATTACCGTCCCCGCCCTGATGGAGCAGTGGTATTTGCAGGCGGCGCACTCCCACTTCTCGCGGTTTTTCAGCCCGTAACCGACTTTGCAGGCGCATCGGGGGCAGACAAATCCGTCTGGCCAGCGCACCGAAATAAGGTAGCGGCGACAGGAGTCCTCGTCGCCGAGATGGGTGTGGAACTCTGCCTCGTTGGTGGGAATCGGGAAGGCAGTCATCTATAGACCTGGTGATCCCGCACCCAACGGCGTTTTGGTGGCCGCTCGACGACCATTTCCGATTTTCCCTACCAGCACCCTTCAAGGATACCATTAAAAACGTTCAATGCGTATCTAGTGCGTATATTCTTAGGTCTATGTGAGTTTCCGAGGTCTGCCTGGCGACGGTCTATTAGAAGGAATAGTTGTCCTACCGTCTGGGTTTCGCATGCCGTCATCGGCACCGAGAGGAAAGAGATCGCCAGGCGCGACTTCGAGAACGTTAGCAACCGTGGCCGCGGTCCTGACTCGCGGTCGAACCTCACCGCGTTCAATTCGTTCCAGAGAACGGGCGGAGGTGGCGGTGAATGACGTCTGGTTCTCGGCAGCCAACTCGACTGTGCGCCCCGCGAGTTGGGCTCGTGTTAGGAACCTCGATAAACGAACCTCTCGGAGACGGTTCGGATACGGGGCATCCGCCTCGGCCATGGAATGAGTGTATCTGTAAACGACGATTGAGTTCCGCGGCCCAAACCCATGTGATACAATTGTGAATATGACGGTGAAGCGGCTCTCCTACCTCCTTGGCGTTACGATTCTGTTCACGAGTGGGTACGACAGTCAGCCTTCGGTATCTCAGGTGTCCACAGCGGGGGATGCTCCTTCCGCTCCCATCGTGACGCCTCCAGTCCCAAAAGTCTTGACCGCATCTCAGAAGAAAGCTCTGGCCAAAAAAGAACACGACGATGAACTGGCCAGGAAACATCAGGCCAGGATTGAGGAAGCGGAGAGGGCAAAAGAGGCGAAGAGACTGGCGGCGGAGGAAGCGGCGGCGGCTCGTCAGGCCGACCTCGACGCTTATGCGCGAATCAAAGCGAAGGCGGCACATGACTGGCCGAACGATTACTCGGAGCAGAAGTTTATCTACGATCAGCAAGTGGAAGCCTACGAATACATGAAGACGATTCCTGATTCCTCCTTAAAGGCAAAGGTTCAGGCTGATTGGCCCGATGATTACAATGAACAGAAGTTCATTTATGATCAGAACATGCAGGACAAGGCGAAGTTAGACTCCAGCCCGTAGAACGCATTGATGATTATTGGATGAGAGGCTTCGTGGTGAAATCCACCTCGCAGATTGCGCCTCACACGGTCTCTGCTTGGTGCCTGTAGCCTTCATCCTTAACGAGGTCTGCCGACGATCTCATTTGCTCCAACGCCCCGTGTCGCCAAAGACGTTGTACGGTTAAGACCGAAGGCGCTCAGACTCCTTCCTGCGGTTTGTGGATAGCTAGATTTCGATTAGATAGCGATCCGTGACATCTTGAATGGTGCCATTAATTCCTAAGATGGTCTTGTTATCATCCCAAACTGCTTCGCCATGGGCAACCCCAAAGCCATGCGATCCGTCTTTCCGAATAAACTCAATATCAACTTGGAAAGGTAGGCCCAACGTCAGAGTCTCCGTAATCGCTAGTCTAATCTTTTCTGTACTGTCATTTGTATACAATGCAAGTCTTTCGGCTCGGGTCGGCACGGCACTAGTTGGATCCATGCCGTAAATCTGAAACAGGCTGGGTGACCAAGTGGCATAGTCTCCTTCCACATGCCAAGTCCAAGTTCCGATTTTTCCAATCGCTTGAACATGCTCAAGTTCTTGGTGCACGTCTAGCCGAACTTGATGTGAACTGACTGGTTGAGCGACCGGTGAAATTGTGGCAAACCAACCGGAATGTTCACCGGACTGGTTAATTCCGGGTTCGAACAAGCAAACAACGGTTGGGCTAGCGGGATCTACCGTATGAACATCAAATACAAGGGTAAAGGCTTGACATGATTTTAGGCCCGCCATCAATTTGTGCAAAATCTGCGGTTGTTGCACTGGGCCCACCAACAGATCAGTAAAGTGTTTGCCAATGCACGGTGAGGCTCCTAACTGCCAAAACCGTTCAAATCCGGAATTTACCCATCGCACAAAGCCCGAGGAGTCGACCATCAGCAAGATGGTAACCGGTAAATTTGCGTGCGAAGTGGGCGAAGTTTGGACTTTCAGGATAAGCTCCCGGCTAGGGTTAGATCGTCATCGAATCAATCTTCGTAGGTCGATCGCTAATTTTGGTTTGTGTAAACTACACCACACTAGTGTTGCATGAATATTTTGTGACTATGTTATGGGTTATTGCGAATTTACGAAATATCTGGCCCGAATTAGATTACGCACCCATCCTTGGAGACAGATATAGAACATGGTGCATTCGGTAGACATTTTAATCCGTGCACAAATTTAACGCGAACCAAGCGAAATTGTATTCGTCTCATCGCCCATGCCGAGCCTGCTTCTCTTGTACCCTCAAAGGATGGCGTTTCGACTAATTGAACTAGGAAGGTGTTACCCAACCCCAGTTTTTCGAACCCGGGCCCAAAATCAGGGGGTCAAATTGTCTGCGTAGACCCTGTAGGCCGGCCTCTACGGGCAGCCTCGAGGCAAATCTCTTATTGCATAACGCCTGCAATGAGTGGGTCAACACGTTCCTAGATTCTAGCAGCGGACTTGATAGAAGGAAAATGTTTGACCGGGACTAGCCCTCCGTTGTCCCGGCAGGGACTATCCCCGAGTAGCCTAGCATAAGCTCTCGCGCCATGCCAGGTCAGTTGCGTCCTGGCTAAGTTCCCCGGCAGGGGCACCAAAACCTTTCAATCAAGGTATCGAGGATCGTAATCAACGTCCTGAAAAAACGGAATATGCCTCCTGCCATTGGGATTCGACGGCGTAGCCGGTAGTCGTCGGATGACCGTGCCGACGTCCGGTTGCCCCGTGATCACCGACAGTCACCCGAACTCGGGCACGGTCATCCCGAGGCAACCGGCTTCGCCGCTGACCGATCCTGGCATGGCACCACATATACATTGAGTTAGGCATCTTTAGGTCCATTTCATCGGTCTTGGGTGAATCGATCTAACGTAAAGGAGGCGTAGACCGCCAAGGCAATTGACCCTGTCGGGGCCTAACTAAATGTACATGATCGCACACCACTGCCTGCCATAACTCAAGCCGGCTTCGGTCGGTATGAGATCTGAGGGAACAACCCTCCACTCGGTCGGTTTTCATACGAGGGGAATGCAGGGCTCATACGGATTCTATTGACCGCTGGTATACTTGGTTCCCGCTACCCTCTGGAGGATCTCGCACGCATGGCCGCTACCGGCAAAGTCATTCAAATCATTGGTCCCGTCGTCGACTGTCGCTTCTCTGCAAATGCATTGCCGGGGATTTATAACGCGGTTGAGATTAAGGACCCTGCCCGAGGTATCGATCTCGTATGCGAAGTTGCTCAGCACCTTGGCGACGACGTGGTGCGCATGATTGCACTATCGACCACCGACGGTCTCGTTCGCGGCATGACTGCCGTTGATACCGGAGCATCCATTACGGTGCCCGTTGGAGAAGGAACTCTCGGTCGCGTTTTCAACGTGCTGGGCAAGGCCATAGACAACGAGCCGGATCTGGTTGACGCACCCCGCCGACCGATTCACCGATCCGCCCCTACCTTTGATGAACAATCAACCAAGGTTGAGCTTTTGCAGACCGGCCTTAAAGTGGTGGACCTTCTCATCCCATTTAACAAGGGTGGAAAGATTGGTCTGTTTGGTGGTGCGGGTTTAGGTAAGACGGTTCTCATTCAAGAACTTATCCGTAACATCGCCGTGGAAGCCTCCGGCGTTTCTATGTTTGCCGGAGTTGGCGAGCGAACTCGTGAAGGCAACGACCTTTGGCGAGAAATGAAGGAAACGACGTTTAAGGACGCTTCCGGCAAAGAGCTTCGGGTTATTGACAAGACGGCCATGGTGTTTGGCCAGATGAACGAGCCACCCGGAGCCCGGCTTCGCGTGGCCTTGTCTGCCCTCACCATGGCGGAATACTTCCGAGATGAAGTGGGCACCGACGTGCTTATCTTTGTTGATAACATTTTCCGATTTGTTCAGGCGGGTTCGGAAGTTTCCGCGCTCCTGGGCCGAATGCCCAGCGCGGTGGGTTATCAGCCCACTCTGGCCACCGAAATGGGTGGCCTGCAAGAGCGAATTACTTCGACCAAAAAGGGATCGGTTACGTCGGTTCAGGCGGTCTACGTTCCGGCGGACGACCCTTCTGACCCAGCGCCGGCCACCACCTTTGCCCACTTGGACGCCTACGTGTACCTAGATCGAGGTATTGCCTCCAAGGGTCTGTACCCGGCCGTTGACCCGCTGGCTTCAACCTCAAAGAACCTTGACCCGCGCATTGTGGGACAAGAGCACTATGATGTGGCTCGCCGAGTTCAGGTGGCCCTCCAGCGGTACCGTGAATTACAAGACATCATCGCCATCTTGGGTATTGATGAATTGAGTGACGACGATAAGACGTTGGTGGCGAGAGCGCGAAAGATCGAGCGGTTTATGTCTCAGCCAAACTTTGTTGCGGAGCAGTTCACCGGAAACCCGGGTCGCTACGTGCCCATCAGCGAAACGGTTGCCGCCTTTAGGGACTTGGTTGACGGTAACTTAGACGATATTCCGGAGCAGGCATTCTTGTACTGTGGCGGAATGGAAGACGTTCGCGAAAAGGCCCGCAAACTTCAGGCGGCGGTCTAAAAAATGGCGGCTACGTTCACGCTTTCCGTGGTCGCGCCGGATCGGTCTGTGGTGGATGAACCCATCACTTCTTTGGTAGCCCCCGGAGTGGATGGCTACTTTGGAGTGATGGCGGGCCACCTGCCGCTGATTGCCGCTCTTAGACCCGGAATTTTGGAGTTTGTTGCCGTTTCCGGTGATCGGAATTTGGTTTATGTCGGAGGTGGATTTGCGGAAGTTCGCCCTGATCGCGTGACGATTCTCGCTGATGAAGCCGCCCGTGCCCGCGACCTGGAAGTGAACCGGGCCGAGGAAGATCTAGAACAAGCCCGTCTCGCCCTGCGCGGTGAATCCAGTTCGGCTAACTCTACCGACGCGGTGGCCAACGTGGATAAGGCAATGCAAAGGCTAAAAGCGGCTCGAACCGGCCGCTAAAATTGCGGGATATTGTTCAGTTAACTGCGGAATGATATCCTGATCTTGGTGGGAACAGAGATCACCATTTTTCGGGATTAACCCAGGGGGTAGTCTTTCCTTATGACTGACCTTAAATGCGCCATTCGCGACATCATGCCCGACGTGATTCGCCTGCGGCACGATTTGCACGCTCATCCTGAACTGGGATACGCCGAGCAACGGACGAGCCAAGTGGTCCAAAGAGAACTCGGAGCGGCTTCCGTGCAATTTAGAAGCGGGTTAGCCGGGGGGACGGGCGTTTTAGGATATCTGGCGGCAACGCAACCTAGCGAACACGTGATTGCGATTCGTGCGGACATGGATGCGCTCCCAATTGTGGAGCAAACCGGATTGGCCTACGCCTCCACCACGCCGGGGGTGATGCACGCATGTGGGCATGATGGACATACGGCCATTCTCTTGGCCACCGCCAAGGTTCTCTCAACGGTTAAGGATCGTCCGAACGACGTGCTCTTTGTGTTTCAGCCCGCCGAAGAGGGGGGCGCGGGCGGAAAGCGAATGTGTGAAGAAGGGGTTCTTAACGGAACTCTGCTGGGTCGGTCTGCCGATGTTATTTACGGCCTTCATGGCTTCCCCAAAAAGCACGTTGGGCACGTTTCCACGCGCATCGGGACTTTGATGGCTTCTGCTTCTGAATTTTGGATAGAAGTAACGGGTAAGGGGTCTCATGCCGCGATGCCCCACCTTGGGATTGACCCCATCTTGGTTTGTGCACACATCATCACTGCGCTTCAATCGGTGGTCGCAAGAGGTATCGACCCTATGGATTCAGTGGTGGTGACGGTGGGGGTCATTACGGCGGGGGTGGCCCACAATGTGATTCCCGAAACTGCCTTGATGAAGGGCACATTGCGGACTTTGTCCGAGGAAACTAAAGCTTTTTCGGTAGCGAGAATTCAGCAGATCGCCACGGGAATTGCCGAGACGCTGGGTGCCCGCGCCACCATCCATTGGCATGTAGACTATCCGGTCACCGTGAATCACGAAGCCCCCACCGAGGACTTCCGCAGGACTGCGAGAAGCGTTTTAGGGGCAGACCGAGTTCATACCGAAGAGACCCCGGTGATGGGAGCGGAGGACTTCAGCTTTTACGGACAGCACGTGCCCGCCAGTTTCTTCTGGCTTGGACTCATGCCGGAGGGTGCGGAAACCTTTCCCAACCTCCACGCGCCGAACTTTGATTTTAACGACGACGCGCTCCCGGTGGGGATTGAGATATTCTGCGAGCTTGCGCTGGCCCCCCACCGGTAAGGTCATATACGTTTAGTTGAGCCCATTGCAAAACTAGGCATAGACAAGGATTCCGTTGCCTACTAAGGCTCAAAATAGAAATACAAGTGCTCCGTTTTTGGAGTTTTGCAATTGGCTCAGTTAGGCCTCGACAGCGTGAATTTCATTGGCGATCTGCGCCTCGTTTACGTTACATCGATACACAAAAGACCAATGAAATGGGCCTAAAGATGCCTAACTAAATGTATGTGTGGTGCCATGCCAGGATCGGTCAGCAACTAAGTGTGTTCCCCGGCAGGGGCAATAGATTCTAGCAACGGATTTGTCGGGAAGAAAATATTTGACGGGCACAAACCCCCCTTGTCAAGGGCTTTCGGGCCTCCTCGCCCCCTAAGTGAACCACCTGGCCATAGGAATTAATGCCGGGGAACTGTCTCAAGATCCGGCAGACACCGGCGAAAGGGACTGAACAGAGGTCCTAAGCGCACCACAGACTGAAATATCTTACAGGTCTGCGATTCTGAATCTGAATTCAGCCGGTGAGCAAAGGAATCCCGACATACTCGTCCCATGAGGAATTCACATTCATATCGGTTGCTCTTAGTTGGAGCCGTCTTGGTTTCAGGCCTTGCCCACGCGGCCCCCGCTCCCCGATACGAGGTGCTCAAACGCATTCCGGTTGCCGGAGACGAAGGGTGGGACTACCTCACCATAGATTCAGCAAATCACCATCTGTACATTTCTCGCGGCGGGCGAGTTGCCGTAATGAATACGTTGACCGGGAAGGTTGTAGCGGAAATCGGCAAGCAACAGGGTGTCCACGGCGTAGCATTGAATGCAAAGCTTGGAAGGGGCTACATCAGCAACGGTCGGGGAAATTCGGTAACCGTTTTTAACCTGAAATCTTTTGCGGTCACCCAATCCATTTCTACCGGCATGAATCCGGATGCGATCATTTTTGAGCCCAAGACGGGCTGCATTTTGACTTTTAACGGGGGCAGCAACGATGTGACTGTCATCGACTCTAAAACTAACACGGCAATATCAACCATTAGGGTAAGCGGTCGACCAGAGTTCGCCGCTGCCGACGGAAACGGGCACGTGTTTGTTAACATCGAAGACAAGAGCATGGTCGAAGAACTTGACATCGTTAACAGGAAATCCCTCGGCGCGGTTTCTATTGCGCCGGGTGAGGAACCCAGCGGATTGGCTTACGGTAAGCACACGGTGTTTAGCGTTTGCGGCAACAAGCTGATGTCGATTTTGGATACTAAGTCCAAGAAGCTCGTGGGGACGGCCGTAATTGGCGATGGACCTGACGCCGCTTGCTACGATTCAAAAATGGATGTTGCCTTTGCCTCTAATGGTCAAGACGGAACCCTGAGTGTCGTCGGTAAGGTGAACGGAAAGTACAAATCCGTGCAAACCCTCACCACGCAAAAGAGTGCGCGAACCATGATTTTGGATCCGGTGACTCACCTGATTTACCTTATTGCCGCCGATTACGTTCCCGCCGCCCCGGGCCAAAGATGGGGCCGCCCCAAGCCAGGATCGGCAGTGATTCTGGTGGTGGGACCCAAGTAGTTTTTCTGCCTCCGCTAAATAGTCAATCTATTTAAGCTTGGCAACCGCCTCCATGAGTTCTGCGCCCTTCAATCTAACCTTGTAGTTTGGATCGGTGTGAACGTACACGATCTTCCCGTTGGTATTGATTATAAATACGGATGGGACGGGAAGAATGTGGTGGGCGTGGCCGGATGATCGCTCCAGGTTAACGTTGTATTTTGAGCTCATCATGTTAAAAGTGGGGTCGTCAAGCCGATAAGCCACGCCAAAACTCTTCATCGCCTCGGCAGTGGAATCGGAATACAGTTTGTAGGTCAGATGATTACGGTCGTGCGTCTTCCTCAATTCAGTGGGTGAATCGGGGCTGATCGCAATGATCTGAAACCCTTGCTTCCGCAGGTCTCCTTCCACCTTGGCGAGGTCGGCAAGATGGGTGTTGCAGTACGGGCACCAATCCCCGCGATAAAAGATCAGCACCGATTTCTTTCCCATCAGAATTTTTTTTAAACTCTTGTCGTTCCCCTTCAGGCTCTTGACCGTGGAATCGGGAACGGTCGCGCCGACCATCAAGGGTCTTGCCTCTGCAGCTGAGTTGGGAACCGGAGATTCAGCCGGAAGGGCGGATGTATAGATCAAAATCGAAATCAAGGTAAGAAACGGCTTGTAATTCATAGTGAAGGTCTAAAGTGGGCCAAGATTAAAAAGTTCCGATGAAACCTGCTTGGGTAAAAATACCTGTCCCTGGTCAATTTGAGGTTATTGTCTCAGTTGCTTGGGCATGCGGTTCACCGGAAAACGGATGGATTGATTGAGACGTCTAATCTTAGTAGGATTTCGAACGGGTTCTACGGAACCTACCGGGTAAAACGAACTGGACACATTGAAGTGAAGAACGCCCGAAAATTTTTAATCGCCTCTCTGTTTGCCCTGACTTCATTCGGCGGAGCGGCACAACCCGTCACCCTTCGGTTTGATGTTTGGGATGGTAATGAAGCCAGCGTTGCCCTTCAGCACGAGATAGCAAACTTTCAACGAGCACACCCCAACATCCGGGTGAAATTCGAGACGGTTACCTACGACCAGTTCGTCCAGAAGCTTCTGGCCCAATTCGCGGCCGGCGTTGCCCCGGACGTAACGATGATGGATCCGGCGAACTTCCAAGCGTTCGCGCGGAGAGGTGCGTTTTTGCCCCTCGACGATTTCTTTGCCACCACTCCAGACACCAAGGTTAAAGACTACTATCCCAGCATCGTAAAAGCTCACACGTATAAGGGCAAACTTTACGTGCTTCCGCGCGACATTGCCCCCGAAGCGATTGTTTACTACAACAAAAAAATGTTTCGCGACGCGGGCATGCCCGAGCCCGATGGTAAGTGGACGTGGGACTTTGTTGCCCATCCAGAAGACGGTGATCACGACTTTCTCACCGTCCTCAAAAAGCTTCAGAAAAAGAATGCGCAGGGCAAAGTGGTGGAATGGGGCTACGTTCCCGGCTGGCCAGACGTCCTGGTGGACATGGCCATCTTTGGTCAGGGAGCCCGCTACGTAGATGATCCCGAAGACCCAAAGCGGCTGAATTTTGACGATCCGCGTGTGCAAAAAGGGTTTCAGTGGTACGCCGACCTTACTCTGAAAGACAACCTGATTCCGACCTCGTTTGACCTGCAGGGCACAAACTCACGCCAACTTTTTACCCGTCAGAAAGTCGCCATGTTCCAGAGTGGCATCTGGGAGGTTCCTGGCCTGCGCGGCGACCTCAAAGTAAAAGGCTCAAATCCGGCCAAATACGAATTCGACTGGGACATCGCGTTGGCCCCGGGATACCGAAACGGAAAACGGGCCTACCCCACCGGAGGGTCGGGCTACGCAATTGTGAGTTCCACTAAGCACCCCAAGGAAGCGTGGGAACTTACCCGCTGGATGGCGGGTCCGCCGGGAATGATGGCGATGGCCCGGGCGGGCATTGCGCAGCCGGCCATCCGTAGACTTGCCCTAATGGAGCCCTGGATTCCCGGCCCCAACACCCCCGACGAGCAACAGGTTCCGCACAACCGAATTATTACCGACCAAGCGGAACCCTACGTGGTGTTTCCCCCCACGGGAATTCTCTTCTCCGAAGTGGGCAACATGGCCCGGCAACCCGCCAACTCCGTATACAACGGCGATATCAAGGCAGATAAGGCGTTTTCAGAAAGTCAGCGGGTTTCTCAGGGTCGCTTGAATACGCTGAGAAAAGAGTTAGATCTCCCGCCGTTTAACTGGGCCCTGGGGGGAATTGGTGGGCTTCTGATCGCGGCTTTTATCGCCGGTTGGGTTTATTGGCCGGAGAGAAAGCAAAAGCTCACCCTTCGGGAAAAGAAAGAAGCGGTTGCCGGATTTGTCTTCATTGGACCGTGGTTGCTGGGCCTCATCATCTTTGTCGCCGGCCCCATGATTCTGTCTTTGGTGATGAGCTTTGCGGACTGGGACACCATTCGCCCCGCTCGGTGGCGCGGCTTGGGTAACTACGGGGAAGCAATGTCCGTTGATCCGGTGTTTTGGAAATCCATTTCCGTAACCCTAGCCTACACGCTGATCTCCGTACCGGTCGGGCTCGCGATTTCGCTCGGCTTGGCCTTGTTGCTCAACACCAAAGTGAAGGGCATTGCCATTTGGCGTACGTGCTATTACATTCCCGCCATTGCCTCACCCATCGCCGGTTCGCTCATTTGGCTCAAACTCTTTCAACCGGAGGGCGGTTTGGTGAACATGCTGATCTTTGGCCAGAACGGAACCGGCGGATTGCCCCTCTTAAAGAATTTGATGGCCCCCTTGGCGGGGGTCAATGGTCAGGTTAACTGGCTTCAAAACGAAAAGACGGCTCTCCCCTCCATGATTCTGATGAGCGTGTTTGGGGCCGGAGCTGGCATGCTGATTCTGCTTGCCGGGTTGCAGGGCGTTCCCCAGTATTACTATGAGGCCGCCACCCTAGACGGCGCCGGCCCCTTGAGGAAGTTTCGAAATATTACGGTGCCGCTCATCTCACCCGCACTTTTCTTTTGCCTGATCACCGGCTTCATCGGCAGTTTTCAGGCGTTCACCCAGGCGTTCCAAATGACGCAGGGTGGCCCCAACAATGCGACCATGTTCTTTATGTTGCATGCCTACAACAATGCCTTTAAACTCTTTAGAATGGGCTATTCTTCGGCCTTGGCTTGGGTACTGTTTGTGATCATTCTCATCTTCACGGCTATCCAGTTGCAAGGTAATCGGTTTGTACATTACGAGGGAGGCGCGCGCTAATGTCACTAACGGTAGAACAAGCCGCGCACCGACAGCATGCCGAAGCCTCGGCTCGTAAATCTGTCTTGACCGGGCAGATCAACCGAGTTCTGGTCGCGATATTGCTGGCCGGAGGGGCCGCGATATTTTTAGTGCCGTTCTACGTGATGCTGACTATTTCACTCAAAACGGAGAGTGAATTGGCTCGGACGACCATTTGGGATTGGCCACAGCATCCTACGATGGAGAACTTCCAGTTTGTCTGGTCAAATCCCAACGTCAGTTTTCTGCTCTTTCTCAAGAACACGGCTTTCATCGCGTTTGTTTCTACGTTTGGGGTGGTCTTCAGCTCAAGTTTGGTCGCCTACGGTTTTGCCCGGCTCCGGTTTCCCGGTCGGGATCGGATGTTCTTATTGCTACTGAGCACCATGATGCTTCCCGGCATTGTGACCATGATTCCCACTTACGTGATGTACGCTCGTATCGGGTGGATCAACACCTTCTTCCCGCTGACCGTTCCGGCTTTCTTTGGCGGGGGTGCGTTCAATATTTTCTTGCTAAGGCAATTCATCATGGGCATTCCCATGGAGTTGGATGAAGCGGCGATTCTGGATGGCGCTAACCACTGGACAATCTTTTCTCGCATCATTCTCCCGCTCTCCGGGGCCGCCTTGGCCACGGTGGGAATCCTCTCGTTTATGGGAAGCTGGAAAGATTTTATGGGTCCGCTTCTTTACCTAAATGACCCGGATCTCCAGACCAACGAACTTGGCCTCAGCACGTACAACGCGCTCCAATCCAGCAAATGGCACCTCATCATGGCCGGTTCCACCATGGTGATGATCCCCATCATCATTCTGTTCCTGGTGGGTCAGCGCTACTTCGTCAAAGGCCTCGCAATGACCGGCGGTAAATAGTTTTTCCGGGCTTCCTCTCCCCCAGTTTCGGAAAACTGGGGGAGAGGATCGAGGTCATATACGTTTATTTTGGCCTCGACAGGGTGAATTGCATTGGCGGTCTGCGCCTCCTTTACGTTAGATCGATACACCCAAGACCGATGAAATCGGCCTAAAGGAGCCTAACTAAATGAATGACCGGTGAGGCCTGTCATTTGCGAGAGGACGCCGCCCGTTCGTCACGGGCCGTATGCTTGATCTCGTTCCAAGGAAAACTACGATTGCCCATGAATGGATGATTAGGCAATCCGGTGCCCAGAATGAGTGCGCGGCGAGGAATTGCCGATTTGTTGGGCCCGGCGTAGTGGGCGGTGCGGTTGCGGTGAAATGTGATTCCACCGGCGGGTAATGGGCAGGCAACCGCGTCCTTGGCAAAGTCGGTATTCACCATTTCTAGTCCGTGCACCCGAACATCACCGCCAATAGGTTGGTGCGGCTGGATTTCCCACTCGTGGCTTCGGGGCATAAACCATAGGCAACCGTTCTCGATGCTGGCTTCTTGGAGGGGCATCCAGATGGAGGCATTTTGGTATTGGTGGGCCGGATCCCAATAGGCTTCATCCTGATGCCACGGGGTTGGGGCACCCATTCCGGCGGGCTTGAATATGGCGTGTCCAATTCCCGCGCTGGCCTCGGGGCCAAACAGTTGCTGAGCAATCTCGGTGACCGTCTTGAGATACTTGCCCTCGTTGAGTTCCGGTGCGTACTTGGCGGGATTCAAAATTTGGGGAAGGGAAGCGGCTTTGCCTTCCTCGTCCGAACCCGCAAGGTCAAACTGATCACCACTCTCACGACCGGCTCTCTCCGCGAACATTCGGTCGTAAACCTCTCGCATCCAAGCCAATTCCGCATCGTCCGTGACCGGGGTGGGAATCGACAAAAAGCCGTTGAGGTGGAAGAATCGAATTTGCTCAACCGTGAGTTGCATGATGCCTATGTTACTGGAAGTCACGACCTTCCAGATGGGTCGTGGGACCTCTATCCGCCAAGTGCTTCAATGTCCGCAAGGTCCTTTTTGCGGCCCGCCACTTTCTTCATATGGATGAGGTCTTCAACACACGGAAAGATCAATTGGATGCCATCCAGTTCCCCGAATACGCCGCGAGAGAAGACTTCATCAAAGGGCGTCTCACCGGCAAAATTGAGGATATCTACCACGTTTGGAGGAACCCCGATTCTCACCATCTGGCGGTCAAGTTCGGCAAACCTTTTCGCCCCGTTCGGTCCTATGGGGGCACCAAATTCGTCCAACGCCTTAGCGAGTTTTTCCGCATTTACCAGATTTCGGCCAACCCAGACATCAAAGTCTTCGGTCATTCGAGGTCTGGAGTGAAGGCCACCGCGTGGGCACCAATCACGATAAACTCAACTCCGTTTGACTTCAATAAATTGAGCAGTTCGTGTAAGTCGGCGTTCATCCCACTGTCCAAATCGCCTGAGTAGCAAAGTCATTTCGTCAAGACGATCTTGAGGTGACATGCTCTTGTAGTGTATTTCGTCGCTCTTATCAGAGTCTTTCGGTGAATCGAACCAGGTCACGACCCGCTTCATACCGTGGATGCTACCAGACTTTGTTGGCTCCCAGACCAAGGAACTGAGCTCTATTCACCTCGTCAGTTTAGCGGTTGGTTAGCATCTCATGCGTTTTAGAATCCAAGGTGGCCTGGCCTGTTGGGCCCCTTACGATTTCGCAGTCGGAGTTCCAAACGCCCACCGGAAGATGGGTGGTATGGCCCCAGAGTCAGACAACCGCAAAAGTGTGTTTAGTCACGAATATATTGCTTCGGGTATCGGGCAGTTCAAGAAAATTTGAGGGTAACCCAGCTCGTGTTTTTTTGGTGTGCACTTCGGCGGTAGAGATACCTTAATTCAATAGTATAATTCTGCTTACTCGATGTTCGGGTAAGGATGGCTCTATTGACCGACGGTGAAGTTTCCGCACCCACATCCACTCCCCCGGTGGTTGCTAAGGAAAAGAGGGAGCGACTGGTTGATGTAGACCACGTTAAGGCCATCGCGATTATTCTGGTGGTCTACGGTCACGTGGTGGCCCGTGAAGGACCCAAGGGCATTTCTTGGTATATGCCGTCTAAAGAGGTGCTGTACCTCTTTCACATGCCCCTTTTTATGTTTGTCACGGGGTTAGTGTTTGGATACACGTACCGTCCCTTTAGTTCGGTCAACGAATACTTTGCGTTTGTGACCAAGCGAGTCGGACGCATTTTCCCCGCCTATTTGATCCTCGCCGGTCTCATTTTCTTGGGCAAGGTCTTGGCTACGCGGGTGATGCACGTAGACAACGCGCCCGCTAACCTATCTGATATCGTCTTGGTGATTACGCGACCGTACGATAGCGCCAGCGCGTTTTTGTGGTACGTGTACGTGCTGGCAATGTACGTGGTTGCCGTGCCCCTCCTCATGCGCTTGTTTAAGGGAAATGTCCTTGGAGTGGTTGCCGTGGGTGCCGGATTGTATTTTGTCCCGCGGACTAACGCCTTTGGGATCGGTCAGTTTTGTGAATTCCTGGTGTTCTTTGCCACCGGAATTTGGACGGTATCCGTGTTGCCCCAGTTGAGAGCCCTATCCACTAAATACTTTCCGGTGTGGTGCATAGCCTTTGCCGGGCTCCTCGCTTCGGCAGGATGGTTGGCGGCGACCCATGCACTGACCACTCAAATAGGCCTCTATGGAATGCTTCTGGTCGGATTCTGCTCAATCCCCTTCTTCTTTGGCCTCGCCCACAAGATAAAGGGTCAGAATTTTTCCGAGTTAGATACGGTGGCAAAATACACCTTCACGATCTACCTATTTAACACCCTCGCGATTGGGCTGATCAAAGGGTTGGGTACCAAGTTTTTTAACTGGAATGGGTCCCACTTCTACCTCTACCTTCCGCTGCTGTGGATTTGCGGAGTGGTTTTACCGATTCTTTTGCACCAAAAACTTCTGGGCAGATTTAGATGGTTGTCATCCATCACCCTATAACCAGGGCCGATGAAGTTGGTGCGTGGTTGACGCACCAACTTGAACGCTTACCCTTTAGCGAAACGACAAAATCTTGCCGGACTGTCCGTCGATAATCGCTTCTGAAACTCCACTTTTAGCCGTTTCGGTGCCGCTACCGTCCCAAATTCCGGTAAATTGCCCCCTAACCGTCACCGTGCCCCCGTTTTCAGTTCGCGTGGGCTTACCGTACCCTCGCGAGCGTGAGAATGGCAGTACAGATACAACCTGGCCCGTTGAGCCGCTAAAGGCCACGACGGCACCGCTGAGGGCCGAAGTGATCTTGTTGGGGTCGGCAATGGTGACCACGGGTGCCAACAAGCCATTGGAATATCGAAGCATTGTTATCGCGTCGGCGGCCGAAATAGTGACCACGTGATTGGATTGATTAACCCCAATGGGAGCGGAAGCATCGATGGATACTCCACTTCGCGTGGTGGCATCAAATGCAACAAAGCAGTCAAGGGTTTGATCGCTCAGTCCAAAAAGGAAACCTGCGGCTCCGGTCCCCAAGCTTCCGCCGGCCGCAGAAATCAGGGTCTTTCGGGTGATCAGCGGACTCCACTCAATTGATGAAAGGCTGAAGATACTCCAAGGAATTAGCGTGGTGAGTGCGGTGCTGTTACGCAAAGACGTGGATCTGAGAGTAGACGCGCCATCAGACGATCGGTTGGCGGCAAATGCGATGGTGGAGCCGTCGGGCGACCACGTCACGGAATCGATGGTGACTTGGGTGGAGCCGGGCATCCACACGGCAAGGTTCTTGCTCTGACCCGCGGTGTTGCCATCTAGAATCACGCTGTAGATTGCGTCTGCAACCTGCCCGCCCGTGGCCAGGATTTCTGTTCCCAAAGGATTGTAAGACCAAGCCACAATGTTTTTGCTGAAAGAAGCTCGTATCGTGGGGTTACTTCCATCAATTCCCATTTCCCAAAACTGTGATCCCACAATGTAGCCAATCTTGGTTCCCGCCGGATTAAAGTGCGGCTGCGTCTTAATAACGTTGGGCGTTGAGGTAAGTTTAGCGGTTCCCGTACCGTTACGATTAACGGTGTAGAAATCCGTACCGGTTCCTACATTATTGTTATCGTAATAAGCAACCGCATAGACGATTTGGCTGGAATTTGGAGCCGATGTGGGGTGCCAACAAGAAACGGTGCTATTTGTAATCTGAGTTCTGCCCGACCCATCTAGATTTGTGATAAACAGTTGCCTTACTCCGGAAGTTGGCTCCAATTCTGAGGTAATCACGGAACCCGCCGACCCCGTGAAGGACGGCTGCGAGGATTGACCGGGGATTAGCGATGTGGCCTGATTGATGTAATAAAGGTTCCCGTTTGAGTAATCGTAGGCGGCTGGGCGCCCATCCGTACTAAAGGCAATCATCGTGGACTTCAACAATGAACTACCGTTCATATCGTTGGGTGAGGGCAGATTGAACGCAACGTTAGTAAACGAGGCCCCGTAAACCCCCGTGATGGTGGATTGTGTCCCCACAATGGTCACCGGCTGATGGACGCCGGCCGAACCCCGAACCGTCAGCGGCCCAAAGATGAGGTCCTTGCCCGCCAGTGAGGCAACCGAGCTTCCGGCACTTCCCCCTCCACACCCGACCAAAGACGCGCCAACAACGACGGCGAACGCTCCGTAAAATCCCGGAGTAACTTTCACAAAACTACTCTAGCACTTCGCCGAGGCGGGATTGCAAGAATAATTTTCAACCAGCATATATGCGAGAGACTCTTGGGGTCTCCCGCATTAAACATGAGGCGCGAAGCTTAGCCGACGCTACCTTCTAAGCTCACTCCGAGCAGCTTTTGCGCTTCTACCGCAAACTCCATGGGAAGCTCTCTAAACACCTCTTTACAGAATCCGCTGACAATCATGTTCACAGCGTCTTCGGTAGGAATACCGCGCTGTCGGCAGTAGAAAATCTGATCCTCGCCGATCTTGGAGGTAGACGCCTCGTGCTCCACCGTGGCGGTAGGGTTCTTTACTTCAATGTAAGGAAACGTGTGCGCGCCGCATCGATCACCCATCAACATGGAGTCGCACTGCGAGTAATTGCGAGCGCCATCCGCGCCGGGATTGATTTTCACCAATCCTCGATAGGTGTTTTGACCGTTGCCCGCGCTGATACCCTTACTCACAATGGTCGACTTGGTTCGTTTACCAATGTGGATCATCTTGGTTCCCGTATCCGCCTGCTGCTTGTTGGCGGTGAGGGCAACCGAATAGAATTCGCCCACGCTATCGTCGCCCTGAAGGATGACACTGGGGTATTTCCAGGTGATGGCCGAACCCGTTTCAACTTGGGTCCAAGTCACCTTAGATCGCTTGCCAATCGCCCGGGCGCGCTTGGTGACAAAGTTGTAGATTCCTCCCTTGCCGTTTTTATCACCGGGATACCAATTCTGCACCGTGCTGTACTTAATCGTGGCGTCATCGCCCGCCGCGATGAGTTCGACTACCGCCGCATGAAGCTGGTTTTCGTCTCGCATGGGAGCGGTGCATCCCTCCAGGTAGCTCACAAACGAACCCTCTTCGGCAATGATCAACGTTCGCTCAAACTGGCCGGTTTTCTCCGCGTTGATGCGGAAGTAGGTGGAGAGCTCCATGGGGCAACGAGTGCCCTTGGGAATGTACACAAACGATCCATCGCTAAATACCGCGCTATTAAGCGTGGCAAAATAGTTGTCGCTATACGGCACCACGCTGCCCAGGTATTTCTGAACCAAGTCGGCATGCTCCTGAACTGCTTCCTGAATGCTGCAGAAAATGATTCCTAGCTTAGCGAGCTCGGCTTTGAATGTGGTAACCACAGAAACGCTATCGAACACCGCATCAACCGCAATTCGATTAGACATGCTGTGCTCTCCGGCGGACCCGGTTCGAGCCTCGGCGGGGGCCATTCCAGAACTTCCGGCAACGTTGAGAAGAACTTTTTGTTCTTCAACCGGAATGCCAAGCTTCTGAAAAGTCTTGAGAATTTCCGGGTCGGCATCTTCTAGCGAGTTAAGAATTGGCTTCAATCGTGGGGCCGAATAGTAAATGACGTCTTGCAGGTCAATCGGCGGGTAATGAACGTTGGGCCAATCGGGCAACTTCATGGTGAGCAGGTGTCGGTACGCCTTAAGCCGCCAATCTAGGAGCCATTGCGGTTCGTTTTTCTTGGTGCTGATTCGGCGCACCACGTCTTCGCTGAGGCCCGGCTCAAACGATTCAGACTCGATGTTGGTGCTCCAACCGTGTTCGTATTCTCGGTTGGCAAACTGTTCTAAAAGGGCGGTGCTCTGGTCTAATACTTGGTCGCTCATGTTGATCTCTTGGTCGCGCCCGCTCGGCATCACCGACACCGCGCAGACCAAATCTTTCTACGTAATGATTGTGGCAGAGAATCTATACGTATTTGTGGAGATTCGTTAAGTAGGTTGTTCCGGGTCGCTCGTATCCCGCCGGAAACTGCCTCAATTCTTTTAATTGTGAAACTCTTGGTGGAACCCCCCATTACCGGTTCAAATTGGGGTCAGATATCGGTATTCTCACCACGCTTTTCACGGTAGAGGAGAACAGAACACTTGGAAAAAATTAGAGTAGCAATTGTAGGTTGTGGTGGTTTTCAGCGGTATCGCGTAGGAAATTTGTTGCAGGTTAAAGAGGCGGAAATTGTTGCCTTGGTCGACCCTTCAGATGATCAGATGTCGCAGATGCGGGAGCAACATCCCACCACTGCGGGCGTTCCCGGATTTAAAGACAGCAAAGAGATGCTGGAGCAGGTTAAGCCGGATGCGATCATGATCGCGACCCCGCACACCCAACACGTCGACCAGATTCTGGAAGGTTTGGCCGCCGGCGTCCACGTCTGCTGCGAAAAGCCCTTGGTCACTTCTGTAACCGATGCCCACCGCGTGATTGCGGCAAGAGACAAGGCAAAGAAAATTGGCATGGTGTCTTATCAGAGGCATTACCAAGCGGAGTTCCGATACATTCGCGCTAAGATTTTGTCCGGCGAAGCGGGTCCGGTTCAGTACATTCAGGCCCTCAACGACCAAGCTTGGCTCCGGGGAACCAAGGGCACGTGGCGGCAGCTAATGTCGCTCTCCGGCGGCGGGCAGTTAAACGACACGGGCAGCCACTTAGTGGATATTCTCCTCTGGGCTTCTACTTGCAGCGCCAGCAAAGTTGCCGCATTTTGCGACAACAAAGGCACCGAAGTAGACATCAACTCCGCGCTTTCCATCATGTTCACCAACGGAGCGATGGGCAACTTGGCGATTGTGGGAGACGGAATGGGCTGGCACGAGGACATTACGTTCTGGTGCGAGAACATGGCTTTCTTTGTTAGAGATGGCAAGCTAACGATTGTTGAGCGAAACGGCAATCGACTGAAGTGCGAGAACCTCTCCGGAGGCGGCACTCCCGACCGCAACTTCATCATGGCTTGCCTGGGCAAGGAGGAGTGCGAATCACCCTTCGAGTGCGGACTGGAAGTGATTCGATTGACCGAAGCGGCCTGGAAGTCTTCTGACCTCGGCGGCACGCCCGTCGAAGTTTCCAGTCTGGGCTAAGCCGGTTCCGGCTTCCTCTCCCCCAGTTTCTCCCGAAACTGGGGGAGAGGATCGAGGTGAGGGGGAAATTCCGGGTCCGTTAGCCGTCCCTTCCAAGTTGCAGACCTACAACCCTATCGGCAACCGCCCCACCCTCATCCCAACCCTTCTCCCGCCCAGGGCAGGAGAAGGGCTTCGGACTTCCTCGCCCCCAGTTTTCCGAAACTGGGGGGAGAGGATTGAGGTCATATACGTTTAGTGAGGCCTACGCCGAGATTCTAGTGAGATGCTTCCTGCAGACAAATGGCACTCCAAGCAAATTTCCAGGTTGTGTTGCGCGAAGAAAATGCACTGAGAAGTTATTGTGAGATGTATGGGCCGGTGCGGTAGTACGCGGAATCATCCAGCACTCGGACCATGAACGCGGCGACATCTTCACGCGAAATTGACTCGCTTTTCGGGGGCAGTCCGTCTGCCATTTCTCTAAAATTGCCCAGTGCGGGCGTGTCCAGCAAGCGCGGCGGGTGGACCACGGTGTAGTCCAGCGCCGAAGCTTCGAGATTGCGCTCTTGAGCGGCCGAATCGAGGAGGGGGAACTTCAACATGGTGCGGATGAGGACTCTATAGACGACCTTGCGGTGCCAAGTCTGATATTTTAGGGCGTCATGCAAAGCGCCCGCCGCACCTAGAACCACAATCCGCTTTATGTGCGCATCCGTCATTGCGGAAATCATATTTCGGCTCGCACAATCAAGTAAATCGTCTCGCTTGAGCGACTCCCCGCCAATTGCCGAAAGCACGGCGTCTTGGCCAACCACCGCCCGCTTTACGTCGGCAAGAACTCTTACGTCCCCTTGGAGAACCGTGACCCCCGCGAGGCCGGCGCATTTAGCCGGGTCTCTGGCCAATACCGTGACGGTGTGTCCGGCTGCTCGGGCCATTGTCACCAGGTGCCGACCGGTCCCGCCGGTGGCACCAAAGATTACGACTTGCATCCGCGTAGTTTACGTCTTAATAGAAATTTCAAGGCACGAACATAAAATAGTGCCGAGCGGATCGGCGTCAAATCCTTTCAAAACAGGTGTTGTAGTAGTTCGCGTTAAGCTTCTGAACAATAAATTTTGATTGATTTGTCATTTGCCAGGCGGGCAATTGACGACCCCTTCAGGAGCGATACCCAAACTCAACTTTGAGTCTGTCTTCGGCAAGTGAGAAGAATTATTTTTAAGAACCAACTCTCTGCCATAGACGTCGATTGGATAATGCATATCAAGCACGGGTTATTATTCTTCGCAGCGGTCGGCCTCGTGGTTGGGCGGTTTCATAGATCGCATTCAAACTGACGGGCGCGAAACTTCGGTCGTTCAGGAAAGAAAATGATCTTTTTGCAAGCTCCTATTAGTTCTCAGGAATATCAAAGTCGGCTTCACAATCTGATTCAATTTTCTGCTACTGCTTTTCTATCTGCGCCGGGGGCGGAGAGAATAAAGAATGCTCATTGCGACCGTTTTATCTACACCGATGTTTACTATCCCAACTCGAAAGGAGCAAAGCACGCTGTATCGTTTTATTTGCTGTCCCCTACGCAGATATTCAGAGTGTATATAAGAAAGGGTAGGTTTGAATCATTGACGGCTAACGTGTATCCGTTTGGAACAAAGGGCGCATGGGTAGCTGAAGGTTCTTTAGCGTCCTATCTTAAATCCATCAAACGGACGTTAGGCGAGATTCAATATTCAGATTTCAAGCCTGAATTTAGATCGAGTGATTTGCCATGGCTGGAACATCCCGACCCTGTCTTTGTTTTTAAGTTAGACGCACATGGCAAGCTTTCAGACGACTACGAGGCGTGGAGGCGCACGGGTCGCCTGAGTAATCAAACATCCGATGGAAAATGAACTTGGGTAAAGGAATTAAAACGCCGAACCGTAAAGCTAGAAAGTCAGTGTCGAGGATGAAGATTGTTGAGTAATGCGGCTAACGCAAGAGTACGGCAAAACAGCAACGATGATCCCCGTGGGCACCCTCTAAGGGACGGTTTCACTTGCCTTGCGGTGCCCTAGTGCAATTTCAACTGCTTCTTGGACGCCAGCTTGGGCAAGTAACGTTCCCGAGTGGGGCTTGAACGCAAAAGTTGTGCCTTGTTTTGGCCCAACTCTATACTGAACTAACGCGCCGGAATGAGCAAAATGTTCTGGGACGAAGTTTGAATGTGGCAAGGCGCTATTTAGCACCTGAGCCAGTTCAAAAGTTTGTTGTCGTTCGGGATACCTCTTCTGCCCGGCGGCAATTGCACTGGAGGATTGACCCACCACATGACCTGGCACCTGAAACCTGGAGAACTTCCTTTAGGAAGTTAGATGCCAGTCGTCCTACAAGTCATCACGAGGTCCAACAGTAATGCGGACAGCATCCAGTGCACTTTTTTTGGCTCGTGCCGTAACGGTGCCGGAAGTGTATTGGAATGGACTGTCAGGGGACCCTTCGCCACCTCTGAGCATGACGTCGCATTTGGTCTCCACCCCTTCCGCAAAGTCCATTTCTTTAAGGAACTGTATACCAGGCAGTTTCTCTGCAAATAAAGGGACGTTAGAGAGAAAACCAACTCCGCCGATATCTGGATAGTTCTCAACAAAAATGCCCTGATCTTTCTTTCCAACAAAGTAATACCATAGGGTGCCGTTAAATAAAAGGGTTCCGTCTAACAAGGTGCCCTGCTTGCCTTGTACCTGTTCCTTAATGAGTAGATTGTCGCCCTCGGATGAGAGGATGAGATCCACTTGGACCGGAGGATGTACGGCATTGTACGCGTCTCGCCTTTGGCTAATCGCCAGATCAATATCAGCCTTCGATACGCCATTTCGATTCCGCTCCAGCGCCTTCCGATCACTATCCAGGTCTCGTGAGAACTCGTCCTCAGACCTCGCATCGGCTATCTTGCCGTGATAAGTGATCGTGAATGGGCCGGAGATCGCCATATCTTGACCCTTGATTACAGAACTAGGTCTTGCGATTGAAGGCGCCAATGCCAACATCACGAATGCAGAACTTAACACTAATCGACTATAAAACATTACTTACTCGAAGGCGGTTTAGGCGCTAGATTCCCAGAATTGAATGGTTGTCCACGTCAATGTGAGGTGTCTTCGGATAACCGACATAGATAGACTTAGCGCAGATATTACCGCTAAGTAGTGTAGTTTCATCTATTCTTACTTCCAAAGTCTCGTGCTGGTGAGGTCCTAACCAACGCAAGTCTGAGGAGATCACAAGTTTTGAATGACATGCCGAGAATGTGCTGGAATACTGTGAATGAATGAGCCAAACTCTGAGCACGGTGAACCTGATCCAAAATATCCTCCGATGGAAGCAATCACGGGTCCACCTGTTTAAACGGCTGGATACGTTGGAGCGAGAAAACGAGCGTGTTCGTTCTAAATTGACCACATTGCAACACGAGAAAGACCAGGCGGAGCGCCAAGCGGACGAGCGTCGCCGCGAAAAAGAGTCGTTGCGCGTAAAGCTTGCCAACCAGAAAAAAGCCGCCGAAGCCACCGAGCGAGTAGTTGAACAGCTAAACGCCAAGATCACCGAGCTCCGCGATGAAATTGACCGCCAAAACCGCACCCATCGTAAAAAGTAAACCTAGGCGCTCCGTGCGGCCCGCCGGCTCCGGAATCGCCGTTAAACCCAAATGACTCGATATTTCCGGCAATCCATGATCGGTGGCGACACGATGATGAAATCAATGCTTCGATTCATTCTCCTTGCTTGCCTGTTAACGGTGTCGGTGATCGCCCACCCACAAGACCTCGACCGCCTGACTCATCTGCAGCCGGGGCGACCGTTGCGGTCGTCTTCGGGGAATGCGGACTGGCAAAATTCGAATGTGGATTACCGATTTATCCGCCCACGTGAAACCCTTACGTTAGCCGACTTTAAGGGGCCGGGTTCGGTGCGTCGAATTTGGATGACGGTGTTGCCCTCGGAACCCGGGTACTCGCGCTTACTTACGCTGAGGATCTTTTGGGACGGCGAAAAGTTACCGAGTGTGGAATGCCCCATCGGAGACTTTTTTGGCGTCGGCCACGGAGTGGACGTGGCAATGAATTCGCTCCCGGTTCGCGTCTCGGCCGAGGGCCGCGCCCGGAGTTGCTATTGGGCCATGCCGTTCAGAAAATCGGCGCGGATCACGGTGACCAACGACGGAACCCAGGCCACATGGGGTTTCTACTATAACATTGACGGCGAACAAGCTCCGGTTGCGGCCGCCGCGCCCTACTTTCACGCGAGCTATCGGCAAGCCTTTCCGTGCGGACCGGGCAACTACGTCATTGCTCAAATTAAAGGTCGCGGGCATTACGTGGGCACGGTCCTCAGCGCGCGCACTTTAAGCGCCGGATGGTTTGGGGAAGGCGACGAGTTCATGTACGTAGACGGAGAAAAGATCCCGAGCATTCGTGGTACCGGTTACGAGGATTACTTTGGTGAAGCGTGGGCTCTGCGAAAGACCGACGGGGCATACAACGGTTGCTCGGTGTGGGAGGGCGGAAACCCCGGCGCCCGTTCCACCTGCTACCGCTGGCATATCCCCGACCCCGTGAGGTTTTCCACGGGCCTAAAAGTGGAGATTCAGCATAAGGGGGTGGGAACGGGGCCCGATGGCAAAGAGAGCAACAATGTGGAACGAGATGACGAATACGCTTCGGTGGCTTTCTGGTACCAAACCGGTCCTCATCTTCCCTATCCGCCGTTGCCCAGCGGCATGGATCGTTTGCCGTTCGACTATCGGCGATTAGTTGAAATAGAGACTCTCTCCCTTTCCAATCCGTCGTCGGGCACCATCACAACCGAATCTGTACCGGGGCTTCACGGCGGAAAACTGGTGGAGTGGGCAAACGCACAGCCGCTAGGCGAACTCAAAATTCCGTTTACGGTGGACAAAGCGGGAATCAATCAGCTGGTGCTCCTCACCACTCACCGCTGGGACGGAGGGCAGGTGCAACTGCTCATTGACGGGAGTCCACGGGGGGATACGTACTCGTTTAGAGACGGTGGCTGCGTGATGAATCAGGAGTGGGCTCTGCCCCTCAGCACGCTCACGGCCGGTGCCCACACCCTCACTCTCCGATGCGTTTCGCCCGGATGGTTCGGTTTAGATGGCCTGTTGGTGCAACCCAAACGTGCCGCTAAGTAGTTAGTTCCACCGAATTACGCAAAGCGTGTAGACCGCGGATATCCGTGCCGCGGCGGGAGATCGTAATCAGAAACGAAGTCTGATCACGAGCGGTTGTTCAAAGACCTTTCCGTCAACCGTTAGCCGCACTCGGTAGTCTCCGGCGGGGACAAACGGACCCCGAGAAATGGGCGTATTGTGCCAGATTGCCGCCATGCCAAGCCCCTGATCTTTGGATGCAAACCGGAGATCCCACACAAAGCGATGCGACCCTTTCTGGATGGATAAGGGCTCGGGATTTCTGGCCCAGCGGGGATCTACCGTAATCGTTTTCGGATCAATCGCTTTCTCAGGTTGGTCACTGCGGAACGACCGAACTACGATTCCCTTTGCATCAACAATCTCCAAACTCACCCGCCGGGCGTTTTCGGCCAAGAAGAAATCAAGTGGCACGCCGTCGGGGGGATTTTTGCCGGCCGGTTCTTCGGGGGGAAGCGGGGTGTCCATGTTTCGGTTCCACTCCACCAGATAAGCCGTGGTTGGGGCGTAAAGCACGGCACCCAACTGGCGAAGCGCGGTCATCGAATCCAAAATCCACAAAGAACGGCCGTGGGTTCCCACCACCAAGTCGTCGTCTTTTACTACTAAATCTCGGATTGACGTCGCGGGCATGTTTAGCCGCAATGGCGACCAATTTTCGCCACCATCTGCGGAAAACAGAACCTGCCGCTCGGTGCCACAGAATAGAAGCCCGGGGTTCTTGGGGTCTTCTCGAACCGTATTCACGGGCGCGTTCTCGGGAATTCCCGACACCGAGAGTTTCCAGGAATGGCCAAAGTCGTGCGATACGTAAATGTAAGGTTTTATATCATCGCAGCGGAGCCGGTTGACGGAGACGTACGCGGTGCCGAGGTCAAAGTGCCCGGCATCAATTTGCGAAACCTTGCTCCATGAGGTCACCCCGGGTGGCGTGACGTCTTTCCAGTGCTGCCCGCCATCTTGGGTAAGCCAAACCAATCCGTCGTCAGTACCGGCCCAGATCAGGTTGACGTCTTTGGGTGAGGGTGCCACGGCGTAGATCACCCCGCGTTGTTTCATGGATTTACCTTCATCAGAAACGGTGGCAAACGCAGCGGGAACGTTCCACGTGGGTCGAGATAAATCTGGACTGATCGCGGTCCAATGGTTCCCGCCGTCAATCGTTCTCAGGAGCTTGTTCGCGGCCAAGAACAGCACGTGAGGGTCTGCGGGGGAGAAGAGCATCGGCATGGTTCGAATGAACCTCAGCCCCGGAAGGTGGGGATGCACGTCATCTACTTGGCCCGTGCTCCGGTGGAAGCGAGAGCCTTTGGAGGAGTAGATAAGGTCAGGATTCAGAGGGTCGGGCGCGACGTAGGCGTACTCCTCGGCTCCGACGGGGTTCCAATCTCGAAACGTGATCTGCCCATCTCGCCCGCGACTGGCAACTCCCGCCGAGCCACTTTCTTGCTGACCGCCGTACACCCAATACGGAAATTGATTGTCGGTGCTGACGTGATAGAACTGGGCGGTGGGCTGGTTATACCAAGAACTCCAAGTCTCCCCGTGGTTTACGCTGATGGTTGCGCCTTGATCGGAGGCAATCGCAATTTCGTCGGGGTTGTTGGGATGAATCCAAATAGTATGGTAGTCGTCTCCACCCGGTGCGCCCTTAAAGCAAGTGAACGTCACGCCGGCGTCGGTGGAACGGTACATTGAGGTGTTGGCTTCGTAAACCACATTCGGGTTCTTCGGATCCGTCCGGACCTCCGCAAAGTCGTCTCCCCGACCCACCACCCGGGCTTCATCGTTGGTCTTTATCCAGTGGTCACCCGCGTCATCCGATCGATAGAGTCCTCCGTTGACGTCGGCATTAACGGTCGCGTAGACTCTACGCGGATTTGCGCCGCAGATGCTGAATCCAATTCGGCCCCTACCCTGAGCGGGGGTTGGGAGCCCTTGGGTGAGCGCACGCCAATGACTTCCGCCGTCGGTCGACTTAAATAGCCCGCTGGTCTTTCCTTGCCAATCTCCGTTTTCCCATGGCGCTTGGCGCGCCGACCACAACGAAGCGTATACCGTTTGGGGCTGTTTGGGGTCTATCGCCACGGCGACCGCACCGGTATTGGCATCTTTCCCCAGAACCAGGGTCCAAGTTTTTCCGCCGTCCAAGGTTCGATAAAGCCCACGCTCTCGGTTAGGACCGTAAGGGTGACCGAGCACCGCCGCGAATACTCGGTTGGGATTTTTAGGGTCCACCGCCATCCCGCTAATTTGCAAACCGTCTTTGAGGCCAGTATTGACCCAAGTCTTGCCCGCATCCGTAGTTTTGTAAACGCCATCACCCACGGATAGGTCGGGCCGTTGGAGACCTTCTCCGGAGCCAACGTAAAGAACGTTGGGGTTAGATTGCGCAATCGCCAGGCAACCGATGGAACCGGTCGGTTGGTCGTCAAAAATCGGGTTCCAGGTGCGACCGTAGTCGGTAGTCCGCCAGACCCCGCCGTTGTTCACGCCCATGTAGAGCACGTTGGGTTGCGACCAAACCCCCTCTAACCCCACGGTTCTCCCGCCACGAAACGGGCCAATACACCGCCACTTGAGGCAGTCGTAACGCTCCGAGGGCACCGGTTGGGCGATCACCAAACCGGCCAGTGTGCATAGAAGAAGAGAGGCACAAACCTTCATGGCTGATTGTACAACCACGTTGCCCGTGTGGCGCCTGGGCAACATGGTGGAACAACCGCACTCACGGGTGGAAAGGTCCAGATCGGTGAACAACGACCCTTCCGCTTTTGCACCTTGGTAAGAATGAACGAGGCGATCCTAACGGACTGCTCTCAACCTCGTTGATTCTGAAGTCTCGCGAAGATTTCCGTGGGCGATTTTTCGCTTTACCTTATGTTTTGTGCAAACAATAGTTATTATATTAAATATACAAAAGAGCAGGAATATACTCACAGGAGTGAGCGCAAATCCGGCCCAGAGCTTGGCAAAAATCGGCATTTTTCGGGCATTAGAGGCGGCCATCCGTTGAGCCTTTCCAAAGTCACCCGGCACGTTGAGATTGTCTGCCTCGAATTTGGTCAATTCTGCCTCAGAAACCAAGCGACTGTATTCGGTAACCACGGGGCCGCCCATCTGGTATGAATACGGGCTCACAGGGGTCAACGTATAGTGGGTAGCTCCGGCGATTAGGCAGTAGCTGCCAATAACCACAAACATGGCGGCAAACATAGCGCCGCCCAAATTTGGATTAGGCTTGATCCGCAATTTGGGCGAGTAAAACACCAACCCAATGGATGCGGCAGCGGGGAGCGCCGAGAGGGCGAAAAAGGGAACGTTTTGCTCCCAACTGCCACCCGACGATAACAGCCGGATCAGCAGGAAGAAGTTGCCCACTGAAAACACGGCCAAGACTCCGGCCGAGATCAGACGCATTTTCTTCTGCTTAGGCGCATGGATCAAATACTCCTGACTGATCTTGAGCGCAACGTCTGCCGAAGGTCCAAACTCCGCGATCAGCTCTAGATAGTCAGCCTCTGGCCTTTCCCGAGCGGCTTCTGCGAGGTGAGATCTTGCCTCGGCAAGGCTACTCGCCACCACTTCATCGGGAACAAAAAGCATCAGCAGTTCCCTTCTAAATTGTTCCAGGTAATCCTCAATCCCGCTCGGCAATAGTTGATTTAGCATGCAAATGCCTCGATTCCGATGAGCCTGGAGAGCTGAGATGAATACGCCTTCCATTCCTCGTGAAGGTGGGCCAAGCGCTGGCGACCCGAACCTGTGATTGAATAAACCTTGCGGGGCGGCTTGCCTTGTTGCGGTTGCCACTCCGCGCTAATGCGCCCTTCCAGTTCCAGGGCGTGCAAAGTGGGATAGATCTGGTTATCTCCCGACTTGAGGAGCCCCCCGCTGCGTGCCCGAATTTCCTGCGATATTCGGTACCCGTGCAAAGACCCCGTCTGAAGCACGCCCAAAACCGCCGCCTCCATCTCGTTTTTATATGCCACCTACTTAGTATATATCAATTTTTAATATATTATCCAAAATATAATAACTTAGACTCATGGCTATAAAATAACCGCCGATGCGAGCCTAGAACAAACCGGAAATTAGACCGTTTTCATCCACGTCGATCACTTCAGCGGTGGGGTGTTTGCCAAGGCCGGGCATGAGCATGATGTCTCCGCAGGCGGCGACAATGAAACCGGCCCCCGCCGAGACACGTAGGCTTTCTACGCGTAAGTCAAAGTCCGATGGAGCATTCAGGCGGGTGGGATCATCGCTTAGGCTGTACTGAGTTTTAGCAACGCAGACCGGAAGGTGACCGTATCCGTGTCGATTGATCCAAGCTAAGTCTTGCTTGCTGGTCCCGCTAAACCGCACTCCTTTGCCGCCGTAGACCTTCTCCACAATCAACTCCAGCTTCCTCTCCACCGACTCGTCGGGCTGGTAGACCGATCTGAAGTTTGACGGATTTTGTGCGAGGTTCATCACCTGTTGCGCCAAAGATTCACATCCTGCGCCGCCCTCGGCAAAAGGATTGCAGGTGACGGCCATGATTCCGCGTTGTGAACAAGCGACACGCAACAATTCGTGATCAGATTCGGCGTCATCGGCAAAGCGGTTGATGGCTACGACAACGGGAGGGCCGTACTGAGTAAGGTGGTCCACGTGCCGAAATAGATTGGGCAACCCTGCGGCCAAAGACCCTTCTCCGTGATGCTTTAACGCCCGAACACTGGCCACTAACACGATTGCATCAGGACCCCGTCCCAGACGGGGACACACAATATTCAAAAATTTCTCCGCGCCCAGATCGCTTCCAAAACCGGCTTCGGTAACTACGTAATCGGCCAAACCCAGGGCGCATTCGGTGGCAAGGATAGACGAGCATCCGTGGGCAATGTTGCCGAAGGGTCCTCCGTGAACAAATGCTAAACCACCCTCGATGTTTTGCACCAAATTCGGACGAATGGCTTCTCTCAACAGCGCGGCCATCGCACCATGGGCGAGCAGGTCTTTCGCAGTGACGGGGGAGCCAAGACCGTTTTGGCCGATGATTATTTCGCCGAGACGTTGCTTTAGTTCCGCCAATGATCGACTGAGACACAACACTGCCATGATCTCGCTGGCCGGAGTGATCACAAACCTCCCTTCGCGGGTTGGGCCCGCAGATTTGCCTCCCAGCCCGGTAACAATATGGCGAAGGGCACGGTCGTTCATATCTACCGTGCGGGGCCACAAGTCAATTTGGGTGTTGATGCCCAAATCGTTACCTTGATGGATGTGGGAATCAAGCATTGCGCTGAGGAGGTTATGCGCCGCCGATATCGCGGGAAAGTCTCCGGTGAAAAACAAGTTGATGTCCTCCATCGGCAGAACTTGGCTGTAGCCTCCGCCACAAGCGCCACCCTTCACGCCAAATATCGGGCCGAGAGCGGGCTCTCGAGTTGCAGAAACCGCTTTAGCTTTGCCCTTGGGACCGGTAATCCGATTGAGACCCTGAGTCAGTCCAATAGAAACCGTGGTCTTTCCCTCACCTTTGAGAGTTGGAGTGATGGCGGTGACGAGGATCAACCGCCCTGGGTTTGGTGATAAGCAGAGCCGGTGAATACCTAAATGCGTGAGTTTGCCCTTGAGGCGACCCAGAGGCTCAAAGTCCTCGCTATCGAGAGCATAGGGATGCACGACATCTAAGATTGGTCGTAGCGTGGCCTTTTGCGCCACCTCAAGGTTTGTCATTGTCCCATCAGTCTACGTAAGTTCAAACCTAATCACGTAGGGTTCCATAAGCGATTCAGCCGAGGCGGGAAGGTGCACCTTGATATGGTCTCCGTCGGCCTCAAGGATTACCCTTTCATCCGAGCCGAGCAGGGTCACCACGGAACCGGGCTTTGGCTTCAGCGACTCGAGAATAATCGGTTGGCCGGGGGAGGCGAAGCCATACACAAATCCATCTCTTTGGGTGAACCTTACGCCGTCCTGTTTGTATGGGGCAATGGCTCGAGAACCGTAGATCCCCTCGCTGTTGATGTCCATCCAGGCCCCAATCTCCTTGAGCCGTTCTTGGGCCTGCGGCGGGAATTCACCTTCGGGGGTCGGTCCGATACCGAGGAGCAAGTTGCCGCCTTTAGAAACGATATCTACCAGCATTTCGAGAATTTCTTGTGTAGGCTTGTAAACATCGTTAGGGTCGTACTTCCAGTTTTGCGCCATGACGAGGCACGATTCCCACGGACGGCTAAGCGGTTCTTCGGGAATTTGGTGTTCTGGCGTGATGAAGTCTTCAAATTCGTCACCCACTGTGCGATTGGCCATGATGAGGCCGGGTTGAAGTTCTCGGCCCATCTGGGCCATTCCCGCCATGTCGATATCTTCTTCATCACGCACCCACCCGGCATCCAGCCACAAAATGTCTATCTTGCCGTAGCCGGTCATGATTTCCCGAATCTGATCATGGGTGTATCTGACAAATTTGGCCCACGTCGCCGGTTCATTCAGCGTGTTTGCGTTTCGGGTAGGGGCCGGCTTAGCGGGATCCCAATAGTACGGGCAGTGCCAATCGGCCTTGGAATAATAGGCAGAAATGGCGAGGCCCTCGTCTTGAAACGCTTGGGTGACGCCTTTAAAAAGGTCGGCACGCGGGTCGGTGTGAAAGGGGCAAAGGTCGCCGGTAATCTTGTAGTTCGTGGTGGCGGTATCCCACATGCAGAACCCATCGTGATGTTTGGTGGTGAACGCCAGATACTTGGCCCCGGCGGTCTTGGCTAACGAGGCCCATACTTCCGGATTAAACTTCACCGGATTGAACTGCTTGGCGAGGTTCCAGTAGTCTTGTTGGAAGCGGGGAAAATCTTTATCCCGATCCGTCCAGCACTTCATGTTGTCGTTGCGCGCCCAATCGTCGCCTAAGGAAATCGGCCAGGACTCGCAACAATCCCACAGTGCGTAAGGCCCCCAATGGAGGATGAGTCCAAACTTGAGATCCTGAAACCATTCCAGCCGATCCTTTAGCCATTGAGGCGTTTCATTGCGCAGAGCATCTTCAAATTCGATTACGTCTTTTCTTTTCATGGTTTACTGGGTGGGTCCAAGTACAGATTCTAACCAGGTGCATCCCAAAATAGACATTCACCGGGTAAAATTCACTCATATTGTACAATGTCCACCGGTTTGCCCCTGTAATTGTTCGATCTGACGCTGACCCAATCGCTTTGTTGAGAGCCTACTATTTTGCGAGTGCGACTAGGAGTGGGTACCCCTGCTGATCTTATGGATGCGATGACTTCACCCACCGTCCAACTTGCGACCGATTCGATCCGCGCAAAGATTCGTCGCGGTGAATACAAGGCGGGTGCTTACCTGCCACCCGAATTAAAACTTGCATCGGACATTGGCGTGAGTAGGGGAACCGTTCGACGGGCGATTGACGTTCTGGTTGCTACCGGAGCGATTCACCGCCAACCCTTTTCCCGGCCCACCATTGCCTCGATCCCTGTATCGAAGTCGCAGATGGGAAATGAAGTGCACGTGTGGATTAGCCGTCCTATCGCGAACAGCTCGTCTCTTCGGTTCCTTCGGGGAATCTCTTCCAGCCTGATGGGAACTCGATTTCAAATGGTGGTGAGAGAGCCGGTTAGATTTTACGGAGACCACGTTAAACACGAAGAGCGAGAATTCTTAACAAATCTCCTTGGTAACACTGATGCGGCAGGCGCAATTCTGGAACGAGATCCATTTGCTGAAAATACGGACCTGTTTGAGCTATTGGTGGAACAAGGCAAACACTTGGTGTTTGTTGACATTTCGATGCCACCGGGATTGGCCGCGGACCATGTGGGGACGGCGAACATTGTGGCGGCCCGTAAGTGCGTAAATCACTTGCTGGATCAAGGGCATCACAACATTGCTTTTGTATGCGACTCGGATGTTCCGCCGAGCACGCAAGATCGTCGGACTGGGTACCGGCGCGCGATGCAACAGGCTGGGCTTCAAAACCAAATGCTTGAAATCGTGGCCTCAGAAACACCAAAGGCCGATTCCGTCAAAATGCCAGTCGGGGCAACACTGGCGGGAACTCTTTCGCCGGGTAGCCATTTCCGGGGCCTGGCGCAACGAGCGGTGATCCAGCTATTGGCCGCAGATCCCAGACCTACTGCACTCTTTGTAAGTTGCGATGCACTGGCAAGTTGGATTTGTAGTTTTGTAGAAGGCGCAGGGTTATTCATTCCTAATGATATTGCGGTCGTTGGATTTGACTGGCTTGCCCGTTGGGGCGACCCCCAGTGCGACATCCTCAGTAGCGCGAGCCAGGACTTTGAAGGGTTTGGTTACCACGCCGCCGACTTAATCATGCAACGAGCAACGGGAAGCCAGTCTCTCCCATCGCGCCATATTTTGCTAGATGCACCTTTAATGGTTCGCTCAAGCAGCGTATTGACGCGTCGTGAGCCGTCCACATCTGAAACTGATCCCTCAGGTCAGCTTCGAGCTTAGTCTGGTCCGACCCATGCATATATTGTCTTTTTTTTGAACAATATATGTTCAAAAATCGCTTGGACGCTAGACCAAACGCTTGTATAATTGAGTCCAAGGGTTAGTTGGAGGCAGTGGATGGACGATTGTTCGTCCTTTATGTCTCGACTGTTCATACAGCGAGCTCGAATTCACTGCAATGTTAATCACGGGAAACAACCATAACTCAGAATCAGGCACCTTACCCATAATTTGCCTTTTCATCGGCGACAAAGACGGGGGATTGTTCACTCAATTCGCTGAGGCTTGCGTGCAAATTGCACTCGGAGAAGCCGTCGCAACCGCCATTTTGCATCCATTCGTCAATTGACCACGGTCATATATACGCAAAAGCTGGCCCTGCCAGCAGCGTCGTGAGGATTCAACTATTTAATGGTTGTCATGAAAAAATCTAATCGCATTCACGCTCATCGAGCTACTCGTCGTCATCGCGATCATCGCGATTTTGGCCGCAATCTTGTTCCCCGTTTTTGCTCAGGCAAAAGCGGCGGCCAAGAAATCGGTCTGTCTCTCCAACCTTAAGCAAATGGGCCTGGCCGAGATTCTCTACGCTAACGATAACGACGATACGCTGGGTGGCAACATTTACGGCGGTCGCGGAGACTATGCGTTCTGGTCATACTTCTAAGTAAACGGCTTTGAGAGCCCATGGCCGGCAGCACTATACGGCAAGACCAATTGGCAGTGGCAGTTGATCCCCTACCTCAAGAACGATGGAAAAGCATCCGCACGCGTTTGCCCGGTTTCGGTCGACGATACCGCCAGCATTCGCGGCTGCGTGAACCAGGCGGGTCAGTACACTCACGACACCGGCAAGTGGACGAAGAACACTCCTCTCACAGGAACCAACAGCACGGGATGCAGTAGCTACATCTTTAATGGTGTGGCAACTTCGCGGTCAGTGACCGTGATTCCCGATCCCGCCGGTACGATTCTGATGCGGGAAAGCACGTCGATGTCTGCTTCTCCTTATTCCTATCCGTGGAACTGGATCGGAATATGGGGCGGGGCGGGTTGGGCAACCGTAGAATCTAAGAGCTTGGACAATCTTCATGGAGGTGGCAGCAACTTCGCCTTGGCGGACGGTCACGCCAAGTTCAAAATGAAGACTGCCGTTCACTACTCGGAGTTTGGATTTACCGGGGCGTGCAACATGCCCAGTAGCTATACGGGTGTCAATCTTGCTGAGAAGATTACCGAGGATCCAACGGGCAAACAGGACAGTTCAAACTGTCCAACCACTACGTTCTAATAACTTAGAACGTTAAACGCGGGGCATACCATCGGTGCAAATCGGTGGTATGACCTTTCTGCCAACGCGAATCAAATTACAATGAACAGGTTTAATTTTATCTTCAAACTCGGCCCCTTATATGTAGCTCTGCTTACGGTATTTACTCTCACGGGTTGTGGCGATGCAACTCCACCCAAGTCAACTTTAGATGCCGATCCCAGCGGACGAAGTTTGACGCCTCAACAGCGGCTAGAAGCATTGAAGAGCAATACAATGATGCCACCTCAGGTCAAGGAGCGCAAAATGAGAATCCTTCAAGACGAAATCAATGGCACTGACACGGCCGGACCTGGTAAGCACTGATTATAAACTTAATTCTCATGGGGTCCGGGTGTTAGGAGAGCCCACGCACGAACTCGTAGAGGCAAGCCGCCTGTACGCTCGAGCAGACTTTGTTGCGGCAGAAGAAAAGCTTCTATCCGTACTTAGAAAAGAGCCAACCAGCCCCCAGGCCCGCGTGATGCTAGGGGTTATCTACGTTAAAACCAAGCGCTTCCCGCTGGCCATCGAAATTCTGAGGTCAGTCATTGCTGAATATCCTGACCAGTTTGACTCTCTGGTATGGTTGGCCAACGCTCTCAAAGCCGTCGGCCAATTTGATGAGGCAGTTGCGATTGCAGAGCGTGCGATCGCGCAGAATCCGATGGATGCCTCCGCCCAAAATACTTTAGGCTTGTGCTACTTGTCGTCTCGACGAAGTGATCTTGCCCTTGAGGCCTTCAACCGGGCAATCGTTTTGGCACCGCGGGCGGGAGCGACCCATCACAACCTAGGCTTGGCTCTTCGCCTTCGAGACGATCCCTACGAAGCATGCCAGGCATTTCAGAAGGCAATTGATCTTGATCCGACAAACGAAGGCAATTACCTACAACTTTATCGGCAGCATCTGCTGATATCTGCGCACCATGATGCGATCCTTAACTTGGAAGCCGGATTCCGGAGGATTCCTAAGTCGATAGCGATTCAGGATGCTTTGGCCATAAGTTACTGCCGAACGAATCAAAAAGATCGCGGCGAGGCCATGTTCAAAAGCCTGATGGAGCAGAAACCGGGTTTTTGTCATTCTTACTCCTTGTGGTTGCAAGAAGAGGGCCGGTTTGACGAGTCGGTTAAGCTATTGAATCATTGGCTGGAAATTGAACCAATTCAGGGGATGGCTTATTTCTGCCTCTCAGAAGCCAAATCCTTCCGGTTTGATAACGGTGAAACGTTGATCCAACGGGGCAGCGAGGTTCTTGCGCGCCCCCGCCTCAAGCCGCTTGACCGGATGTATCTCTCCTACGCGTTGGGAAGGGCCTATGAAGACGCCAAAGCGTACGAACTCGCGATGGTGCAGTTTGATCAGGCTAACGAATTGGCATTTCAATTCTTCAACGAAGGTCGAAGAATGGATCGCGACGTAGTGGGCACCACCAACAACTGTCTGATGGAACTCTATTCCGCAGAGTTTCTGACTGAACATCGAAAGTACGGCTCGCAGAATGAAACCCCGATATTCATTGTCGGAATGATCCGATCTGGGACCACGCTCTCTGACCAAATCGTCTCCAGTCATCCTTCCGTGGCCTCCGCAGGAGAGCAACCATTTTGGAAACTTGATGGTACACGCGTGACCCATGCTTGGCACACCCAAGGGGTACGCATTGAGGACATTAACTATCTACAATCAAATTACCTTGAGGTTTTGCGGGCGTTTGCCGGCGATTCCGAAAGGATAACGGATAAACAACCTCTCAATTACGAGCTACTTGGCTTGATCAACATTGTCTTTCCGCGCGCCAAAATCGTTCACATTCGTAGAAATGCAATTGACACTTGCCTGTCAATTTATTGCACTCACTTTGGAGGAGGTCCCAATTTTGCGTACAAGAAAGAGAACATCATGTTCCATTACCGCGAATACCTTCGGCTAATGGCGCATTGGCGAAAGGTTTTGCCCGCCGAAAACTTCCTTGAGATTGACTACGAGTCGCTTGTATCAAACAAAGAAGCCGTGACCAGACAAGTCATCGAATTTTGCGGACTTCCGTGGGACAATGCATGTTTGCACCACGACCAAAAGACAACTGCCGTGGCAACTCCAAGCCGGTGGCAGGCCCGGCAACCGGTTTACAAAACCTCCGTAGAAAAGTGGCGCAACTACGAACCGTGGTTAGGTTCGTTGATGGAGCTAAACAATGTCCAACATCCGCTATCAACGTCGCTTACTCAAACTCATTAATTAAAAACTCACTATGACTTACCTAATTGTTCTGTTATCGCTCGCCAAAACCGGCGGCATGTCCCTCAAGGTAAAGGATCTTCTGTTTGCTTCGGAGTCTAGGTTGAAGGTTATTGTTGGCCCACGGACCTCGCCCAAAAGGGAACCGGGCATCAGATTTGACCACCCCGGATACCATGAAGTATGGGTTGATGGCGATGGTGCCGGTATGCATCATCTTCGTCTTGGCTTGGGCCAGTTGTTACCGTGTAAGGCATATTTAAAGGAAATTGGGCTGGATGGCACAAAGGCAACCATGAGCAAACTACCGGTTGCGGCGTCTTCCATTCCTTTGTTCCGAAATAAGCTTTCGTTGTCTGGAGTAAAAGGAATCCCCGCCTCTGCAAAACACAAGCCCTGGAGCGTAACGTACGTAGAATACGCGATGGCAAACAAGATTCGCTTGCGATCCACAAAGCCCCAAATACAGGCTCAACCGGTGGGTGAAGGCCGAAATCGCCTTATTCGGTCCTGCTACGATTGGTGGTCCGAGCTCGATTTCACCAACCCTTGAGTCGGAAATCGCCCGTAGTCGGGCCTAAGGGTTTAGGGCAGGAGACTGGAGTCTCGGATAGCCTTGCCCCAGATTGCGTAGCCTTCTTCGGTAGGATGGGTGCCGTCAGACATGATACGGGGCGAGATTGATCCGTCTTGCTCTCGTAACTTATCTCTGATATCTAGCATCGTCACTTGAGGCTGGCCCTTCAGATTCATACTCAACATTTTGTTTAGAGACTGGATGCGGGTATCCAGTTCATTTCCCCGTTCGAAACCGCGCGGAAACACCGCCATCACAATAATATTACTATCCGGTGACTTAGCGCGCAACGTATCAACGATCTGCTTTATTCCGACGGCCACTTCTTCTGGCGTGTTGGTACGAGCCGTGTTGTCACCCACCAAGTTGTTGGTGCCGATATTCAATATTATAGTTTTGGGTTTGAGGCCATCAAATTCGCCGTTTTGAAGACGCCAGAGCACGTTCTGGGTGCGATCCCAACCGTAGCCCATGTTGATCACCTTTCGCTTACCAAAAGTATCCGCCCAAGCTTTGGGTCCCGATGCTCGGTCTGATTTTGGCTCTCCCGCCCAGAAATGCGTAATAGAATCTCCAATCATCACCACGTCAGGATTTCTTTTTGCCTGCAAGTCCAGAATATCGGCGTGGCGATGGAGCCAATTGTAGCTATCACGTTCAAAGTTCACCACAGGCTTAATTGCCGAATTTCTCTCGGGGTCATCCAATGGAGAAACGTAGAAGTTGTTATAAACCCTAATCCATTCATCCGCCATTAACTGATGCCCCGAATAAGTTGGGTGGATACCGTCCCAAATCCAATGGTCTGCAGGGGCAGATTTGGCCGCTTCAGTGAAAACCCGTTGATATCGCACCACCGGAACGTGGTACTTAGCCGCAAGACGGCCCACGGCTTTGTCCATTGCCTTAACCGACTTGTTCCAGTGGTCCGAATCCTTCGCAATCATCCCGACGTTCAGCACAAAAGGCTCACCCAAAATCAGTCGGATAGAGGGATTCTTGGCGAGGGATCGGGCGATTAATTGGTCGTATTGGGCTTCAACCTCGGGGGCGGAGAACGGCTGATTGTGGGTCAATGCCTGATAGATATCGTTGATACCAATCAGAATGCTGAGCACATCGGGCTTTACGGCAAAGGTGTCGGCGTCCCAGCGGTCGGCCAAATCGGCTACACGATTTCCGCTGATTCCTTTGTTCACAAATGTGAGGTCGCGGTCGGCAAATTGCGCTCCGTATTTGGCCGCGATAATGAACACGTATCCGTGCCCCAAAATGTGATTGGGGTCTGCAGTGCGTCCACGGTTGCCATCGGTAATAGAATCACCCTGAAAGAGAATGGTTTCGTGGGCCCGAAAAATCGGCGGGGCAAGTTCGGCTACCATCAACCGGGCACTGTACACCACAAAGAACACTCCTAAACCTAAAAGCAGGGTGAGAATCACTTTCACTTTATGAGAATAGTAGATTCTGCCCGTTTCACGTGACTGCAGATGCCGTGCGAGTCCGATACACTAACAAAATGGAAACACGCTACTTGGGAGCATCGGGATTGCGAGTGCCGGCTCTCACTTTGGGCACCGGAACCTTTGGCGGCAAAGGCGCCTTCTTTGAGTCTTGGGGGAGCACCGATGTTGACGAAGCCACCCGACTGGTGGACATTTGCCTAGAAGCTGGCCTGAACATGTTTGACTCCGCCGATGTTTATTCGGGAGGCGCCGCCGAAGAAATATTGGGTGCGGCAATCAAAGGTCGCCGAGATAAAGTGCTGATCTCTACTAAAGGCACGTTCACTTTTGGAGAGGGAGCTAATAACGTTGGGTCGTCTCGGTATCACCTTATAGAAGCGGTGAACGGGAGCCTACGCCGGTTGGGGGTGGACTATATTGACCTTTACCAGCTCCATGCCTTTGATGCGCTGACTCCGATTGAAGAAACACTCTCCACTTTAGATGACCTCGTGAGGGCGGGCAAAATTCGCTACATTGGCTGCTCAAATTTTTCGGGATGGCACCTCATGAAGTCTTTGGCGGTCAGCGAAAAGCGCGGCTATGCGCGTTACGTTGCGCACCAGGCTTACTACTCAATGGTGGGCCGAGATTACGAATGGGAACTCATGCCTTTGGGTTTAGATCAAGGCGTGGGCGCGGTGGTGTGGAGTCCGCTGGGTTGGGGACGTCTCACGGGTCGAATCAAGCGCGGTCAACCGTTGCCCGCAAACAGCCGACTCCAAAGTCAAACCACGAGAGATTCGGGACCGCAGGTAGATGATGAGTATCTTTATACCGTGGTGGATTCTTTAGAGGAAGTTGCGGCTGAACTTGGAAAATCTGTACCGCAGGTGGCGCTCAACTGGCTTCTCCAGCGCCCCACCATTTCCACGCTGGTGATCGGAGCGCGCAATGAACAACAACTGCGAGACAACCTGGGTGCCGTGGGCTGGAGTCTGTCTTCAGAGCACATCGCCAAACTAGACATCGCCAGCCGCCCTGCGTTGCCCTATCCTTACTGGCACCAAAACGGCTTTGGCCGCAACCCCTTCCCGGTGCCGTATTAGGGAAAGGTAATCGTCTAGCCCTTACGGGGCATGGGTAGAACTCGGAAAAATGGTTGCCCAGTGCCCTCCCCCTAAAGGTTGGCTGGCCCAACCCCCCGTACGCCAAATGCGATATTAAAGCGGCTGGTCCCCGTCAGACTGTATCACATTTAACTTAGGAACCTTCGAATCTAGTGCAGGTTTGCGCCCAATTAGTCAAATAGGTGGTTGCTTGAGTGAATGAATCTGGGGACATCCGTAAACGCCCTCCACTTCTTGATAAGCTCGGGAGACGACTGGATTCTATTATCGCCCCACCCCTCGGTGTGGAACATAGGTACTGCATCCCAATTGCAATTGATGTAGCAGATCGCGGCGACATCGTGGCGTTGAACGTAGTCAAACATCGGCACAAACCACTTATCCCAGGCATCTTGAATCGAAAATTTCCAAGGTGCCGATTCGGCGATCATCAACGGCTTGTTGTGGTGTTTTGCAAACTCAGCCACCGTTTCTAACGGACCAGGCATCTGGTTAAAGTACGAAACGGCGACCCAGTCCGCGTATGAATCGCCGGGATACCAGTCCTCGATTTTGCCGCTCATGGGTTGAGCAAAGGAATGCCATACAAAGGCAACATTTTCCACTCGTTTGGCCCTAAACCTGTCCACAATTCGCCGGAATGCCCCAACGTAGAGCGCTGGATCGTAGTGATTTTCTGGATAATCAAATTCATAACCTGGCCGCAGGTAAACCGGACGATGGGTGGCAGAAATCCAATCCGCTAGGCGGTCAATGTGCGCATCCATCGCGCCGTTCATCACGCTTTGCAACGTGCCAACCATATGGAGTCCAAGCTGTAACGCGGCATAGGGATGAGTATCTGCCACCCACTGCGCGTGTTGCAGACCGCCGCCCGTATCAGATGGAGTCGCAAGTCCTTCTAAACTTTGGAGGGACGTATACACGGAGTAGCCCGCTGGATTGCCCCCTACATGGTGATCGTATTCTGAGATCGAAGGAATGTCTTGCCCCACAATGAGAAGCGTATTACCCATGGGAGGTGCGAATTTTGAATGGGTCGGGGCAGATACTGGCGTCATGGCGGCAAAAAGAAGTATGGTTAACACAATAATCATGAAGAACATTAGTTCTTTGTGGGAGGACTGGCAATGGCACCCGCAATTGAATCTTTGGCCTTGTCTGGAATATTAGAATTGCCCTGAAGATATGGCGGAGTGGTTGGCTTAACCGTTCCTGATGTGGACATTTTCTGAACTTCTGGCTCTCCACAACCTAACACCATAATGGAACACAGAAATAGTAGCGGGTTAATTTGAAGTGATTTCATAAGAGGGTTGGGTGGCGAGGATTACTCGCCACCCGCGTCGGTCAGTTGTATTCTGAGTAGACGTTTGCGGCAACGTCATCGCGTTGCGCTTGGGTTGGCGCCTTTGGGTCGGTAGCGGTATGCCAGTGGTCGGCTTGCTGGAACGAAGCCTTGTAGGCCATTCCCTTGGCATGGCCGTCGGCCCATACAAACGAAACCTGCCGAGACACGCTGTTAATCATGCCCTGACCGGCCCCAGGACAAACTACTGCGTTGGCCCCGTTCATGTAGTTACCGGGCGAGGTTTGGCACCACCAGCCATAGCCATAACGGCTATCCCCAAAATCCCATTTCACATCTTGGAACCGATGCCGAGTGGGGACAATGATGATGGTGCCCGCAATGTCATCAATTTGCGATTCTGAGTCTAGGCCGGGAGGCGTGTTGTTGGGGTCTACCACGTTGCCGTTGGCAAAGCCAATCACGTGATTATTGACGGAGTAGTTTGCGGCCAAATAGGTCCAACTGGGGTCAGTATCTGGCTTAGAACCATCCCATTGGGCCGGCGGCCAGTAGTTCTTAGAACTAAAGGCGTTTGTGGGGTCGGTGAGAATGTCTTTATTCTTACCCGTATAAGAGTTCAGCGCCATTCTCCAGTTGTAAAACACGCTCCCCCAACTTACGCCATCGGCGGGAAAGCCGTAGAAGCTTTTGATGAGGCTGTCGTCGTAGTCAGACATATAGATCTTTACGGCGAGGCCAAGGTTTTTGGCATTGCTGAGGGCAACCGTCTTTTTGGCCGCGACCTTTGCTTGCGCAAAGACGGGGAATAGGATGGCGGCAAGAATCGCGATGATGGCGATAACGACGAGCAGTTCGATAAGAGTGAATGCTTTCTTCATTGAATGTGAGTCTCCTGGGGGATTGATGTCGAATTGCGAACGACGAGTTCGCAGGGAAAAAGCGATGGGCCAGTTGGTTTGTCGCCGTGTATCAGTTGAAACAAGGCGGTTGTTGCCGCAGCGGCAATGTCGCCCACGGGGTGGTGAACCGTGGTGAGGGTTGGATCGCAAAAGTGAGAAAGTGGACCGTCATCAAAGCCTGTGATGCTCACCTGTTGAGGAACGTGAAGCCCCATTGATCGGGCTTGAGATAAAGCCCCAAGCGCAGCTTCATCATTTGCACAGACCACCGCCGTGGGCGGAATAGGCAGTTCCATGAGAGACTTCATGGCGACGCGTCCCCCATCGGGGCCAAAGCCTCCGCATTGGATGAATTCGTCGGGAAGAAACAATCCGTGGTTTGAAATTGCACCCACAAATGCGGAGCGGCGCCGTTCGGCGGCAGAAAGCGTTGGAGTACCCCCGATGTGGGCGATTCGCAAATGGCCCAACTGAATCAGATGCTGGGTGATTGCCTGAATACCAGAGACGTCATCAACGCGAAAGGCAACTACCCCCGGTTCTGGTTCACCATCTATCACCACAAACGGAAGCCGCTCGGCTCGGAGTCGCTCAGTCAACAACGAGTCTGACCGCGGGGAAACGAGAATCGCCCCATCTACGCGACCGTCCAGAAGCGCTTCAAGTATAGATTCAACGTTCCCTTGGTCGGCCCGCGTCAAGAGGAGGAGATCATAGCCATGATCTTCTAACACGTTGGCCGCGGCATTCATGGCCTGTTGCAGGTGGGGCCCAAGTAAGAGGTCCCGATCGGCAGAAGATGGAACCACCGCGATGGTGCGGGTGCTTCCCGCAAGTAGGCTACGGGCAACGCTACTGGGGCGGTACCGCATTTCCTCGGCGGTGGTCAACAGAAGCTGTCGGGTTTTCTCTGAAATATGAGATCCAGAACGGCTACGGTTAAGAACGACGGATGCCGTTCCAATGGAGACTCCAACGCGTTCAGCCACGTCTCGAAGAGTCACCCTTCCAATTGGCGGTCTTTGTCGCTCCATTGAAAAGCATCATATTGCAGATAAACGTTTATTCCCAAGGTTTTTGGCAAATTTTCTTGAAATGACAATTTTTGATTGTTTGGTGAGATGGGTTGCTGAAATTGACTTACGGCTCATTTTTGTCTAGGCGACCGCGCCGGAACAACGGGTTAATGATTAGCAACGTCACGGGCGTTCGCAGAATGGGAATCAATCCTGAGATTCCCCTGATTCTCTCTTTGGGAAGGTGGCGCATAAATTTCCAGGCGTAAACGAGGCGAACGTTGGGTTGACTAGGTGCTCGGGTTGGTAGTCACTATAAGCAATGGTAGAAAAGTATTGCAATGCCTCATATGTGACTTGACTCTGAGCCATCCAAAATAGGGGGCGATTGTTCGGGGGGTATGCGCGGAGAATCGCCGGGGGGAGCATGAGGTTTTCAAAGTTGGTTCTCATTTCTTTGTATCCATTCGTAGCCCACTCACTACAAACGGCTCCGTATTTCGTTTCAACGTTGTTTCCAGAATCAGATAATGAGCCCAAATAATCTCAGCAGTAATATAAATACAACGGCCATTAGCTATAGATTGGCTTTCGTTGAAAGGTGCGGCAAATGGGTGTTCTGCGAATAATGTGAACCCCGGGTAGGATTGTTTATAGCCAACGGGTCGAGCCGCGTGCGGGTTTCCTTTGAACGCCATCGCCACCATGAATACCTCCTCACTGCGATCTCCTCTGACCCTCTTCTTTTTGCTGGTGGCTACAACAATGGTGGCCTGGCCAACTCCTTTCCGGTTGAGTGGCTTCAGTCTGTCTGGGCCTAAAGACATCGTCATCGCCGACTTTGAGGGCGAAACGTACGGCGACTGGATGGTGACAGGAACCGCCTTTGGCCAGGGACCGGCGCGCGGAACCCTGCCTAACCAGATGACGGTAACGGGATTTTCAGGACACGGCTTCGCGACCTCCTATAACGGTGGTGACACCTCCGTCGGTACGCTAACTTCTCCGGCCTTCACAGTCACTCGGAAATTTATCCGTTTTCTCTTGGGTGGAGGCCGAGATTTAGACAGGTCTGTGATGAACTTAATCATTAACGGGCGAACGGTAAGACAAGCTACCGGAGGCAATGATCATCCCGAGGGGACCGAAGCGCTAGAGCCCCACCAATGGAATGTCAGCGAATTTGCGGGTAAGACAGCTCGGGTTGAGATCGTGGATCGGTCCACCGGCGGATGGGGCCACATCAACGTAGACCAAATTGTGATGACGGATCACAAACTAAAAATGACCACCTCCAACGCATCACGAACTTTTTACATTGATCACCGGTTCCTCAACATTCCCATTAAAAACGGAGGGACGAGCCGTAAGATGCGGATCTTGATAGATGGAAAGTTACATTCAGAAAATGACGTAGAGTTGGCCGATGGCCCCGCCGACTGGTGGGCAGCGTTTGAGGTAACCCACTGGAAGAGTCATAAAGTTGAAATTCAGGTCGACCAACTGCCGGGTGAGTCATTGGGTCTTTCGTCGATTGCTCAATCCAACTCACCGAGGGGAAATGACCCGCCCTACGCCGAGCCCCTACGCGGGCAGTTCCACTTCTCGCCCCGGCGAGGCTGGAATAACGACCCCAATGGGTTGGTGTTTTATAACAACGAATACCACATGTTTTTTCAGCACAACCCATTTGGTTGGGGTTGGGGAAATATGCACTGGGGCCATGCGGTAAGTAAAGACCTTGTCCACTGGGAAGAATTGCCCGACGCACTGGAGCCGGACAAATTTGGCCCCATGTTTAGCGGAAGTGCGGTAGTAGATAGGCAGAATACCAGCGGTTTTGGTAAACCGGGACACCCTCCGCTCGTGCTGCTGTACACGGCGGCGGGAGACCCTACCGTGCAATGCCTTGCCTACTCAACCGACGGGCGGACCTTTACCAAGTTCAGCGCCAACCCCGTAATTCCGCAAGTGACCAGCGGAAACCGCGACCCTAAAGTGATTTGGGACGCGGTTACTAAACAGTGGGTCATGGCCCTTTATGTAGAGCTTAACGGATTGCACACCATCCACTTTTATCGCTCGGCCAACCTTACGCATTGGGATTTAATGAGCCACATTGACGGATTCTTTGAATGCCCAGACCTGTTTGAGTTGCCGGTGGATGGAGACAAATCCATCCGTAAATGGGTCCTCACAGCCGCCAGTAGCGAATACGTTGTGGGCACCTTTGACGGAACAAGGTTTACGCCCGAAACTCCTAAACTTCCAGGTCACCAAGGTTCGGGTTTCTACGCGGCCCAAACGTTTAGCGATATCCCCGTGACCGATGGACGCCGTATTCAGATTGGATGGTTTCAAACCGAGACCAAGGGAATGCCGTTCAACCAGTCGATGTCGATTCCTCTGGAACTGAAGCTCCTTCAAACGATGATCGGCCCCCGCTTATCTTGGAATCCGGTGAAAGAATTGGAGGCTTTACGGGTGATATCCCACGACTTCGGGCCTTTATTGTTAGATTCGAACGGGCCAAATACGCTGGCGAGCGTTCACGGAGAACTTCTCGAAGTCCGTGCTGACTTCGCCCCGTCTGCCTCGTCCGTGGTTGAGTTCTCCGTGCGCGGAGTGCTTATTTTTTTCGATACCGCAAAGCAAGAACTCACCGTAAACGGCCATACCTCACCGGCCCCGCTGATGAATGGTCGGCAAGACTTAATTATCTACTGCGACCGAACCGGCTTAGAAGTCTTTGCCAGCCACGGCCTCACCTACGTCCCCATGCCCTTCATTGTAAACCCCCAAATTCTTTCGGCTTCGGTAAAGGTAACCGGCGGTACAGCCGAGTTCAAGACTCTACAGGTGCATGACTTAAAGTCGGCGTGGACCCCGCATTGATGGCGATAAATCGGCATTCAACGATCTCGTGCAGATTTAAGCAACCTACGAAATCCCCACCTGAACCTCTTCTCGCACAAAGCGCAGTCGCACCATTGAAGAGCGATCGCCCTCCTCAAAGTGAGTTCTGACTGCATCCTGCACCATCCGGCGAAGGTCGTCCAAGTCTTCTCCCTGAGTGTGAATTCTGTATCCCAGGGCTGAAGCCTCGTATCCACCATCCATCGACTCCACGACCTCAAATACGATCTGATGCATGAAAACATTATAATGGACCCCAAAAGATCCGCGGCCAGTAGTTAAAACCTGTAGGCTCCTCACCATTCCACTCTCACTGGGTTCACAGCAAAAATATTTGACTAAACGGCCACTACCCCGATGCACTGCGAAGGCGAATGTAGATGTGGTCGGGAACTGAGTGGTCTAACTTCCAGCGAATCCGAATCGGCATCTCCGACTCATAGGAGATGAGTTTGGCGAATCCAATACAGAGAAACGGATCGTCTTTGAACTCCCGCACAAAGATGAGGTGCCGTCCCATTCCATTTATGAGGCGTTGCCCGGTTGGGGTATCAACCTTGGTTGTTGACTGGCTCTCCCAATGCAGGATTTCTGGAGATTCAAACCAGTCATCGTATCGCGTGGTGGGTGAGAAGTCTCGATCCGATTTTCGAAGCGTGACCAAATGAACGTCAAGTTCGAAATCCTTTACATAGAACGTTCCTTGACGCATAGACTTTGGATTGTCTCGGAAAGGTGAAACAATTTCGTCTCGGTTGTAACTTGCATGCAATGCAAACGGAAGATCTTCTGCGACAACTGGCAGAGGATGCGCTGTTTGGTGAAGTACCTCCATCAATTGAGCAAGCTCTTCGCGAACTTCGTTGCTTGCGCTGCCCAGACTCAGCTTCTCCGTGATCGGGTGTGAGAGCATTCGCTCAAACCGGATGTCCGTCACTGTGCCTCGTGCAATATTCTGATACTGCAAGGCCCGGGCGCGGTCATCAACGTGGACCATCGATCCCACTCTGTGATGTCCGGACGGTATTTCCCCGTCGTATAGTCCTGCTTTCTCCCGAACCAGGAGATAGCTCCGATCAGAGCGGTAGAGGTCTTCAGGCTCAAGCGACGTTTCCGCAAGAAACTTTCCGAGGCTGGGTACCGTTCCGTCCAAGGACAGCCGGCGGAGTTCATCTGTGAGCTGGCGGATACTTGAAGGCAGAGCCTGCTTCAAATTATCAAGAACTCTCTGCGAGGTTACACGGTCTAGTCGGATATCGCATCCCGCCGGCAGGTAAGGAAACTCCTTTTCAATGGCATCTTTGATTTGCAGGCGACTGAGGCCCGTCATGGCCCGGAATCGCAAATCCATTCGGAAATTCTTGTTCTGCTGCCCCACAAAATCGAGGACGGTGAGCGCGCCCTTGTCCCAATGATTTCGAAGTCCACGTCCGAGTTGCTGGATGAAAACGGTTGCACTCTCGGTTGGACGCAGGAATAAGACCGTATTAATTTCCGGAATATCCACGCCTTCGTTAAAGAGGTCAACCGTACAGATAATCGGCAGTTCGCCCTGCCGGAATCGTTTCACAAGGCTGTGTCGATCGTCGTGGGTCAAGCCAGAATGTAGAGATTCTGCTGAGTAGCCGGCGTCTCTGAAAACCTTGGCCACGTAGTCGGCATGGCGAATGGTTGCGCAGAATGCAACCACTCTCATATCTGTCGGATCGATCTTTTCGCGAAATTCGCGCAACATAACGCGAGACCGCTCGGTACCCTTTTCGATGAACGCCGTCTCTAATTCTGCATCTTGGTATTGCCCTGAGCTCCAAGCCAGTGTGGACAAATCGGTGCCATCGTCGATCCCGAAATAGTGGAATGGACAAAGCAGATTTCGTTCCAGCGCGTGCCACAAACGAAGTTCATAGGTGGGGGGCCACAGTTTTTCAATAACCCCCCTTTGACCATCCATCCTCTCCGGGGTTGCGGTTAGGCCCAGAAGCTCTCGGGGCTGAAAATAGTCAAATAATCGATTGTAGGTAGGCGCTTCAGCATGATGGAATTCATCCACCACCACATAATCAAACCGCGTGGGATCAAAGTCTTCCAAGTTCTTGGCGGACATGGATTGCACAGACGCAAATACATGTTTCCATCCGCTTGCTTTGTCTCTTCCAACGTTGAGTTCGCCAAACAGAGGAATCGCGCATGACTGCGCGGAATGCATCACGGGATTGCCTAAGAATGTCTTCCCGATGCGCTACAAAAAGCAAGGTTGGCTGGCCGCCCCACTTTCGTGCGAGTCGATGGTAGTCAAATGCAGAGATAAGGGTTTTGCCGGTACCCGTTGCCGCCACGATTAGGTTCCGATGCTTCCCTTCTAACCGCTCGTAGCCAAGGGCATCTAGCGCCTCGGTCTGGTGGGGAAAGGGCGCCAGATCCACAAAGAATCCACTGACCTGCTCACCCGGATTCCGTTGCGAGGCAAGTTCTTTGCCCACGCGCTCAGAATCTCGAGCCGGGTTAAAAAGCTCATACTGAGAATCTGACCACAGCCTCTCAAACTTTCCGATCAACCCTTGTAATACTTGCGGAGTGTCTTTGGCCCCTAAACGAACGTTCCATTCCAAGCCATCGGCCAGCGCCTTGACGGATAAGTTTGATGACCCGATGGTTGCGGTAGTAAAACCGCTGTGACGATGAAATATCCAAGCTTTTGCGTGCAATGACGTCTTCTGATTGGGCCTCTCATAAATAATCTTGATTTGAGCCCCGCCTTCGGCGAGTCGCTCCAACGCTCTCAGGTGGGTACCGCCTAGATAGGTGGTGGTAATCACCCTCAATTTCGGTCCAAGATGTCTAAGTAGGTCATGCACTAAGTTAAGCCCTTGATTGCCAATGAAGGGACACACCATATCCACCGTGTCGGCACTAAGTAACTCATCGCGCAGAACTCGGTGAAAATTGAGTTGCTGGTCATTGGTCACCAAAGCGCTTTGCGATAAGGGGAGCAACGGCGATTTATGATTGACCTCCACTTTGGCCGCAACTCGGGTGAGTACGGACAAATCATCGAGTCCGCTTGACTCCAGTAGGGCCAAAACTTCGTTAGCTCGCGCAATCATCGCTTCGGATGTTTCTGCGTCACCGAGCGCGGTTCGGAGAACGGACCGCGTTCGCTCTCCAACTTCTCGAGCTAGGTAATCAATGGCGTCTCGGGGCGATATTTGTTCGGTGGTGGCCTTCAGAAGAAGAGGCAACTCGGAGAGAGCCTGCCGCAGTGCCGTGGTCACGAGTTGATCATAGACCCCTTCTGGTAATTTGACCATGAGATCGCAGCATACCAACGTCAGCCTGTTGATTCCGGGTCAGCTCGATTAAGTCGAATCCATCCTTGGCGACTGACCGTTTAAACCGGCTCGGCTTCACCTTGGGCATACTCAACCCGTGCCAACTGCTTTAATTCACTTGCCGCATGCTTCCACGTTGATTCCACCCCGGTGGCGAAGTGAATTCTTCTTGGAAGACCCAGTGCTTGAGGCGGAGATCTTGCGGGTGACGGATCATTTTACCGAAGAGCTGTTTGATCTGGGGGCCGAGGCAGATCGTCTGGTATTCCCGGTGAGCCGTCTACTTGTTGACCCTGAGCGGTTTGCCGATGATAACGATGAGCCGATGGCGTTGCGGGGAATGGGGGCGGTTTACGTTAGAACTCACAACGGCAAGCCCCTCAAAACCGATGAGCGCCGGGAGGAATTGATGGCCGAGTTTTACTATCCGCACCATCAAGCCCTTGAAACCTGGACGCAGGACAAGGTCCAATGCAATGGTCACTGCCTCATTATCGATGCGCACAGCTTCCCTTGCAATCCGCTCCCCTGCGACCGAGACCAGTTCGGCGACCGCCCTGATTTTTGTGTCGGCACCTCACCATTTCACACCCCGCCCCAACTGGTTTTGACGGTCAAGGCGTCCTTGGAGGCAATGGGATACCGGGTTTGGATCGACAAACCTTACTCGGGCACCATCGTTCCCATGAGTGCGTTCGGTAAAGACGCTAGAGTGGCTTCGATCATGATTGAAGTCAACCGTCGACTCTACATGAACGAAGAATCCGGCGAACGGTCGCCAGAATTTGGAGCGGTTCGCCAAGTTTCAACCCAAACGCTGGAACACCTCGTTGCCCACGCATAGACGTCCGCACTTTACGGGCTGAATATGCGCCTAAGGCAAAGGCGAGAGACGCAATAAAACTGCGCCGTGAGCAGGGACTTGGGAATCTACTCGCTGAGTAACCTCGCTCAAATCTTTGCGTTGCCAAAGGTCACGAACCTTCACTTTTCCTGACTGATGGGTTTCTCCCGGTTCAGAATCCTGAATGTCGGCGCCGACTTGGCGCAGATCCACACCCAACTTTTGCGGTTGATCCGAAAGGTTGAAGAGTGCCACATAGATAGCCGCAGATGCTGAATCGTGAGCGCTCCAAATCACACTATTGGCATCCCGGGCAACTTCTTGCCCACCCACCGAATGTTGATTCACCGCGATCCACTCCGGGTTGGTAATGAGAGCCAGAGTTGGGGCATCCAAAGTAGTTAGGTCGCATCCCAGCATGAGCGGCGATCGGAACATTGCCCACAGAGTGAGCATCGTCACCTGTTCGTCGGGCGTGAAATGGGTTCGCTCACCGAACCTTACTTTGCCCAACGGCAACATATCCGCATCGGGCCAGTGTCCGGATCCAACAAATGGGGACCACTTTCGGCATCGCTCAAATTGAGACCGCAACGCGCTCCAGTCGTCCCAGAAGTCGTCGCTAATGCGCCACATGTTGGCGTGGTTCATCACGTGACTGGCCGCGTTTAACCGGGTTTCGCCGGGAGAAAGGGAGAGCACCATCGGCCGGCCCGAATGGTCAATTGCTCGCCGAATTCCGTCAATCTCCTCCTGGTGATAGGGTTGGGACAGGTCGTCTACTTTAACAAAGTCCACGCCCCAGCCGGCAAGCATTGAGAATACGCTGTTGTAGTATTCCTGCGCTCCGGGCTTATCCATATCCACGCCGTACATGTCCGTATTCCAGGGGCACGTCGAGGTAGGGTCAGCGATGTCTCGGGCGTGATAGTGGGTTCCCAAGATGGAACAATTCTGCGTAATCGCTTGCCGGGGAATGCCGCGCATGAGGTGCAAACCAAACTTGAGACCCTTGCGGTGAACGTATTGAGCCAGCGATTTGAATCCAGCCCTCGAGGCGGCGGAAGGAAATCGGTTTGGCGCCGGTTGTAGCCTTCCGTGCGAATCCAGAGTAAGTTTGGCACCTGCGCGGTAGTCAAAGCCTTTTGCGTCTGGCTCGTACCATTGAATGTCTACCACCACATATTGCCAACCAAGCACCCGCAATTTGGCCGCCATTACATCGGTCTGGGCTTTTGTTTGGGTCTCGGTCACCGTGGTGGCAAAGCAGTCCCAACTATTCCAGCCCATGGGCGGCGTGGGCGCAAGCGAGAGAAATTCAGCGGCGGCAAACGAGGCGGCCAAGGCAAAGGTGGTTAGCATGAGAGGGTTTACCAGACGGGCGCTTGAGGGTAACGATTATACTGACGCGAGCACTCAGATAGGGTTTGGCGCACCGGAACCGTCAATTTCTTCGGCGGTCCGAGAATTCCGGGCGACGCCTGAGCGTTAAGCGCAGGCGGTTCATGCGATATTGGACTTTGCACTATTTCCTCTCTCCCAGATTCGCCCGTGAATCAGCACTCGTCGCCTAGACGGTGCGACATTGCTTAAGGCATGAAAGTCTCCGGCACTGAAAATCCGTGTTTTCGTTCAAAGTCGTTCAAAGACCTGTGCAGGCACTGGAATGAGCTTAAAATGGGGATCAAGGAAGGGCTGCATCAAGTCACCAACGCCGCCAAAGAAGCCCTCAACCGCATGATTCAGAAAATTTATGTCATTGCCACCGGCTTTAGAAGAATTGAACTTATTAGGTAAAGATCGTTATAGCAAGAATTTATTTTTCCGTGTCCAAGCTACACAAGAAGTTGATAAGGTCTTTTCGCTTTCCGGGGTTAGCTACGTAAGACGGGTGTGGCGCTAACGGCCCGCGTTTAGAATCGGACAGTGAGTCTAAGCTTTTAACCGAGTCATCGTGCAGAAAAACCGGCTTGCGAGCAAGGTCCAGCAATAGCGGTAAAGCGTTACCTCTTATCTTTCCGGCGGGACTGGCGTCAACCACGATCATCTTGTCATCAAAGGTTCCCGGTGAGTTCTGAATCGGGCTCAGTGGGGGCTTTCTTTTTGCAATAATTTCTGGTCTATATCCCGGGAATATCTTTGTCATCGGAACCAGGATGGGAGGCACTGGCATGCTTTGGTCTGATCCGTGACAGTTTGTACAACTGGCGTTAAAAACCTTTTGACCTCGGTTAATAGATCCTATATCAAGATGCACGCCTCGGGGTGCCTCCATCTGGGCCATGTATGCGTTTAAATCTAACAACAATTTCTCAGGGACGCGCGTGCCAACGGGTGTCGTTGCTGTGCCGGGCTTCCCGGTGGTGGAACCTTTCACATAAGGATATCCCGTGACATGGGTATCCCGGAGCACATACACGTAGTCTTCAGACAGTTTTGCGCCCGCATCTCCTCCCAATAATTTGAGGAAAGCATGGCCTCCAGGGGTCGCCAAGTTGGTCTGGTCAAACAGGGCCGTATAGACCGTGTTGCTGAAGTCTTCTGCAGTTGCGTTCTGACCGGAGCTCTCATAGGGAGCGGCAAGGTCCTGCCTGAACAAAGGTGGGATATGCACGGAATTCCCAATGCCATCGGGCGTGTCATCAAAAGTACCGATCGGATAATATTTCGGGTTAGCGAGGTATGCGTCTACTTCCCTTTCGCTGGAGTCCTTGGTCAAGCCCGCGGGTGCGCGGCCGATTGTTTTACCGTCCCGTTGCAGCTGTAAAATCGCAAAAAAGGCTCGCGAGTTCGCCGCAATCGATAAAAGTTTGCCCACGTTAAGGTTATGTTGGATGGGGCCATCTATCCTTTTACCGATCCCGCCCCCGTGAGCCAGTGAGAAAATCGACCCGTCCGTGATGGAATGACATAGTGCACAGGTAACTCCAACCTTGCCTTCTTTCGAAACCAGGCCGATCACGGCGTTCATGTTTACCAGCTTTGTGGTTGTTGCCGGGTCATTCAGCATCGGTGCATTGTCTTCCGAGAGGTCAGTTTTCAGTTCGCGGGTGAAAGCCTCGCGAGTGCCATCGTCGATCATTTCGACATCTACGCTCAGTCCCGCTTTCATCGCATCAATCGGTGTGACGTGGGCGGCCTCCATTCCTTGAGGCATGCGTGCCGCGTCCGTCCAAAAACCTTCATCTCCAAAAGTTTCAAAGCGGAAGACATCCCGGCTGGAAGTAGGATCACCCATTTTCATGGGGGCCAACTCGAACCTCGTTTTGCTGTTGCTTTTTGCCGGAGGTTCGGCCACAGCCACAACGAGAACGGAGAGAGTGCCGACCAACATTGTGAGCTGGCTTGAAAATTTGATTTTGACCATGAGTAATGAAGTGACTTGAAGTTGCGTGCGCCGGAAAGCTTCAGTGGTCGTGACTGTGTATTTACGTACAGATCCCGGATGTCGGCGTATGCCTCTTTATTGAAACGTGGCGCAAGGAACTAAAATCCCGATTCCGAGAGTCATCTTCTCCAAAAAATTATCCAGAAGAATTGAATATGACTCTTATGAAGTAGATCGCAAATAGTGCGTAAGATTTATTCGCAAGGCGCAACGGATTTGAGAGGCTTCGTCGAAGCCGGGTCGCCGAACGAGCATCCTGCCCCTGAGTCTAATTGGGGCCAAACGTACCAGTTTTCGTGCACCACGGCCAGCGTGTTTAGAGCCTCCACTTCGAATTAATCGGTGGGCCACTATGCAGAAGCTCCCATCGGAATTTCTTTCGGTTTACGCCTGATTTCACTCTCTTCTTGCGCTTAGGCATCCCATCCTTTCTTGTAGTGTGATGAGGCCCCGTCAAATGGCATCTAGGCGTAGACTCAGCCCCGCCAGAGTGCCAAAACGGACTAAAACTTGGGGGAGATTGGTGGACGCACTTAGAACTACCTGAAGATGTTCTTGGATCGAAGTTAATGGAATTGCCTTGACGGGTTTTAAGTCTCCCGTTATGCGGGGGTGACGAGTTCATAGCCGACACTCCTGCCCCCTGCCCCGTCTGAACGAAGAATGAACTTTCCCACGAGGTCCGTGAGGTCCCTAGTGGCGGTGGCGTCTGAGCAGTCGCACAGCTTCGCATACTTTTTGTTGGTCATCCGCCCTTCCCATCCCATGAGCATTCGGGAGATAACCTTTTTCTGCCGATCGTTCAGCTGAACATCCTTGATGTTTTGCCAAAACCGTGTTCTTTCGATGGCCTGTCCTACCGTTTGGACGGCAACCTCCAGCGCATTCAAAAGGATATGCAAATACCACGCAAGCCACTCGGTGTAGTCCAGCGTTCCCTTTTGGGTTGATTCTAGGACATCGTAGTAGGCATCTCGGTTTGAGTGGATCTGGCTCGCCAAACTGTACGGGCGATGGGTTTTCTGGTCAGCCTTCGCCAGAAGCATATCCATGATGTTTCGACCGATCCGGCCATTGCCATCATCCATGGGATGGATACTCTCAAACCAGACGTGGGCGATTCCTGCTTTCAGGATTGCGCTTTCTTCGTTCTTCTCTTCCACCCACTTGAGGAATCCGGACATCTCGGCGGGAACCCGGTTCGCTGGCAGTGCTTCATAGTGGACAACCTCGCGGCCGCTCTTTTCTGAGGCGACGACCATTGGTCCTTTTGCGTCATCACGCCAGTTCCCAACGATCACCGGACCATAAGCGTTTCGGCCAGTTGGGAATAGAGCGGCGTGCCAGTTGAAGATTCGCTCCGAGGTCAGAGGTAAGTGGTGTCGTTGCGTAGCGTCGATGGCCATCTCAACCAGTCCCTCGATGTAGTGATCTGAGCTGGCGAGTCCCCCACGGTCCGCTCCTAGGCGACGCGCAACAGAGTTCTTAACGGCCTCAAGATCAAGTTTTTCGCCTTCAATCGCACTTGATTTGACAAGTTCCTCGGAGAGGGCTTCAACATCCTGTTCTCGCAGCCCGTCGAATCCGATAGCTTCCAACATGCCAAACAGTCGACCACGCCCTAAGTTGACTTTCTCTAGGTCTGAGAGCAGAGCAGCTGGGTCGTATGTATAGGCGGGCCACTGGCCTAATTCGTGAATGTACATCGACACTGAGGCGATTATGGCGGATATTCGCCTCAGATTGCGAGGCGAATAAGGGTTATTTTCGCCTCATCCCATGTCTCCAAGAATGAATCACAGAGCCGGAGAAGGTTCAAATCCACTGATCACCTCGACGAAAATCGGAAATGTTTGAACCTACATTCGTAGATAAAATCGTGGTGGAGGTTAGGGGACTCGAACCCCTGACCCTCTGCTTGCAAAGCAGATGCTCTCCCAACTGAGCTAAACCCCCAGAATCTGTCCTCACCAATTATTGGCAAGGTTAGACAAGGTCTTCAGTATACCGGGCAGGCATAGCATGCGAATATCTTGAAAGTGGATTGCATCGGACAAACGTTAGTGCGCTGTGCCCATCGCCAGATGGCAAAGCCAATCGAGATCTAGATTCATTGCTAGCCGCAGCCCACCTCCGGTTCCCGGCAGAAAACTTATGATTTGCGTAGGGGGGGCTAAAAAAGTAGTTAATGCCAAACCTGCTTGCCTGGTTTAGCACTTTGCACCCGCCGCTAAGGGCAAACGGTGGGTCGGTCCGATTTGAAAATAGTCCGGCGGTTTTCACAATTTTAATTTTTTCTTGCATATTAACTCAGGCTGTTATATTCTAGTTTATCGTTAAACATAGCTGATTTAAAAACTACGTTTAGAGGGGTGACCCTAAAGGATGTCGCAGCAAAGGTCGGGGTTAGCCCCATGACCGTGTCGTTGGCATTAGACCCCAGCAAGCGCAACGATCGGATGACCGCCGAGACCAGAGACCGGGTTTTGCTGGCCGCACGTGAACTGGGCTATCGACCCAACCAGCGCGCTCGCGCGCTCCGAACGGGCCGCACTAAGATCATCGGACTCTACGCCGGCCACGGATACATCAACGTTCGGGTTCCGTTTTTTACGGAAATCGTTTCGGGACTTCAAGAAGGTTGTGAACAAACCCGAAAAGATTTGCTCCTCCACGGTCTCTTCCACGGATCAAACCCAGAAAATATCTGTCAAGAACTGGTTGACGGTCGGATTGACGGATTAATTATTAACCTCGCCAGCAGCAGCCCCCTGGCCAGGATGTTGGCACAATCAAAATTCTCGGTCATTGCGATCGCCGATCCGGTGGAAGGAATTCCTTCCGTAACGGTAGATGATGCGGACGGATCTCGGCAGATTGTCGAGCATCTTTTTCAACGCGGACACCGAAAAGTGATCTACAGCGGTAGAGATGACAGCCAAATTGTTTCTGCGGAACGACGGCGAATTTCCTTTCTGAAACATGCCGATAGCGTGGGGATTAGTGTGAATACTCGGGTCTATTCTGAAGAGGGTGATCTGGCCGAATTTGCTCGCAACACACTAAACGATAAGGTCACTGCAGTCGTCTTCTGGACAGACCAACCGGCCCTCGAACTCCTTAGTATTTGCCCAAAGCTAGGAATTAGAGTTCCTCAGGACTTGGCAATTGTGGGTTTCAACGACGTTTCTGTCCGCGCCGAAGACGAGATTCCATTTTTAACCAGCGTGAAAGCTCCCTGTGCTGAACTAGCCCGGGTTGCCACCCACCACCTCGACACTCTACTCAAGGGTGAGTCAGTTGCTCCAGAAACTATTCTTCCCGTGAGCCTAACCTTCGGACGGTCCACTTAACCGTAAGCCAAATTCATCTCTCGCAATGGAGCCCTATTATGAAGACACGTTACGCTTTCACTCTTATTGAGTTACTTGTTGTTATCGCCATTATCGCGATCCTCGCCGCCATCTTGTTCCCCGTATTTGCTCAGGCAAAGGTTGCGGCTAAAAAGACTTCAGACCTTTCAAATGTAAAGCAAATTGGCACCGCCGAATTTCTTTATATGAACGACTTTGATGATGTGTACAACCCCGTTGGGGTTAGCACGTCTTGCCCCGCGCCAGAAACCGCCACTTGGGATGTATGGCAAGCCCTGGTTCGACCCTACACCAAGAGTGATGAAATTTTTATTTCTCCGGGTGCCAAAGCAGCCGACACCCTCTGGGGTGACACTTGGTACTGCAAAGCGCACCTAGGCAGTGCAGTTAAAGACGGCAAATTCTACGTTTCTTTTCTGCAAAACAACTTTGAAACCTGGAGCTGGGGTGCCGGTACTACCTGGTCAGACGGAAGCGCAAACCACTACGGGTTCCGCTACTCTTCCGATTCCAACATTTCTCAAACTCAAGTGGCAGATATTACGGGAACCATTAGGTTTTTAAACGGCATCTACACAGAAATTGCATGGGAGCCCTTTACCGACTATGCCAACGCATCTGGCATCGGTGCAGGAATTAACTAAGTGGGTAAAGACTGGAGTGCCACCACGGCAGAGAAGGGCGGTTACTTTGGCGCTCGCATTAACGTCGGTTGGGCAGATGGTCATGCTTCTAGTATGAAGTGGGGCACCACTCGACCTCACATGTGGACGATCCAAGACGATAAGGATCAGTGGACCAACACGGGAATTAAATAACCGTACTTAACCTGCGGGGCAATGCCTAGTTGCCCAACAACCCTAGAAGCTAAATGCTCATTTTTTGTATCTCACCACAGACCCTTATCTTCAGCTCGTGCCTTGCCGTGTTTCTTACGGGTTGCGGAAGTAATGCCGGGGAAAGTCAGATTGTAGAGCAGCCACCTCGGGATAAAGTTTTGAAGTCACTTCCGCCCCAAATGGGCGGTGGAGAGCCCATAGAAGCCAAAAAAGAAAATTAGTCCCGATTGGGGAGTCTAACCGGTTTACCCCAGGCAACCCGCTTGGGATATCGCCCCAATGCTCCCCAATTGTTGAAAACTAAAACCCTATGATCACGCCGCTTATTGTGTGGTTTTTGGTCTCGAATGGAAGCCCGGCAAAACTCTCCATGAACAACATCATAGCAGATACAAACGGGATACTAGTTTGGGCAGGAACTTCCAAAGAAGTGGCGCTCTTTGGGGTGAATTACATGACTCCCTTTGCGTATTCTTACCGCGCAATTCTCGATAAGGGATTAAACATTCAGGACACGATTCGGCAAGATGTTCGGCATCTCAAGCGACTGGGCTTAGATGCGCTGAGGATTCACGTTTGGGATCGGGAAATAAGTGATCTTGAAGGCAATCTATTGGATAACGAACACACCCGAGCCATGGACTACCTTATATCGGAATGCAAAGTTAACGGCGTCTATGTGTTGCTCACCCCACTTACTTTCTACACCAATGGGTATCCCGGACCAGATCTGCCAACTCCCGGATTCTCGCAACGGTGGAGCAAGAGCGAAATGGCATCAGATCCTAAGGCGATTGCCGCTTCCGCAAAGTATCTTGCCCAGTTTGCAAACCATGTTAATCCTTTCACGGGCTTGGCATACCGCAATGACCCCACTGTTTTCGGATTCGAACTTTGTAATGAGCCCGACGTGCCCCCCAAGGCAAACTTGTTCCCTATATAGAAACCCTCTGTGCGGCTATCCGGGCCACGGGTAGCAAGAAGCCACTATTCTATTGTGCGACTCAAAGCGCAAACCAAAGGCACGCCGATACGCTCAAGAACACGAGTCTAGAAGGCGTCTCCTTTGGGTGGTATCCCACGGGTTTGGTGTCTGGCCAATCATTAACCGGGAACTACCTGTCGTGGTGCGCGGACTATCCGTTCATGTCAGATTCTGCGCTTGCCCAAAAAGCCAAAATTGTTTACGAATACGATGTGGCAGATGTGGATGCGGCTTACCTTCACGCTGCGGTTGCCCATACGTTTCGAAGCCACGGTATTCAGTGGGCAACCCAATTTCACTACTGTTCGTACGCCTTGGCCCGCGAAAACATCCCCTACCCAACTCACAACCTAAACCTCGTCACTAGCCCGTCAAAAGCAATCAGGTTTTTAATAGCATCTGAGGCTTTCCACCGACTTAATCGGAACTGCGCAACCGTTAACTATGACGACGGCGGTGCATTTGGACCGTTTACGGTGAGCCATGATCAAGACCTCAGTTTGATGTCCACCGACACGGAATTTCTCTACTCTAACCCCACCCACGCCAAGCCGCGTTCGCCTAGCACTCTCACTCGAATCGCAGGCTACGGAGATTCTCCAGTCGTTCAATACACGGGAACCGGAGCCTTCTTTCTAGACCGGTTATCGCCCGGAAAGTGGCGGCTAGAGATTTTTCCCGACGTCACAAAGATTGAAGACCCCTATGGCCGTGCGCGTCAAGATCGCGAAATTGTGGACTTATACTCCCGATCACAAACCATGCATTTGTTGCCGCCAGACTTGGGAGACGGCTTTGTTGTCCACGGCCACGAACCGGTTAAGGCTTACGGCGGGAGGTTTGCGGTCACCCCAGGAACCTACATTTTGACGAAGTCGTCCGTCCTGGTCTCAAAGGCTGAGTGGGCCGATTCCATAGTTCCCACCGTGGAATCGCCGTTTGGAACGAGAATTTCAGTCAAAGCCACCGGCCGGGCAACAAGTGGTCAAGCCATCCCTATTCTCGCCACGGTCTCCACGCGAAGCCTTCACTGCTGCGTCCGGTTACAGTACCGAATCGGCACTCAGGCAAAAATCCGCACCCTTCCAATGTCCAAATTTGCCGGTGATCAATATGCCGCAGAAATTCCCGGAAATGAAGTCCTACCGGGGCAGATCCAGTTCGCCGTGTTGGTTACCGGCCCCCGCGAAAGCATCTTGTTTCCGTCGCCAAACCCCTTTGATCACTCAGAACCGGTCGTGGATACCATTAACCATTTAGGGCACGGTGCCCTCAAAGTGGGGAAAAGCATTACGGGCAATATGGGCTCCACGGTTAACATTGATTCTGATCAGGCAGACCCTCGGCAGCAAGTACAAATTCCCCTATCGGGCTTTTCAGAAAATGCCCACGGGGTTACGGTTCGGGCTCGGGCCCGGGATTTAACTACCAGTTCGATGACTGTCCAATTGGTGGATAAGGACGGCATCGGGGTCAGGTTTGACGTCCCCCTCACTCAAGATTGGGGCGAGCAAAATATATCGTGGGACCAAATGTTGCCCGCGGAAGGGTGGATTCTCCTTCGCAAACCAAGCCTCGCCGCAATCCGAATTGCGAATGTTTCATTCGGTCAGTCTAGTCAAGCTTCTGCCACTGGACCCTACGCCGTGGAGATTGGGTCCATATCCTCGCTTGCTACTCCGAAGGCATTCAAGATTACGGTGTTAAGTCCCAACCAGCCCTTTACCGCCTTTGACCCAAATGCAGATTCGAGACGACTTGTAGTGGGCATGCCACCTCGGACGGAAGGTTTCGCCGGGCTGATTCCGGCCGAAAAACATGGCTTTGACTATGGCATTGTGGTGCGAAAATTTGGGTGGCCTCGCCGCTTATCCGTGAGGATAATGCTGACAGATCGCCCAGCGGCCACTCAGAACCTAAACACGCTGGTTCTGAAAATTCGCAGTCTGGATTGCCCGCAAGCCCTGGTTACCGTTTCCGTATTGGACCGTGACGGAAGGGCGTGGTCTGCAATCGTAACGGGAACTTTGGCCAGCCAAACCCTTAGGATTCCTCTGGCTAAGTTTAAACCCGCTGAGATTTTCCGTTGCCCCTTCCCTTATCCTGCCTTAGTAAGTGAACGAGTTCCGCGCGCCTTCGGTCACGCCGGGGCACTGAAGGCGTCGGAAATTGACTCCATCCAAGTTGGCTTAGTGGACAAGCACTCAACCACCACTCAACCGTTAGGTTGCGCCATCTCTAAACTCACTTTAGATCGCCTCTAGAGTCGCAGACACCCAGTCCATCGCGCTGAGATCGGTACACTTGAACTCATGTCGCCCCGGCTTGCTTTTGCTCTTGAGGCCGCTCATACGGCGGGGCGTCAAACTCTTGCCCACTTCCAGACGGACACGTCAGTCGAACTCAAGTACGATCGGACCCCCGTCACCATTGCCGACCGCTCGGCCGAGCGCCTGATCCGCGAGATGATTGAGAAGGAATATCCCGGCGATGACATTCTGGGAGAAGAAGAAGGGGGAGACGATTCGTCCACTAACCGTTGGATCATCGATCCCATTGACGGAACCAAATCGTTTATCTCTGGGGTTCCTCTTTACGCCACTTTGGTTAGCTACGAACAAGACCGACGCCCCGTAGTTGCCGCATGCTACTTCCCCGCCCTTGACGAAATGATTTACGCAGAAATCGGCGCGGGAACTTATATGAATGGCCGCAAATGCCAGGTAAAGCCCGCCTCCGAGATTCGGGGCACCGTGTTGTGCTGCGGCGGACACAAAACGATGCTGTCCCAGAACCGCATGAACGGCTTCTTGAAAATGGCAGAGACAGCGTTGGCAACTCGCACCTGGAGCGATGCCTACGGCCATGCACTGGTGGCGAGCGGCCGGGTTGATGCCATGATTGACGCTACGGTGAGCCGGTGGGACATTTCGTCCATGAGCCTCATCGTGCGGGAAGCGGGGGGAGCGTTTGTGGATTTCAACGGATTCGATTCGCTAGACCATCCCCGCGCTGATGGCCTCTACGAATCCATTAGCACGTCTCACGAACTCCTTCCCGCGATCTTGGCGGCGTTTCAATGAGACTGTTAGCCGTGGACCTTGGCAAGAAGCGAATCGGCATCGCCGTTGGCGAATCTCACCCAGAAGTGATTTCTCCCCGTCCCGCTTTGGCCGCCACGGGAGTTCTGAAGCAAGATGCCCAATCCGTAGATAAAATAGCCCGCAGAGAAGAAGTAAACGTTATTGTAGTGGGCCTCCCTCTGGAAGATGGCGAGGAGGGACGGATGGCCATAGTTTGCCGAAAATTTGGCGAGCTGCTGGTTGAGCATGGCTGGCTGGTTCAATACGAAGACGAATCCCTCTCCAGTGTCCAGGCGATCGCCAATATGGCAGACCTCGACATGAAGGCCAGCTTGCGCAAGAAGCGAAGAGACGGCGAAGCCGCCGCAATTATCTTGGAAAGATTTCTACATGGCGAAAAAACTTCGTAAATTCGCCCAGGTAATGGTATTACTTGCCGTGGGAAGCGCAGGCGGCGGCATTTTCTGGATTCAATCTGAAATTCAGCCGGCGCCAAAGGGCAGGCCGTTCTACCTTCATTACGAAAAACGCCAGCGGCTCAGTACGGTGCTGACCCAGCTGGCAGACAAGCACGCGATTAAAAATTCTACCGCCCTGTATATTTACGCTCGCTTCACCAGAAGATCCGCAAACGTTGTCCCGGGGACCTACCAGTTCACCCCCGGACTGAATCCCGATGACGTGCTTGACCGCCTGTCCCGCCCCCTCAGTTCTCGAGTTCGCTTGCCAGAAGGCTTCTGGGCCGCGCGCACTGCGCCCGTGTTAGAAGCCGCTCATATCTGCACCGCCGCTGAATATTTGGCGGCCGTAAAGCACCCGGAGCAGTTTGCCAAGTCAGTTCCGTTTGTTCTGCCTAAAGGGAGTTTAGAGGGCTACTTGCTTCCCGATACCTACGAGCTCGCACCGCTCAGCGGGGCCAAACGGGTGGTAGAGCGGCAGCTACAGGCATTTGACCGCAAAATTTGGCGTCAACTCAACGGAATTAAAAACCCGCAGGAAACCTTGCGGATCGCATCGCTCATCGAGCTCGAAGTCAAGCGCGACGATGAGCGCTCAATCGTCTCAGGGGTCATCCAAAACCGCCTCGCCCGGGGAATGCCGCTCGAGATCGACGCGTCCATCAATTACGGCCTGCAAGAGTGGAGACCGCTAGCCAAGGCCGAGTATCAATCGGTCAAGTCCCCGTACAACCTCTATCTCAACAAGGGCCTTCCGCCCGGCCCGATATGCTCGCCGAGCCTCAAGAGCATCAAAGCCGCGCTCCATCCGGCTAAACACAATTATCTGTATTACGTAGCCATGCCAGACGGCTCAAGCCGGTTTGCCGCCACCCTTTCGGAGCATCTCCAGAACGTTCGTCGGCGTCAAAGACTACTCGCTCAGGCCGGTCGATCCTCACGATGAGACACTTCAAACCAGGCACCATCAACCGACATATGGTGCCCAAGTTCTTGAGGGGGTTAGCCCCCACCCAGTGTATCCACACGCTGAGCGAACTTAATCTGGATGAGCTTCTCCTACAAGGTAAGCGACTAATCCTGCTGGATTTAGACCACACGCTGGTCCAATGGCATTCCGATGACGTGCCCGCGAAAATTGATGCCTGGCTCAAAACTGCACTCAAAAAGGGATTCCAAATTTGCGTCATTAGCAACACGCATCGACCGGCTCGACTGATGCGAATTACGGGAAAACTTGGTATTCACGCCATCCGCGGGCGGGCTAAACCCAGCCGGGTGATGTTTCAACTGGCCCTCGAGCGCTTTGACTGTCGCCCCGATGAAGCCATCATGGTGGGAGATCAACTTGTCACCGATGTCTACGGCGCAAACCGAAGCGGAATCGACGCGATTTGGGTTCGAAAGATGGAAGGCAAAGAATTTGCCGGAACCTATCTTAATCGGCTCATAGAAATGCTTGCGGTTAAACCGATCTATTATCTAGCCATGGCATCTCCTCCTGATGTTTCTGCCGTTGAGTTAGGAACTCCTGCCCCAACCAGCCTTGCCAAGACAATTCTGAAGTTTCTCATCGTAGGCGGAGCGTCTTTTATAATTGACACCGGCATCACTTTTTTCCTGATGAGGGTTGTGCACGTGAGGGGTGAAGAGCTAGGCAATTCCCTCGGAAAGTGGCTGATTCAGGAGTTCCCATCGGTTTTTGCTTTTGCCAAAAAACCTGATAATGCTGCGTTGCCCATTCTCAACGGAATTGCTTCCCTCGTCGCCATGTTCAACAGCTTCATGCTCAACCGATCCTGGACCTTTAAGGTCCAGGGCAAGGAGCAAAAGATGGCTCAACTCAGAAGGTTTTATACGGTCTCCATTAGTGGCCAGGTGATCAACGTAGGGCTTGTTACGATGCTCTACAATCTGATTCCGGGCCACAGAAATTGGAGTTTGTTTGTAAGCAAGGTCATTGCCACGGGAATTGCTGCGGTATGGAATTTCTTGGGACAACGGTACTATGCGTTCCGAGTGCAACCCGAGAAATGAAGGTTCCTAGTTGGCAAGCGGCCCCCCGAGCGGACTTTGCCGTGATTGGCGACCCGGTGACTCATTCGCTTTCGCCCAAAATGCACACGGCGGCATTAAGGAACATGGACGAGTCTCGGCGGTACGTGGCCGTTCACGTTCCAACCGGTGAGGTCTCTAAGGCTCTTGATCATTTGCTGAGTCTAGGCTACTTGGGAATCAACGTAACGGTTCCCCATAAAGAAGCGGCGATGAACTGGTGCGAGAACGTGGAGGATTTTGCTCAGCAGGTACGGGCGGTGAACACCATTCATTTGCCCAAGCGAACGGGAATCAACACCGATGGTCCCGGATTCTTAGAGACGATTCGAGGGGCGGTTCCTCTCGGGAGTTCGGCGCTTATTCACGGAGCGGGCGGGTCGGCAAGGGCGGTAGCGCTCGCGTTGGCTCAGAATGGATATCCGGTTGCGATTTTGAACCGCACACTGTCCCGCGCGAAGGAGTTGGTCGAGGCCGTTGGACCCATGGCTCGAATCGCCGGCCCCCAGGACATCGCTGAGTCAAAGCTCGTGATCAACGCTACTTCAGCCCACGCCAAGGGAGAAGTCACTCTTTTTGATTGGTCCCAGTGCCAGTCGCCAACCGTGGCTTACGACCTCATGTATTCGGACGTGCCCACGCCGTTCCTCACATCTGCTTTAGTAGCCCACCCATCCATTTGTTGCATGGACGGCAAGGCATTGTTAGTAGCCCAAGGGGCTTTGGCATTGGAATATTGGCTGGGCAAACCGGCGCCTCGAAATGTCATGGCGGAGGCAATTCGCTGAGCATCGTCCAACCCACTGCAGAGGCCGTGGCGGATGCGGCTGCCGCAATCAGAAACGGATTCTTGGTAGGAATGCCCACCGAAACGGTTTACGGCATCGCAGCCGACGCCCTGAACCCTATTGCCATCCAGAAGATATTTGAACTAAAGAAGCGGCCGGCCGATAATCCGCTCATTGTGCATTTAGCCCATGTCGATGACTTGGCTTTGGTGACCGCCACCGTATCTCCGGCGGCACTTTCCTTGGCGGAATCATTCTGGCCGGGCCCCCTAACCATGGTGCTCCCTCGGGCCGAATCTGTGCCTTTGATTACCACGGGAGGCTTAGACTCGGTAGCGGTGAGAATTCCCCGGCATCCGGTGGCCAGGGCGCTGATTAGATTGTCTCAGAGGCCGATTGCCGCACCCAGTGCAAATCCGTTTATGCGCCTATCTCCCACTCGGGCGGAGAATATAGACTCCGAAATTGCGGGAGGATTGGCAATGATTCTGGATGGCGGTCCCTGCGACGTGGGATTGGAATCTACGGTGATTGACATGACAGAATGGCCGCCCAGGATTTTGAGACTGGGCGGGCTAGGCCGCGAGGAACTTGAAGCCACGGTGGGAGTACGCCTATCGGTGGGACCCCAAGAACCCCAGGCCAACCGACGATCCCCTGGACAGTATCCTCGCCACTACGCCCCCAAAACTCCGTTGAGAATTGTAGAAAAGCTTGGCGCTGAAGATACAGGGCTGGTTCGAGGCAAGTCGGCCCAGATTCACCAAATTGGAATGCCCAATAATCCTATAGGCTATGCTCAGAAACTGTATGCCGCCCTCCACACTCTAGACCTGAGGAACCCATTGGAAATTCTGGTGGAGGCACCGCCCCAAACCGCGGAATGGGAAGTGGTTTGGGACCGCTTAACCCGCGCTTCTAATTAACCCAGAAGGGAGACGACGCGACGCTCTACGATGTTGTATTGGGCGTCCATCTCTAGTAACACTTTGGGCGGCGAGTGGAGGGCCATGGCCGTTCTGGGGTTTAGGCAACAGAACTGAATTGCTTTGTCTAAGCCAAAGTCGCTGGCAATGTTCTTGAATGCATCCAGTAACGTGATACCGCTTCCCGCCAGAGTTCCGTCTTCTAGGCGAACCTCGCCCTTTCCCACGATGCAGTTAAGTCCCCACATGTTCAGGCGAGTGCCTTGAGGCATTCCGGAAGCCATTGTTCCGTCACTGATGGCGATGACGCTGGTGGCGGGTTTACACTTCAGCAAGAGCGCGGCGGCATCTCGACAAACGTGCTTGCGATCGTAAATGAGTTCGCAGATGAGCGAATCATTGGAAAGCGCATAACCGACCGTTCCCGCCTCCCGGTGATGCAGTGGCCGCATTGCGTTGTACATATGGGTTACGTGGTGAGCCCCAAATTCGTATCCGTGGCGAGCCTCGTCAAACGTGGCGTTTGTGTGCCCCATGCTCACGATGACGCCTCGTTTCATGAGGCGAGTAATGAGTTGCAAGGCGTTTGGGAGTTCGGGGGCCAGGGTTACCACTCGTAATCGGGGGTCATCCAGAATCGCATCCCATTCTGAAGCAGACTCCGGGATCGACGTTATCGCCTTTGGCGGCTGTGCCCCGGGAAAACGGTCACTTATAAACGGTCCTTCGAGGTGGAATCCAAGAATCATTTCGTGATCCGGTAGTCGGTTCAAAAAATCTCTTATCACCGGCGGAGTTGCGGTAACCGTGGTGGGAAGCAAACCTTCATATCCACAACTGACCAACCGAGTGAGGAGGACGGCAATCTCCGATGCGGGAGACGTCATGAAGTCAATTCCAAATCCTCCATGGATATGGATGTCAACGAAGCCCGGAACTAATGCGCCTTTTGCGGCACGGTTGACCCGGGTGAACTCCATGGTGTCCCAGTCCACTTCATAGTTGCCAAAGCCATCCGGTCCAAAGCATTGGTAGATTCCTTTCATGGTTTTATCGCGTATCCAATTCCGTCTCTAATCACTCGGCCATCAAGTTCCAGCATTGTAAGTTCAGACAGCACGTCAGATGCTTCTTGATTCACTAACGACACAATTGCCTCGGTTGCCTTGGGATCCGTACTCAATATTGACAATATTTTCGCCCCTAAAGTGTCGGGCTTGATGGGTTCGTGGACCTCATGGGCGGTGGGATCAATACCGAGCGCCTCCAAAATTTGGTCAGGATGGTTCACCAGGGTGGCTCCATCTCTAATCAGGGCAAATGAGCCTCCGAATCCGCGGTGATCTATTCCGGCGGGGACCACAAACACGTCTCTCCCCATTTCTGCCGCCGCCTGGGCGGTGCTAAGTGCGCCCGATCTTTCTGGCGCCTCTACCACCAAGATGGCTAAGCTGAGCGCAGAAATGAGGCCATTTCGCATCAGAAACTTGTAATCATTAACCCGGCTACCGAGGGCGAACTGACTCACTAAGCAACCCCGTTGTCTAATCTGACTAAACAGGCCGGAGTGAACGGCCGGATAAACATCATCTACTCCGGTGGCAAGCACGGCCACCGTTCGACCATCAACGGCGAGGGCCCCTTTGTGGGCAGCCGCATCGATGCCTAACGCACCTCCGCTCACAATAACCACCCCCGCCCTGGCCATGGCTTCCGCAAATTTTTGGGCACACGCTTTTCCGTACGTGGAGGCGTTGCGAGTGCCTACGATGGCCACCGTTGGCAGGGTTAGAGCAGAAACATCACCCCAGGCGTAAATTGCAGGGGGAGGGGCCGGTATGGCTTGTACAGGCTCGGGCAGCAGATCACCAAACAGAATGCGAAGATTGGCATCCTGCATGTGGCTAAACCGAGAAGTATCGGCGGTACGAGCCCGATGGCGCTCCGAATCCGTGAGCAAGACGTGGCTTAGCAATCCCTCTACAGAAATCTGGCCGAGGCTGCTTAACACAGCCTCGGCCTTCATGGGGGACATTTCTGCCGCGAGTAGCCTCTGCCAGAACTCTGGGATTAGAGGGGGATTCAGGCTAGCCGCCTTCTCCACCACCGCCACCGCCACCGCCACCGCCACCGCCCTTACCGCCGCCACGGCCACCAGCCGGATTGCGTTGATTAGGATCTTGCGTTCCCGGCAGGATGATCGGACGAAGTGTGTTGTCAATTGTAATAGAGAAAGATTTCTTAACCTGGTTCTTCATCCAGTCAGAAACCGTAATCTCAATTGTCTTGCGGCCATCCGACAACGGCTTGTTAACTGGTTTAGACACCGTTTTAGGATCGGCGGCAGAGAACTTAACCGTGATCGTCCCATCCTTGTCGTAGTCAAATGCCAGATCCTGCCCGTCCACTTGGACCTTAAGCGATTTTTTGGCAACGCCGGAGGCTTCATCGTCTACCTTGAACACAAAGACGAGGGGCGGCAACCCGCTGACCTGATCTCCCGGATTTGGAAATAGCATCTTTACGTCTGGAGGGGTAAGGTCCACCCCAATTTGAGGGTCAAAGGCGAGGAGACTACCGTCCCTTGCCGGGATCAAGAGGGTTTGACCACTCAAAACCGCAGGGCCGGAGGCTTGGACACTTGAAGGAATTTCCTCCTGCCGGTTGCGCTGATTTCGGTTCTTTCCGCCGGCTCCACCTGCGGTTCCACCGCCAATTCCGCCCGCACCACCGCCAATTCCGCCGCCTCCACCAAAGCCACCCCGATTTCCGGCTCCGCCCGCTCCGCCTGAGCCAGCACGCTGCATTGCAAGCGCCAACGATTCGGGAAGAGGTTTAACCAGATAACTCCAAAGCAGATCACCCTTCTTGGGGTCTAAAAGGTTAACCGCACCATTGGACGTAGGGATCACAAACATATCCCCCGCCGCGCTTGGCTGCACCATTGGCGTCGAATCAAGATCGATGGGTTTCTTGGTCAGCGGGTTGTGGTCAAAATCAAATGCTTGAGCATAGCCTTCGTTGCTTACCACCAGCACACTATTGCCGGACACGGTGGGCGAAAACTCCGGCTTAAACGGGAGCCGAACCTGCCATCGAGGAACGCCCTTTGCGGCGGTAAGCGAAACAAGGTAGTTGCCAGAGTTGAGGTAAATCGCATCGTTAGAAACAATCGGAGTGGCGTCTGGCGGTAATTGCTCTAGTTGACGCTTCCAATCCGTTTTCTGCGTGGTCACGTTAAGAGCAAGGAGTTCTTGGCGACCGGTGAAGACCAGCACATCAGAACCCGAAGCACCTAACGAACCCACGATACCATTGAACACTCGGTAGGGCACGGTCCAAGCCGCCGTTCCCTTTTCCGGGTCAATGGCCATAAGCGAGTTGTCGCTCATGGCAAACACCACAAAGTGTCCCACCAAAACGGGTTGCCCGATCATGGATGCCGAAGCAAGGTAGTTCCACTTGGATTCTCCGGTCAGCGGATCCACTCCATAAATTTGTTTGTTATCTCCGGGAGCAACAAGCACTCCACCGGCCAAGATGGGCGCGGTCTGGAATGTTCCGTCAATCGGGTCTAGAGCGGGGAATTGCCACCGTTTGTTGCCCGTTTCTTTGTCAAGAGCAAAGATTCGGCCGCCCGCCGACATGTAAACCGTGTCGTTCTGGACCAACGGTGCGCCGGTCGCGGCAGTTCTAGCAACGTTGGGTACCCAACGCCAGGCAAGAGGAGCGGGCCCATTAAACTGCGCAAAAGCGGCAGTAACGGACACTATAGAGGCGAGGCCGACGGATAAGGCGCGCATAGTTGGCATCTTCGCTGTTCTTTTTGGATTCGGCAAGTATTTCCACCGAGTCGCCTTTCATTGTAGTCAGGCGGGCTGCAGTTTGTCTACCAATCGAATCGGGCATACTTTGGACGCTTGACATCGGCTCATCGTAACGCTTTGCCTTATGGCCGTCTCCATTCTGTGTTATCACCAGGTGAACTACGCAAAAAACGTGGGTCGCCGGCTCAATATTGAGCCAAGTCGGCTGGAATCCCACGTAAGATTCTTTGCCCGTCGCACGGCAATTTTGCCCGTAAAATCTTTGGTAGAGTGGCCAAGATCCGCCGTATGTTTCACCTTTGATGACGCCTACGCCTCCACGATGACCCATGCTCCGGAAATTTTCAACCGATACGGAGTTGCCGCCACGTTTTACGCAGTGACGGATCTAGTAGGAGAATCTAGTCTTTGGGATGGCAAGCTGGCGCAACCTTTGGCGGGTTGGGAAGCTTTGCGCTTAGCCCAAGCCCAGGGACACGAAATTGGAAATCACTCGGTGAGCCACCCGCACTTCGCCCTACTTAGCCGACATGAGCAAATTCAAGAAATCCGTCTCGCCCACCAGCGCCTTGTGTCCGAAGGAATAAAGAGTGAGTCATTCTGCTTTCCGTACGGTAGTTACAACGATGCGAGCGCGGAGGCGTTGACATTTTGCAATTACCCGATTGGCCTATCCCTGAGGAAGGCACGGGCTCAGATCCATCACAACCGACAGTTGCTACCGCGCATTGCGGTTGCATATTCCGACGCCCTACCACTCTTGATCTACAAGGTTTTCCTTCGACGCAGGCGGTCGATTTAACCGGTCTTTCTGGAATCGTTACCGGTACATCGTGTACTTAATCCCTCGCCCGCCGCCGCCACTGCCGCCGCCTCGGAAGAAGATTTTGCCGATCAACCAGAACGCGAACAGGACGATGATGACGCCGAGGATGAGCCGGCCAAAGCTAAAATCGCCGGGGTAATAGCCGCCGTTGTAGTAGTAGGGCTGAGAATAGTAAAACGCGGGATGGAATGGTGTCCAGAAATACCAGGCGGGGTGATACCAAGAATCGCCCCATCCACCATACGAATACGCCGGGTGGTAGCCGCCGCCAATGTAATAGCTATTACGTGAAGTGTACGGAACCCCTCGGTAGACCCCGGGCGCTGACATGCTCATAGAATTCACACGACCAGAATTGCCGAATCCGCCCGTTCGGTTAAACGAGCTGGAGCCCACTCGGGGCCCATTCGAACCGCCAGACGGCGAGTCGAAGCTACCGCGATTTGAAGACGTGCCTCGAGACGATCCACCGAAACCGCCCCCACCAAAACTTCCACCGCCAGAACTACGCGAGCCACCGGAAAAGCCGCCTCCGCCAAAGCCGCCTCCGCCAAAGCTACGTGAGCCGCCAGAAAAGCCTCCGCCGCCAAAGCTTCGCCCACCACCCCCAAACGACCCTCGCGGGTAGGCATCGGCCGGCACCACATTGCTGGCAAATACAATAATGACGGCGATTGTGGTGAGGATCCAGATTCTAAGGGTGTGTTTCATCCGATTAAGTTAAAGCTGGCCACTTCATCGCGGCCCAAAAGGTGATGCTTATATAAAGAAATATACGCCGAAGCCTGATTGGCGATGGCGTCGATATTGATTTGCAGATCAATGATCTTGTCTGTGATGTCTTCGTTATCCATCGTCACCCGGGTGAATTCGATGGCGAACTGCGGCGAGGGGTTCTCAACCGTGACCTTGTGCATAGCAAACTCGAGATCGATTTTACCCGGAAAAATGGCGAACTCGGCCGCTTGGCTATCTTGAGGCTGAACGTAGGCAGACATCTGCCCTCCGTTGGCCAACCCCCCGCGCACAGGTTCACCAAACTCATCCTTAACCGTGCTGAGTTCAATAAAGAGTTGATTGGCCACAAACTCTTGGCCGTTAAGATAAAGCGTTGTGGAATCCCAATCGCCTTCGGTGTTAAAGATGAAGTAATTCATCGACTTAGCCAAATATAGCGGATATTTGACTTTCGTTTTGGCCACTAGGTCAATGGTCCCCAACAAAAAGTGGTGAACGCGACCAAAATTGATGTTCAGGTGAACCTGGGACGCCGCTCAGGGAACATTTATTCTGCCGTCCTGAAAGATTATCATAAGCGAAATTGACGCTAAGATTTCGATTATCAGCCGTTTGCTGAGGCACCCGATGATGAAGTGAAATCCGTTTCAGGATCATCGGGTGCCGGTCGCATCGCTAAATTCTCGGGCCGCCGCCGTACCATCCAGAACGGCTTCCGTGGAATCCAACTCCGCCTAGTAGCCATATTACGGCGAGGATCATGAGCAGAGTGCCCACCGTCCCCGAGAGATAGAATCCGCCCCCACCCACGAGGAGGAATACGACGAGGACGATTAGAAGTAGGCTCATTTGGATTGTTCCTTGAAGTTGGTTGTAAAGAGAGTCAAAACCCACTCTCTACAATTTTCCGACGCGACCACCGGCGTGCGTGTTCCTTTTTCTTTAGTGTCCATGAGGAGGTAGGCACCAAAACTAGGACACGATGCTAGCACGGATTCCGTGTGCATGGAGAATCTCATAAAAAGCTTTTTGCGGTAATTAGGGTGTCTCCGGGAGACCGCCAACCCACCTCGGTCAAGGGCCGCCGAAGTGCCCCTCAGACAGTTAGAAGCGTTTAGGAAGCAAAGAGCTCCCTTTGCCTTCTCCCGCAGCGGACATGCACCGCCGCAGGCGAGGGTTCCAAAAGCCCTTCTCCCCCAGTTTTTCCGAAAACTGGGGGAGATGGGTTGGGATGCGGGGGTCGGCGGCCTACTAGTTTGTAGGCCGCTGAGAACAAAAAAAGTGGTTTCGAAGCCCGGGATTGACTCCTCTTTTTGCCGAAGCGACAGTTAGGAACCGGAGTACACCCTCACCCTGCCCCAATACTGTTTAGTTAGGCTCCTTTTGGGCCCATTTCATCGGTCTTGGGTGTGGCGATCTAATGTAAAAAAGGCGCAGACCGCCAATTTAATTCACCCTTTCCATGCTTAACTAAACCGCATTGC
>JBBQUZ010000005.1:0-110926 GCA_038212035.1 Fimbriimonadales bacterium
GAAGATGCCCTCATGATGCTGCATTACGCAGTGACCCGAAACAAGGGTGCGGCAATGCTCACCGGAAATATTGGGCTGGGAAAGACCACCGTCAGCCGAAAGCTGCTAGACCTGTTGGACCCCGTCCGCAACAAGGTAGTCATGATCGTCAATCCGATCTTAACTCCCGTTCAAATTCTGCAAGAAGTGCTCAGCCAGTTGGACCACCCTACGGCAAGCAAGAATCGGCAAGTGCTAGTTCAAGAACTTCATAACCAGTTACTGGGCTACTACGAACGCGGTCGCCGAGTGGTTTTGATGGTTGACGAAGCCCACCTCATTCGATCTTCCCAGACGTTTGAGGAACTTAGGCTTCTCCTTAACTGCCAAATGAACGATCAGTTCCTAATCTCGCTGATCCTTCTGGGACAAACCGAACTTCGGGGCCGAATCATCAAGGTCCCCGCTCTAGACCAGCGAATTGCCGTTAGGCAACAACTCAAACCGCTGGACCATATTGAAACGGGAGAATTGATTCTTCACCGGTTGCGCGTGGCCGGTTACTCTAAAGATCAGAGTCCCTTCACTCCAGACGCCATTTTCGAACTTCATAAGTTCACGGGCGGCACGCCAAGGTTAACCGCCCAGATTGCCGACAACGCACTCATGGTCGGTTTTGTCCAAAAAGCGAAACAAATTGATGGATATCTTGTTCATTCCGTGGTTTGCGAATACACGGGTAAGGAGGCCGCATGAACCTTGCAGATGCCATTAGACTTGCCTCGGCGGAGGGCCAACCAAGCACTCCAAAACCCGTGTACCGCTCAAATATGACGGTCGTAGAAAACCTGTCTCCTGACTCCACGCCAGAAGTTCCGCAACCTCTCCCCAGTGGATCCACCGCGGTTCGTCTGGAAATGTTTCTTTCCCCCGAACAGCTCCAAGGACTGTTTAGGTCTGTGATGGCCACCCAACACAGCGTGATGACCCTGAGGGAGGCCGCCCATTTTCTTCGCGTGCACACCCACGTGCTAGAAGAATTGGCCGAGGCTAACGGCGTTCCTGCCTTTCAAGTGGATGGGAAATGGCGATTTTCTAGAGCCAGTCTAGACGAATGGCTACAGGTTCAATCGGTAACCAAGGCGGAGGCATAACCATGGGCTTGTTCCCCAAGAAGAGTTTCGTCGGCATAGATTTGGGTCACTTCTCAATCAAGGCCATCCAAATAGAACGCGCGGGTAACAGTTGGAAAATCACCCGGGTCGGAAGTCTTCCCACCCCGCCCGAAACGATTAAGGATGGCGTGGTGATCGACACGGGAAGCCTGGGCTTGGCAATCAAACAATTGCTGAAAACCAGTCATATCTCGGCGACCACTGCACACATTGCGGCGGCGGGTGGATCTGTATTTGTCCGCCCGGTGCAATTCCCCAAGATGACCGAGGCAACCCTTCGCAAGTCGATTAAGTTTGAAGCGAGCCGGTACGTACCGGGTTCCGTTGAGGACAGCTTCATTGAGTTTGAGATTTTGGGTGCGGTAGATGAAGCCCACATGAATGTGCTGATCGTGGCCGCTCCAAAAGACATTGTAGAGAGTCGAGTCGCGGCCTGTCAGAAGGCTGGACTAGAGGTTGACTCGGTGGACATTGAAGCCTTTGCTATGTATAGGGCCCTCATTGAAACCGACGAAAGTCTGCACCACACCGAGGGAACCATTGCCGTGGTCGACGTCGGGGCATTTAGCACGAATGTCAGCGTAGTGGTGAACGGAATCTTTGCCATGAATCGAACAATTCCCAACGGGGGGGCTACCCTCACCGAGGCTCTAAAGGCTTACTTCAAATTGTCCGACGAAGACGCAGAAACCGGCAAGTCTCAGCTCAACGCGGCAGACATGATCGGAGAAGTGGGTCCCAAGGAAAATCCACCCCTCCGGGTCATTCAACCTCACCTCGATGACCTCGTTCGCGAGATCAGGCGTTCACTCAACTACTTTCAGAGTCAGCAAACGGAAGTTACCGGCGGCAAAGATATCTCCAAGATCATTCTTGCCGGCGGAGGAGCCAAGATGCCGGGATTTGGCATTTTTCTGGCGCAGAAGCTGGGAATCCCCGTAACTTCTCTCGGGGTTTTTCATAACCCAAGGTTCGTTCCATTGACCGGAGATGAAGATTCCGGCCTAGACCTGGCCATTGCGACCGGCCTTGCCATGAGGGGTTACGCAAAAGCCGCCTAACCACAAGCCCATGCCACTCATTAATTTAATTCAAGAGCAACGGATAGCCGCTAAGCGTGCCGAAGGGGCAACGCGAACCGCGTTCTTTGGCTTTGCCGTAACTGCAGTCACCGTGGTAGGAGCGTACGGATTTGTACTGTTTCAAACCGAAAGTGGTCAAGCCACGGAAGCAAAGCTGAGATCGGAGCAACAGAAGGTCGCCCCCATTGCGAGTCAAATTGCTAAGTTGGAAGCCGAATACAGCACGCTGGAACCTCGGACCAAAACCTTAGAAGATGCCCAGGGCGCCAGCGATCGATGGTTGAGAATCCTTACCCACTTGAAAACCCAAACCCCCAAGACAACTTGGCTCACCACCCTAAGAGCGACGGCGGCCGACCCCAGCAAGCCAACCTTGCTAACCCTATCCGGTGCCGGCGCCGCCCAAGAGCCGATTGCTGAATTCATCCTAAGGACGCAAAACGCCGCCGATCTCGACAACGTTGCCCTGAAGTACACCCAGGAGCGAATTTCCGGAAAAGCTCACGCGATTGACTTTGAAGTCACGGCGGACGTAAAAGGCACCGCCGTAGAGACCATAAAAGACGCCACCAAAAAGGAGGAGACAAAGTCGTGAAGGCAACCCCCAGCCCCAAACTATTCTTGATGCTCACCGCCGGGACAATTCTCCTGGGTGGTGGAGCGGTTTACCTTCAGGTCAGCGCTTTGGGCGATCTCCAAACTCGGACTGACACGCTAAAAAAAGAGGTGAAGGACGAGAAAACCGTTCGCGCAGATTTGGCCGTGTCACAAACCAAAGTTGATGATATCAAAACCAAACTTGCCCACCTAGAAGAGGGTCTCCCGGACGCAGCCTACGTTCCCACCATGCTAAAAGAACTTGAGTCAACGGGCAAGCAAAACGGCATTGAAGTTCTCGGTGTGCGACCTACCGTAGTCCCCACCACCAAGAAAGATCTGGAAGCAGCCAAGAAGCCTTATGAAGAAATCGGAATTGAGATCAAAGGGAGAGGTCGTTATGAGGACGTGCTCAAATTCCTCAAGGCAATGAACACCTTCCCCAAAATCGTGGCCACAAAAACGGTCTCTATAACGCCTAAGACTTCCACCGATAAGCCTCACGAAAAACCAACGCTGGACGTCTCAATTGAAGTCAAAGCCTTCCTTTTCAAAAAGCCCAAAGTCGATGACGCAAAAGATAAGGCCACTCCAACGCCCGTTGCAACATTGAATCACAACCTGGAGGGCAGCCATGCCGGATGATAAAAAGAAGATAGCGATTGTCGGAATTCTGTTCCTGGTCGTCATCGCAGTTGGCGCATTCCAGTTTACAACTGGCGCATCCGCCCCTGCTCCCGCGACGAAGAAACTGGCGGCCCTGGCAAAGCCAGACGCACCGGTGGTTCCGCCCGTGCCTAATCTCGCCGTATCGGGCAACTTACCAGAGCGCGATCCCTTCCAATCGGTGGTGCTAGAGGGAGAAGACGTTAAAGCAACGCCAATCTCCAGTCCCACACCGCAAACGCACCCGGTTCCAGAACCACCGAGAATGGGCGGAAGAATACGAACCAACCGACTAGGCGACGTTCCCGTCTTGCCTAATCCAACGGGTCCCGGTGGCATCAGCGGAAGCGGTCAGGAAGTGCGACCCGTGGTACCCCCCGAAGTTCCGTTTACCTATTCTCTCGCGGGAATTCTGGTCGGCACTCGACCGGCCGCCGTGTTTAGAGACGCCCAAGGGGGCCAAAGACTTGTGCAACAAGGTGGTGCCCTAGACGGCGACACCCAAGTGATTTCAATCGACCGAGAGATCGTCTCCGTTCGATTCCGGGGCAAAACGCTCCGACTGACAATTGGAGGAAACCCCAGTGCTAAATAGAGGATATCGATGGTTCGTAATCGCTTCGGCGATGGCTTTGGTCTTGCCCGCAGCCGCTTTACAAGCCAGCGGCAAGCTTACAGACGTTACCGCCAAAAGCGTAGGCAACGGGTTTGAAGTGGACATTGTGGGCCAAAATCTCCCCACCCCCAAGACCCTTAAAATCAATCACGGCCGTTCCGTCATCCTTGAATTTGGTGACAGTGTTTCTGTAAGGGGACACCGAACCTCGGTCAAAGCCGGCGGGCTTCAGTACGTTAACTTTGGTCAGTTCACTTCCTCCCCTCCGGTTGCTCGAGTGCACATTCGGCTGGAAAACGCCGGCACGCCCAAGATTGAAGCCAGCAACGACGGGTGGCGAGTCACTCTGAACAGTCCCGTTGCCTCCATGGCTCTCAAATCTGCCGAGGATACGTTCCCCGATAAGGTTCCCCCTTTGGAGAGGCCAAATTTTCCCGCCGCCCCCACGCTGGCCGAAGCCGCTTCTAAGGCGTTTGCCTATGGAACGAGCACGGCCAAGGTCGCCGCATTTGAGCAACGAGTGAGCCTAGATTTCAGCAACACCGATGTCGTGCAGATTCTCAAGGCACTCGCTCTCCAGGCCGGAGTCAACATCGTAACGTCTCCCCAAGTAAGAGGAACGCTCACCCTTACGTTGGAGAAGGTGCCGCTTGCCGATGCCCTAGACCTCGTAACCACCATGGCGAACCTTAGGTACGCCCAAATTAACAACACCTACGTGGTGGCCACCAGCACCGATCTCACGCGAGCGGTGAGAGAACTGGTCAACCGAGGCGGGGCGGCTTCGTCTACTCGGGTGGTGAACCTAGCCTCAAAGCAAGCCAGCTACATTAGAGAAGCTTGTCTCAAGATGATCCCGCAAACCGGTGCGGAAGGTTGGTACGAGATTCTCTCATCGTCTTCCGGAGCTCCTGCCACGGGCGCCGCTGGCCCAGATCCAACTAAGATGGCGTCACCGGCCCCATCTGCCTCACCTAACCCGGCCGGTGCGACCGCCCCGGCTGCAGCAGCCCAAGGCACCCCCTCCGGCGACGGCGGAGTTGCCCAATCGCCCGCCCAGAATCTGGCCAGCCCCGCTCCAGGTAACGGAGGAACGTCTGGCGCCGCCAGCCCAGACGACGCCAAACTCGGAGGTCCGAATCCGATCTCGGCCGCCGGTGAATCGTTCATCGTGCTTGTCGGAGATCGCCGAAAGGTGGATCAGGTAGCCGCGTACATTGCTACCCTGGATACCGATATTCTGGCCCAGCAGTTTCCCGTAAAGGCAGACATGGTCACCCGAGTGATCCCCGTATTTAGCGGTGACATAGACCGAATTAAGGGCAATGTGGATAAGCTGATTTCTCAGAATCCGCACCACGACGATTTTAGAACCGACAAAACTCAACTCAGCGAACTCACCGCAAACGATGGTGCCCAAAGCCTTCTGTTAGTGATGGGTCCCGGCGCGGAGGTGTCTCGGTTGGAGCAAATCGCTACGATGTTGGACGACGACCTCTGCAATCAAGCGGGCATCAAACCCGTTCGCGGAAACAGTCTGGCCGCTCGCAAATTTGAAGTGGTTTCCCTCAGTTATCTGGATCCTCAGGTCGCACAAACTGACCTCATGACCCGAGTTCGGGGCCTCACGGTAACGTTGATGCCCGATTTCGTTCGGCCCCCAAACACCGCGATCTCATCCTCTTCGTCAAGCGGCGGTTCGTCATCCGCCGGTGCCGCCGGAACGCCTAGCGGGGGCGCCGCCACGGCCGTAGCCGGACCCAAGACGGTGCCGATGAAGCTGGTGCTGCGCGGTAGCGACTCCCAGATTGCCGAAGCAAAGCAGTTTCTTGCCATGGTGGACTTGCAACCCAAGCAGATTGCCATGGAACTGCGGGTCATGGAATTGACCAAAGAAGAGGCGGTTAGATTTGGAATTGACTGGAATATGTTGACCAAAGCCGCGGTAAGCCCCATTCGGTTTAACCAAGCGCTTACCACTCCCGGTGCCAACTCAGTGGTTGGCGCGATAACCGGACACGGATTTGACGGAACGGTAACCGCAACGTTAGATTCGATTGCCAATAAGGGCAACCTCATTTCCCGACCCAACCTGCTTGCCGTAGATGGACAAACCAGCAAAGTGTTCATTGGCGACATCATTCAGTACATCCTGTCTAAGTCGACTAATCCCACCACCGGCGAGCCTAACATTCAGTTGGGCAATCCGCCGATCCGGGCCGGTATCACCCTCAACGTAACTCCTCGAGTGGGGGGAAACAACAACATCGCGATGGCGATAGATACGGATGTGAGCTTCATTAGTAGCTACCTAGATCTACCCGGAGGCGGCCAGGTCCCTCAGACCAGCAACCGACAGGTCAGCCTTTCCGTAGACGTGCTCAACGGCGAAACCATCGCCCTGGGCGGATTGATTCAGGACCAAGACACCAAGAAGGTCTCCAAGGTTCCCATTCTGGGCGACCTCCCAATCATCGGACAATTGTTCCGTAAAACCGACAACGACCGAAAGCGAACCGAAGTGGTTCTCTTCCTCACGGCAAGGGTGGTCAACTCAGGAAATCAAAGGAAGGCGGCCGACCCCCGCAATAGCGTGAAGGCAAATCCTTCTGAAGTTCCCAGTAACAACAACTAAGGGCGGGCAAGCAAATCAATTCAGAAGAGTCGGCCCCGCCGACTCTTCTGTCGTTTTGACCCCCGGCCGTTGCATCCGCGCCGATCTTAACCGGGCCACGTTATCCACCACCGCTCGACCTCGCACCTCCGAAGACTTGCCCGCGGCCTTTAGCGGCAGCGAAGTGACCAACCGAAATTTCCGACCCCGAGACGCCGACTCTTTTCGCATAAATGGCCGCTCAAAGGCCAGCGAGAATAGCCAGGTGGTAAACAAGATAACCGGTAACGCGGCCCCCAACATGTATCCCAGAGTCGCCACCGAATCTGTGAGTCCCGCCGGTCGGTAAACGTAAAGGATTTGCTCGATGGGATGGTGCATTAGGTACAGGCTATAAGAAAATCCACCCGTAAACACCAGCGCTCGCTGCGAGAGCAACTGTCGTAATTCTGGTAACCCGTCCACCGTAAGCACGTAAAGCAGAGCCGCCACCCCCAGGCCAAACGGCAAGTCTCGGGTGGGTTGAAATTCTGACTGCCCAATGGCAAAGACGCCGAGGCAGATTCCGACCACCGCCAACCCAATACCGATTCCCGGCCGTGGACCCACTCGCTGACTTGGCCGATACGCCGCCTGCGCTGCCGCCATCCCGGCGGCAAACAAGGGCAAAAACCACGGATAAAGCTTCTCCGGCTCTGGAACGCGCGTCATCACCACGTACGTCACCGCCAGCGACAATCCGATGGTAAGAAATTTTCCCAAGTTGCGGGTGCACCAGAGGAGCGCCGGGAAGAATAAGTAAAGCTGGGCCTCCACGGCAATGCTCCACAGCACGCCGTTGATCTTGTACATCCAGCCAAGGTTCCAGTTCTGAATCAAGAAAACATGGGCCAGGAAGTTTTGGGGAGTTACCGGTACGTATAGCAAGAACGGCATCACGTTCTGCTTTGCCGAAACGTAGATTGCCACCGCGCAAGAGAGGAGAAGGCATGCGTAATAAGGAGGCAGAATTCGTCTTGCCCGCCTTTTAAAGAAATCCCCGATCGACCGGCGCAACTTCCCTTCCCTTCTCCCCTGACGGAATTCAGATACCGAAAGGCTAAAGCCCGAGATGACGATGAATGTGACCACCGCCAAATGGCCTTGCCGAAACGGTTCGGTCAAAAGGCGAATGGTGGAAGGCAAGGCACTGATTCCGCCCACCAAATTCACCGGATCCACGATCGAGATGAGGTGGCCAATAACTACGTAAAGGGCGGCAAGGGCACGAAGGCCATCGAGAAACTCCAGCCGATCGGAATGGGACTGCCCCAAAGATGGCTTCTTAACTTTTCCCTTCCATCCGCGGCGCATTGATATCATCATAACGGACGCGCCTGTGATGCGTCAGTATATGACCATGAACTGCGGAAGAATTGTTGCTATCTGCTTCGGAATCCTCCTGGCGGCAACCTCGTTTGCCCAGTTTGGAAACGCGCCCTCGGTGAGTTTTCGAACCTTTAAGCGCGGAGACTTCTCTAACATTACCAAGCAAAGCCTGTTGGTTCTCGATGATCGAGATCAGTTTGAACAGTACTGGCAGAATTCCACGGGGAACCCCGGCGACACCGCACCGGCTGGCGTAGACTGGCAGAAGGAGAAGCTGATCGCCGTCCATTTGGGCCAGAGGCCAACCGGCGGATACAAATTTTTCGTGAGAAGCATCCGGCGTATCAAGATCGACATCGCCACCATCAGTGCGATCGAACAACTTCCGATGCCGGGGAGCTTTGTAACCCAATCGCTCACCAGCCCCTACGTCATCCTGCGAATCCCCCGCACGATCAGCTCACGGTTTGCCCTGAGTGTGGAGGAGGGCGAGGCGATGCCCGGCGTAACCATCATCCAAGGCGGAAATGTTAGTAACGGAACTACCTGCTCCTGTTGCAGCGGCGGCAACTGCACCTGCCCCAATTGCAATGGTAGTAACAACAACAATGCCGGTAACGGTCAGGACGGCGGAAACCGGTAATCCCCAATGTAAACCGCGGATATCCGTGCCGCGGTCCGGTTGCGTTGTAAAGTTTTGCCGAACTTACTTTAACAAGAATCCAAGACTCTTTAACCACTCAAACTGCGACTCGCGACCGTTCATCTGCGGCAACGTCGCCCGCCGGGCGGAACGCATAGACCACGTAACGTCGCCCTTCATACGTTGCGATTCGTAAAACGCGCGCATGCGCCCGTCGTAATCCGAGGTGTCAACATCTCGGTTGTACTGCTCTCGAAACCAGACCGCCGGTTGCCCCAATCGTGGCTTAATCTCCGACGCATCGTCGGCGGGCCAACCGATGCAGAGACCGAATAGACCAAAAACGCCCTCGGGCAGATTCAAGACGTCCGCAACCTTATCGGGGTGGTTTCGTAACGAGCCGATGTAGCAGATACTCAAACCCAAAGATTCAGCGGCTACCACCAACCGCTCCGCCGCCAAAGACGCATCCACCACCGCCATTGTGAAAAACTCTGAGTAGTCCAATCCGTCGGGATCCACCCCGTGCGACTGGGCAGCCATCCGTAATCGATGGTGGTCGGCAAAGAAGGTGAGGAACCACGCCGCCTCGCGTATCTGGTCCTGATCGCCGCTGAGTTTGGCTAACTGGTCCCGCCGATCGGGATCCTGAATCGAGATCACCGACCAGAGTTGCAGATTGCTGCTTGTAGCCGCACTCTGAGCGGCCCCAATCAGGGCGGCAATGGTTTCATCACTCACCGGATCGCAATTGTACTTACGCACGGATCGGTGACGCAGAAAAGGAGCCAGGTCGGGAATATCCGCCACTGGCAGCTCACCGTACCGTTGTTGCCACGCTTCAGAAAAAGTTTCGCCAAACATCTTCTAAGAGTTTGGCGGAACTTACCCTCTACCGTCATATCCATTGAGTTAGGCTCTTTTAGGCCCATTTCATCGGTCTTGGGTGTATCGACCTAACGTAAAGGAGGCGCAGACCACCAATGCAATTCACCCTGTCGAGGCCTAACTAAACGTATATGACCCTACCTTGTCCCGGCAGGGACTATCCCCGAGTAGCCTGGCATAAGCTCGGGTGCCATGCCAGGTCAGTTGCGTCCTGGCTAAGTTCCCCGGCAGGGGCACCAACTTATTTGCCCCATCTGGAATTCGACGGCGTAGCCGGTAGTCGTCGGATGACCGTGTCGCGTGTCGACGTCCGGTTGCCCCGGGATAACCGAAAATCACCCGGACTCGGGCACGGTCATCCCGAGCCTACCGGCTTCGCCTACCTCTTTGGGATTCCACGGCGTAGCCGGTAGTCGGCGGATGACCGTGCCGACGTCCGGGTGCCCCAAGATCGCCGACAATCACCCGGACTCGGGCACCGGCATCCCGCGGCTACCGGCTTCGCCGACCTCTTTGGAGTTCAGTTTTTAGGGATGTTCCGGGGCCTGCTGAGACAATTCCCCCCTAAGTATTCGTGGAGTCGTCCTCACCGTTTAGCGTGAATATCTGGCTCGCGATTCTTGGTTGAGAATACGATGGGGTAGCTAAAGCTCGTATGAGTTGTAGGCATTTGGTAGATTCTAGTGACCCTGCCGGGGAACCAACTTATTTCCTGACCAATCCTGGCATGGCGCTCGAGCTTATGCCAGGCTACTCGGAGATAGTCCCTGCCGGGACAAGGGAGGGTTAGTCATATACATTTTGTTAGGCACCTCTAAGCCCATGTCATCGGTCCATTGGGTATCAATCTAACGTTAGTGAGGCGCAGACCGCCAAGGCAATTCACTCCGGCGAGGCCTCACTGAGCCAATTGCAAAACTAGGCATAGACAAGGATTCCGTTGCCTACTTAGGTTCAAAAAAGAGATCCTAGTGCTCCGTTTTTGGAGTTTTGCAATTGGCTCAACTAAACGTATATGACGGGAGCCCTAACCCTTAAACCGAATCTGGGTTCCGTGTGCATGGGCGGGGAACCCTTCTAAATTGCCGAACTCCGCGATAATCGGAGCGATTTCTGCGAGTTGCGGCCGCGTTAGGTGGATCACGCTCTGGATCTTAAGGAAGTCCAACACGTTCACCGGGTTCTGCCAGCGCGCCGCGCCAGAAGTAGGGAGCGTGTGAGACGGACCCGCGGCAAAGTCGCCCGCACTTTCCGGAGAGAATTCTCCGATGAGGATGCAACCCGCGTTTTGAATTCTCGACATCGCGATTTCGTATTGCTCAACCGCCAGGGATAAGTGTTCCGGCGCGATGGCATTGACCACTTCGCACGCCTCTTGAAGGTCCCTGGCTACAATGGCCATGCTTTCTTTCTTTAACGCCATTCGCATGATGTCTTCGCGCGGAGCCCCTGCCAATTGGCGTTCGACTTCCGCGAGAATTTCCGACTGCTTTTGCGCGCTAACGGTGACCAAAAACCCCACATTGTCGGGGGCGTGCTCAATCTGGGTCAAGAGGTCCGCCGCGGCGTAGGATGCGTTGGCTTTATCGTCGGCAAGGACGCAGACTTCGCTGGGTCCGGCGTAGCCATCCACGCCAACCTGCCCCCAAAGTTGCCGTTTGGCCTCGTTGACAAACCGGTTGCCCGGACCCACCACCTTGTCTACTCTCGGAACGGATTCGGTTCCTAAAGCTAATGCGGCAATTGCCGCCGCACCGCCGACCTTAAATGCATGAGTTACGCCCACTTGGCGTAATGCCTTGAGCACCGCGGGGGCCAGAGTTCCATCGGGACGCGCGGGAGTCGTTACGATTCGTAACGGAACTCCGGCGACCATGGCGGGAATCGCGTTCATCAGAACCGAACTCGGGTAGGTCGCTCGCCCTCCCGGAACGTAAACCCCGGCGACCGAAACCGGAAGCATTCGTTGTCCCAAAAACCCCGGCCCAAACGCACCTCCGGGAGACGACTTTGGCGCACCCCACTGATAACCAGCGTCTTTATTCCACCCGGCGGTGAGAGCCGCCAATTGTTGCGCGTGGAAATCACGGATCCGAGTCGCTGCAAGCTCAATCGCAGGAAAATCCAGAGCTGAAGCCGCCTCGATCTCGTCTTGGGAAACCCTGATGGAGGTGAGGTGAGGAGCATCGTAAGTTTGCGCACTCTCCAACAGAGCCGCATCGCCTCGCGTGCGAACGTCCTTGATGATCCTCTCGACCACGGCTTCCGTGCCCGCGTCCCGGGTCGCCGCTCGTTGACTCAGGAGGGTGAACACATCGTCCACCTGGGTGTTGAGGGATCGGATCAACTTCAGCCCGCCCACTTGCTCAACCGAGCAATCACCCGATCTTTTCCGAGCCATGCCATGAGTTCAAACAGGCCCGGCCCAAAGGTTTTGCCGGTGAGCGCGACGCGGGTGGGGTGAACCACCGGTCCGAGTTTTTCAAAGCTCTGCTCCGCCGCGTAATTTCTCAGCATCTGTTCGTATTCGGCCGCCGAAGGCGAAGACTGGGCGGCGGCGATGATCTGGGTGAACATCTCCGCAACGTGAGCCTGACCCAGCCACTTATCCGCGGCCTTCGCGTCCATCGGAGGTTCATCGACTAAAAAGAATTCCAGCGCTTCGCCAAAATCAGGCAGCGTCTGAACCCTTTCTTGTTCTAATAACATGGCACCGATTAGGTAATCGCGGTGATCAGCCGCCGCTTCTCGAATCCGATCCAGGCGAGTCAGAATCAGCTTTCCGTCGATCGGCACCTTATTGGGCATCGGGTTTTCCTCCGCAAACTCGGTCCAATAATCGCGCACATAGGGGTCGTTGATAAACCTTAATAGTTCATCCAGAACCACGCCGATTTCGAGTTGCCGAATATGGTGACCGTTGAGCCACTTCAACTTTTCCAGATCAAATCGCCCCGGTGAGGGTTGGAGGCCTTTAAGTTCAAAAGCCTCGATCAATTCGGGCTCACTCATCGCTTCGCGCTCGTCGCCGGGAGACCAGCCGATGAGGGCAATGAAGTTTTTGAGGGCGGAAGGCAGGTAGCCCTGGGCCATATAATCTAGCACCCGGGTGGCCCCATGCCGCTTGGAAAGCTTTTTGCCGTCGGTCCCAACGATGACCGGGCAGTGGACAAACACCGGACGCGGCCAACCCAACGCGTCAAAGAGAAGGGCATGCTTGGGAGCCGAACTAATCCACTCTTCTCCGCGCATGATATGGGTGATCTCCATCAGGTGGTCGTCCACCATCGCGGCAAAGTGGTAAGTCGGCATCCCGTCCGCTTTGATGAGAACGGGGTCGTCTAGTGTGTCGGTGTCCCACTCAATTCGACCCCGAATCGCGTCTTCGATGGCAACTTTTTGTCCTCTCGGAATTCTCTGTCGAATCACAAATGGTGTTCCCGTTGCCTGTTCTGCCGTAACCTGTTCTGGCGTGGCGTCCCGCCATTTGCCGCCAAAGTAGCCGGTGGGTTGTTTGTTGATGGTCTGAATTTCGCGCATCTCGTCCAGCTCAGCAGAGGTTTCAAATGCCTTGTAAGCCCCACCCTTTTCCATCAGAACGTCAATCCACTTGGCGTAGATTCCCGCTTCTTTGCGCTCGCTCTGGCGGTACGGTGCGTGAGGTCCGCCGATGTGTGGCCCTTCGTCAAAGGTAATTCCCACCCATTTTAGAGTCTGCACAAACTCCGCTTCGCTCCCTTCGGTGTAACGGGTGCGGTCGGTGTCTTCAATGCGAAAGATGTTGGTTCCGTGGTTGTGGTGAGCAAACAGAAACTTAAACAGCGCATCCCGCAACGCCCCCACATGAAGCATTCCCGTAGGGCTAGGAGCAAATCGCACGCGCACGTTCATGCTCATAGGATACTTAACCGGCGCTGGGACCGGAGTTTGGGATGCGGTCGGAAATCTGCTTGGGTGAAGCCTTTTTGGCGTTGGTGGGACCAAATTTGTTAAAGGTAAATCGCGATGACTTCAACCCAGCCAGGTGACGTATTCACAAGGTAGAACGTATCACTTGTCTGTTGCGTGATTTTTTGAAGTTCTTATATTTGTTTTTTGCTTTGCTGCTTTTTCCCTGCGCCGCCATTGGCGCGACCGCGACCGTGATTCCGGCTACCCGACTGATCAAGCCCCCGGTGATTGACGGGAATATTGATCCCGCCGAATGGGCCGGGGCCACCCGCGGTGGTCCGCTGATTGAACCCCTAACGGGCAAACCCGCTGAGGACCAAACCGAGACGTGGATTGCCTACACCGACCAAGCGATTTACGTGGCCTTCTACGCGCACGATTCCAAACCCACTGAAATAGTGGGTCGGGAAATTACCCACGGAGCAGACTTCAATGGGGAAGACGTTGTTAGCTTTAAGGTAAATCCGTTTGGCACTCGCCGGGATAACGGGACCTCTGAATTCATGGTCAATTGCTTGAACACCCAAGTGGAGCACATTGCCGGAGGTAGGACCAGCAAGCGCGAGTGGCGGGGATTGTGGGACTCGGCGGTTAAAAGAGTTGCCGATGGGTGGACAATCGAAATGCGCATCCCATGGGCCATGCTTAACTATCAGGGTGGAAAATCGGTGCCAATGGACATTTTGTTCGAGAGGTATCAGGCACGCACCCATGTACACTCTCAATTTCCCAACCTCACTCTCAATGAAAAGTGGGAATATACCGCGATTTGGGATGGCGTTCAACCCCCGACAAATAGCGCTAAACCTAAAGTCGAGTTTCTTGCCTACACGGCGCCAGAATATAATGACCGCCAGTTCACCCTTCGGTCCGGACTCGATGCTCGCTACGCGTTCACCAAAGACTTAACCGGGCTAGTCAGCCTCAACCCAGATTTCAAGAACATTGAAAGCGAAATTGCGGGAATTGAGTTCACGCGCACCGAAAGACGACTTGGTGAAGCACGACCCTTTTTTAATGAGGGGGGAGATTTCTTCCATCTCACCGGTGGGTTTGGCTACGGGCAAATGTTCTACTCGCGCCGAATTGAGAGTTTTGACTACGGTGCCAAGGCGTTTGGCCACCTAGACCGCCAAACCAGCATCGCCGCCTTAACTACGGTGAACACGGGAAAAGAAGAAGCGGGAGTGGTGAGGATATTCAGGGAAGAGAGTCCTTATCTTTCTTACAGCGCCTTCGGCACTTTTCTGAATCGCAAAGGAGACGTGAGCGACCAGGCATTCGGATTCGATATGGGGGCAAATCGAGGAGTTTGGTCGGCCGGAGCCAGCGCCAGCGGTGATAAAGGATTTTCTCGTCGCCTAGAAACCGCCGGAACCAGTTCGATCTCTTATTCTGTTCCCCACTTTTTTGCCACGATACGCGGCGAGTGGATTGAGCCGGATTTCAACCCTCCTTTAGCCTATATCTCGTGGACTAACCGTAAAGGGGCCTACCTTTACTCTGAACACTTCGAGGAGTATAAGACGGGGTTTATGCGGAAATTTGACGCAAACATATACGCAACAAACTTCAACCAATACGATGGATCTCTTCAGCAAAGAGGGCTGGATACAAATCTCAATTGGACAACTCGTCACGATATGAGAATCGGGGTATCTCAGTCTCAAACTCGTTATGCAGACGGGCTTGATTCCGTTTTTGGAGTAGGGCTCAATTTCAATGTGAGCAACCGATACCGGCAACTCGGATTCTATTCAGAGTCCGGAAAGCGAAGCGGGAAAGGAACACGCTACACGAGTATCAATGGCAATGTCCGAACCTTCAAGAAACTTGATCTTGGCTTGGAATACGCGATTCTGCGCTCCGACGGTACTGACACTCGATTGGTAGGCACTATGGGCTACGAAATTAGCCCAACGCAGTCGATCAGTGCTCGCTATGCCGCCCTAAGTAGCCTCACAAACCTGTACGTTGCGTATCGAAATGCCGGTTCCACCGGCACCGAGCTGTTCGTGATTGTTGGAGATCCCAATGCAGACGGACGCCGTGGCTCGCTCCACGTGCAGAATCGCGTAAGCGTTAAGTTAGCATGGGTGTTTTAGTAAGCAAGAGGGCGCGACCGCGGGCCAGAAAATGGGCAAGAATTTCTGCAAACTCTTGCCCTAGAGTGGTTTCGTTCCCGGACATCGAACTTACCGCTTCCAGTTTTTAGCTAAGCCAGGCGCGCCACGTACGTGACCATCAACATAAAGTGGCACGCACTGCCACCGAGCACAAAGACGTGCCAGAGGTCGTGGGCGGAGAACTTACCGGGCCACAGGTTGGGACGATCGATGGCATAGATTACGGCCCCCACCGAGTAAATGATTCCTCCCGCCACTAACCAGGCAACCGCGGGCGCAGGCCAGGTTGATTGCATTTGGCCCACCGCTAATACGGCCATCCAGCCCATGACCAAATACAAGAGCATTCGAACCACACTGGGCACCTTCTTGAGGAATAGGGTCGCCAACACACCGGTTGTTGCAAGCACGGTTTGCGCCACTAGCAAAGACCAACCCAACATCCCGTTGAGCGCAAGCAAGCAAACGGGAACGTACGTGCCTGCAATCAGCAGATAAATGGAAACGTAGTCGAATTTTTGGAGCTTGGCCACGGTGCTCGCCTCGGCATGAGACGAGTGGTAAATTGCGCTCGCCGAGTACAGCAAGATTAATGTTGTACCGTAGATGGCAAACGCCACAAGGTGAACGGGCTTGCCCCAAGACATCACAATGAGCGCGGCAAATCCGATCACCGCAAGTAAGACCCCTGCCCAGTGTGACCACCCAGAAAATCTCTCTCTGGGCTGAACGATTAGTTTTTTAAATGACATGAGAATGCACCCAAAGCGCAGAATCTGGCACCATATTTTCGATGGAGTCTCATGTTTAGAGACGCCGATCTGTAATTGTTAGTTTGAACCACCCGCGCGACGGTGCCTAGGACCAGCTCTACCGAGTAATGTAAAACCATGCCGCTCAAAGTCGGATTTATCACTTGCGCTCACGTTCATACCGGCAGCTACGTCTCCTGCTTTGGACGCCATCCTGACTCAGAGTTGGTGGGGATTTGGGACAATGATGAGTCTCGAGGCCGCGCCTACGCTGAAGCGAACGACTTCCCTTTCGTTCAAAATATTGAGGATCTCTTTGCGGTGGTAGACGCCGTGGTGATTGTCAGCGAAAACCTGCATCACGGCGAGCACATAGAAGCCGCACTAAAGGCCAACAAACATGTGCTTTGTGAAAAACCCTTGGTAGCCTCCGCCATGGAGGCTGCCCGAGTTGAAATGCTTTTGGCCAACACCCGGCAAACGGTGATGACCGCCTTTCCGTGCCGGTATGCGCCCGGTTACCTGCGATTTCGCGAACGGTTCCGGTCGGGTGAGATTGGCAAGTTACTCGCCGTCTCCGCGACCAATCGGGGAACGTGTCCGCACCTCTGGTTCACAAACCCGGCGGTTTCGGGGGGCGGCGCAATGATTGACCACACCGTTCACGTGGCTGATCTCTTGCGTGATCTCTTAGGGTGTGATCCCATTCGAGTTCAGGCCCAAATCGGTTCAAATGTTTACGGCAAAGATTGGGATGACACCGCGATGCTCACCATGGAATTTCCGGATGGCGTGTTTGCCACCCTCGACGCTTCTTGGTCTAGGCCACCTTCATACAAAACCTGGGGCGACGTCACCATGACCCTGGTGGGTGAAAAAGGCGTCTTGGAATTAGACCTGTTCGGGTCGGAAGTGAACCACTACCACACGGGAGCGGTAACTCATACCGTGGCCGGGTTTGGCTCTGATGCCGATTACGCGATGGTCAACGAATTTATCGAGGCAGTGAACGCGGAGCGAATTCCCATTACGAGTGCTCAAGACGGCATCCAAGCCGCGAGAATCGCCTTGGCAGGCTACCGAAGCGTGAACCAGCCAGAGCCTGCGCTTTTGTAATCTGATTGAACTTCTAACCTAGTCCGTAAATCCGTCGCCTCTGCCCAGCGGTCGCGCCGTCCGTGCCGCCGCGACTACGTTTCATAAGGGTCAAATGCCTCAATGGTCAAAAACCCATTAGATCAGATCCCACCCATACAAATAGGTTCAGTTCGGCCTCTCCAGGGTGAGTTGCATTGGCGGTCTGCGCCTCCTTTACATTAGATCGATACACAAAGGACCGATGAAATGGGCCTAAGATGCCTAACAAAATGTATATGTGGTGCCACGCCAGGATCGGTCAGACAATAGGTTTTCCCCCGGCAGGGACAATAGAATCTAGCAACGGACTTGATAGAAGGAAAATGTTTGACCGGGACTAACCTTCCCTTGTCCCGGCAGGGACTATCCCCGATTAGCCTGGCACAAGCTCTCGCGCCATGCCAGGGCAGTGGCGTCCTGGCTAGGTTCCCCGGCAGGGGCACCAGAACCTTTCAACAAGATATCGAGGATCGTAATCAACGCCCACTTCGTTGAGTAGATCCTCAAGCTCTTTCAAGTGAGATTTCTATGGTGGGGAGCTTCTTGAGTTGAAACGTATCTTTGAATATTGGAAATCGCCGATGCAATTACCGAAAAAGCCGAATATCCCGCCTGCCAATGGGATTCGACAGCGTAGCCGGTAGGCGGCGGATGACCGTGCCGACGTCCGAGTGCCCCGGGATAACCGAAAATCACCCGACCTCGGGCACGGTCATCCCGAGGCTACCGGCTTCGCCGACCTCTTTGGAATTCAGTTTTTGTAGAGAATACGATGTGAAAGCTCAAGCTCGTATGAGTTGTAGCCACTTGGTAGATTCTGGTGCCCCTGCCGGGGAACAGACTTATTTGCTGACCCATCCTGGCATGGCGCGAGAGCTTATGCCAGGCTACTCGGAGATAGTCCCTGCCGGGACAAGGGAGGGCTCGTCGCGGTCAAACATTTCTTCCTAACAGGTCCATCGCAAGATTCTGGTGCCCTTGCCGGGGAACTTAGCCAGGACGCCACTGCCCTGGCATCGCGCGAGATCTTATGGCAGGCTACTCAGGGAGAGTCTCTGCCGGGACAAGGGAAGGTCCGATACGTTTAGTGAGACCTCAACAAGTCGAATTGCCTTGGCGGTCTGCGAATCCATTACGTGAGATGGATACACCCTAGACCGATGAAATGGGCGCAAAGGAGCCTCCCTATTTGTAGATGAGCCCACGCTGATGGGCTTCACGTTCCAGTGCCTCCCGATGATCGGGGTGGGCAATTGCCACCAACTCCTTGGTACGTTCCCGGAGGCTTTTTCCGTATAGGTAAGCCACCCCGTATTCGGTGACTACGTATTGTGCGTGACCCCGGGTGGTTACCACACCGCCGCCTGGCTTGATCATGGACACGATTCTTGATTCGCCTCGGGCAGTTGTGGAAGCCATGGCAATGATCGGTTTCCCGCCCTCGCTCAGGGCAGCGCCATGCATAAAGTCCATTTGCCCGCCGATCCCGCTGTAAATTCGGGTGCCAATGCTATCCGCTACAATCTGCCCCGTTAGGTCAACTTCAATCGCACTATTGATGGCGGTCATTTTAGGTTGACGCCTAATAATCGCGGTGTCGTTCACGTAGGCAATGTCGCGCATTGAGATTCCTGGGTTGTCGTCCACAAAGTCGTACAGTCGCCGGGTCCCCACTAAGAATCCCGCGACCAACTTGCCCTTTCCCACCGCTTTCTGTGTCCCGGTAATCACTCCGCTTTGAACCAGGTCAATCACCCCGTCAGAAAACATTTCGGAATGAACCCCTAAATTTTTATGTCCGGTTAAGCAAGCTAAGACTGCATTGGGTATCGCTCCAATTCCCATCTGGAGGGTCGCACCGTCCTCCACCAATTCCGCAACATGACGACCGATGGCAAGTTCTTGAGCCGACGGCTCGTGAACCGCATGTTCGGGCAACGGAACGGAACCCTCGACAAACGCGTGAATTTGATTCACGTGAATATGCCCATCTCCGTGAGTGCGCGGCATAAATGAATTCACTTGTGCAATCACGTGCTGAGCGCATTCCACGGCCGCCAAACTTGTGTCGATTGATACTCCTAAAGAGCAATAGCCGTGGCGATCGGGTGGGGAAACCGTGATGAGTGCCACATCAATCGGAAGCACTCCCCGGCGGAAGAGGCGAGGGACTTCGCTCAGAAAAACCGGGGTGTAATCGGCCCGACCATCGTTCACCGCCTGTCGAACGTTTGCTCCCACAAATAGGGCGTCATGGTGAAAATTTTCACGGTACTTGGCCTCCACGTACGGCGCTTCTCCTTCGGTGTGGATGTGCACAATTCGAACCCCGCGGAGTTCAGTGGCCCGGGCAACCAAGGCGTCTATTAGCAAACGTGGAGAGGCGGCAACGCTGTGGATAAACACTCGATGATGAGACTCAACGCACCTAACCGCATCTTCTGGGGAAACAAACCGAATCACCCTTCGATTCTGAACGTTCTGCGATCTCGGCATCCGGTATGATCGCGAAATTCACCTCACCAACCCCGCGAGAGCGAACCGGTGAGGAGAATGTTGCGTCAAAGATTGGCTACCCAAAACTTTGGTCAGGCGGCACAAACATGAATCGAATTGCAATTCTTCTCGGCGGAATGTTGACGGTCTCTACGGCTAACGCTCAGGTGACTGAAAGTTCCATCTTGGACAGCCTCCAACTTCTTAGAAAGCAGTCGAACCTTTTTATCCGAATTACCGGTGACGACATCACGCAAGGGCGATCCACTCCGTTTACGACGGACGTATATTGGTCCGCAGAGGACAACGCGACGGTTGTGGACAAGGTTGACGTTGAAGAGTATCGATACAGCACCTTCACTCAAAAACAGGAACTGATCAAGCGTACGGTGGCAGACGGCGAGATTCTCCACACTTACAATCTCCTAACTCACGAATTTAGCGAAACGCCTTACTCGAGATTTGACGGAAAAACCAATTTGACTTATCGGCGCGATCTGCTTTTATTGCTCCAATCTGATGTGAGTGGTCACGGCACTAACGCGGTTAGACTTTTGGACGAAATTTACGGTGGGTTATTGGCGGTGCACAGAGATTGGCTTCCCGGATCAGACCTTGTGGTGAATCCTATGTCGCTGACTTATCGTGCGCCCACGGTGGATCACAAATCGCTGACCTACCAGTTTGTGAGCGACAAAGGCTTGTTGGAGTTAAAGTTTATTACCTTTCGATCTTTTACGACTCAGGCTCCCACTCACGTCACCCAGTGGTTTCTCACCATGCTTGCGGTGAATCCCAATCCGTTGAACTTTGAGCCGTATCAGCCCAATACGCTACTCGGCTGGCGGTCAATTATCGCCCCCCGGCCCTTATCCAACTAGCGTCTGCCCGACGCATGCACAAAAAGTATCCCATGCTTCTTCGGTGGGCGGGCCCATCATAACAAGGGGCATTATTCCGGCGCGGATGATTCCCGCGAAGGCTCGGTTGGGCTTAAGTATAGTTTGCCACCGAGATTCGACATCGGTGATGGCGACGGTGTTAGCGCGTCTGCTTATTGGAACGGATACGGCCAAGTTGCTACGCTCACGCACCGACCATTCCGACCGAATGAACAATGTATTGTAAGAAAGATCGGGGAATTCCTGATCCACCAACCGAGACCAAACGCCGAGGTCACGCTGATCCGCCAAAGAAAATGCACCCAGAATCAGACCTTCGTTGGAGAAGCTAAACTCCTCGCCGTCGAGGTTGGTTCCTGGCGTAAATGGGACCAATATTTGGGTCAGCGCAACCGTTTCATACGGGGTGCGCCAAACCAATCTAGCCCAATTCCTTCTGGATCAGGGCATCAAGTCTGGCTGGCGACGTGGAATCGATTCCTCGCTCAAAGAACACAACTTTGCCTTCTCGATTGATGAGAACTGCGGTGGGGTAACTTTCAACCCCAAACGCACTCTGGGCTAAGTTAAATTCATCAAGATAAATCGGAAACGTGAGCTCTGGCCTCTGGTTACGAAAGCCTTGAACCAACTTTCGATCCTCGTTGCTGATCGCCATCACCTCAAGTCCCTTCTCCGCGTACTTTTCGTGAAAGGCCTGAACATACGGCATAAATTGTTTGCAGGGGCCGCACCATGTGGCCCAATAATCCAGCAAGATTACTTTGCCTTTAAACTGTTCAATTGAGGCGTCAACCCCCGGTCGATTAAGGCTTTCAACCTTAAAATTGGGGGCAACCGCTCCCAGGGTGTCATTTCCCGAGTTACACCCCGCCAAAAGGCCCAATCCCACAAGCAGTGCAATGCGCTTCATATTTTGATATAGGATGACAGAACCGGCAAGCGCAGATTCAATTCTTTGAGCGGGTACCCTTTAGACTCCCGTGGCGACCCTTGCCCAAGATCCCGTTGAGCCATTCGTTGCTGATGAATCTTCTGCACGCACCGTCTGGCGTTTAGCATGGCCCGCCGTTGCCCTGAATTCCATGCAGGTGATTAACACTCTCCTGGATCGTGGCTTTATTGGCCACCTTAACACGGCTGCGCTTACTGCGCACGGGGCATCTATGAACGTGCTGTTCTTGATGTTTTCGCTTGCCGTGTCAATTGCAACCGGAGCCACTGCGCTGGTCAGTCGATTCTTCGGGGCGGGCGAACCGTCTCAGTTCCGCCTCGCGAGTCGGCAATCCGTGAGTCTGGCTATCGCCGCTGGATTTATGATGGGAGTCTTGTCTTGGACTTCGGCGGCGGGAGTTGCGCATGCGCTCCTTCCGGTCGGCGACACAGAAGCGGCGGCCCAGATGACCCTGTTTGTCCGGATGTTTAGCTTGTCTCTGCCGGCCCTGTTTGTGATTCAGACCTTGGCCGGCTGCATGCGTGGAGTCGGGGATACGGTGAGCCCGATGATCATCTCCTCCGTGCAAATCCTGTTGCATATCAGCTTCAACCTCGTGTTCATTTTCCCCCCTCGAATCATTGGAGGATTGCCGATTCCGGGATTGGGAATGGGGTTGCCCGGAGCCGCCGCCGCCCTGGCGTTAAGTGCGTGGATAAGCGCGTTTGGTTATCTTATCTATTCGGGCCGAACTCCACTCGGCGAACAGTGGAAAATTTCGGTTCCGTCTCAAGATTGGACCCTGAGAATTCTCAAGATCGCCGTTCCTGCCGCATTGATGTCCACTCTGCGGGTGCTTTCCCTGACAATGTTCACCCTGGTCTTGGCGATGACGCCGGGTGGATCCGTGGCGATCGCGGCGATGGGGGTGGGATTCTCCGTGGAATCCATCATGTTCATGCCGTTCTTTGGCCTGTCGGCGGCGGCAGGGGCATTGGTAGGACAGAGTTTGGGAATGAAGAACCCAGCCCGAGCGGAGCGATTGGCTTGGAAGGCGGCCCATCATGGGGGATTGGTCACCTTAGGTCTCGCGGGGCCTATCTTCATATTCTGCCCGGCCATTGCCGGTGCACTTCTCGCCCATAAGGCCGATGTGGTTGAGGTAACCGTAGCTCTCATCCGAAGTTTGTGCTTGAGCGAAGTTCTGTTTGCCTACGCCATGATCCTGGTTGGCGCAATGCAAGGCGCCGGAGATACCACCCGCCCCATGTGGATCACCCTATTTGCGCTCTGGGGACTTAGGGTGCCGCTTGCCTTTGCGTTTGCGCTCCCCGTGGGCCAACATATTTTTGGCGGCGTTACAATGCCGTTTGGGTTGGGATGGGGTTCAAATGGGGCCTGGATTGCGCTCTCCATCACGCAAGGGATTCAAGGAATCCTTGCCATGTACTTCTTTAAGCAAGGGGCGTGGAAGCTCAAAAAGGTTTAGCTGGGCTGAAGCGCGGCGATCATATCCACTGCCCTTCGAGAAGATTTGACATCGTGAGTCCGAATAACCTTAGCTCCTAACAACTGAGCCGCTACTTGAAGAGCAAGCGCCCCCTCAAGCCGATCCAGGACATCCAACGCTCCCACTGCATCGGCAAGAACCCGACCAATCATTGACTTTCGACTGACTCCGATCAAAACGGGATAGCCAAGACCCGTCAACTGCCCAAGTTCTCTGATTAGGGTGAGGTTGTGTTCAATCGTCTTTCCAAACCCAATCCCCGGGTCTATCCAGATGTTTTCTCGTTGAACACCCGCGTCTTCAGCAACTTCAATTCGCGCCAAAAGAAAACTCCCCACCTCTTCGGAGACACACACGTAGGCGGGGTCGGTTTGCATCGTTTGGGGATTGCCTTTCATGTGCATCAAGCAAACGGTGCAGCCAGCATCGGCGCAGGTGCTGGCCATCTGGGGATCAGATAGTGCGGAAATGTCGTTCACAACTTGTGCGCCCGCCAATAAGCACTGACGTGCCACCTCGGCCTTGGTGGTATCCACCGAGACCACGATTCCTTGGGCGACGAGAGTCTCTACCACCGGAATCACCCGACGAATCTCCTCCAACTCAGAGACGGGTTGAGCGCCCGGACGAGAAGACTCCCCGCCTACGTCTATGAGGTCCGCTCCGTCGTTCACCATCGCGGTGGCAGCGGCCGTTGCACTTGCCGTATCGATAAATCTACCGCCGTCACTAAACGAATCCGGGGTGACGTTGAGAATCCCCATCACCGCAGGACGCCAAACCGGGAGCGTAAAGTGCAAATTCACCCTTAGCTAACTTCCGCAAGTCCGAAACGATCATGCAGCATGCGTACCGCACGATTCGTATCGGATTCTGGCACCAAAACACTCAGTGAGAAGTCGCTGTCACTGGTTTGAAGCACCGTGATGTGTGCATCCGCTAAGCATTTCAAGACCTCGTAAAACAGTCCTGGTTGCGGCATATATTCGTGCCCCACCAAGGAAACCATCGTGCAACCTTCGGTCAACTGAGCCGTCACCCGACGAACGTCTCCCAGCGATTCCAAGAGTCGGGCCTGGGTATCCACTTCCCTTGAGGCTTGCTGACCGATTTGGAAGAGATAAACCCGTCGCTCCGTAGTCTCCACCGGAATCACAAGCCCGTCCAGCACATCCTCAACCATCGCGTATTGCGCTCGTGGAACGGCAAATCCGGTGCTGCTGGGGCTCAGGTTTAGCATGAAGAGATTTGCTGCGTAGCGAGCCATCGTCTCGTAGATGCGCGCTTCCAACACTTCGCGGTCACCATCGGCCGCGTTGGAGAGGTCAAACTGCATGTAGACCAGCTTTCCGGTGTGGGTCACCCCGGTAACGCGACGTCCGGGGAAGTTCTCTCTTTTCACAATCTCGGTGCCGTCATCTTCACTAAACGTGTTTTTTACGTACAGCGGAATATCGTAGTGCATCGCGATTTCTGCCGCCCGGGGGTGGACCACTTTGGCCCCAAGGTGAGCAATCTCCGCGACTTCGTCGTAGGTTACTTTTCGTAGGGTCGGGGCGTGCCGAACCGCATCTGGATCGGCAGTTTTGATCCCGTCTACATCCGTGTAAATTTCCACCGAGTGCGCCTTAAGTGCGGCCCCCATCGCCGCACCGGTAGTGTCGGAACCCCCTCGCCCCAAGGTCGTCAATTCGCCTTCAACTCCACCATCTGGGCTGGCAAATGCGCCCTGGAAACCACACACCACCGGAATGTGACCGCGATCTACGCTGCGTAAAATGGAAGCGGGATTGATTCCCACAATGCGGGCGTTACCGTAAACGCCATCCGTTCTGATTCCCGCCTGGCCACCTCTAAACGCCTGCGCCGGGTGCCCCAGAGTTTTAAGCGTATGCGCAAAGATGACCGCCGAGAGAATTTCTCCGCACGCAAGCAAAAGATCGAGTTCGCGAGCCTCTGGCTCAACGCTCGGATCAATCTCTCGAAGCATATTTATGAGGGTATCCGTGGCGTAAGGCGCCCCTTTCCTACCGATCGCGCTGACCACCACTACGGGCTTATATCCTTGCTCTTTAGCGCTAATTACTCTCAGAGCGCTCGTCATTCGCGCCTCGGCATCGCGAACACTGGTCCCACCAAACTTCATCACTTTAATGCGCATGACTACTCCACCAAATCCTTTCTCAGCTTGGCCGCCAATCGCTCCGCATCCGCGCTGTCCAGAACCATCAGCAACCGATCGTGCATATCGCCAATATGGTCCACGATGGCGCGGCTGGCGATGGCGGCCTGCACAATACTGGCAATCAGTCCTTCTTCATCCCGCATGTTTACCGCGTGCACCAACACAATGCTCCGGCTCTTCTGGGCAATAAAATCAACTTTTTCGCCTTTGAGCACGGCTTTCACCGTCTCGGCTCGATCTTCTAAGGCCAAGAAACTCAAACCCGATGGCGTGAGCTTGAGGAAGTCAATGTTGACATCCGCGTCCGCAACCGCTTTTAGGACCCGTAGTCGCTCTTGAACCAAGTCACCCTCTAAGTTGGAAACGTGGACTTGGGCAAAGCCTCGGCGAACTTCAATATTGCCAACACCCCGCTTTTTCTCAAACTCGGTTTCCACCGTGCTGAGTTCAGGCATCGGTTCCGGTACATCACAATTGATCGGCTCGGTAAAGAAGGTCTTCTTTCTCATCCTTCCTTGCCGTCCAAGATGGCCTCTGCCTTAGCCCAGACTTCGGAATCCAACTTTAATCCAGACGCAGTCACGTTTGCTTCTAACTGTTCAACTCGGGTAGCGCCCACAATCACAGAACTGATTCCTGGTTCTCTAAGGCACCAGGCCAGCGAAAACTGGGGCAACGTGTAGCCAAGGTCTTCGGCAAACGCCTTGAGCGACTGAACTCGGGTCAGCACTTCATCGGTAAGCACTCCTCCCATAAACATGTTGGAGTTGCTGTCCGCCGCCCGAGAATCCGCCGGAGCCGCATGACCGGGCAAATACTTTCCAGAAAGAACCCCCTGAGCGAGCGGCGAAAACACCACTTGGCCCATCCCAAACTGGTGACTCACCGGAAGAACGGAGTCTTGAATGTAGCGGTTCAGCATGTTATAGACCGGCTGGTTGGATGCCGGTGGGTTCGCATTTAGAGCCTCAACATTTCTTTGAAGATCGGTAATTTGGTGCGCATTCCACTCGCTGACGCCCCAATACATCACTTTGCCCTGTTTTACAAGGTCGTCAATGGCTCTCACGGTTTCGTCGAGGGGAGTTTCTGCGTCGTAGCGGTGAAACTGCATGAGGTCCAAGTAGTCCGTTTCCAAACGGCGCAACGAGTTATGGACCGATTGAAAGATGTGCTTGCGACTCAATCCGCGATCGTTGGGATGCGAACTCATCGGAAAATAGCACTTGGTGGCCAAGAAGAGGTCATCGCGGCGAATCCCCTTGGTGGACTTAGCCAGAGACTTTTCTGCCTCGCCCGCGTTGTACGCGTCGGCCGTGTCAAAGAAATTGATTCCCAAATCAAAGGCACGTCGAACGATCTGTTCCGTCACCGAGTCATCAAGGGATTTTCCGTGAGTTAACCATCCCCCCAGTCCCACTTCACTCACACGCACGCCAAATCGCCCCAACTTTCGGTATTCCATCGGACCGTTAGGTTACCCGTGGCATTGCAGGTCCGCATGGAGACCTCATCTGAGCTTGCCGATGAGTGGCTGGGTGGTTAGCCAGATGTATTTTCCGCGACGAGCCGGCACGAACGCGAAGATCTTGCCCGGTTCCAGTGCTTCGGCGGGTTTGACCTTGAATTCGGCTCAGAGGAGGTAACTTCAGGAAATGAATCTGCGAACTCGCGCAATTTTGCTTGCCCTTTCCGTAAGCGTGCTCACCGCATTTGCTCAAGACGTAAAGGTTGAGAAATACACTCTGCCAAACGGCATGCGGGTGATCTTGCACGAAGACCACAGCCTGCCCGTGGCAAGCGTAAACATCTGGTTTTACGTGGGTGCCAAAGACGAACCAGATCGACGGTCTGGCTTTGCCCACCTGTTTGAGCACCTCATGTTCATGGGAACCGAGCGCGTTCCCCGCGGCCAGTTTGACACGATTATGGAAGGTGGGGGCGGAAGCAATAACGCCTCAACTTCGTCGGACAGAACAAACTACTTTGAGTCTGGACCCGCCAACCTGCTTCCGACCCTGCTGTACTTGGAAGCGGATCGGTTGGAAGATCTTGGCCGAACCATGACGAAAGAAAAGGTCGACATTCAGCGAGACGTGGTGAAGAATGAGCGACGGCAGACCACCGAAAACGTGCCTTACGGCAAAGCCGAAGAAGCCATAGGCAGGCTGATGTACCCTAAAGGGCATCCCTATAGCACCAGCGTGATTGGCTCCATGGCCGACCTAGACAACGCGAGCGTGAAGGATGTTCAAGACTTTTTTGCAACCTATTACGTTCCCAATAACGCGTCGTTGGTAGTAGCCGGAGACTTTAAGCCCGCTGACATCAAACCCACGATTGAGAAACTGTTTGGCACGCTACCCCGGCAAAATGACGTACCCCGGAAATTCCCCGTCTCGATCCCGCCCATTGGGATTAAGAGAGTCACCTTTGTCGATTCTGTCCCCGCAGCAAAATCCAAAATGGTGTGGCACAGTCCCGCCTGGTATCAGGCGGGAGACGCCGAAATGGATTTGGTTGGCCAACTGCTTTCAAACGGAATCACAAGCAAGCTTTACCAGCGACTGGTAACCGAAAAGAAACTAGCGTCCGAAGTCAGCGCCTCTCAGGATTCCCAGTTGTTGGGATCTCTTTTTACCGTAGAGGCAACGCTAGCCAAGGGATCCTCCCAGGGCGCCTTGGAGGCGGAAATGGACAAGGTGCTGGAAGAGTTCTTGCGTCAAGCGCCCAAGCCCCAGGAACTCAAACGAATTACTGCTCAGTTAGAATTCGGCTCCCTCACTGAACTGCAATCGATCATGCGCAAAGCGGACAAGCTAAATGAGTACGAGTTCATTTACGGAGAGCCGAATTCGTTCAAACGGGACCTCGACCGTTTTAGAACGGCCACTCCCAGCGGAATTCTAAAGGTGGCCCAAAAAACGCTCGATATGGGCAATCGCCTCATTTTGCGCGTGGTGCTGGAGATGGCAAAGGTAGAACCAAACCCGCGAACTGAGCGGCCCACCATCGGAACACCCCCCGCTTTTGCCCCCGAAATGCCAAAAGAGTTTGCTTTATCTAATGGGATGAAGGTCTTCTACTTCTCAAGACCAGAACTACCCGTTATGTCACTCATCGCAAGTTTCCCTGCGGGAGCGGCCACGGATCCCAACGGTAAGTTCGGGCGCGCCGCCCTCACTGCGGTGATGCTCTCCCAAGGAGCGGGCACCCGTTCGGCTTCCGATTTTTCTGACGCCATGGACCGATTAGGCGCTAATTTTTCGGCCAGTGCGTCTGTGATGACAACCCAGGCCAGCCTTGATGTCATCAGCGCAAACTTCGTACCTGCCTTGGAACTATACGCAGATGCCCTGATTCGGCCTCGGTTTGATACAAAAGAATGGGAGCGCGTTCAAAGACTCACGATTGAGGAATTTGCTCAAGAAAGGAACCGAGCCGACTCGGTGGCCCGCAAGGTCTCAATGCGCGAGTTTTTTGGAGTCGCGCATCCGTACGGACGCCCGACCAGTGGAGACGAATCATCCGTCGCCGCTTTAAAGTTGGAGGACTTCCGAGCGGCAAGCCAGACGATTCTTCGACCCGAAACGTCGGCGATTTTCGTGGCCGGGAGTCTCGATCAGAAAACCGTTCAAGCCCAGTTGGAAAAGGCTTTGGGAGGCTGGAAATCCAATGCGGTGCCCCCCACCGCGGCAGACTTTTCCGAGCCGGCACACGACAAACTTCGTGTGGTTATTGTGGATCGCCCTAAGGCAGTACAGACGGTAGTGTCGTTCATCATGCCCTCTCCCGCCTACATTTCTCCTAATAGAACGGACCTCGAGGGAATTAGCAACGTATTGGGCGGTGGATTCACCAGTCGGCTGAATCAGAATCTGCGGGAGGACAAGGGCTACACCTACGGAGCGGGATCTAGCTTTACGTTTACGCCTCACGTGGGCTACTTCTCCGCACGTGCAGCCGTCCGCGCCGACGTGACCGGGGCCTCCTTGCGCGAATTCTTAAAGGAGTTTGCCAAAATCCGCACCGGAGACATATCGGAACCCGATGTGGTGAAGGCGTCGGCCACGATGCGGACGGCGGCCATCGAAGGGATCGAGAGCCTGCGCGGCCTCATCAGCACCGCCGCGAGTCTGTACGCAAAAGGGCGCCCGTTCTCGGCGTTTAGCGAGGATCTCACGCAGGTGAGCCAACTAAAAGCCACTCGCCTAAATTCTATGGTTAACACGGCGATTCCGTTGGAGCGAGGTCTGCTGGTTTTAGTGGGGGACAAAGGCCTCATCCTGGAACAGCTCAAGGGCCTAGACCTTCCGACGCCGGAGATCGTTCAGCCGTAGATCAGCCCATCGTAGGTTGAACCATGGCCTTGGACCGCTACCGTATTAGTTGAGCCCACTGCAAAACTAGGCATCAAAATCCTTGTCTATGCCTAGTTTTGCAACTGGCTCAACAAAATGTGTATCACAGCACCTGAGAGGTAGCCAAGATCCGTCGGTATCCGGTCATATTGAATTGGCCAGAAAGACCCTATTGATGGAATCTACGCAACAGCCCTGGTAATAATTCTTGGCCGGTCAACGCTCTTAAAACCAAATATTGCGTTACCCTGTAATTGTCGTCAAAGGTGGCGATGAGGCAATTTACATATGAAAACCGCCATTACTGTCCTAGCGTTGGGACTCGCAGCCATGTCGCACGCGACATACACTCCTATTGATTTCTCGGGTTACGCCACGTACGATTCGTCCCAGCTCACAAACCCCAGCTATCCGGTTTCTGACTATCCAACCACCGGTGCCGGTTACTCAATTGGCTCAGTTCCGTTTATAGCGGCAAAGAATCCAAACGGAGACACGGTGGGCGAAGGGCTCATCGCAGTGGGTCCCATTTTCTCTGCTAATTCCGTCACGGTTCCAGTTGGCCTGTCGGGAATTCAAAGTTTCTACACGCTAGCCAGTTCCTTTGACGGATCACAGAACACCAACATCGGCGACATTAAGCTCAACGGATCCAGCGGTTCCGTGACCTATCAGCTCATTGAAGGGAAAAACGTTCGTGACCACTACTTTGGCAATTTCGTCAACACTTACGTGTCCGGCATCTCTGCCACCGCGTATTGGCTAGCGGGTGCCCAGGTGGGCGGCGGTTTTGGCTACGTTCGAAATGACATGCAAGGTTTCATCGTTCCCGGCTACATTGGCAGTCTCAACAGTGTTACCTATACGTACACTGGCGGCGGCTACATTGGCGATGGCGCGCCATTGGTGTTTGGACTCACGGTGTCTACCGACGTCCTGAAAGGGGTTAACAGCGCGGCTCCAAGCCCGGCGGCGATCCTTCCGTTCCTCATCGGGGGCCTCGGCACGTTTGTTCGAAATCGCCGGAAATAACCTGGACCTTCAGGTGAGCTCGCGACCACGCTCGCGAGCTCCAAGATCTACTTAAACCGGAACAGGATGCCGTGTCGGTAAGTTTGTTCCGGTTCCATCAATCCTTCCTTCACGGCATCGGCCAACAGGACCTGCCACTTAGATTGCCAGTCCGAATAATTCGAAGCTCGCGCTTCGGCCGTCCAAGGTCCCGATGACGATGGCAGACCCATAGCGCCTAACCAAGATTGGGCGAACGCCGGATCTTTGACGATGGGACTCAGGCTAATGTATGCGTGAGAAAACCCCAGACGCTTCATGCCCCCCACGTAGGCTTTCCCGTCGGTCATGTCGTCATAAGGAATCAACGTGCTGTGACCTGGATTAGCCCACATGTACGGAACGTCCAAGAGAAAGCCAAACACCTCATCGTACAAGGCAACCTTGCCCCCTGCACCCAACGGTTTCAGGGATTCATTGATAGAAACACTGGCTTCGTAAAATGATAGGTTCGCTTTCTGATAATCTGCGGCGTCCACCTTTCCAAGAACCACCGGTAATAGGCCACTCACCCTGAGTTCGTTGGCAACATAGAGGGTGATCAGAGACTGAACCGTAACGATGGCGGCCATAAGTTGACCCAGTTTCAAGCGCACCACCGCCCCTCCGGCAAGGAGACACAACGGAACAGAAAGCGGGACAAAGTATCGGCTTTGTTGGCTGAGGAAATACCACGGGATTAAACTCACAACCACGCAGGCGAGCGCCGCCGACTCAAACCGGCGAGCCCGTCCGCTAACCATCCAGAACAGCAGACTTACCAGGACCGCCACTCCGACCGCGCCGAGCGGAGTTCCCAAACCGGCATCTTGGCCCGGATTCACAAAGCGGCCCGGTTGATAGGCGAGGCCCCAGACACCGGCTCCCATTTGGGTGGCGTCTCGACCTTTTTCGGTGCGACCGACTCCGAATGTCTGCTGCTCATTCCGATAAATGTCGGCTCGTCGTTGATCCCAGTTCTTCCCCTTGAGCTTTTCAAAGAAGAACGGATAGACGGGATTTCCCGTGTTGACCACGTTTTTGATGTACCACGGAGCCGAGATCGCCACCGCAATTAAGCCCACCAGACATGCGGCCTGAAATCCTGGACCGACTTGCTTACGCAAAGACAGGACGGCAAATATGACCACGCAGACCACAAACAACGTTTGCAGCCCCGTGTACTTGGTGCCGGCCGCAAAGCCCATAAAGATTCCCGCAAGCCAAAGGTTCTTTTTGTCTTCTGGTGCATCTAGCCACAGGGCAACAAAGACCATTCCGAGTCCCGCGTAGAGGCCATGAGCTACGTCAATATAAGCCGTACCACTTTCCCATCCCACTACGGGAATGGATGCAAAAGCCAAAGCCGACCACCATGCGGCCCGGTCTCCGTAACGCTGACGCGCGAGGCCAAAGATCGAGAGGATTCCCAAGACAAAGAACACCAGAGAAAACGCTTTAGCCCCATGTTGGCCTCCCCATTGAAGTCCCCAAATGTAGAGCGCATCCACGGTGCAGGGAAAATTACTGTGGGAAATAGAGGGAATGAAATCAATTTGCCCGGCGGTCAACCACAGTTTGGGAACCGCCAAGTGATAGGCCAGAGTGTCCCAATCCATGGTATCGCTGGGCGCCAAAACGCCCACGAGCCCAAAGAGAACAAACAGGCCGATTGTCAGGGGAAACAGAAGTCCCAAGCCAGAGGGAAGAGAAATCTTGAGCGGGAGTTCCCGGACAATTTGGACAACGGACACTAATCCAACTACCACGAGCGCGGCAATGATATAGATTCCCCCGTGCAATCCGCCGGGAATCAAGCCGATGGCCAGCGTAAGGAGGCCCAGTGCGCCAAGGCCCACGAGGCCGCAAATGCCGGGTCGAGCCGCCCGGTCCATCTCCATGGTCCAGCGTCCGATCAGTAATCGCCCCAAACCGGCAGCGGCAATCCCCACCAGTCCGGTAATCAGTGCCCCCACAATCGGCGGAATCATGGGGGAATTATGACGGTCTTATCATCAGGCTCAGTGGGAAAGCAATCTACGCGCAATTTCAAAGTAGATGACCAAGCCCGTGGCATCCACAAAGGTGGTGATGAAGGGAGCGCTCATCACGGCGGGGTCAATGCCCAGCCGTTTCGCGCCAATGGGGAGCAAACTTCCCACCGTAGTAGACCACAACACAATGGCCGGCAACGTTAACCCAACCACCAAAGAGAGTTCAAACGTGGATCCCCATCCGATGATTGGGACCGGAATGTAGGCGCGCAAGAAGCCCGCCACCCCAAGAATGCTCCCCGAAATCAATGCGGTGACAACTTCTCTTTGCGTCACCCGCAACCAATCCCGTGGCTTCACTTCCCCTAGCGCCAGAGCGCGGGTGATGGTGGTAGTCACCTGAGAGCCAGAATTCCCGCCTGCACCAATCAGCAACGGAATGAAGAAGGTTAACGGCGAGAGCTTGAGTTCGTTATCTGAGCCCTGTCCGTAGTATCGAAGCACGTTTCCGGTGAGGCTTTCGGCGACAAACAGGGCGAGAAGCCACGGCACTCGGCGTTTGACGAGTTCCAGCACGCTGAGAGATAAGTAGTTTTCCGCGTCACCAGAAACGGCACCCATTTTAAGCGCGTCTTCCGTTTCGGCTTCTTCCAGAATTTCCTGCGCATCGTCGGCGGTGACAATGCCCAGCATCCGACCCCGATCATCAAGAACCGGCAACGCGGCAATGCCATAGCGGGCTAGGGTTCTTGCCGCCTCTTCTTCATTTGCGGAGGCGGGAATCGTAATCAGGTCGCTCGTCATTACGTCTCGAGCAGTGTCAGTTGGCTTAGACCGAATCGCACGCTTTAGGCTAAGCACACCCAGCAGGTGCCGATCTTGATTTATCACGTAAATGTACGTGACGGTCTCGTACGCTTCCTCTGGCGCTTCTCTAATATGTTGGAGCACCTCCGCCATCGTAGATTCCGGCGGGACCTCCAAAAAGTCTTCCGTCATCAGCTGACCGGCCGATCCCTCCGGATAGCTCAGCAGGCGACGAATCTCCATCGCGTCTTCTTTGGGGATCACGTGAAGTAACGCTTCAAACCGATCGGGATCTAATCCCTCTCGCAATTCAAGCGCGTCATCCATCGGCAAGATGTCTAGGTAATGGGCCACCGTGATGTCCGGTAACTCATTCACCAAAGATCGGGCTTTTTCAGTGGGTAATTCCACCAAAACATCGGCGGCTAAAGTGGCGTCTAATCCCTGAAGGATTCGCAGAGCCTCTTCCGTATCCAGGCGCATAAGGGCCTCTGCAATATCTTCTGAGCGCACTCCTTCCAACTCTTCGTGGTAGACGTCGGGATTTTCAATGCGCGAAAGCGTGCGTAGGCGCTCGACCAATGCTTGTTCGTCGGTTCTCATGGCGGGGTTCTCCGGTGTAAGTTGAGTGCCGCCCAGACCACGACTAAGGGGTTCTAAACGGCATAGGGTTTAGCTATGTCCATATGTTTGGGATGTTGCTTGATGCCAAGCCGTACGCACAATGCAGTAGGTTGAAACAAACTTCAAAGCATGTTAAGATACCCGCCAATTGCCTTAGAATGCCAACCGCTGGCAAAAAAGCGCAATTCAGCAAGAATGAGATGAATTGCATCGCGATCAATCATCGTTTTTCTAAGCTTTTCGCTTCATTTACTTACATAATCTTGGTTCCGGTATTCTGTTCTCAATGCTTGAGCGCTTCAACCAACACCTCATCGAATCTGGACTAGTTCCCCCCAACACAAGGGTTTTGGTGGGTTACAGTGGGGGCGCTGATAGCACTTGCCTGCTCCATCTCCTTACCCAATGTGGGGTTGATGTGGTGGCCGCTCACCTTCATCACGGGCAACGCGATGAAGCGGACGACGAACTTGCACGATGTCAATTGTTTGCCGACACTCTCAACGTGCCTTTTATTGCCGGTCGGGCCGATGTCCCATTGATCGCCCGTCAATTCCGTATTGGCCTGGAAGAGGCAGGACGGCAGGCCCGTTACTCGTTCTTTGATCAAGCCGCATTGCAAAGTGAATCCTCGCTCATCGCCACCGCGCACACCTTGTCTGACCACTCAGAAACGGTCTTACTTCACCTTGCCCGGGGAACCGGCTTAGCGGGATTGGCAGGAATTCCTGAGCGACGCGATAACCTCATTCGTCCCCTTCTGTCGTTTCGGCGGGAAGAAACGAGGGCCTACTGCCAAGATCTTGAGTTGTGGTTTCACGATGATCCCGCCAACTCAGACGTCAACTTTTCTCGGGCTCGGATTCGTCACCGGGTTCTGCCAGAAATTCGGGCTCTCAACCCCGCGGCGGACAGTGCGATTGCTCGGCTCGCAAACATCGTTAGCGAAGAAGACCAGTTCTTAAACGGAATGGCCGCTGCGGCCCTAGAGCAATCCGATGTGCCTCTCAATGGTGACCTGGGGTTTCTGACCCTTGATGCAGAGATCGCGATTGATCAGGCAAAGCTCCTGACGTTGCCTCCAGTTCTCGTTAAGCGAGGGGTTCGATTGTTGGCCGAGGCCCTTGGAGCCACGCTCACCTATGACCAAACTCTCCTGCTTGTGGCAGGGCTCACCGCGCAGCCCAATGGATCGATTACCGCCGAAGGGGGGAACGTGGTTATGGAATGGGATGGAGAAGTCATTCATGCCCGTAGCCTGCAAGCGGATGACCCTTTTCGGTTTCCCCTGACCGTGCCTGGTGAGACTCTGTCTGAGGAATTTGGCTGGCAATTTGCTGCCTACGAATCGAATTCGCAAGCGGAAATGCCATCACGCACTAATCTTGTCCAGCAATTTAACCCTGCCGCTATCAAAGGGAGCCTCTATTTTCGCTCCGCAAAGCCGGGGGAAAAGATTCAACCTACCGGTTTTTCTGGGCGGCGACTGATCTCAGATTTGCTGAGTGAAGCGGGACTCACTGCGATCGCAAAGCAACGCATTCCAGTTTTGTGCGATATGGTGGGTCCACTTTGGATTCCTGGCGTCTGCCCAGATGAGCGGGGAAGGCTTTCACCTGGTCTAAAATCGGCATTGACCATTCGTTTTGAAGCAAGTGAAGGCTCCACAACGGAACAACGCAAGATTCTCAATTAACGGGCAAACATTAGGTTCCTTGCTGATCGTATTACAATTAGAGCCGGTTGTAAACTGAACGGGCCATAATAAAGAAACCTGTCTGGCTAGCCGTACGTAGGCTAAATAGCCAATTAAGCCTTTTGGAGAACGATTGAACAAGCCTGCAAAGCTCCTCCTCGGAATGTTTCTCGCCGCCGTCATGGGCATCGTGCTCATGCAAATTTTTATTGCCAACCCATCCGGCCTTGGATTGGGTAGTGGTCCAAAGAAATTGCGAAACGATGAATTGATGACCGCCCTCGCCAGCAAAAACGTTGAATCTGCCCGTTGGCAGGGAAGCTCTCTCACCGGAAAACTCACCAACGGCAAACTTTTTGAAGCCCTTGTCGTGGATAAAGATTCTCCTAGCGCCCCGGAATTGGAGAAAGCCCTCACCGCCAGTGGAGCCCAGTGGAACCACGACAGCCCTCCGGTAAGTAGTGCGATATTCAACCTGCTGGGGGTCCTTGCTGTGCCCATCATGTTTGCCGCTCTGTTTTACTTCCTTATCTTGCGGCCCGCCCAGATGGGCGGCAACCAGGCCATGAGCTTTGGGCGAAGCAAAGCAAAGCGAGTGGGAGAAACTGGCCCCAAGATTACGTTTGATGATGTGGCAGGTATTGAAGAAGCCAAGCAAGAACTGTTTGAGATCGTTGACTTCCTCAAGAACACCAAAAAGTATGCGGCCCTTGGTGCCAAGATCCCAAAAGGCATTCTGCTTACGGGCCCTCCCGGAGTGGGTAAGACCTACCTGGCCCGAGCGATTGCCGGCGAGGCGGGGGTTCCCTTCTTTCACATTAGCGGTTCAGACTTTGTGGAAATGTTTGTTGGAGTAGGTGCCGCGCGTGTTCGCGACCTGTTTGAGACGGCTAAGGCGCATCGTCCCTCCCTTATCTTTGTCGACGAAATTGACGCGGTGGGTCGTCAGCGTGGTGCCGGTCTTGGAGGAGGTCACGATGAGCGTGAGCAGACCTTGAACCAATTACTGGTTGAAATGGACGGGTTTGACCCTAACTCTGGCGTCATTTTGATTGCCGCCACCAACCGCCCAGACGTTCTAGACCCCGCTCTCCTGAGACCCGGGCGATTTGATCGACAGATCACCGTCGATGCACCAGATGCATCGGGCCGAGCCGCTATTCTCAAAGTTCACGCCAAGGGCAAGCCCCTTGACAGCGATGTTGATCTGGATGTTCTCGCCAAAAGGACGCCCGGTTTTACGGGTGCCGACCTTGCTAACATGCTTAATGAAGGTGCCCTACTGGCGGCTCGTAGAGGGCACACCAAGGTGGGTCAACCAGATTTAGAAGAAGCGTTAGACCGCAATATCGCAGGTCCGTTGCGACGCAGTCGGATTATTGACGCTAAGGAGCGAGAAGTCCTTGCCTATCACGAGGCTGGTCATGCCGTGGTGGGCGAACTTCTTGAGCACAGCGACCCAATCCATAAGGTCACAATTCTTCCCCGAGGCATGTCCCTAGGCTCCACTATCTCTCTGCCCGAGCAGGACAAGTTCATGGTTAGTGAGCAGCAGTTGCTGGACCTAGTCTCCACCTCGTTGGGGGGTCGGGTGGCCGAAGAAGTGGTTTACGGTGAAATCTGGACCGGTGCCAGTAGCGACCTAGAGCGAGTTACCCGAATTGCCCGCGCTATGGTTTGCGAATACGGAATGAGTGAAAAACTCGGAACCTTAGCCTTGGGACGCCGAAGCCACAACCCATTTTTGGGAAGGGACTTTAACGACGAGCGGAATTATTCTGAAGACATCGCCCGACAAATTGATGAGGAGGTTCGCACAATTGTCGACAAATGCCACCGAAGAGCTGAGGAATTGCTGATTGAGCACCGACCGAAGCTGGATGCGGTGGTTCAGGCACTCCTAGAGAGGGAAACCCTTAATCGAGAGGAGTTTCTATCTGTGCTCGCCGGACGAACTCTGCCTCCAATGCCCTTGATCGCACCTTCAAATGGAAAACCTGAGGCCACTTCGGGAACAAAAGATGCGGAGAAACAGACTAAAATTCAGATGTCTCCGCCTCGCTTGGAGCCGGGCACCGCTTAAGGTGGGCATTAGCCTCGCAGGAAACTTGTTCTGCGGGGCCAATGCAGTTTCTGGAGCTGTGTTATACTTCCTTTTGAGATGGCAATGACCATGGATCTAGAACCGACGTATCAACTCGGATTTCGTCTCCGATGCGACGGTCGTTATTCAGAAGCCAGGATCGAACTTCAAAAAGTTCTGGATCAGAATTCTCAACACGTAAATGCTCGTCACCAGGTAGGGCTTATTCTGGGCTTTGAAGGAGATTTCGAGGCGTCTCTTTCCGCCCTTCAAGCACTGGCTAACGAGAACCCTAATAATCTTGAAGTTCAGTATGATCTCGCCATGACTGAGATGATGCTGGGAATGTTTGACGAAGCATGCGGACGGCTTAAGGCCATCCTCAATGTGGATCCTAGCCACGAAAAAGCTCAGCAGCAAGTTTCGTATTGCTGAGTTCAGTGCGGAAACCGCAGAAACTCGGCTAGCTTTCTTAACTTTTCTGGCCTGAGGGCTTTAAACGCGGGCATCGTGGAGTTTGGTCTTACGGATACCGGGTTATGAATAAACTTCACGTACCACTCAAACCCAGGTTGCTCCTTACAGCAATGGGTGAGCGTGGGGCCAGATTTACCATGCTTACCGTGCTGGCCGTGGCAATCTCCTCACCCAACACGGTCAAATAACTTTTGCTCCTTGCCCGCCAATACGGGGTCAACGCGGTCTGCTCCAACCAGACTCGTTAAACCCAGCGCGGTCTCGCCGGCCGGGTCCCGAGTGCCCGTAATGGGAGCAAACTTTCCGCCGAACCCAATGGGCAAATTGTGAATACGATTACCGTCATTAATGCGAAGCCTCGGTTCACCGCGGGGGAATTCGGGTTCCTCGCCAGATCATAACTACTACTCCCAACATCACAAGGCCCGGCAGAAGCATGGCCCCAATCCAACCTCCATGGGAACCAAATTATCCGTAAGCACCAAGGCACCGTGGAGCGGCCACGTGTACCAACTGGCCAGCGCGCCAAACTTGTTGAAATCTGTTTGGGTGGCCTTTGAGCCGAAGGGATACGGTACGGTGATAGCGAGAACCAAGGCGAATATAGCCGGGGCAAGCATCATTGTGCCGCTCGCTTTAAAGGTTCTTGATCGCACAAGCCAAGCACCGCAACCCAAAATGCAAGGGGCAAGTAAGCAAAGAATGGAGTGAAAGCGCACCCATCGATCATATGTGGCCGGCGAAAACTGATCGCCCGCTAACGCAACCGATAAGCAAACTCAAGAACGGCCCCGGACAGCTAAAGACAACGAGCGTTCCTACCACAAAACCGTCAACCCAATGGGCAGGGTCGGAGTCGGCAGTGGTGCCGTCATGGGGATTAAAATCGACTGGAGCAGGCGAAGTAACACTCATGAGCAGGCTTTTTGACGCAGACAACCGTTTATTACCATCATGATACTGGGCGATCTTGGGCCAATGCGCTCAGGGCAAGCCACGTGCAGGGTTGCAGATAGTACAATCCAAACGGGGTATCGGTGTGGATTTACAAGTGTTAGAACATCAAGCCGTACTCACGGAGGACGGGGTTGAGCAAATGCTTGCGTTGGCGGAAGGCCTACGTACAAGCAATGGCGGTGTGTTGGATGAATCGGCCATCCAAGCCGTGGCAGAAGCCACGGGAGCTCCGGTGGATTACGTCCGTCTCGCCTTAAAACTCCGCACAGAAAAAGCGAAGACTAACGCATTGGGAAATCTTCGCGCACAGTTCCTCACCTTGGAACAAGATGTTCGTCGATACGTAACATCGGGCCTGGCGGCCACGTTCTGCGCACTCCTCGGTACCATTGAAAACAAACTTAACCACGAAGGCCTCAACTACGGGGTCTTTGGAATGCTTGCTTTGGTTGCCCTAAGCCTCGGCCTCTATACCGTTTCTGTAGCCAAAGACTCTCGCACGGGTGCCATTGCGGGAGCGGTGTTTGGCGGCGGCTACATTGCCATGCAGGCGGTGTTCTCCTTTGTCTTCCGGCTCCCTGTGAGGATTGAATCGGGCCTCCTCATTCCATTCACAATTGGCGGCGCTCTGGGAGGGCTTGCCCTTCAAAAAATTGTTGATAAGTATCGAGGCAACCTCGGCCTAAAGGACCCCGCCAAAGAGCGTCAAGAATTACTGTCTCAGTTGGTTCAGTTGCAAGACAAGTTGCGATCCGGGGAACAGGCGATGACGTTTCTCAGCATCGATATTGTAGGCTCCACCCGAATGAAGGAAATATCCGATCCTTTGTCAGTTGAGTTCACCTTTAATGAATACCACCAGTTTGTAGAACGAATTACCAAGCGCCACGGAGGTCGAATTCACTCCACCGCGGGCGACGGCGTGATATGCGCGTTTGAGCATCCCGTTAAAGGACTAAATGCGGCAAAGAATATTCAAACCGGCGTCATTGAGCTCAACACTTTTCGAAACAAAATCGGTGTTCCCATTGTCCTCAGATGCGCACTTCATACCGGGGCGGTTGTGGCCCCTCAAGCCGGAGACATCACGTCGTTAAACTTTGCCCACGTCATCGACATCGCCTCTCACTTGCAGAAGGAGACACCGCCAGGAGCGGTTACCGTGAGTGATGCAGCCGCCGCACATATTCCCGGCGGGCCAGCGGCCGTAGGTTCAGGTCGTGTGGAAATCATGGGCGTCAGAGGTTCGGTTTGGATGGCGAGATTTGCCAATTCGGCCAAGATACTATCTGGCCCACCCGGCTTGCCTGAATAAATGGGCAGGGTCAATTTCGAATGAAAACCATTCTCCTTCTGGGATCCGGCGAATTTGGCAAAGAGTTCGCTATTGCAATGAGCCGCCTCGGTCACCGAGTGGTGGCCGTAGACAGTTACGACGGGGCTCCGGCTCAGCAGGTGTCGGCAGAGCGCGCCGTGATTGATATGCTTGACGGTGAAGCTCTTGATCAACTTGTTGAGCGGGTCAAACCAGACATCATAGTGCCCGAGATTGAAGCAATAAGGACTGAGCGCTTCTTTGACTACGAGTCCCGCGGAATCCATGTTGTGCCAAGTGCACGAGCGGCAAACTTCACCATGAATAGACGCGCCATTCGGGACTTAGCCGTCGATGAGTTGGGCATTCGAACCGCACCTTTTCGGTATGCCAAAACTCGAGACGAATTTCAGGAGGCAATTAAAGAGATTGGAATTCCCTGTGTGGTGAAGCCGTTAATGTCTTCTTCTGGCAAGGGCCAGTCTACAATTCGGTCAGAAACGGATATCGAACGGGCCTGGCAAGATGGCATTGGGAAAGGAAGGGGCGACCTCAATGAAGTCATCGTCGAAGGTTTTGTTGATTTTCACACGGAGATCACTCTGCTTACGGTGACCCAAATAAACGGTCCGACCCTGTTCTGTGCGCCGATTGGCCACGTTCAGGCGCGGGGGGACTACCAAGAAAGTTGGCAGCCTTGCCACATCTCTGAGAGTGATCTTGCTTCCGCTCAAGAAATGGCCGAAAGAATAACCAGAGGCCTAACCGGAGCTGGGCTATGGGGGGTTGAGTTCTTTCTCACCTCAGAGGGAGTGATCTTCTCTGAACTCTCGCCGAGGCCCCACGACACCGGGATGGTCACGCTGGCGGGAACCCAGAACCTAAACGAATTTGAACTACACGCGCGTGCGGTGCTTGGCATCCCCATTCCCCAGATTGAACTCCAACGAGCCGGAGCGAGCGCAGTGATTCTCGCGAGCTATGATTCACCGTTTCCACCCCATTGGTCGGGAGTTGAACTTGCTTTGGCCCAGGGCAACGTGGACATCAGAAATTTCGGGAAACCCGCAACCCGGATTCATCGCCGAATGGGAGTGGTACTCGTCTCCGGGGCAATTGACACGGACATGACTGAACTAAGGAACCAAGCCAAGCGGGCTGCCAACATGATTACCCTGTCGACGGCCTAACTGCCAAATGAGCTAATTCGCGCTCAATCTGAATTCAGGTTCCTCCACGCGTCTGCCGATCTGGCACTCTTGGTAAAGCAAGAATATTTTTAATCTTCTCATATCAAGGCGCTGTAAGGTGATTCAAAGGGTGGAGAACTTCACTTCGATAGAACTGTGCCGCGATTTCGTGTCCAAAAGTAGCTGAAACGAAGGCCAAAGCCGCCAAAGCGATATCGCAAGTTCACGGACGATCCCAAACCTAGATGCCAAGCGACTGACTATCCTAATCCCGGAATTCGGCCGCTTTGGATCCAGGGCTGCCTTGATGTTTGTTAAATCGTTTGACGCTGCCGCATCGAGCCAGTCTGCCCTCTGGCGGCCCGCGTCTAGGAGGTCTTATTCATCCCGCGCAAGTATCAGATCACCATTTTTTGCAATTTGAGCCTGCAACCGTAAAATTGCGGTAATTTTGCTGGTTTTATATTTTCTTAAACCACGCGATTCTACTAGGGCGATTGCTTCGTCACTTTGGATGGGGGATAACGGCTATGCAATCTGCGCGATTGCTCGTCTCGTCTGATGGATCCAGACGAAAAAACAAGAATGACAGGAATGATTTGTTGGACGATGAAGATGTCTTTGACCTTCTCGTTGAGGTTGCGATCGCCAAGGGCGTGCACTTTGACAATGAGGAGGAATTCATGTCACTAATTGAAGAGGTAAAGGCGGGTGCCTCGGCGCAGAAGGGCAAACCCGACCTCAGTGCTTTAGTTGACGAGGCGATGGACAAATTGGCAACCAAGCCAGGAGCGCAAGACCACCACATTAAAGCGGTGGTGAACCTGGATGACGGTCCCACGCCAACTCCAGAAACTTCTGACCTGCCGGCTAAACTTCGAGAAAAAATCGCGACCAAACTTGGATTAGACGGCAAAGATGAAGTGGGCCTAACAAAAGTTGACGCGGTTATTGCCCGCCTGCTGGAATCTGGCATTCAACGGCCAAATTCATATCTCTCAATCCGAGAGGCAGTGGAGAAGGCCCAGGTTTCAGAGAGAACGGTGCGGCGATATATTTCCGACGGAGTACTCCTCACAGAAAAAGTGAAGGGAGCTCGGGGATGGGAACATAGAGTTTATGCCCCGGCCCTGTTCATCTTATTGGATGAGAGGAGTGGCGTTTTTGAGCGAGCTCGCACCTCGCCCATCGAAGATATGGGGCGAGAAATCGCTTCCCTTTGCCGCGTCATCGTAGAGCAGCAATCCATTGCAGATCGGCGTACGGATAAGTTGTTAGAAGAAATTCAACGGCAGAGTCGCACGATTGACGAGCTTCGTGCGGAGCAACGAGATGCACGGGCGCAAATGCACAACTTACAAGAGCAAATGATTAGGGCACTGATGCCCAGAAAGAAGCCGTCGATTTGGGAACGGCTGTTTGACAGCACCTCAAACTAGACCGGTCATTTCCACGGCATGCCCTGCCAACCCTGACTACTGTCAGCCCTGCCAGTAAAACCCTTGGCAGGACTATATCCTGGGCTCTTCGTCATTTCGAGTGGGTAGTGGGTTTTAGTTTGCCGTGTAGGAGATAGGTCGTTGCGATGAGGTTGTCGGGGTTTCGATATCCTCTGGCTTTATTCTTGATGGCTTGGAGGACGCTGTGGAGTCCTTCTAGGATTCCGTTGGAGATCTTGGTTTCAAACCAGTTGAGGACCTGAATTACGCGAAGCGTGAAGACCGCGGATATCCGTGCCGCGGTGGGAGGTCGTACCCTGACTCAGGCTGTACGGCTAGCGCGTTCGTCTCATTTCCTGTTTCTGGGACCTCAATATTCGAGCGACACCCGGACCGGGGCACGGATATCCGCAGCCTACAATTTTGGAATGCTACTCATCTGCCAGGTCATCGAGCGCTCAACTTAACCAAGGAAAAGGGAGCAGTCCACTGTCCCAGCACAATCCAGAAAGCATCCGTGGCATCCGTACTAAAACATTAGCCAATCCCACTGCAAACAGCCAAGAGCCAGAAAACCTGTTTAATGGCTGATGGCTTGAACCGGCCACAGGCCATAAAGTCATATACATTTAGATAGGCTCCTTTAGGCCCATTTCATCGGTCTCTGGTGTATCAATCTAACGCAAAGGAGGCGCAGACCGCCAAGGCAATTCACCCTGTCGAAGCCTACCTGAACGTAAGTGACCCTCCCTTCTCCCGGCAGGGACTATTCCCAAATAGCCAGGCATAAGGTCTCGTGCCATGCCAGGATTGGTCAGCAAATAAGTCTGTTCCCCGGCAGGGGAACTAGAATTTAGCAACGCGCTTGATGGGAACGAATTATTCAACCGCGACCAGCCCTCCCTTGTCCCGGCAGGGACTTTCCCCGAGTAGCCTGGCATAAGCTCTCGCGCCATGCCAGGATCGGTCAGCAAATATGTCTGTTCCCCGGCAGGGGCACCAGAATCTACCAAATGCCTACAACTCATGCGAGCTTGAGCTTTCACATCGTATTCTCAACCAAGAATCGTGAGCCAAATATTCACGATAAATGGCGAGGACGGCTCCACGAATACCTAGGAGGTACTTGCAGGGCGTTAGGTGCGTTTCCTCGAAAACAGAACTCCAAAGAGGTCGGCGAAGCCGGTAGCCTCGGGATGACCGTGCCCGAGTCCGGGTGACGGTCGGGGTAGAGAGGCACCCGGAACGTCGGCACGGTCATCCGACGACTACCGGCTACGCCGTCGAATCCCAATGGCAGGCGGCATATTCCGTTTTCTCAGTGAGTGCATCGGCGATTCCCGATATTCTGAGCTACATTTCAACTCAAGAAGCTCACCATCATAAGAAACCTCATCTGGAGGAGTTAGAACCACTACTCAAAGAAGCGGGTGTTAATTACGATCCTCAATATCTTGACCGAAAGGTTCTGGTGCCCCTGCCGGGGAACTTAGCCAGGCCGCAACTGACCTGGCATGGCGCGAGAGCTTATGCCAGGCTACTCGGTGGATAGTCCCTGCCGGGACAAGGGAGGACTCGTCGCCGTCAAACATTTTCTTCCGACAAGCCCGTTGCTAGAATCTAGTGTAGTGTCTCACTAATTCGCCGCCACAGTTTCCTGCCTATTTGAATCTGGGAGGACGTCGGGAGATTTGCAAGACACTACACTAGTGCCTCTGCCGGCGGACCAGCTTCTTGCTGACCGATCATGGCGTGGCACCACATGTACGTTTAGTTGAGCCAGTTGCAAAACTCCAAAAATGGAGCACTTCGATCTCTACTTTGAACCTAAGTAGGCAACAGAATCCTTGTCGACGCCTAGTTTTGCAGTTGGCTCAGTTAGGCATCCTAGGCCAATTTCATCAGTCTTTGGTGTATCGATCTAACGTAAAGGGGCGCAGACCGCCAATGCAGTTCACCATGTCGGGTCCCAACTAAACGTGTATGAAGACATAAAGGTGGTTCGAATCCGTTCATCTCTCGCCCATCAAGCATGCGTTGCCGGACTGGTGATCGCGATCTCTGGACGAATGCGTATAGTCCAGATCAGGAAAGAGCGACTAAGGATTCCTGCAGATTAGCGTGTGTCCGTTCCATGGAGGGTCGAAGATTACAGACATGCTGATGCGCTACCCCAATCAGTTGTGTACACACACTCACTAACATCAAACAAGTTGACTTGCTGGATTGAAAGCTAGGTTGCAAACTAACAAAGAAGATTCAGCATCATCAAGGAAGGATAGGACATGTCCTTGAGATAACTCATATGTTTGATGTGAGAATTACCGGGAGCATTTTATGACATTGCAAGATCAACACTCAACCGACGCGCCAGATATTCAGATGGTTTCGAGACGGGGAGTTCTCCAGAAAGCAGCCATGGGCTCTGTACTCTTAGCCGCGGGAATGGTGCTTCCAGGATGCGGAGGTAGCGGTGATAGTTCAACCACGACTACGGCAACGAGTTCAGATGCGGATATTCTGAATTTTGCTTTGAATCTTGAGTATCTAGAAGCTGAATTCTACAGCTACGCAACAACTGGCGCAGGTATCGACGCTCAGGGAGTTGGCGTGGGTGGCACCGGAACCGCAGGAGCAACAACCGGCGGTGGGCTAACCACATTTATCGACGACACAACCAAGAGCGTAGCGTTCGAAATCGCCTCAAACGAACGTGATCACGTGAATTTCCTGCGAACAGCCTTGGGTGCAGCAGCTGTAGCCAAACCCGCAATCAATTTGGCTGCTTTGGGCGATTTTAGCTCTCAAGCAGTATTTTTGAGGTTGGCCCGGGCGTTTGAGGATGTGGGAGTAAGTGCGTACGGTGGAGCAGCTCCGCTCATTCAGAGTAAAGTCTATCTCCAAGCAGCGGCCCAGATTCTTGCCGCAGAAGCGCTACATACTGGAAACATTCGACTTTTAATTGCTCAACAGAATATCTCTACTACTGCAGTTGATAGAGTTGATATTATTCCCCCAATATCCGGCACAAAGTTCTTTAGTCTATCTTCGAATTCTCTGTCAGTGATTCGGACACCTAGACAGGTTCTGGATATCGTTTACGGTCGTGATGGGGCAACAATGGGTGGATTCTTCCCTGCGGGAATGAACGGAAAGATTCACGCGTAATTGCGCTTGAATTAATAATGCATGTACCGTAGTTAGTGAAAACCTCCAAGACTTCATTAACAGCAGAGAATTCATATCTGCGACACGGTACATGTTTTCGTTTTGAAGAGTCTTATCATTTACACAATTCATCCGTAGGCCCGGTATGGGCTAGTCTGGCAATGTTGTGATGTTGCCGGGTGACTCACTCTTGGGGGATGACCCGAGAGATTTCAAATTGGTCCCCCGGCCCCCTGAAACTCCGACCTGCCGAACCTCCGAACCTCCGAACCTCCGAACGTCCAAACTTCCAAACTTCCAAACTCCGAACCTCCAAGCTTTTCCATTTCTGGCCTATAATAGTAGACGTACGTGCACTATATTTCCCTCGTCCGAATAAGCCGCTATTACATCGTTCACGCTCCCCAGGCCGAATTGCCAACCCAGGGGAGGCTGGTGGTAAGAGACCGGCTGATTTTAGATTGTGATGAACCCGCCAAGACTGCGGGAGTCGTCGTCGGGATGCCAGTTAGCAAGGCTCGACTGCTTTTGCCGCGTGCCCAAGTGATCCCTTGGCAAGCCGAATGGTATTGTCAGATCACCAAGAAATGGCTGGATGTCTGCGCCAAGTACAGTGGCGTGATTGAGCCGGTGGATCAACACGAGGCTTACCTTGATCTCTCCAATCATCCTAACCCCGCCGGCATTCATTCCGATCTGATTCGGGCATTGAAAGAGGTAGCCGGTTCCCCAATCCGTTCGGGATCGGGACAGTTCAAATGGCTAGCCGATCTATCCATACACTTTGGAGAATCTGCTCTGGCCGTAATTGCGCCAGATGCTTTCTTGGCCCCGTTACCCATTGAGCAACTTTCCCCCATTGCAGTAGAACATAGAGAGCGGCTACTATTTCTGGGTTACCGTACCGCCGGTGAAGTAGCCCAGCTTCCGTTGGAAATTCTTCAGGGGCAATTTGGCAACCTGGCCCTCACCATTCAACAAGTTGCCACCGGGCGGTTTGGAGATGAAGTTGCGGCGCTTTACCCACCCCATAAACTCACCGATGTGATGCGCTGGCCGGGGGGGATTTCTGATCTGGAATCCTACAACGCCTCGGTGCGAGAAATTGCCACTCGGCTGGGCTCTCGGCTGTCCGTACAAGAAAAACAGTCCACCCAGCTAGCCATCACATTGGAATTTGAAGAACAACCGTCACGTCGCCTCAGTCGCATCTCCACCAAAGCCCTGCAAGATCCTCGAACGGTGATGGCGGCGCTCAGGCTTCTGCTTCCTGAAAGCTATGAACACGCGCCCACCGCTTTACGTGTAGAACTCCGAAATCTCAAAGCCGCAAACCGGGTGCAGACCGTTTTGGGAGGGTTCAACGTTCAGCGAGAGCGTGAAACTGTACTGAGTAACACCATTTCTCAACTCGCTACTGCGTACCGGCCCAACGTGGTAATTCCCGCCGCACAAGTGATCTTGCCCCGCCGAAGACAGGTGTTAAGGGGCTGGAATTCTGTGATGTCTGACCAAAAACCTCGCTAAATCTATGTCAGAAGATTCCTCTAAAAGTGAGCCCACCGTTTGGCGAGAAGCGGGAGAGTGGTGGTTAGACGCATCACCTCGCGAGGTGGTACAAACCCGTAAGCCCAACGGCAAGCTCGTAGAAACCATTCATGATCTTCCCCCTCCAGACCCCCTGCCATTCTTTAATCCACCGGAGCCGACTAAGGAAGACAATCGAGAAGAGTGGAGCGTTCGCATTCGGAAAATCCGCGACGAAAAAGTTGCCCGGGCGTGCGGCGTTGTGGGAGATCACGGATTCAAATCCATTGTCAAACCGCGCGGACCGGTTCTGCTTCACCTACTTTCCGGATACACCTTCGGTCGGAGTTCAATTCTCGCCGAAGAGGCTCCTGCACACGCGGCAATGCACGGATATTCTTCCGCTCTGCTTGCCGACCGATTCTCCCTGGCCGGCGTGAGGGAGTTCACCGCTACTGCAACCAAAGTCGGACTTAAACCGCTTATCGGCGCGACCATTGAACTTGATAGTGGGGGAGAGGTGGTGCTCATAGCGAGAAACCTTCGCGGATATCAATCGCTAAGCCGACTCATTTCGGAGTGCCATCTCCACGAACCACGCGGATATCCGCTGGCCAATTGGGATCGCGTTATGCGACATGCAGACGGGGTCACTATGCTTTCGGGAGGGAATTCGGGTGTTCTCAACCAAGCCCTCGCGGCTCGGAAAATGGACTGCGCCGCGGAAACCCTTAACCGAATGATTTTGCTTTACGGAAGCCAAAATTGTTTCATCCAGATTGAACGCAGCTATCTACCCTGGGAAAGACGCGTCAATCAGGCTTTGCTTGACCTAGCCGATCAGTTCCGAGTGAAGGCAGTGGCCGGTGGTCCGGTGACCCACATCGAAAGAGGACACTTCCCCGCTCAAGACGTGTTGGTGTGCATAGAATCGCTTTGCGAGATTGAGCAGATTGACGGTCGAAAACCTAATCGACACGCCGATCAACCGCAGATCATCCACCCACCCCGCCGATCCCTGAATGCCGAACGGTATCTGCACGACATTCAGGAACAACAAGACCAGTTTGCCGATCGCCGAGAGCTGATTGCGAACGCGCAAATCCTCGACGATCAGTGCGAAGCCAACGTGATTCCCGGTATGGCTCCGATGCCCATTCTCACCGGAAACGACGAAGGGTCACTTCGTGAAATCACTTATCTTGGAGCTGCGAAACGATACCGAACCATGACTCGTTCCCAACGCACGCGAATTGATTTAGAACTCGAACGCATTGAACGGTTGCGCTTTGGAGTTCACTTTCTCATTGCCGCAGATATGTGCGACTGGGCGCGCTCTCAAAATATCCTCTTTAGCGGGCGCGGGTCAGTGGTGGATTGTGCGGTGGCGTATTGCTTGGGAATTAGCCGCATTGATGCCCAAGAACATAACCTTCACTTTGATCGCTTTCTCCCGGGTGACGGGAGCAAACGACCGGATATTGATATCGACTTTGAGGCAGCGCGGCGCAATGATGTGCGCAACTATCTGACCCATAAATACGGCAAAGAGCATGTAGCCACCGTGGCCGCGTTTGGCGCGTACCGATCGCGCGGGATCATCCGCGAAGTAGGAAAAGTGTTGGGCATTCCCACCGAGGCCATTGACCATCTGACCAAGCGCCTGCACGGAAGCGTGACCCCGGATAAATTGCGTCAAGCCATTGATTCCAAACCCGAACTGCGCGATAGCGGCATTTCGCCCGCCCGATTTGAGTGGGTTTTCCGCCTCGCAGATCGGCTGATGGACATTCCGATGGGAATCCGCTCTCATTCCTCCGGGATTGTAATTTCGCGGGATCCGATTACGGATTACGTTCCCGTGATGCTCTCCGGTGATGAAGATGTGCGCATTTTACAATGGGATAAACGAAGCGCCAAACGATCATTTGATAAGTTTGACGTGCTGTGTTTGCGCGGAAATGATGTTTTGGGCGGAACCCAAACCCGGATTAGAGAAACCATTCGCGAATTTGACGTGGAAGGATTGCCGCTGGATGACCCTGAAACCTACCGCACAATGCGAAGTGGGCAACTCATCGGCATCCCGCAATCGGCCTCGCCCGCCATGAGACAGGCCCATATTAGGCTTCGCACAGAAAACCTTAAAGACGCTAGCCTAGTCCAGGCGGGGATACGCCCCGGAGTGGGAGGTGCGGTTAAAATCAACGAGTTAATTGCGCGGCGGCGGGGGAAGCCTTATGCGTTTAACCATCCAGATTTAGAGCAAATTCTGGGCCCCACCTACGGAATTATCGTATTTCAGGAACAGGTCGACCGGTTACTTCAGACCTTTGGCGGTTACAATGGCGATGAAGCAGAAACCATCAGAGAATCTATTCACAAGAAGCGACGAGAAAACTTTGCCCTTTCTATTCGGGAACAAGTCATCCAGCACGTGGTAGCAAACGGGTTCACGCCCGCTCTTGCAGAGGAAGTGTTTGAACTGGTCGCAGTTTTCCAGGGCTATGGCTTTGCCGAGGGACATGCGCTGGCGTTTGCGGAAGTTTCTATTCGCTCGGTTTGGTGCCAGCAGAACTACCCGGCCCCGTATTTTGCCGCTCTGCTGGATGCACAGCCCGCCGGCTATTACGGACCCTGTACGATTGCCAACGAAGCCCGGATTAGAGGGGTGCGTATCCTTCCTCCGTGCGTAAATAGGAGTGGACTCGGTTTTCAAACCGAGGATGTTCCCTCAGCTATGGAGCCCGAGATGGTGATTCCGGATGGAGGTATCCGGGTGGCGTTTCGGCAAATCTCGGGTATTTCTGAATCTCTGCGTGAGGCAATTCTGTTTCAGCGTCCCTTTGGCTCTTTCTTTGACTTTGTCGCGCGCGTTCGCCCGGCCCGGGACGAGTTAGAAACCCTCATCCTGTGCGGAGCGCTAGATGCTTTACATCCCAACCGTCGTACCTTGCTCTGGGCGATCCCGATGGCTCAGAACTTTGCCGAGGATTGCAACTTGTCCGTGGATGCTTTGCCTTTACTCATGCCTGAACCCCGGTTACCGGCCGATGTCACTGACTTTTCGGCGGCTGAACGGGCGATTTACGAACGTAGAATATTGGGGCTAGATGTGCGAGAGCACCTCATGGGGTTCGAGAGAAATCGGGTTCATGAGCGCGGAGGTATAACCGCAGCCGAGGCAGGGCGGCAGGCTCCGGGAACCAAGATAATCGTGGTCGGGAATCCAATCCGGTTGCGGTTCCCGCCCACTTCCAGTGGCAAGCGTGTGATGTTCTTTGACTTGGAGGACGAAACTGGGCTACTAAATGTGACGTGCTTTGATGAGACGTACCGCCGAGACGGTCACAGTATCATCTGCTCTCCCTACGTCACGTTGCGCGGGGTTGCGCAAGACCGCGATGGTCACATCGCCTTCCTCGCGCACCGCGTCTACCCCTATCAACCCTGGCTATCTAGCGCCGTACCAGAAAATTTGCAATTACCATTGGTCATTGCAGATTTCTTGATGAGTTGATTCCGACTGCCTTGGGCCGAATGTTTTGTCATTATTCAGCCGCCCACCACCGGGTAACCGCTCACATACATTCAGTTAGACTTCTTTAGTCCAAGGTCTTCGGTCTTCGGTCAATCGATCTAACGCAAATCCGGCACAGAGCGCAAAGGCAATTCACCCTGTCGAGTCCAAACTAAACGTACGTCACCCTCCCTTATCCCGGCAACGGCACTGTCATCTAGCAACGGTTTTGTCTAGAAGAAATTGTTTGACCGCCACAACCCCTCCCCTGTCCCAGCAGGGACTATCCCCGAATAGCCTGGCATAAGCTCTCGCGCCATGCCAGGATTGGTCAGCAATTGAGTTGGTTCCCCGGCAGGGTAACTAGAATCTACCAACTGCCTACAACTTATAAGAGTTGATCTAGGACATCGTAGGTCGGGGTCGAGTGCCAACCGGACGTCGGCACGCTCATCCGCCGACTACCGGCTACGCCGTCGAATCCCAAATAGTTCGGCGGAGCCGGTAGCCTCGGGATGACCGTGCCCGAGTCCGGGTGCCTGCCGGTGGTCGCGGAGCACCCGGACGTCGGCACCGGTCATCCGCCGACTACCGGGTACGCCGTCGAATCCCAAATAGTTCGGCGGAGCCGGTAGCCTCGGGATGACCGTGACCGAGTCCGGGTGACTGTCGGCGATCCCGGAGCACCGGGACGTCGGCACGCTCATCCGCCGACTACCGGCTACGCCGTCGAATCCCAATGGTAGGCGGCGTATTCCGTTTTTTTAGGGCGTTGATTACGATCCTCGATATCTTGATTGAAACGTTCTAGTGCCCCTGCCGGGGAGCAGACTTATTTACTGACCGATCCTGGCATGGCACCACAGATACATTTTGTTGGGCATCTTTAGGCCAATTTCATCAGCCTTTGGTGTATCGATCTAACGTAAAGGAGGCGCAGACCGTTAAAGCAATTTACCCTGTCGAGGGCTAACTAAACGTATATGGGTGACCACTCTGTGCCGTGCATCGGATAACATAGCCGCATGCTTGGCCCGCGAATTTACTTGCCATTGATTGCCCTACTGACCACCGGGAGTGTGGTGTTGGCTAAGGTTCAGACCCGGCCCCCAGCGGCGAGTCGGATATCGACCGGCCGGTTCATATCGCCCCAAGGTAAACAGACCGAAGTTGGTAGCTTTCCCGCCAACATGGCCGTGAGTTTCGACGGAAACTATGTTGCAGTGGTAAACACGGGGTTCCGACAGCAACTTACTGTCATCAATTTCACTACCGGATGGGTAACCGACAAGCGCGACTTTAACGCAGAATTACCCAACAAGAAAGGCACCCAAAGTCTCTATTTTGGAGTCGTATTCGGTCCCCACAACACCCTTTACGTATCCCGAGGGAGTCAAGACCAAGCCTCTTCCTTTACCCTGGACAGCAACGGCAAACTGATTGACGGACCAACCCTAGATAACCCACCTGGCCCCAAAAAACCTGCCCTTCTCATGGCCGGAGTTGCGCTGAGTGGAGACGGGAAATATCTCTACGCCTGCAACAATGAAACCAGCGCCGACACCCATTTCCGAGGGTCGCTTAGCGTTATCGACATTGCCAATAACCAAGTGGTGTCTCATCTGGTGACCCCCGGCTTTCCCCTCGCCGTGACCTCGATCACTCGGGAAGACCGCGCCCCGCACGTATACATCTCCAGCGAAAGAGACGGAAAAGTCTCCTCGGTAGACGTTTCAGACCCCGTTCATCCGCACATCACCAAACAAATACTGTGCGGAGCTCAGCCCACTGCACTTTTGCTAAACCACGACCAAACCCAGCTCTATATCGCGAACTCGGGCAGCGACACCGTTACCGTCGTTGACACCAAAACCGACCGTATCACGACGACGATCTTGCTGCGGCCCGACGGCGCACTTCGCCTTCCGGGTGCCACTCCATTAGGACTTGCGTTGAGTCCCGATCAGAAGCGACTCTATGTCACCCTTGCCGACATGAATGCCGTAGCCGTGGTGGACTTAGCCGCCAAGATTCCCCAGGTGAGCGGAATGATTCCTACCGGCTGGTATCCAACCGCCGTAGTGGCAAACCCAGACGGAAAGCAAATATGGGTAGCCAACGCCAAAGGTGTACGCGCCATTAACCCCAATAAAAAGAATGCGGGACCTAATGGGGCGTGGGGCCAATACATCGAGAACATCCTTGAAGGCACGATAAGTCAGATCACACTCCCTGATACCAGCCATCTCAGATTAGCCACCGCTCAGGTGCTAGAAAATAACCAAATTCATCCGAATATGGAGTGGGCCACTTTCAACGCACTGCCCAAAACCGGCATCAAACACGTGGTCTACATTGTTAAAGAAAATCGAACTTACGATGAAGTCTTAGGAGATATTCCCAACGGCAACGGAGACCCTTCAATGGTTCTGTTTGGCCAAAAGGTAACTCCGAATCAGCACGCCCTCGCCAATCGATTTGTGTTGCTGGATAATTTCTACTGCTCGGGCGAAGTGAGCGGAGACGGATGGAACTGGTCAACCTCCGGAATGGGAAGTGAGTACGTGGTGCGAAATCTGCCGTACAACTACAGCGGTCGCGGACGCAGTTATGATTTTGAAGGCACCACCAACGGGTATCCCGTAGACGTAAAGGGCATTCCCGACGTAGCCCGTGCGCCGGGTGGATACATTTGGGATGGAGTGGCCGCGCGAGGGCTTAGTTACCGCAATTACGGATTTTTCAACACCTTTGCCTCTGAGCTAGCGAGCAGCGACCCTGCCAATAAAGATCCAAGGGTAATCAAAGACAATACTCCAAATAAACTGGCACTGGTAGGCCACACCGATCCGGACTTCTATCATTTTGATATGACGTATCCAGATAGTAGCGCCTGGATCAAGTACGGACAAGCCGCACCAACCCAAAGAAAGAGTTACGGAACACACGCCGCTCCTAGTCGGTTTGCGGAATGGAAGCGGGAGTTTGATTTGGGCATTCACAATCACGATCTCCCCGCGTTCTCTATGGTTCGTTTCTGTCGTGATCACACAAATGGAACCACTCCGGGTTTTGGAACTCCTCGCGCGTTGGTTGCCGATAACGACTACGCAGTAGGTCGGTTAGTAGAGGAAATTTCAAAGAGTCCGTTCTGGTCCAGCACCGCAATCTTTGTGGTGGAAGACGATGCCCAAGATGGCTTCGACCATGTGGATGCTCACCGATCTCCCTGCTACGTGATCAGTCCTTTGATCAAGGCCGGCACGGTAGATCATCACTTTTACAACACAGACAGCGTGCTCAGAACCATGGAATCTCTACTCGGCATTCCGCCCATGTCGCAGTACGACGCAACCGCGCCCGTGCTCAGCGTGTTCAATTCCAAGCCGGTCAATTCAGCACCGTTCAACGCAATTCTCCCGGCAAGGTCCGTGATCACCGAAACTAATGCCGCAACCGCGTATCGTGCTTCAGAAAGTGCAAAGATGGATTTTTCTCGAGAAGACCAAGTCTCTTCTGAATTTATGCAGGATATCCTATGGCATTCCGTTAGAGGGTAGCAAATCTTGATATCACTTAAGCGGGCGCTGAAAGCTTTATAGTTCATCGCGCCAGGCACCATTGAGTAAGCGAGCTTCCACGTCACTTGGAACGGACTGTTCCCCTGAGGTGCGCAAACTAGAGAGGACAACTCTTAACTGATCAAGGAATTGGCCGCAGCCCGGACAACGAGCGGCGTGAGCGAGGGCATACCATTTAAACCAAGGGGAGATTCGGCCATCAGCCGTTCGGTTGAGCAGGCCAACCATGTGCCGGCACGGCTCATTCACGCTAGAAGGGTTCATAAGTTTTCTCATCAAATAACCTGCCAATCCGCCAAGGCGTCGCGCAACTGCCGCCGTGCCCTAAACAATCGCGAGCGCACGGTGCCCACGGGAATTTCCAGCGATGCCGCGGCTTCTTCGTAGCTCATTTGCTCTACGTCACAAAGGAGAACTATCAATCGAAACGATTCTGGAAGGGCATCTACCGCTTTGACTAATTCCGCCTGGGTCAACCGCATCTCGGCTTCTTCGTGAACATCCTGGCCACTGGATACCAGGTCGGATTCCAATTCTACAGTCGATGCAGTAGATACGGGGCGTTGCGAGTGACCTCGCACATCACTTGCCACGCGACGAAGAATCTGAATCAGCCAACTTCTCACGTACCGACCGTCAAAACTCACCCAACCTTTGGCCGCGTTGAGCAGCGTCTGGCCCACCACATCTTCGGCCTCTTCGGCAGAACGGGTCAGCCGCGTGGCCATTCGGTACAACACCGGTAACTCGGGCAGCACCAGGTACTCAAACCGATCGCGATGACGACGGACAGCGTCCGCCGGAACCTCGGAGGATGCAATCGGTTTCGTTCGGTTCAAGAATAACGGCATTAGAGCCAACGCCCGCCTCCAATAAGAGAGCCGAATCGATTGTAACCACAGTTTACTGAGATTGCCATGAGCACTATCTAAAGGCTGAGAACCTCAATAAGTTCCCCGCTATCCACTGGGCTTTTTTGATTGAGCTTCATGGAACACCTCCAACATGGATTCGCGAAGCACGAAATTCCTCGTTGGCATAGCCGCGACTTGCCTTGCGTCGGCCCTCGAGTGGATTTGTAAAGCCATGGGCTGGCTGTAGAGAAAACCTAACCTAACTTCTTGAGGTTTTCTTTATGAGATTCCGCGTTCTATTGACGCGGCCCTGACCTGCCAAAGCCCCACCATACGAGTTATGGATTGGATCGCCGTTGCCCTCATTGTCCTGCTCATCATTCTCACCGCTGGCTTCACTCAACTGTGTGATCGCCTGACGGAGACTAAATGAACCCGCTCTATGTCATTGGGGGCGTGGTTGCCCTGGCGCTATTGGCCTACCTTTTTATCGCTCTTTTATGGCCGGAGATATTTTAATGAATGGTCACGATGGCCTTCAGATCGTCTTGTTTTTCATTTTTCTACTTGTGGCGGTCAAGCCGCTAGGATCGTTCATGGCCCGAGTGATGGAGGGCCAACCCACGTTTCTCACTCCGGTTCTAGGCTGGCTAGAGAGATTCTGCTACCGACTCTCCGGAATCAACCCCGAAGAATCTATGTCTTGGAAAGGTTACGCCGTAGCCGCTGTAGTGTTCCATGGCATTGGGTTTGTCGCGGTTTATGCCATCCAGAGATGTCAGGCCTTTCTGCCTTTTAACCCCGCCGCCCAAGGTCCGGTTGAAGCAACTTCCGCGTTCAACACAGCGGCTAGTTTCATCAGTAATACAAACTGGCAAGGGTACGGCGGTGAATCTACGATGAGTAATTTCACGCAGATGATGGCCCTTACCGTGCAGAACTTTCTCTCCGCCGCCGTAGGTGTTGCGGTTTTGATCGCGCTCATTCGAGGGTTGCGGTCTCGGCAAGCAGAAACTATCGGCAATTTCTGGGCCGACCTCGTGAGGTCCACTCTCTATATTTTCTTGCCGTTATCCCTCCTTTTTGCCGTAGTATTTAGCAGTCAGGGAGTGGTTCAGACGATGAACCCCTACGTGAAAGCCAAGGTTATTCAGCCGGCGGCCTACGATAACCCAGTAAATGATGCCTCCGGCCAGCCGGTCAACAACGCCGACGGCACGCCCAAAACAGAGAAGGCCACCCTTACCGAGCAAACCATCGCAGTTGGCCCCGTGGCTTCTCAAATTGCGATCAAGCAATTGGGCACCAACGGAGGAGGATTCTTTAATGCCAACTCGGCCCACCCGTTTGAAAACCCAAATCCCCTCACGAATCTGCTGTCAATGCTCGCCCTCCTGCTGATCCCCGCCGCCCTGTGTTACACATTTGGCGAGATGGTGAAGGACAAGAGACAAGGCTGGGCGTTGCTCGCCGCGATGACGATCCTTCTGGTCATGTTCATGGTCCCCACTTATCTGGCCGAGCACGCCGGAAATCCGGCATTCGCCAAGATGGGACTTTCCACGACGGCGAATTGGGAAGGTAAGGAAGCGCGGCTGGGAATTGCCAATTCCACCATCTGGGCAGCCTCCACAACGGCGGCCAGCAACGGAAGTGTGAATTCTATGCACGACTCGTACACGCCTCTGGGAGGCATGTATCCCATGATCCTCATGCAACTGGGAGAAGTGGTCTTTGGTGGCGTAGGTTCTGGCCTCTACGGCATGTTGATGTTTGCGGTGGTAGCGGTGTTTGCCGCCGGACTCATGGTGGGCAGAACACCGGAATATATGGGAAAGAAGATTGAAGCTTACGAGATGAAGATGGCCTCAATCGTCGTCTTAATCCCGTGTTGTCTGGCGCTATTGGGTACCGCGATTCCCCTCCTCACGGGCGATGGTCAAACGTCCATGAGCAATCCCGGCGCGCACGGATTTAGCCAGCTTCTCTACGCTTATTCCAGCATGGCCAACAACAACGGGTCTGCATTTGCTGGGTTCAGCGCTAATGTTCCTATGCACAACCTTCTGGGTGGAGCAATCATGTGGATCTCGCGCGTTTGGGTCATCGTTCCCGTGCTTGCGTTGGCCGGATCTTTGGCTAAGAAGAAGATCGTTCCCGTTGGTCCCGGCACCCTGCCCACCCACACCCCGCTCTTTATTGGCCTTCTGGTGAGCGTGGTGCTCATCATTGGTGCCCTTACTTTCATCCCCGCCCTCGCGCTCGGCCCAATTGTTGAGCAGCTGCAGATGGGGAGGTGATCAGAAATCATGTATGTACAACCCAAATCTAAACCCATATTTGAGCCCACAATGGTCCGCCGCGCGATCGGTGACTCGTTTCGAAAACTAGACCCCAGGCTCCAAGTAAAGAACCCGGTCATGTTCGTTGTCTTCGTGGGAAGCATTCTCACATCCGGGCTGTGGCTGCAGTCCCTCACCGGTCACGGGGAAGCCTCACCCGTATTTATCCTGGCCATCTCCATGTGGCTGTGGTTCACCGTACTCTTTGCAAACTTTGCGGAAGCAATGGCAGAAGGTCGCGGTAAAGCCCAAGCCGATTCGCTACGAAAAGCAAAACAGGACGTACCGGCAAAGTTGGTGGAGCACCATACGGGCGGATCGTTGGTCGGGCATGGTCTCATTTCCAAGGCATCGGAATGGGGCGACGATGCTCCCCGCAAAGAATGGGCCACCGTTAATGCAAGCGAACTACGTAAAGGCGATGTGATCTTTGCCGAAGCCGGTGATTTGATCGCCGGAGACGGCGAGATTATTGAGGGAGTGGCCACAGTAGATGAATCTGCAATCACGGGAGAATCCGCCCCCGTCATTCGAGAATCGGGCGGTGATCGAAGTGCCGTCACGGGAGGAACCCGAGTTCTTAGTGACTGGGTGGTCATCCGAATTTCGGCCAACCCAGGCGAAAGCTTTCTTGACCGCATGATCAGCATGGTGGAGGGCGCTCAGCGCCAAAAAACTCCCAACGAGATTGCACTGAATATCTTGCTTGCGAAACTAACGATCATTTTCCTGCTCGTGTGCATGACGCTTTTGCCATATTCACTTTATGCAGTTAAAGCGGCGGGCCACGGCATTCCAATCTCGGTAACCGTGCTTACCGCTCTGCTGGTCTGCCTCATCCCCACCACAATTGGCGGACTGCTGAGCGCAATTGGTATTGCGGGTATGGATCGCCTCCTGCAGAAAAACGTGATCGCAATGTCTGGTCGGGCGGTTGAAGCGGCGGGAGATGTGGACGTGTTGTTGCTGGATAAGACCGGCACCATCACGCTGGGGAATCGACAAGCAGTAGCGTTTGTTCCTGCACTCGGCGTTACCGAAGAGGAACTTGCCGATGCGGCACAACTGTCTTCGCTGGCCGATGAAACGCCCGAAGGTCGTAGTGTGGTCATTCTGGCTAAGGAGCGATTTAACATTCGAGAGCGAGAGATTCACTCGCTGGGCGCCGTATTCATTCCGTTCACCGCCCAAACCCGGATGAGCGGCGTGGATCTGCCCGGACGGATCGTTCGGAAAGGGGCTTCCGACGCGGTTCGGCGCTATGCGGAAGAGCATGGTTCCCCGATGCCCCCAGAAGTTCAGGCTGCGGTTGAACGCATTGCCAAAGAGGGCGGTACCCCATTGGTGGTGGCAGAGAACAAGAGAATTTTGGGCGTGATTCAACTCAAAGATATTGTTAAGGGAGGGATCAAAGAGCGCTTTGCCGACCTCCGGCAAATGGGAATCAAAACTGTGATGATCACGGGAGACAACCCGTTGACGGCGGCGGCGATTGCCGCAGAAGCAGGCGTCGATGACTTTCTGGCCGAAGCCACGCCCGAAGCCAAGCTCAGCCTCATTCGCGAATATCAACAGGGCGGTCGGCTTGTCGCGATGACCGGGGACGGCACAAACGACGCTCCTGCCCTCGCTCAGGCCGACGTGGCGGTTGCCATGAACACCGGAACTCAAGCCGCCAAAGAGGCGGGCAACATGGTGGACTTAGATAGCAACCCCACCAAACTCATTGAGATTGTGGAGACGGGAAAGCAGCTACTTATGACTCGAGGTGCGCTTACCACCTTTAGCATTGCAAACGATGTGGCCAAATACTTTGCCATCATCCCTGCCGCATTTGCCGCCGTCTATCCGGAGCTTGGTGCACTCAATGTAATGGGGCTCAAGACTCCAGAGAGTGCGATTCTGAGTGCGGTGATTTTCAACGCCCTGATTATTGTGGCTCTGATTCCTCTCGCCCTCAAAGGGGTCAAGTATCGCGCAGTGGGCGCAGATAAGTTGCTCAAGGGAAACCTTCTGGTCTACGGATTGGGTGGCCTTCTCGTCCCGTTCTTTGGCATCAAAGCCATCGATCTTATTCTAGGAGTGTTCATGCGATGAAATATATCCGCCCTGCCTTGACATTGTTTATTCTGATGACTCTCATCACCGGACTTGTCTATCCGCTGATTGTAACGGCAGTCGCCCAAGCCGCGTTCCCCCATGCGGCGAACGGAAGCTTGATTACCGACCACGGAAAGATCCTTGGGTCTACCCTTATTGGCCAACCGACCGACTCTCCAGAATATTTCTGGAGTCGACCGTCTGGCACCTCGCCCTATCCTGACAATGCGACGGCCTCCGGGGGGTCGAATCTCGGACCCACCAATAAGGCTCTCTTGGATGCCATAAAAGGTCGAGTTGACGCCCTGAAGAAAGCTGATCCGGGACAAACGGGCCCGGTACCTACAGACTTGGTGACCGCGTCGGCCAGTGGAGTAGACCCCCACATTAGTCCAGAAGCCGCGCAATATCAGGCCGCGCGGATAGCCCGGGTGAGACATTTGGCCCCCGACCAAGTAAGTTTGCTCATCAAAAAACACACAGCAGATTCTCTGTTGGGCGTGTTTGGCGAAGCCGTGGTAAACGTCCTGGAGCTTAACTTAGACCTCGATCGCCTGAAACCTGCCGATACCAGCGCACAACCCGTTCACAATTAAAAACATGGCGGATTTTCGGCCGGATCCAGAAGCGCTCCTTGCCCAATTGAAGGGTGAGGAGCGCAGTGCGCGCGGTCGGCTTAAAGTCTACTTGGGGATGGCGGCGGGGGTGGGGAAAACGTACGCGATGCTGTCGGCCGCAAGAGAGTGCCGTAAACGCGGCATTGATGTGGTGCTTGGCTACCTTGAGCCCCATGGTCGGGCCGAGACCGAGGCCATGGCAGAGGGCCTAGAAACGCTACCGGAGCGCGTGGTGGGTCATCGCAATATCACGATGAAGGAATTTGACCTAGACGCGGCCCTTCTCAGAAAGCCCACCCTGATCTTGGTTGATGAACTTGCCCACTCAAACGCAATGGGCAGCCGGCATCGTAAGCGTTGGCAAGACATTGAGGAGCTTCTCCAGGCGGGCATTGACGTCCATACGACGATCAATGTACAGCACATCGAGAGCTTGCGAGACACCGTGGCCAAGATCACGGGTGTGGTGGTAGGCGAAACGGTGCCCGACGCACTGATTACGGGGGCCGACGAGGTGGAACTCGTGGATATTCCGCCCGAAGAACTCATTCAGAGATTGCAGGAAGGAAAGATATACGAGGCCAGCAAAGTGCAGCAGGCACTAGAGCGGTTCTTCCGAAAGGGCAACCTATTGGCATTACGAAAACTTGCCTTGCGGCAAACTACCGAGCGGGTCGATCAGCAAGTCCGAACATTTCGGTCCACCCAGAGAGGATCTGAACCTTGGCGGACCGCGGAACGGATCATGGTGGGAATTGCCCCCAGCCCCCTCAGCGCACGCTTGGTGAGAGAATCTCGGCGCCTTGCAAACAGCCTTCATGCGGAACTTCTGGCTGTGTGGGTAGACGCTCCGCGTGCGGCGGGGATCAGTGAGCAAGACCGAAAAGCCGCCCAGGATGCGTTAGAACTTGCGGAAGAGTTAGGGGCGGAAACCATTGTCTTGGCGGGCTCGGATATTGTGGGTCAAGTGCTATCTTTGGCTCGAGATCGAAACGTGACCACGATCGTAGTGGGAAAACCCGTTAGGTCACGTTGGTTAGAGCTTGTTTCGGGTTCCGTTGCGGATGAATTGATTAGGGCCAGCGGCGACATCAATATTCACGTCATTTCGGGCGGGGTGGAAACCGGTCCGCGTAGCAAGATTCAACGTGAGACACCCACCGCAACTTGGAAGAGTTACGGGATGGTGGTCCTCATGGGGGGCCTGTGCACGCTGATCGGCCTTGGAATGCAAGGTCGGTTTGACCTCGCGAACATTGTGATGATCTACCTGCTTGGCGTCACTTTGATTGCATTCCATTTCGGGCAACGGGAGGCCGCGTTGGCTTCCCTATTGAGTGTTGGCCTCTTTGATTTTTGCTTTGTAAACCCCCGATGGAGTTTCGCGGTGAGCGACGTCCAATTTTTGGTGACCTTTGGCGTGATGCTCCTGGTATCTCTTCTGATTAGCTCCTTAACCTCTCGATTGAAGAGCCAAGCGACGTCCCTCTCACTTCGGGAGCGCCGAACCGCCGCGCTTTACGACCTTAGCAAAAAGATGTCACGCACCCGCAGTCGCCGGGAGATTGGGGAGTTTGCCGCGATGAAGATTCAGGAGGTATTTGGGGGCGAGGTGGCCGTACTCGTGCGCAGTCGAAAGTCAGGGGATTTGTTTGGCGCGCCGGAATCAAAATCAGGATTTGAGCGAGAGCCGAACGAGCGTGGAGTGGCAAAGTGGGTGCTGGAGCACTCCACCCGGGCGGGGACGGAAACCGACACCCTTCCGGGGTCCGCTGGCCTTTACCTACCGCTGGTGGCAGAAACCGGCTGCGTTGGGGTGCTCGCCCTGCGGCCAGTCACCGGGCAACTGGATGACGCCGGCCGAATGCATCTACTGGAGACCTTTGCCAACCAACTTGCGGTGGCGATTGAGCGCACCAATATGGCCAAGGATTCCCACGACGCCAGTTTGAGCGTAGAAACCGAGCGCCTTCGCAGTACCCTTCTCAGTTCTGTTTCGCATGATTTACGAACTCCTCTGGCCGTGATTGTGGGTGCCGCAGAGACCCTAAAAGAAACAATGGGACCCAACCCCGTGAGAGACCGTGAGTTGGCAATTTCGATTCATACGGAAGCCGACCATTTAAACCGATTGGTCAGGAATTTGCTTGATATGACTCGGCTGGAGACTCAGCCCGTTTCAATGCACCGAGACTGGCATTCTTTAGAGGAGCTTATTGGTTCCGCCCTTAGCCGCACGGAGGTCCTCATCGGGGAACGATCGGTTCACCTTGACTTTCCGGCTGACCTGCCGTTAGTCTTTGTAGACGGATTACTCTTTGAGCAAGTGTTTGTTAACCTGTTGGAAAATGCGGCAAAGTATTCCTCTCCACCTAACCAAATTTGGATTCAAGCGAGCACGCACGCTCCACTCTTGAGAATTACATTTGCCAATGACGGGCCGTCTTTGTTGGCGGGTGAAGAAGAGCGGATTTTTGGGAAGTTTCAGCGGCTGAGTGCAAACATTGGGGGAGGGTGCGGGCTTGGGTTGGCGATATGCCGGGCCATTGTTGAGTCACACGGTGGCATCATCTATGCCGAAAATAGATTGGGTAGTGGAGTTCAATTTATTTTGGAATTGCCACTCATGGTGATCGCTCCGAGCATGGCGACGAGGCCGATTGCCAATGAATGACCTCAAAACAATTTTGATTGTTGATGACGAATTGGCGATTCGCCGATTTCTCCGGGCAAGCCTCAGTGACGGTTTTTCACTCTTCGAGGCGGAAACGGGTGCTCAGGCAATTCAAGGCGTTGCTCGGCAGAATCCGGACCTCATGCTGCTAGATTTGGGGCTACCCGATATGGATGGGCTTGAGGTGACGCGGCAAGTGCGCGAGTGGTCATTGGTGCCAATTATTATCCTATCCGCCCGGGGGCAAGAACAAGACAAAATTCTTGCGTTAGACGCAGGGGCTGACGACTACTTAACCAAACCTTTTGCCATCGGCGAGTTGCAGGCCCGTATTCGCGCGGCGCTTCGTCATGCCAAGGCCCCACAAGGAACGGGGGCCATCTTTTCTAGTCAGGGCCTTGAGGTGGACCACGTCGCCCGTCGCGTGACGGTTCGCGGCACGGAAATTAAGCTGACGCCGATTGAGTATCGGTTACTGTCAGAACTCGTCCGCCACGCCGGACTTGTGTTGACCCATCGGCACCTTCTCACCCACGTCTGGGGTCCGGAATATGCCGATGAGATGCACTACTTGCGAGTGTACATGGGGCAACTTAGGCATAAGTTGGAGACGGAACCCGCCCGGCCCCAACATCTGATAACCGAACCCGGGGTTGGCTATCGGTTGCGGGTGGTGGAATGACGGCGAGTTGTGCTTACGCTTACAAACGGAAACACGGACAACGAATCTCTTCGTTGTCCGTGTTTCACCAGTTGAGTTAGATCAACTTACTGTTCATCTTTCATGGCTTTTGGAATGGGAGGCGCGGTGCCGGACGCCTTTACTCTGGCCTTAGCGGCCTCCACTTTGGGATCAGAATCAGACCCCTGGCACCCAGCAAGGACGACTAATGCAGTGGCAACGTACAATGCGCCGTACTGCATCAGTTTTCCCTTCAATTTCGTGACCACCCCGTATTGTCACTCGCGCCGCCCGTCCAGCGGTTGGTATGAACACCCACCGGGTACAGGCTTGGCGTCGCCACCACTTTAACATGGCTGTCGGTGTAGGAAACCACCGTTCGCTTTCCACCCAGCAGTTGCAGGTCGGCGTTAGTGAACTGGTCACGTGCCGCCGGGCTGGTAGGATCGCTCAAACCAACCGCGGTCTCCTGGGCGCCGTCCGCATTGTAAAGAGTGCCATCGCCTGGGTCAGCGGGTCCCCAGATCGCAATGTACGCGGCATCGTTTCCGTTTCCTCCCGTTCCCAGGATGTACTGAGGAGGTCGGCAGAGGATGTTGCCGTCGGCAAATGCTAGCGTTCCGGCAGGGTTGGCAATAGAAGTGGCGGTGGCTGCGTGGTTGTAAGACGCGTCAGCAAAGTCGCCCCATCTGGCAGTGGATCGGCCATTTACGCATGATCCGTGGGTGAACGGGCTATCACAACCCGAGAAACCACCCAAAGTGTAGTAGTTGTAAGCGTACAGATACTTAGTCTGGGGGAAGTAACTCTTGCTGAGCGGGCTCGCCCAGATGTCGGTTAATGCCGAGCTCATGGCGGTCACACCGCTTTTAATGTACGGATTCACCAAGTTGGGATACATGTATCGCAAACCAAACGCCGAACCATCGTCGTAGTTCACATCAGTTCCTACAATGGCGCAGGCCGTATAAAGACAATCTTTGCCGCTGGACCACAGAACCCAGGTGTCGTCGTTATCATTGAGGTAAAGCTGGTTACCCATGTTGATATTCTTAAGGTTGCTAACGTCGGCAGTTTGCTTAGCCGCCACTTTGGCCTGGGCAAATACCGGGAACAAGATCGCGGCGAGGATCGCAATAATCGCGATGACAACGAGTAGCTCGATGAGCGTAAAGGCTTTATTAAAAGAAGAATTTCGTTGCATTGAAGGTGCTCCTGTACCGACGAGGTCGGCGAATAGCATTTCGGGGGTCGGTATGTCCCACCTGAATTTCCTTCAACTTGCACGAACAACAGACAAAAACCTGTAGGTTGACTTGCCCTAAATAAAGGGCGAGTGCGGTATCACAATCCAGGAAAACGGAACCTTGGGGAGGCACCGCTTTCAAATCAGATTGAAAAAGAAAGGCATTCATGGTGAGCAATACCTGCCCGAAGGCAGTTCCGGGTCAAAGCAAAACTCAATAGCGGATGCTAGTGAGCAGGAAAAATCCCGTATTTGACTTTAACTGGGCTCCGGCCATGAAAGATATTCCTTCGGCAGGTCCTCAAGATTTAGAGTACACGGAATTTTAACAAATCACTACCAGGATTTTTCCTTAAACTAAAGCTGAACGAATTTTCAGCTTTCTCTCATTTCCCGGATTGCACTCATTTTCTCTTGATTGCATGTGGGCCATAGCCTAGTGAATTTACCTATTCACAAACTGGATTACTGCCCTTATAATCAGGGAGTCAGTATAGGTTTTCGCCCTAAAGCGCAATAATTTGAAAGGAGAACCTACCCTTCATTCTCGAATAGAGATGACGGGGTCCACGGTGTAACGGCATCTTTTTCTTGGTAACCCGGCTTGCCCACGGCAGGATTCACGGGGAACGCTTCCATGATGTCGGACCGTGCGGGAACGGTGAGCGGGAGTAAATGGATCGGCTCCATTATCTGCTCATCCAGCCACTCTCCTGCGTCTTCAGCAGAAAGAATCACGGGCATCCGGTCGTGGTAGGCGGCCATCAAGCGGTTGGGACCCGTAGTAAGGATCACTACCTCGGTCAACATGGCCTCCTGGTGCGCCCGCCACAGCCCGGCCATCCAAAAGGGGGCGCGGTCTTTGAGACCAAAAAAGTAGGGTTGCTTCTTCCCCGCCTCGCTCTTCCACTCGTAGAATCCAGTGGCAGGAATAAGGCATCGGTGAGATTTCATTAATCCCTTGTAAAAGGGCTTTGCCGCCGCCGTTTCGGACCGTGCGTTGATTATCAAACTCTTGGACCACACGGGTTTCATTCCCCACGTTGCGCCCTCCAAAAGCATAAACCCGGCACCGAAAGCAGCGATCTCTTGGCTGGGTGCAATGTTGAGTCTGCGAAGTCGATCCGGGATCGATATCTTCGGTCGAGCGGTTTCCGAAACTCCGAGGCTGTACCGAGCGCACATACTACGAGTATCTTACGCCGGGGACTCTTCCCGCGGTTTGGTTTGGCTAAACATTCGCCAGAGGGCAAGATCGTAAACAATTTTGATACTGCCCGCCGCGATAAAGGTCAGCCCTAGCGCAGGCTGGGCCAAAAGGGTGCCAATCAAAAGAGGTGAAGTGGACACCCCAATGCTACGTGCCACGTTGGTAACTCCGCCAGCGGCCGACCTTTCTTCGGGCCGCACCACCGACATAACGTAGGCTTGCCGCGTGGGAACATCCATTTGGGAGAGGCAAAATCGAACGAGGAGCACGGCCATAGACCACCCAAAGCTGGGCATCAGTGGCACCATGATCAGCAATATGTTGGACGGAATGTGGGTCCAAACCATCGTGTTGATCAGTCCAAATTTCGCCGCCATCTTTCCGGCCACGAGCGAGGATACTCCCGCGAAAAGGTTTCCGAAAAGTAAGATCAGGCCCAGTTGGGCGGGGTTTGCGTTCCACCGCAAATGGAACCAGTACGCGATAAGGCTTTGCATAACAAAGCCTCCGCCAAAGGCATCAAGGGAAAACAGGGCAGACAGCGTGAGCACAATTCGCTTGCTCTCCGTGAGACCTAACAGGTTAGGGGCCGAGAAAGTTTTGACCGCTTCTGCCGCCTGCCCCAGCGGGAGGTAGCACAGCATGAGCAGAAATCCCACCGCTCCGTGCCCCAAAATCACCATTCGATAGCTTTCAACCGCTGACATCCCCAAGTTTTGCAAATACTGCGACCCGAGACCTCCCACAAGCGAACCCAGCGCGGCGGCAAAGTATCCGGCGAGGTTGTACCACGCAAACACAGTCACCCGTTGCTCGCCCGCCAGTTCTTCGCTTAGGGCGGCTTGTTCCACGGGCAAAAACGGGCCAATTTCGTTGCCGCTCGGGCTGAGTACACCGATGGTTGCGGCAATAACCAGAATCCAAAAATTCCCGGTGGATGCGAAGACCACAGATGAGAAAACCATCAAAGCGGCGCCTATCACCAGAGTCCACTTGCGGCTAAATCGATCCGCGCGGGTGGTGAGGAACAACGAGATCACCGTATCACCCACCAAGGTAAACGAGAACAGCAAACCCATCTGCGTGTTTGTGAGGCCCACACTCTGGAGATGAAGGGCCAGAATAACCGCCAACATGCCGTAGGCAAACATTCTCAACGACCGTGCGGTGAACAACAGATATAAATTCATATTGTTTGGAGTCTAAGCATCACACTTCCCGATATAGAAACGCCCATTCGCATTTTTACACCGAATGTCTTTTGGATGTGGTGTGTATGCCGGGAAAACTTGTCCATGCCAGAAATGGGCAGTTGTTCCAGGGCGCCGCTCTTAATGGCTGAAATTGCGGTGATTCACAGGTAAGCCGCGATCAAACTCGCCTGCCCGCCGCCCGAGGCGGGAGAAGGGCTTTCGGACTTCCTCGCCCCCTGTTTCTCTCGAAACTGGGGGAGGGGATTGAGGTCATATACATTTAGTTAGGCTCCGTTGGGGCCGTTTCGTTTGTTCTGGTTGGGTGGAATCTAGCGTGAAAGAAGCGCAGACCGCCATGGCAATTCACCCTGTCGAGGAAAAACTAAACGTAGATGAGGACAGAAGACTGAAGACAGAAGACTGAGCACTGAGAACCGCCCCACCCTCATCCCAACCTCTGGTTTCAGAAAATACAAAATCACCCCCGTCGCCCCACGTTTCGGGGGTCGAAGTTGCCTGAAAAAACTCCGTTTGGGATATCGCGCCACCAAAGCTGATTCCACCGACCGAATTTTGCGTGACCATCCACGTAAGCGTAGTTACCGCCGTCAGCGAATGCCTTGAGCTTGAGTTCGCGGGTTATATCGAGCGCGGAATCAAAGGTCATGTTCTGCAGAAACGGATTCAGTTGCTCACTTGGTTGCCCCCAGTAGAACGGCATAAAGTGGTCCCGTGGGGGAAGACTATCTTGGGCAAGCGCTAGGTCTATAACCTGACTTGGACTACTGATAGAGGACTGATTAGCAAACGAACCCTGACTACCATCTGGCCCAGCATACAACCCAGACAAATACGCACTAATCAGATAACTGGTCCATCTATTCTTCCAACGCGGATCCTCGGGCGGGGTATCCAACTGGGGAGGTTGGGTCCCCGAGGCGGGCCACAGCCCACTTTGATCACCCGGTGAACGAAAGATATCCCAACTCTTTGCGTAAGGCTGACATCTTAGCGGCCAAGTACTGCCTGGAGACGGAAAGGAGACCAGCGGAAACTGATCATCGTTATCGTTTCCGTACAGCAAGAACACCGTGCCAAGTTGCCTTAGATTGCTGAGGTCCACCGTCTTTTTGGCCGCTGTTTTGGCTTGGCTAAACACCGGAAACAGGATCGCGGCCAAAATGGCGATAATCGCAATCACCACCAGGAGTTCTATTAACGTAAAGCCAGTTCGCGCGCGAAATGGCGTAACCATGACTACATAGTATCACCTATCACGCCGGATGATGCCGCGATTAAAATGCCTGATATTCGCCGTAGAATTCGTGACCCGCAAATGGTGCTCGGGTCTGAGAGAATTTGCCGTAGTGCGCGTGACCTTCGGCATAGAACCCGTTGGAACCGAGCCCATGACGATTGACATCAATGGCTACCGGATTCACGGGGTCGATAGCCGAATCAGGAAATTCCACCTCCCGGAGCCACGGGTGAAAGTGAACGTCGCAGAACTTTGGATTCCTCTCCGCAATATAGATAGAGCGTGCCGGATCCGTAATCTCACCTTCTGAGGCACCAAATAAGTAGTAAGCGTTTAACATATAGCTACTCAAGGGCCCGGGGGGCGGGGCCAATGGATTCGGACCCATACAATTCCCCAACGCATCCAGCAAGGTCAGGCCGTGGGGATCGTTATCCGTTGGGCACAGATAGAGTGAGGGCTTAGTCGAAGTAGATCCGCCTACGTATGGCAATATTTTATCGAACGGGGACCCAAAGTCGTCAGTCTCCAACTGCGCGTTGGAATCATCAACAACGGGATTAGAAGTGCGGGGATGCTCCTGCGGATAGCGCCCCTCGTAATCATTCAGATACATCATCAAGGCCATCCCAATTTGCCTTCCGTTAGATAGGCATTGGGTTTTCTTGGCCGCCTCTTTTGCTTGAGCAAAAACGGGGAATAAGATCGCGGTCAGAATTGCGATGATCGCGATGACAACGAGAAGCTCAATGAGCGTAAAGGCTTTATTTTTCACAGACCGGGTCTCCTTAGCAAACCACCGCCCAGGGAAACCGCAAACTGCGGTCTCTCAGAGCCGTGCCCAACGACAAGTAAGTTCGTTCAGCCGGTTGGGGGAGGACGAAGCCTGGGTGGGCAATTCTCAGAGCCAAAGTTAATATCGTTTCCGGAGATCCGTGGGGGCGCAGGACGAGGCTCCGATACGCATTGATCGATTCGTGCTACAAAGAAGGGTTCTCGCCTCGGTCCCATCTTGGGCGCACTCTGCGCGAACTTTTTTTCCGAGCAATGGCATTGAATGAATCCCCGTTCTCCGGGAACTGGATGCCTCAACTGCACCCCCTTGGGGTTACAACCGTCAGGACCCTTAGCGGCTATCCATTGAATCGGAGCCGTTAGACATTGGATTTGCAACACGGTCGCGGCACGGAACTGAAACGCCGTACACCCAATCAGCCAGAGCGCAAAAAGAACAACTGCGGTATCCATTGAGCCGACTCGCACCCGGCGTAAAAGTTTCTTCATGCGATCTCCCTTTGTTACTATAGCGCGTGCCTTACCCCACAAGTCAGAGCCGGGAAACCGCGCGCATTCTGGACCGGATTCAGGCCCGACTTCGCGAAGCCAGCCGTTCCCTGTGCGTCCTAACCGGTGAGGAAATCGGTGGGATGCATCGGGTCGGATTGTTAGCCCTTGACAACTTGAACCGGAGTCAGCAACACGATCTGTGAACTCTCCGGTTCCGGTAGTGTGATGCGTAGTCCGTGGAGCATAAGTTGCCGGCCCGTCATGGTCTGGTCGGAACCTCCACCATCCGCAAAGTGAACGCGGTATGCACGGCTCGTGCCCAGACCTTGAAGCATGTACACGTGGTCGGCCTCTGGGGTTGTCCCGCGGAATGCGTAAATGGCTCCCGACTCCTTATTCGGACTCATATATTGCACCCCATCCCATCGCTTGCCATCGGGGCGTTGCGAGATGTGAAAAAGGTCACCGTTCCTAATAAGGGGCCTCAGCACGTTGCGGTAACGAGCAAACTCTTGCTTTGCCGCCGTCATTTGGTCGGAAGTCCATTGGCCGGGGTCTTGCATGATGCTACACCATCCCATAAGACCGCTTCGCAGCATATTTCTAAACTGCGCCATGGTCTTGGTTGGCATGGCCATCACATAGCATTCACACATCGCAGGGGGCATCACGAACGAGGTATCCCAGAAGGCGCGTCGATTAGCGAGGGGGAAGTAGGAGTCGGTGATGCTGAAATAGTCCACGCGTTTGGCGGCGCCAAAGTCCACCATTCGACCGCCATTGACGCAGTCTTCAAACATGAGGTTTGGATATTTTTTTCGTAGTGCGTCGTAGACTCCGTAGTAGCCTAACGTGGCCCGGTAAGCCGTGTCGCCCTGAGAATTGGAATGCCCGTGATCGGTTCTCACACACGTGTCCACAATCATTTTTTGATCGTGCTCCAACATATCCACGTGGTACTGGCTTACCAGTTTGGTGAGCAGATCCAGCGACCATTTGGCCGCGTTCTTGTTGGCCAAACAAAGATCCGCACCCACAAAGTCCGCCGGTTTCCAATCTGCCGCATAGTCTTTGGCAAACCAATCCACGCGATCTATGGAATGTACGTTGAGGATCGTAGAGGGATCCGCAGATTCGGGTTGAGTTCCCCCTTGAGTCCAACCCACCCACAAACCAAATTTGAGTCCATTAGCGTGGGCAGAATCCGCAATCGCGGCGATTCCCTTTGGGAATTTAGTGGCATGAGAGTTCCAATCCCCGACCCCTCTAAACCACCCGGCGTCTACGTGAAATAGTTCTATGCCCAGCTTGGATGCATTGCCAATCATAGAACGGGCCAATCCATCATTAATTCCCATGTCACTGCCCCAGGAGTTGAGCGTGAGCAGCGGATATCGTGGGTCTTGGACGTGTGGTCTAATTGCACGATCCACCCAGTGCTTTAATTGGTTGCAACCGTCTTCCACGGAGCCTTCATAGCATCCGATGAATACGGTGGGAAGGCGGTAGGTTTCGCCCGGCATAACCGTGGAGGAGAAAGCGGGTTCCCCCTTTGGCTCATCTGCGATGCCAAGCCCCACCCGAATTAGCCCCCCCTTCGCTGACTTGAGGCTGAGAGACGTCCGGCCTGAAAATTCGATTCCCGCGTACCAACCGGCGTGCGCGGTTTTATCGTACACAGAAACCCACGGGATGGCATCTCGGCCATGCCAATCTTCTGAGTAAGCCTCTTTATCTGCCACATACGGCTGACACAGAACAACTTGATTGCATTGAAGGCCCATGCGGTCTGAATGCACACCGGTTAAACTGGGGCGACCAGCTCCCTTTTCTACCCACCAACTTTCGAGCGTGTGGTGAGGGTTTGGGGTGAATGCCCAGGCCAAACTCTCCTGTCTGGGGAGGGTTACCGGCTGGCCACTCAGATTTTGAATGGATACCGTGTGCTCAATTGCACCCATGGTGCGGGCGGCAGTCCATTCAGACCTCGCCACCAGCTTGGGGGAAGCGTTGGAAAAGGTAAAAACTAAGCGCTTGCCCTGCTTGGAATGTTGCTCATTGGCAAGTTTCCAGTTCAATTTGATCAAACGGCCGCCTACCGTTGCGGTTGTCACCAAATTCGTCCCCACGGGCTTATCGGCCGTCCAACCTTGGCCACCCTGCTTCGGCGAAAAACCGGTGAGCACAACCTGACTGCCGATCGCACGAACTTGCACGTGCGTGTCCTTTGTAGAAATTGTGCCCGACACTGACTCCAAATGACCCTCGGCCAATGCGCCAGAGAACAGGAGCCCGGCGGCGCAAACGAGAGAAAAATATCGAGGAGAAATCTTCATGACTACTTTGCCCAGCACCAAAAGTAGACCAGCCATTGCGCATAAGTCGCAATGGCTGATCTCCTCTTCATCAGTACGCTCTTCTATGGTGTGCCAATGCGTTCGTTTGCCGGGAGCGGGTGAGCCAATGCTCTGCCCTCCGCCCGACGCTTCATCGTATCATGGAGTCGGCGTTCTCCTTCCCCGGGAGGAAGTTGCTTGAACGATTCTGATTCAACCGCTTGACTGCCTTGGCAACCTACCAGAACTGGCCCCGCAAACGCGGCGAAGGCAAACCCAAGCATCCATTTAGAAGATCTCGGTTTAACTACCATCTTTAACATTCTTACCAGTTGGTTGCAACATTGTCAAAATCATAGTCGTACGGTTGAACGTTCTTCAGCTTAAGGCCACCCAAGAACTTGGCGTGCGTGTCAAAGAAGACCGTGGTGTTGCCCTTTGTTCCGTACCGATAGGGCTCAACTTTGGAGAAGCCAGCAAGACCCCAGTCGGCACCGGGCACGTTGTAGAAGTTGTTCCAAGTGAGACCCATGTTTGGGTCAGAGGGTTGGACAATGGTGGACAGGCCGCCATCGGTGGTGTATGCCACCTGATAACCTCCGGCCATCCATTCGTCTAAACCGGCTGCTTCCATCAGAATCACCTGCTCTGACTGGTGGCTCAGAACGCTGAGGCTGATACCAGAACCGAGAAATCGGTCCAGTCGATTGTAGTTCTGACCATCTGACCAACCGGTCTCGTTCATGAGGTACCCCATTGAGAACCCACCGTTCAAAAGTGGATTGCCCGCATCTACAGCATTGGTCCCAAATATATTTTTGCTCACCACGACTTCTGAGCCGGCGCCCGGACTCTTCCACAAATCTTTACTCTTCACATAAACGTTGATGAAAGGGTGAAATGTATGATCGACGTCAAAGGCGGAAGGTGTAGTCTCGCCGTGGAAATTGTTGTACGGCCACTCGCAGATGAGCCGATCGTCATTGTCGTTGGCGTAGAGAACAAGGCCAAGACCCTGTTGTTTTATATTGGAAATACTGGCGGTCTTCTTGGCCGCGGCCTTTGCCTGGGCAAATACCGGAAAAAGAATCGCAGCCAGAATTGCGATTATCGCAATGACTACGAGAAGCTCAATGAGCGTAAAAGCGTTCGATGTTTAAACATAATTGCAAATGTCTCCTTCGACAGCTGAATGGTTCGCTAAGGTGAACCGTTTCAGCATATCACAGAACCCAGAATCGTGAGCCAATTCTTTGTCCATTCTTCTGACGCCGCGCTTATTGCGATAAGTTCAGCACGTATCGCTGGGTTTACACATCGGCAATCGGCATACCGGAGGAGGCCATGATCACAGCGTGGGTAGCCAAATGCATACCGTGGATAGGTCCGGTCGGAACAAAACCTAACCAACCTTCCTGCGACCGTCGCAGAAATCCCCGATCCCCTCACCCTAAGTCGTATGGCATCCAAAGTTGGAGTCGCATCCAATCCCGTATGATATCAATCTACGCCCGAGCTCAACGGGGCGGATTACCGAACCGTGGTTGGATCGACCCGGACAATTTGTTCTTGCGGCGTCTCCAACCACCGCTGATGCAGTTTTATTAACGGAGAATTGCCGATGGTGATTCAAAGCGCCCGGAGTAGACCTGATCTATGAATTTGGCGGCATCTGGGTCATAGGCTTCTAGACCCTTTCTGCCTTCGGCGGGTTTGAGGCCAGTCATGTGGAGGTCGCCGTGGGTTCCGAAGTACCACATTGTTAGCTCCGAGAAGAACTCAGAGGGATTGGATGCGGCATAGGAACCGCTCCACCGACCTTTGGCCAGAGATGCCTTCCATTGACCCTGAATACGCGCGCGCATCGCTTTATCAAATCCGTAGTCCATGAGGCAGTGGGCAAATTCGTGACTGCAAATATCTCGGCCAAAGTAGCGGTCAGACGGTAATTTCAGCAGATTTTCCTCTCCGCAGGAGGTGTGGCGTCCGCCCAGCCCACGAGTCCGTTCGTCGACGGTTAACTTGCCATCAAATGGCTTTCCCTTGAGGTCGCGATAGTCAGGGAGGTCTGAAGTCACCTGGGATTTTCCGATGATCTGGACCTCTGCCGCCAAGACAACCAGGTTCTTCCGGGCCTTGGGCAGATGCAGCAGGAGGCGTTCAATCCTAGATTGCGCTTCATACAATGCAATGTCGGCAACGCACTCTGGAGCCAATACTCGGATCCCTCGGTTTAGCAGTGCCTTAGAAAAGAAACCCCGTTCCAACGGTTGCAGCGTAAGAATTGGCTCATCACGGGTTCCTGCAAGTTGCAGAACAACCAGAGCCGCCATAGTGCTTACACCAATTAAAACCACAATGATCCAGAAAATTGATATATTTGAGGGCACGTTGAGTTTGTCATGGTCAGTTCTAGTCTCTCACGATAGTACAATAAATCAACGCTAAATGCTTCAATGTTGATCGGTCAGATCTTGCCTTGTGTGAATTAAATGAAGAAAGTGAACAATCCGCCAAATCTGACTCATGATCCCGTTGCAACGTACGTGGAGTTAGTGAGAGTTGCAGAAGCACTTCATTCTTCCGTAAGCAGGGGCTTAGCCAAAGAAGGATTGACGGCCAGCCAGTTCAGCACACTCAAAGTTTTGAAATACCGAGGGGCGATTCCTCAAAAAGACATTGCCACCTATCTGCTAAAAACGGGCGGAAACGTAACCGTGGTCGTAGACAATCTAGAAAAGCAGGGTCTCGTTCGCCGAGACCGCCATCTAAAAGACCGTAGGCTGGTTTTGGTAAGCCTTTCAAAATCCGGTGAGGCCCTATTTGACAGTGTTTACCCCGACCACTTAGAGCGCATCAAATCCGTAATGCGACCGCTCAATGAAGCACAACTTGAAGTGCTCAATGGCCTTCTTCATGAACTTCATACAACGGTAGTTCAGCCGGTTTGCTTGCCCGCCGTAGAAATAGAGTCCCCCGCCAGCCGACGGCGACGAACCGCCAGCTAACCGCCATCCCACTCATTTCTCTGCGGTAACTATTCTTGCTCCGGCAATCGATCCGCCTGATTTCCCTTCGAGTGATTCAATTCGCACCACCACGCTGGCTTTGCCTGTGGTTAATGTATTGGCGATAGCGTAAGAACGGTCGAACAATACGTCGTTAGGCGAGTCCGCCAGAGTCTCCTCGGCAACCCGAACTCCATCAACCAAGATTGCAAAGTGGCGACTGTAGCGGTTATATCCCCAGTAAGTCAGCACCAAATCGTTGACCTTTTCTGGGCTCACTTTCATGGTGAATTCAAACCATCCACCTCCCATGGGCATTCGGAATCCGCGACCATTGGCTTCTCGAACATCGGTGCGGTGCTCTTTGAGGTTGTGATCCCGCTCGGGTTGCATCTCACCTACCCGAATGATATCAACCGTCCTGGCCTCCAGGCTCTTTACCCGGGACTCTTCAGATCGGTACGCGGCCTCGGCCACGTGCCATTGTTCATCAGAAAAAATGTCGAAGTACACGGCATACCTCTCGTTGTGCAACTGATAGAACGGACGGAAAGTAAGTGGCTCGGGTCGAGGAGCCGAGGTTGACACAAACATTAACGGCTGACCCGCAACCGGACTCAATAATTGATCTAAGGGCTTGTTGTTGGTGACTAAGACGGGGATTCGTGGCTGGGGACCTTCGGGTGCACCCAAGCTGGCGGCCAATACCGTCGGACCGTAAAGCACGGCAACTCGCTTTGCATTATCCGGCATCGCCTCCGTGCGAAGCCGTAACGGAATCGTAAATTCCACCTTGTCACCCGGTGCCCAGGTTCTCGCAATGGAAGTAAATCCCGGTTTCAACGATTGCTGAACCACTTTACCGTTCACCGAGATATCAAACGCTTCTGACCAAGCCGGGTGACGGATCTCCATTTCAAAGTGTTTGCCACTTGATTTATTCACGGTAATCGTCACCCGACCATCCGCCGGGTAGTTTGTGACCTGCGTCAACTGAACACCCGCCTGATGCCAATTTAGGTCAGTGGGAATGTACTGAGTTACATACAAGCGTTTGCCGCCTTCGTGAAAATACACGCTGTCTGCGTGCTTGGTATGATTTTCCATGCCCGACCCATGGCAACACGTCCAGTCGTCAAACGGATTGCTATGAGTTCTAAAGGCACCGCTCGCTAGCGGCACAAAGTAGCACATCATTCCGGTGGCTGGATCTTGAGAGGCAAGAATATCATTAAGGTGGGCCCGCTCCATATAGTCGGCGTACTCCAGCTTAGGGTCCCAGCAGAATAGGTGCCGGGTAAGTTTCAGCATGTTGTAGGTGTTGCATGTCTCGCACGTGTTGGTAGAAAGCGAATCGTTCAACTTATCCGGCTGGCCCAGATATTCGTGATCGCTGTTTCCCCCAATGACGTAAGAATGGTGGTTCACCACGCGGTCCCAGAAGAACTCCGCCGTATGCCGATCGGTCTTATCGCCCGTTAATTCGTAGAGGCGGGCGAGACCAATCAGTTTGGGAATCTGAGTGTTGGAGTGACGCCCCGCCAATTCGTCTCGGCTCTCTGCGAGGGGTTGCAACACTGCATGATCGTAAAATTTTCTTGACAATTCCAGGTAACGAGCCTGTCCCGTTAAGTGGAACAGTTCCGCGAGACAATCATTCATTCCGCCGTACTCACAGCCCAGCATCTTCTGCCATTGCGTTTCGGTTAAGTTCTTGGTGAGGTCAAATGCCCAGTCCGCAAACTTCTCCGCCACTTTTAGCGCATCTCTGTTTTGCGTGAGCCGGTAGGCATCCAACAGTCCGGCAAGGACCTTGTGATGGGTGTACCAGGGCGACCAAAGCCCATTGAGATCAAAGCCACCAGAGTGAATCTCGCCCTTACGAACTTCGTTCCAAACCCGATCACCATCCGGCATCGCGGCAATGTAGCCGTCTTTTATATGGGCCTGGCACTCGGTGAGTTCCTTTACAATGTAGTCAACTCGCTCTTTATAGCGGACATCCCCGGAGGCCGCAAACTGCTGCGAGCACGCCGAGAGATAGTGCCCCAGGGAGTGGCCGGCTAACCCCGCATGCTCCCATCCTTCATAGATCACCGCTTTGGCTTTAAGCCCCACGTTTTCTCGGAAGCTGTGCAACAAACGATCGGGCTCGACGGTCAGCAGGTACCTCGCGTCGGCCTCCATGGCGGTGTGCCACGGGCTCGCCAGTAGCTTGACGTCTGAGAGGGCAAAGGGCTGAACTTTTGGGTGGACAGGATTGAGGTTTCCCATTAGAATTGGCAAGGCAACAAAAAGGCTTAACGTAGTCATAGACGGCTGGCTCCAAGGTGCTTAGTTGGCGACGCCTTGATTCTCAAAATCGTCAGCGAATTGGCGGGGAAAGTGTAACGGAACTGGTTTCGAAGGCCGGTGAGATGCGTTGTATGGGGCGTAATTCGCGTTGGCGAATCAAAGGAGTTTTCGTCCGTCTCATTAGGGGAGGCAAGGGTAACTGCGGTGCCACTTGGACCCACGGGCCCCATGCCGGTCAAGCGCAACGTCATGGGTGCGGGTGTGGTTTGAGTATTGACCACCTTTACCACTACGTCATGATTCTTGGGATCCACCCCGGAGATGGCGAGGACGGTTCGAGACCGAGGAAGTTCTTTAGAAAGGATTTGTTGACCATCTAAGAAAACTTGGATCGACCTCCCCCTCGTCACAACTTTTACGGCGTACCAACGACCGGTTTCGATATGGCCCCGTATGCTGGCCACCGCTGACCCTGAATTGATCTGAATTGCGTGGAGGGAATTGCCCCATCCCCCGAGATTGACCTGCACCCTCATGCCGTCGATGTTCCCAACCGAGACAAAGAATCCTTCCGTTCCTCTAATCTTGCGGGCACTCACCGACAGGTCAATGTCATGAAAGCCGTTCCCAAAGAAGGAAAAACACTCATCACCCTCTAATTTCGAGCGTTGGCCATAAGCTCCATCCACGATTTGCCAGGCGGCGGACCTCTCACTCTTCCAGCCATCCGCCTGCGTTGCAAAGTTGTTCTCTAACACGGTTTTGCCGTTCTGGATTACCGTTAGGTCTTTAAATTCCGCCTCCGTGGCGAAGGTTCCCAGACCAATCGGACCGCTGAGTGGCTGATCGTTGCTTGAATCTAGCCTCACCGAGGTCCCCACATTGTATTGGGGCAAATTTTCCGCAAACATCTTGCCCGCATAATACGTGGCCCGACCAAAGGAACGTGCCGCATCAAAGTGAATCATGTTCACGTCCCAATGCGGAGAATTCACGTTCTCAAATAGAGGAGCGTAGCTACCCATCTTCACGAGGTCGGAGTTCTTCTCCATACTCATCATATAGGCGGCGTCGTTAAGCGTGGCCGCCATATTCCCCGATCCCACTCCGCCATTACAGGCAAATTCACCAATGTAGAGCTTCCACGAAACGTTTCGCGGATACTTGGCGAACGAATCAAAATTGTAAAGTGCCCAGTTCAGCGATGTGTACGCGTGCTCATCCACAAAATCAATCGGCCCGGCGGCATTGATCGCGGCATGGTCAATGCCCGAAATCCAGGAGCTGAGAATCACTTTCACATGCGGATACTTCGCCTTGATCGCCCGGTAAAACTTTCCGACTCGTGCTCCGTATCGCGGACCCTGTTGCTCGTTTCCAATCTCAACGTACTTCATAGCAAACGGTTTGGGATGCCCGTTTTGTGCGCGCATGGCCCCCCATTTGCTGGTCAACGGTCCGTTTGCGTATTCAATCGCATCTAGAGTGTTCTGAATGAGGGCGGGTAATTGATCGTCAGGCAAGAAAGTGCCGCTTCGAAAAGCACACGAGACGCCAACGTTGAAAACATACAACGGCTCGGCTTTGATATCTTCACAGAACTGAAGCCATTCGTGGTAGCCAAAGCCGTTGTTGTTCCAATATCCCCAAGGGCTGTAAGTTGGAATCCGGGCTTCCAGCGGGCCAAGGGTTTGTTGCCACTGAGCCCGAGTTTCCACCGTAAGTCCCTCCACGTAGCAACCGCCCGGGAAACGTACAAACCCCGGCCGGAGGTCAGCCACCATTTTGGCGAGATCAGGCCGAAGGCCGTTGGGACGATTGAGAAACGTCTTGACCGGAAAGAGCGATGCGTAGGCAATCCAAACCTTCCCGGTGGAACCAAGTTTAATGGCGAAGTGCGCTTTGGGATCAGACTCGGTGGCCAACAGCCGTGAAGTAACCAAGGAGTAATGCCCCGATTGAATTCCAACCCATTTAGATTCCGCAATGACCCTTCCCTGGGCACTGATGAGCTGGGCCGAGATCGGACCACGAAACGTGCGATCCGCCTGGATCCAAGCGCGAAGGTTATAAGATTCACCTTTTTTTAGCGCAATGCCCCAAAACCCTTGGTTTCCAATGATGGCGGGAGCGTGGTGGACATCAATGGAGAGCGCGTGGGATTTGGTCGAGTTAAGTGGATGATCACCAACTACCGCCAAGTTTGCGGAAGTTGGGCCAGACATCAACGACCAACCCGGAAAAGGACCTCTCGACTCCCACGGCATGGTCCAGTCTGATGGTTTTAATGACCAATAGTGCGGCGATCTGGGGGGCACCAGTTGCCCGTTCATTACGTCGCAAGCGGGCGGTATATTTGCATCTTCAAAGCCTCGGTTCTGAAGAAGTTCGCCGTAAAGGCCCCCTTCTCCGGCATGACTAATCTCTTCAAGGAACACGCCGTAGAGCCCTTTGGGCACGTCTGCGCCTTTCTTGGACGCATCAATCGTAATGGTGCCGGATTGACCCCACGCCAGACTGACAATGAGTGAAAGGCAAGCCACTGAGGCGCGCCTCACCGCAATCTCCACTGCTGAATTCCGCCCGACCAGCCCGCTTGGAGATCGACTTCTAGGCGCAATTTAAGGGTGGTAACTGGCGTAAACGTGAGCCGATTGTAGGTGTCCTTGGCCACACCAAACGAGTCAGACGTCTCCACGGGAACCCAAGCACCGCCCTGCCAACTCATAAGACGCCATGATTTTGGAATCCGACACTCGCCAAGGTTAGTGTCATCAAACCAGTACAGGTCTGCTTCATGGATGGTCGTCGGCTCTGCAAATGCATACTCCACCCACTCGCGAGTTCCCTTCTTGGGCCACCAGTGAAAGTACATCGATTGGTCGAGGGAATTCTTGGGTTCGTGCAGAGCGTTAATGGCTTCGGGTGAACTGCCTCCCGACGTGGTGACTTTGGCGGCCGACGCGAGAGTTGGCAACATGCTTGGCGAGGCGTGCTTTACGTCTGAGGCCAACCATACCGCCATCTCACCCCGGCCACGATTAGCCCAAGCGTAGTAGGGAATCGCCGTGAATGCCTCCGCCGTCTCCTTAACTGAACCGTCCGCCTGGAAGGCTAGACTCTTTGATGTACCCTTTAGGGTCACCACCCCATGGAGAAGGCCGGCCTCGTAGTGAGGAATAATGGCACCTTCGGGGGCGAGGATGTTGAGGACCTTGCCGCCCGGATTATCTTTCCCTTCCGCACAGTAAACAATCGGGCCGCGTTGCAGAGCCACCTTGCCCTGATCTTCGCTCACCCTGTTGTTGGCCACCACTTTACGAACCGGCATGGGCAGGTTTAGCTCTACGCGATCCCCCGGTTTCCAACTTCGGTGGATTACTACGTAACCCTTGTCGGTCTGAAGACTGAGTGACTTTCCGTTCACGCTCAGCGACGGTTGTTCCGTCGTCTGATCTTGAAATGCGTACAAGTTGCTTGGGATCGGTCGATTCTGGGCCCAGCCCGGAATTCGGACGTGCAGGTCAAAGGCTCGCGCCGATTTCGGCCCCACCGTAAACGTGATTTTGCCTGACCATGGATAGTTGGTTTCTTGGCTGAGATGAACGGTTTTTCCACCGTCCAATTTGATATCCGCTTGGCCACCCGCAAACAAGTTTGCGTAAATTTGATTGCCCTTTGTTGCGTACACGTAGCCCGGAACTGAGGCCATGAATCGAGTGATATTGCCCGGGCAGCACGCCACACCAAACCACGGACTACGCTGATGTTGTCCACGACTTTCGAGGGGATTGGGATAGAAGTAGGTCTTTCCATCCAGGCTCACGCCAGAAATGAGTCCGTTGTACAACGTGCGTTCCAGCACGTCGATGTACTTTGCATCGGCATGCATCAAAAACAGTCGATAGTTCCAGTAGTCGTTACCCACCGCCGCACAAGTTTCGTTGTAAGCGCTCATGTTGGGGAGTTCGTAGTTGCCCCCAAAAGCTTCCCCACTTGCGGTGGCCCCAATGCCTCCCGTCAGATAAATTTTCTTCCCGACCACGTTTTGCCAAAGCGCGTCTACCGCGTTAAGATAACGCTGATCACCCGTGAGGGCAGCCACATCGGCCATCCCCGAATAGAGGTAAGAAGCGCGAACTGCGTGCCCAACGGCTTCGGTCTGCTCCACAACGGGCTTGTGGGCTTGCCAATACTCGGCACTGCCGCCGCGAGAATCGAGGAAGAATTTGGCAAGGTCTAGGTACTGTCGGTTTCCCGTAGTTCGGTACAGCTTGGCCAAGGCCATCTCGATGATCTCGTGACCCGGCCAAGCTTTGCGCTTGCCGGGACCAAATGTTCGCACAAGTAGGTCCGCATTTTTGATTGCGATATCGATGAAGTTCCGTTTCCCAGTCGCCTGAAAGTGTGCCACCGCCGCTTCGATGAGATGCCCCGAATCGTAAAGTTCGTGGCTATTATCTTGCTCCAGCACCCAGCGCTCTTTGCCTGACCACTCATGCGGCTTCGCGGGATTAATGGTACGGGCCGTGTAAAGGTAACCGTCAGATTCCTGAGCGGCCCCAATGACAGCGATCAAGTGGTCGACGTAGGCGTCTAGCTTGGGATCGGGGTGAACGCTCAGCGAGTACGACGCACCTTCGATCACTTTATAGAGGTCAGTATCGTCAAACGGGTATCCGGGAGTTGCCTTATTCGATGGACCTTCACCCCGCAGAGTGGCCGCCGCATCCAGAAAGTGTTGCACTCGTTGGGTTTCTTCGCACTTCTGCAGAGCGGTGGGTATAGACACCGTTCGGTTGATCTCAATCTTCGGTGCCCAAAACTTGTCGGTTAGGTGGACCGCAGTAAATGGCACTGGGTGCACCGCATAGTCGTGTGCGAGGTTGACTGGACCCGTTGTGTAAGGCAACCGAGTTGCCGTAAGCGCGAGAAGGAAAAAAATCATGTTTAGCTCTTCACCGAGTATGGAAGCCAAGTTCCTGGTCAGCGACCCGAAGCGAAATATAGCACACCATTTTCGAATTGTTCAATATCAATTCGTCCAAGATTGAATTATAATCCAGACACCGTGATTTTGCATGCTTTTTCGGTCGCCTTAACCCTCATTCCGGCGGCGAATCCGTCCCTGGTTCCGGATAGTCCTTCGCCGTCTGAGCTTCTACTGCGGTATAGCCGCACCAACGAGACCGCATTGGCCTATCGCCGATTGGCCTTCCGAGTGAATTTGAACCCGACATGGATCGGGAAAAAGGGCCACTTTTGGTACGAAACCGTGGTGAGGGGCGAAAAGCACTTCTGGCTGGTAACCCCCGAAAAGGCAAACAAGGAATCGGCGTTCGACCATCAGCGCTTAGCCGATGCCCTCGCCGACTCCGCAAGACAAAAAATGCAGAGCGGTAATCTCCCCTTTGACTCCGTTTCACTGGATGAGCCGGGCGGTAAGTTGCAATTTGAGTACGCCAACAAAACTTGGACTTGCAACTTGCAATCCTACGAACTCACTTCTGAGCCCAAAATCAAAAAACCACAAAGACCGGCAGAACCCTGGGTGCAAAGTCTGTGGCCACCAGACGCCGTCGAGCAAGTGAGCCCAGACCACCGATTTCGAGCAAGAATTGTCCGAGAGAATGTAGTCCTCCAAGGTGCCAAGTCAACTCCGGTGGGGATAACCGCGGATGGCAAAGAAACGAACTATTACGCACGACTCACGTGGGCACCCAACGGCAAATCTCTCATTGCCACCCGAGTGATTCCGGGTGACCGAAAGAAGGTCTACCTCATTCAATCAACCCCCGAAAAATGGGGTCCGGCGGTGCTTAAAGAGAGGGTGTACGACCGAGCCGGGGACCGTGTCGATGCGTTCACGATGGAAACGATTGACCCCGAAACCGGCAAGGTTGCAAAGGTGGGAGCAGAACCGGTTGACTACGGCGAAATGCCCAACCTGCGATGGTTACGGGATGGCCGACATTTCACCTACGAAAAAACGGATCGGGGCTACGGTCGCTATCGGGTCATCAAAGTAGATTCGTTATCCGGAGTGGCCACCACGATAATTGATGAACACCCAAACACCTTTGTGGACAGCACAAGTCAATTTATCTACTACGGAAAGAATTCTGATGAGATGGTGTATCGATCGGAGCGTGATGGCTTTGGACGACTGTATCTGGTCAGTCCGGACGGAAAGATGCAAGCTATGTCGCCCGAACGGTGGGTGGTGCGGGAGGTAGTTGACGTCAATGAAAAAGATCGCCGGGTGATCTTTGCCGCAAGCGGCATGAATCCAGATGAAGATCCCTACTTCATCCATTACTATTCCGTGGGGTTTGATGGTTCGAATTTGACTTCGCTGACCCCAGCCAGAGGTAACCATAGTGCCAACTTCTCAGAAGATCATCGCTGGTTAGTTGACGGCTATTCCCAGGTTGACGTGCCCCCGGTTCACGAGTTAAGAAACGCCCAAGGTGACCTAGTAATGGCGCTCGAACACGCGGATATTGCTGACCTCAGCAAAGCGGGGTTCCGTCTCCCCGAACCGTTCACCGCTAAGGGCCGCGATGGCAAGACAGATATTTACGGCGTGATCTACCGCCCAAGCACCATGGATCCTAACCACAGTTATCCCATTCTGGAAGACATCTATGCCGGTCCCCAAGATTCGTTTGTACCCAAGAGCTTTGGCGTGATGGGTTGGGATCACGCAATGGCGGAACTCGGATTCATTGTGGTTAAGATAGATGGGATGGGCACCCGGAATAGAGGGAAAGCATTCCAAGACGTGTGTTACAAAAATCTGGCCGACGCCGGGTTCCCTGATGGAATTTTGTGGATGAAAGCCCTTCACGCCAAATACCCCTACGCAGACATCAATCGCGTGGGTGCGTACGGAACATCGGCGGGAGGGCAAAGTGCCGGTGGCTCGGTTCTATTCCATCCCGAGTTTTACAAGGCGGCGGTGGCCTCCTGCGGATGCCATGACAATCGCCTGGACAAAGTCTGGTGGAACGAGCAATGGATGGGACGGTTAGGCCCGCACTATGCCAGCCAGTCCAACATCACCAACGCGTCCAAGCTTAAGGGTTCGCTGCTGCTGATTGTGGGAGAGTTGGATACCAATGTTCCGCCGGAGTCCACTTATCGGTACGCCGCCGCGCTTCAGGCGGCCAACAAGGAATATGAATTGGTCGTAATTCCAAATTCCGACCACACTTCGGGCGGAGCGTTTGGAGAGCGGAAGCGCCGCGACTTCTTTGTGAGGAAGCTGATTGGGGTGGAACCCCCGGCTTGGAACCGGTAAAAAGTGAGTCCAACCGGTCCAGAAGAGAAAATGATTGGGAATTACTTGGCATACTTGATGGCGGTCACATCACAATAGAACACCTCCGCAAATGGGCGAGGGTTGGCTCGGCAAATGTGCAAACATCAAACCGTTTAGATTTCAACGAATTGTGGGGGCGCCTTCAAAAGTTGCCAGACACAAATGTCAAAGCACTCAAAGGACAAATTTAAATGCAGAATCTCAAAAATATCAGTAATTGGTGGCTGGCCTCAGCCCTGATTCTTGCCGCCGGTTGCGGGTCTAATTCGGGCCAAACCACTACGCCTCAGGCCGATGGAAAGACCTCCGATGCGACCAAGAGTGCACCCGACGGGAAGAAGCTTACGGTTGGCTTCTCGCAGATTGGGGCGGAGAGTGGTTGGCGAACGGCGAATACCACCTCCATCAAATCAGAAGCGGCGGTACGCGGAATTGATTTGAAATTTAGCGATGCCCAGCAGAAGCAAGAAAACCAGATTAAGGCGATTCGATCGTTCATTGATCAAAAAGTTGACGTGATTGCTTTTTCCCCCGTCGTGGAGACCGGATGGGAGCCCGTGCTAAGAGAGGCCAAAGCCGCTAACATCCCCGTGTTTGTGTCTGACCGCCGGCCGGCAGTACCCGAAGAACTCTACGTGACGTTCATCGGAGCGGACTTCATTAAAGAAGGCGAACGAGCCGCAGAATGGCTGGCCAAGAAGACCAACGGAAAGGCCGTGATTGCGGAGATCACCGGAACCCCGGGTAGCGCGCCGGCTAACGATCGAAAGAAAGGATTTGAAAACGTTCTGGCCAAGAACCCAGGAATGAAGATCATCTTCTCTCAGACCGGAGAGTTTACGCGGGCTAAAGGCAAAGAGGTCACCGAGGCCCTGCTGAAGTCACCTCAGGGTAGCCAAATCACCGCGCTATTTGCTCATAACGATGACATGGCACTCGGGGCCATCCAGGCCATTGAGGAAGCCGGCAAGAAGCCGGGTAAAGATATTCTTGTCGTTTCAATCGACGGGGTCAAAGATGGCTTTAAAGCAATCATTGACGGCAAGCTAAGCGTGTCGGTAGAGTGCAATCCGCTCCTCGGACCCCCAATATTTGATGCGATTGCGAAATTCAAAAAAGGAGAAGCCCTCCCCAAGCGAACCATCATCGAAGACGGAATCTTTGACGATACGAACGCCGCCAAAGAACTTCCCAATCGCAAATACTGATATCTGAAAGTTATGGCGGTAGATTCAACGGCGCAGACTGAACTCCTCACTCTGCGCCGGATTGAGAAGCGATTTCCGGGAATGATTGCCTTAGATGGAGTGAATTTCACTCTGAAGGCGGGAGAAATCCACGCGCTCATGGGCGAGAACGGAGCGGGCAAAAGCACGCTCATCAAAGTTCTCACTGGAGTGTTACCCCTAGACGGCGGTGAGATTTTGTTGGATGGGCAGGCCATCTGCCCCGCGTCTACCTTTGCGGCCGCGCATCTCGGAATTCGTACGGTCTACCAAGAAATCAACTTAGCCACAAATCTCTCGGTGGCAGAGAATGTGTGCCTTGGACAGTTTGATGCCCGGCGAGTGGGTTTGGATTGGAAGGGCATGATCAGGCTGGGCGAGGAGTCCGTTGCTAAATTGGGGCTGGAACTTGACGTAAGGCGTCCCCTTTCGGATTTCTCGGTTGCCATCCAACAAATGATCGCCATTGCCCGGGCGATTGCGGTCACTCCCAAGGTCTTGATCCTTGACGAACCGACGTCTAGTCTAGATTCGGCCGAAGTCGACCAGGTCTTTAGGGTGATGCGGAAACTGAAGGATCTTGGACTAGGGATTGTTTTTGTATCCCATTTTCTTGACCAAATTTACGCGGTTTCTGATCGCATCACCGTGCTACGCAATGGAAAATTAGTCGCAACATCTCCAATTTCTGAAATGGGGCCTCAGGATCTCGTGAGGCACATGATCGGGCATTCCCCATCTGAAGAGACCCCCATCGAGCGGGAACCCACCGCTTCTTCGGTCAAGCCAGAGCCCATTATTCGAGCCAAGTCGCTCAGTCGGCGGATGAGTGTAGACTCGGTTGACCTTTCCGTGGGGCCCGGTGAAGTCCTCGGTCTAGCGGGGCTCCTTGGGTCTGGCCGAACCGAGACTCTTCGGCTCCTGTTTGGTGTGGACGCCAAAGATGGGGGTGATTTAGAATTCAACGGGAAGCCTCTCACCCGCTGGAATTGTCGAAAGGCCATTCGCGCCGGGATGGGGTTCTGTACCGAAGACAGAAAAGTCTCGGGAATCATCCCCGAACTCAGTGTTCGCGAGAACATTCTCCTTGTTCTTCAAGCGCGCCGCGGAATATTGGGCCCACTCCCTAAGCGGCAACAGCAAGAACTTGCCCTGCAACTCGTGAAAAAATTGCGAATTGCCACGACGGACGTGGAGAAGCCGATTCAGTTTCTCAGCGGAGGAAATCAACAAAAATGCCTTCTTGCCCGCTGGCTCGTCATCGAACCCAAGCTACTCCTGCTAGATGAGCCAACCCGCGGCATTGATGTGGGGGCCAAGGCAGAGATTTTGCAGCTCATTGTGGAACTCCGCAAGCAAGGCATGGCGCTGATTATTGCGGACTCTGAGCTGTCTGAGTTGTTAAGAGTTTGCACGAGCACTGCCGTTATGCGAGACCGCAAAATACTGCAAACCTTGCCCACATCGGAACTTACGGAAGAACGGGTGATGGCGCTGATGGCGGAGGGCAACGTTTGAAACGGATTCCTCCTAACCTGGTGGCCCCGCTTTGCATCTTGGCGGCGATCCTCCTCTTTGATCTGTTCTTCAGTCCCGGATTCTTCCACCTGGCGTTTATCAACGGACGGTTGCAGGGCAGTCTCGTTGATATTCTTAACCGAGCCGCGCCCGTTCAGATTCTATCGGTGGGCATGACATTGGTTATTGCGACCGGCGGCGTGGACCTCAGCGTGGGGGCCGTGATGTCCATCTCGGGAACGGTCGCCGCACTTTTACTCAGCCGAGCGGAGGCTTCCAACGCCAAGGCAAGCGTCCCCCAGGTTATCGGGCTCGCGATGGGCGCCGCACTGGTTTGCGGTATTTGGAACGGCATTCTCGTCACCTTTGTGGACCTTCAGCCCATTGTGGCAACGCTTTTACTGATGGTTGCGGGTCGTGGACTTGCCCAACTGTTATCGGATGGACAAATCATTACGTTCAGCAGCCCAGACTACGGAAACGTCGCCCGTGGGGCAACGTTCATCGTCCCAAATCCGGTCTGGATTGCCATTGGGTTTGGTTTAGTGGTGGCCGCCCTCATGCGAAGGACCTCCCTGGGACTATTCCTAGAAGCCGCGGGTGGCAACGCAGTGGCCAGTCGGCTTTCCGGCATTGACGTTCGGTGGATTAAGTTTGCGGCTTACGCGTTGTGCGGACTCGGCGCAGGAATCGCGGGGATCATCGTGTCGGCCGACATCAAGGCGGCCGACGCGAACAATGCCGGTCTTTACTTAGAACTGGATGCCATCTTGGCGGTTGCCATTGGCGGAACGTCGCTACGGGGCGGCCGATTCTCACTCATCGGATCCGCGATTGGGGCGATTCTGATGCAGGCACTAACGACCACTATCCTCTCGCGCGGAGTTCCCCCGGCGGCCACCCTCGTTCTGAAGGCCGCCGTTGTGGTGGGAGTCTGCCTGTTTCAATCTGCGCGATTTACGGAATGGCAAGCCAGCCGAAGGAGCCAAACTTCATGAAGCGATTTCTTTCAAAAGAAAATTTGCCCGTGATGGCAACGGTGCTAGTTTGCGTTTTGCTTTATCTGGGTGCTGGCCTCAAATTTCCCGGATTTTTCTCCACCCGCGTTCCGATGAATCTCCTATCGGATAACGCCTTTCTCGGTGTGGTGGCGGTTGGGCTCACCTTTGTGATTCTTTCCGGGGGGATCGACCTTTCCGTGGGATCGCTGGTCGGACTCTCTGGCATCCTCATTGCGCATCTCACCACGCACGCAGGATGGCATCCCGCTCTCGCGATTGGGGCAACCTTGTTGGTGGGAATCACGGTGGGATGGGTGCAAGGGGTTCTTATCGCCAAGTTCGAGATCGCTCCCTTTCTGGCCACATTGGGCGGACTTTTTTTCTGCCGTGGGGTAGCCCTGTGGATCAGTCAGGAATCCATAACCATTGAGCATCCTTTCTTTAAACAACTTGCTCTGTTTACGATTCCGGTTTCGGGAGGGGCGTCCGTCACCGTCGGCACCCTCGCATTCCTGGTGGTGGTAACTATCGCAATCTGGATGGGACGGCACACGCTTTTTGGGAGGACGGTTTACGCGATTGGAGGGAACAAGGCATCGGCGAAATTGATGGGACTTGAAGTGGATAAGACCCTCCTATCGGTTTACGCCCTCTCCGGATTCTGCTCGGCTCTCGGCGGCGTTCTGTACTCCATTTACACGTCATCTGGAAACGCGGTTGCAGGCACCGGAATGGAACTCGATGCGATTGCCGCCGTGGTCATCGGCGGAACGCTTCTTTCGGGCGGTTACGGCTCCGTCTTTGGATCGTTTGTGGGCGTGCTCATTCTTGGCATCATTCAAACGGGAATTTCCTATCAAGGCACGCTGAGTTCGTGGTGGACTCGCATCGCAATCGGCATCTTATTGTTAGTATTCATGCTCCTTCAGCGAGGCTTGGTCCGGCTGAGTGGTGCCTCCAAAAACTCAAGCGGCTAAACCTCGGAGAGACTTTTCGCCCCTAAATCAACGACCATGAAAACTCGAATTCCCCCCGAAGTTGACGTAGCGATAATTGGTGGTGGTCCGGCCGGATCCACGCTTGGAACGTTGCTTAAGAAGTATCGTCCCCAGTTAAAGGTCTCGATTTTCGAGCGAGAAGCCTTCCCACGAGACCACGTGGGGGAGAGCCAACTCCCTCACATCTCCATCATCCTCAATGAAATGGAGGTTTGGAACAAGGTTGAGCAGGCCGGATTTCCGGTCAAGATTGGAGCCACTTATCGTTGGGGAAAGACGGACCAGCTTTGGGATTTTGAATTCCTCAATAACGGCGAATTTGCTTCGGAGCCTCGTCCGGCGAAATATGCGGGGCAACGAACCCAAACGGCATTTCAGGTGGATCGTGCGGTTTACGACAAAATCCTCCTCGACCATGCCGCTGAATTTGGATGCAGAGTGCACGAGGAAACGGCGATTACGAAAGTCAGCCGAGACGGCGACCGTATAACCGGAATCGCGGCGGTTCAAGAGGGTCAAGAACAAGAGATCCGCGCTAAACATTATATCGACTGCTCCGGCCACTCGGGCATCATTCGCCGCGCGATGGGAGTGGAAATCGATTCCCCCACGAGCTTACAAAACATTGCGATTTGGGACTACTGGCAAAACGCCGAATGGGCGGTTAACATTGGGGTAGGAGGCACCCGAGTTCAGGTGCTCAGCCTGGGTTACGGATGGATTTGGTTCATTCCGCTTGGCCCCACCCGTACCAGCATTGGTCTGGTGGTTCCCGCCCAATACTATAAGAAAAGCGGCAAGCGTCCCGCCGACTTGTACGCAGAGGCCCTGGCCAGCGATCCTTTAATCCAACAACTCATTCAGAACGCCACTTCGGAGAACATGTTGGGAACCACTAAGGATTGGTCCTTCTTAGCCCAACGCCTCGTCGGCGAAAATTGGTTCTTGGCCGGTGAGAGCGCCGGCTTTGCCGACCCCATTCTGGCCGCGGGAATGACGCTTGCCCACAAAGGAGCAAGAGAGGTTGCTTATACAATTCTGGAGTTGGAGCGGGGAAACTATGAACCTGAATGGCTTCGTTCAAGATACTGTGAAAGCCATCGGCGTCACATTGAGCAGCACATTAAGTTCGCCGATTTCTGGTACACGCAGAACGGACTTTTTAGCGATCTTAAGGACTACGCCAAGACGATCGCTGGCGACGCTGGGCTAGACATGAATGCCGATGAAGCCTGGAGATGGTTTGGTACGGGCGGCTTTATTGATCACGACTCCAGTGGTGCCGATATCGCGGGATACGCGCTTTACGCGGTCAAGGGGATTGCTGCCGACTTCACCGAGGGAGAGGTGGAGTACAAGATATTTGGCAAAACGCACTTTAAGCTCAACCTATCCGACTGCGAAAAAACTTGGGGTGCCAACGCCTACGACGGCAAGATTGATCGACACCGATGCTACCGACGGAACGGAAAATCATTGCCGATGCTGGGCCATTGCGCCTGGGTAGTGCGGCTTCTAAAAGAGGAAACAACGGCAACCCAGATCATTGATGCCGCCAACACGTATCGAGCCTCAGCTCAGATGACCCGAGACGCCGCACTCCAGTTCCCAAGGCAACTTGTTGAGTTGTTAGAAGCAATGGTGCTTGATGGGTGGATTGAGGCACGCACGGAGCCAGATCAGGCGGGGTGGCCCGAGTTCAACTTAGATTACACAAGGTTCATGCACGTGAATCGTGATGCCGAAGTGCGATCGGCTCGATAACCGACGATACGCCGTGTAAAGGCAAAAGATACGGGGTTATATACATTTAGTTGTGCCTCGACAGGGTGAATTGCATTGCCCGTCTGCGCCTCCTTTACGTTAGATCGGCACCCAAAAGACCAATGAAATGGGCCGAAAGATGCCTGACTAAATGTATCTGTGGTGCGATGCAAAGATCGGCCAGCAAATAAATTTGTTCCCCGACCGGGGCAATAGAATCTAACCACGGATTTATTAGGAAGAAGATGTTTGACATCGGCTAGCCTTCCCTTGTCCCGGCAGGGACTTTCCCCCCGTAGCCTGGCATAAGCTCTCGCGCCATGCCAGGATTGATTAGCAACTAACCTCGTTCCCCGGCAGGGGAACTAGAATCTACCAAATGCCTACGACTCATACGAGTTTGAGCTGTCACATCGTGGTCTCAACCAAAACTGACATCCAAACAGGTCGGCGAAGCCGGTAGGCTCGGGATGACCCGTGCCCGAGTCCGGGTGATTGTCGGTGGTCGCGCAGCACCCGGACGTCGGCACCGGTCATCCGCCGACTACCGGCTACGCCGTCGAATCCCGAACACGTCGGCGAAGCCGGTAGGCTCGGGATGACTCGTGCCCGAGTCCGGGTGATTATCGGTGGTCGCGCAGCACCCGGACGTCGGCGCGATCTTCGGACGACTACCGGCTACGCCGTCGAATCCCAATGGCAGGTTCTGGTGCCCCTGCCGGGGGACTTAGCGAGAACGCAAATGACCTGGCATGGCGCGAGAGCTTATGCCAGGCTACTCGGGGATAGTCCCTGCCGGGACAAGGGAAGGTCATAAACGTTCAACTGGACCCCTACACTGTGAATTGCCTTGGCGGCCTGCGCCTCCTTTACGTTAGGTTGATACACTCAAGACCGATGCTATGGGTCTAAAAGGACCTTAACTAAGCCAATTGCAAAACTAGGCATGGACAAGGATTCCGTTGCCTACTTAGGTTCAAAAATATTGATTCTAGTGCTTCGTTTTTGGAGTTTTGCAATTGGCTCAACTAAATGTAGATCAGGATACAGGGTGCCGCCCGTAGGCGACATTCTGTATCCTTGAGGTTTTTAGCAACTAGCCGCCAGTCTTTGCTGGCGCGGTTGATGTTCCGCTGCTAGGCGGTCCGCCCATGGGATTCTTTGTCAGATCGCTAGGCTTCTGCCATCGATTCTGGTTTGCCGGAGCGGCCTTAACCGTATCATGCAGGTCATCGTTGCCCGTGCAACCCGCCATAAGGAAGGATGCACATAGCGACAAAACGCCGACCGATAACTTGTTCAGATCTCTCATGACGGTTACGTATCACCCCTTAGTGGGTGATCGAAACTCCTTGGAGATAAAATCCCCAAAGCTTGTTTGGATAAGCTCGGTGCTTAAAGTCGCTGTCAAAGTTCGGTACTGCCGCAATATTGCAAAGTGGATCTTGGAAGAACGCATCCTGTCGGACCTTTGCCGCGTGGCCATCGGCAAACGCAACGGGAAGCGCCCGGTTATGGCCAACGAATGCCGCATATACCGGTTGCCACCCCGAGGCGTTGGCGTTAGGATCTGTGTAACTGGGAGTACATGAATTTGACCAAGGATCCACGTCCACCATCGGATCGGTAAGGTTGGTACTCCAAGTGGCAACGCCAGAAACCGGGCCGACTACGGGAAAGAACACACCCAAGGCGGCGGGTTCTTCAACTTCCGTGAGTGAGCGGGGCTTGATGTTGGCATTGGCTCCGTCCCAAACGTTGAGCGCAATGTTGTTCGGCAGAATTGTTTGCTCCTTTGACCAGTCGCCCCATGTGCCGATAACTCCACCCGGAACCATTGGTGTGGGCAAACTTCCCAGCCGAGGATTTGTGCCGCTCCACCAGATATCCGTGTTCTTGGTGTAAGGGTATGTCATCTGGAGGATCCCCACAAAATCGTTTCCACCGTACCATGGGGCAGAAGGATCTGCCGGATGCAGGGATGAGACGGTCATCGGCATGACATCATCGTAGTCGTTCGAATACATCATGATCGACAGCGCCAACTGCTTCTGATTAGAAACCGTAACGGAAACCTTTGCCGCTTTCTTTGCTTGCGCAAAAACGGGGAAGAGAATCGCGGCGAGAATCGCGATGATCGCGATAACGACGAGAAGTTCAATAAGGGTGAATGCCCGAGGGGCAACTCTGCGAAATGCAATCACATTAATCTCCTGCAATCGAAGCGGGTTATAACCCGACTGCCATATTAATTTAACATGATATCATATGAATTGGAAATGTCTAAAACTTTTCTATTAAACATTTAGGAATCCTCGGCGCAAGTTCCTTTTCCCGGTTTTCGCAGGAAATTCTCAGCTTTGCTTGGGACAGCTAAACAGCGAAAGTCCAAGACGTTTGCGCACTCGGGCTCAGATCGCGGTCGAATATCCGGTTGCGAAGGACACCTAAATTGATGCCGTTCTCTGCCAAAAATCGGTCATGGAATTCCCGTGGAGAGCGTTCAAGATTCACCCATTCGTGGTACATATCGCGAACCATGAGCCCGCCGATGAGGTAGGCCAGTTGGTAAAGGGGGTCATACAAACCGCCGAATGAACGGCGAACTTCCGCTTCCGCATTCGAACGCTCATGGCCAACTCGATGCACCAACACATCAACGCATTCATCCGGAGTCATTTCTCCGAGGTGGTACCGGAGGGAAAACAGAACCCGCACGCATCGATGCATTCGCCAGAACATCATGCCAATCCGCTCCTCCGGGGTCCTTGGAAATTCCAGGTCCCAAAGAAGCATCTCCCAGTGCAGAGTCCAGCCCTCAATCCAGAATGGAGTGGAGAACGTCTGCCGGTATGGTTTGAATCTTGCGGCCGCGTGCCATTGCATGTGGTGACCCGGAATCAACTCGTGTTGCACGGTGGCTCTGGAGAGGGCAGGATTGTTCCCTCTCATGCTCATCAACTTCTCCGAGTGCGTCATTTCCGACGTCGGATAAGAAACCATGATCAGTTCCCCGCCCAGGAAAAATGGATTCACACGTTGGTCTTTGGCCGACATCATCTCCATTCGGATCGTCTCTTTGGCGATTGGCGGAACGGTGAGGATTTGCCGAGATTCTACGAACTCAATGGCCTCATTCAGCAAATCCAGAATCAACTGGGGCTGTTGTCCGGGGGCAACATAAGAACCTTTCACATGATCCAGCGCCGTTCGCCAGTCGTCAAAGCCCAGTTCTTTGGCCGCAAGGAACATGTGGGATTCGCACATTTTGTAGTGGTCCTCCGCAATTTGAATCAGTTCCTCGGGTGTGTATCCCACCGATTCCTCGGCCAATTCGGCGAGAAGGGCCTCTCTCCCCACCGGGGGAACTCCCGCCGTTACCGCACCTGATTCAGCATCTATTAGCGTTTGAACCTTCTGTTTTAATTCTGAGAAAGCAGAGTCCCAGTCGGCTTTGGGCTTCTTCACCCACCAATCAAATAGAGGATCGTAACCAGAGTAAAACCGAGACCAAGTCTGAATGCACTCCTCCGATTTAGACAAAACGTCGGGTAATCGGGTGATCCACTGGTCATAGCCGTCGGCAGTAGAGCTAAGGTCTCTTGCGCATAATTTTGCCATCACAGAAAGATTTGTAAGGGCTTGGGCAGCCCCTTCACCACTCACGAACCGCATCCGACTGAGGTCGTCACCCAACTGGAAGACCCCGTCCAGAAACGGGAAAAGGCCAAAGAGGTCCTCCCTAGATTCGTTCCATTTGGCTTGTTGCCGAACGCATTTAGCAAGGTGTCGGCGAAAGAGATTGATGTCCACCTGCTCGTCCGCTAAATCAGAGTTGCCCAACGCTTCTGTTTCTGATTGCCAACTTGCAAAAAACCGATCAAATCGCTCACTGCGCTCGCGGGAATAGACGACAGGGAAACAGATGTTGAGCTCTCGGTGGTCGGCATTGAAGTGCTCGATGAGTTCGCGAATCGTGGGCATTGGAGAAATCTACCGGCTTTCCATCGTTCAAATAATGAGTAAAGATTGAACCTTTTAAATCGGTTATAATTTAAGTGCCTCCGCGAGGCGTTTGAGAGGTTTTCAATAATGATCGTTGATTGGGGCGGAGTATTTCCCGCGGTTTCTACGCAGTTCACCAAAGACCTCGCCTTAGATGTCGACGCGACCATGTTGCATGTGGAGAGACTCATTGCTTCCGGCGTCAATGGCCTGGTGATGCTGGGTTCCCTGGGCGAAAACACTGCGTTAACCAGGGCGGAAAAACAAACTGTGATGCGCGCAACCATCGATACCGCTCGGGGGCGAGTGCCCGTGATCGGGAGCGTGGCCGAGCTAAGCACCGCATCTGCCGCCGCATGGACCTGCGAATTAGAAGCTCTGGGTGCCCAAGGGGCTATGGTCATGCCCTGTATGGCGTTCCGCCCCGATCGGGAAGAGACCCTCGCTCACTACCGAACGGTAGCTCGCTCAACCGGCCTGCCGATTATTGTTTACAACAATCCAATTAGCTACCACGCGGATGTTACGCCAGAAATGTTCTCTGAACTGGCCGAAATAGGTAATTTGGTTGCAATTAAGGAATCCTCCGGGGATGTGAGACGTGTTACGGACATCATCAATGAAGTCGGTAACCGATACGTGATCTTTGGCGGAGTGGATGACCTCATTTTTGAGGCAACCGCCCTGGGTGCAACCGGGTGGATTGCCGGAGTTGGCCTTGCCTTCCCGGAGGAAAATCAACGCCTTTGGGACCTGATGATGGCCGGGCGTTGGGAAGAAGCCCGGACCCTGTACCGATGGTTCACTCCCCTCCTGCATCTTGATGTCGGCACCAAATTTGTGCAAAATATCAAACTGACCATTCAAGAAGTGGGACTCGGCAAGGAATACGTTAGATTGCCAAGACTGCCTTTAACGGGTGCAGAGCGAGACCGAGTGCTGAAGATAATCCACCATGGATTGGAGAATCGTCCAACGTTGGAAGCCATTAGGGCCTAAACATGAGACTTCGCGTCGTTGACTCGCACACGGCAGGAGAGCCAACCCGCGTGATCCTGGAAGGTCAGGTGGCCCTCCTGAGTTTAACGATGGTGGAGCGTCGCGCGGAAATGGCTCTCCAGTTTGAAGTCCTTTGTAATGGCATTGTGCGAGAACCCCGGGGATCCGATGTGGTGGTGTGTGCCCTCCTGACGCCTCCCGTCAACCCAGGTTCAGTAGCCGGGGTGATCTTCTTTAATAACGTTGGCGTGCTGCACATGTGCGGCCACGGCACCATTGGAGTGGCGGAGACCTTGGCTTACCTGGGCAAAATAGAGTGTGGCACCTATGCAATTGATACGTCGGTCGGCACAATTGAGTTTAGTCGGAGTTCCCAGGGGGAGGTAGCTCTCCGTAACGTTGAGAGCTACCGATTGACCAAGGGCATCTCGGTTGCCACGGAATTCGGAACCATCACGGGCGATATTGCCTGGGGTGGCAACTGGTTTTTTATCGTCCACCTAGAGGTGCCGACGATTGAGATAAAGAACATCGCGGAATTGACTCGATTGACTCTTGCCATCAAATCCTCGCTCGCGCGAGACGGAATCACGGGTCTAGACGGGGCGGAAATCGATCACATCGAGCTTTCTGGACGTTCCGATACGGAGGGTGTGAATGAGCGCAACTTTGTGCTGTGCCCCGGTGGAGCCTTTGATCGTTCGCCGTGCGGCACCGGTACAAGCGCCAAAATGGCCTGCTTAGCCGAAGATGGATTCCTTACGCCGGACACCGAGTGGGTTCAGGAAAGCATCACGGGGGGCATCTTCCGGGGGTCGGTGTCTCGAGGCCAGCGCGGGTGGCTTCCGATCATTCGCGGCCGAGCCTTCGTCACGGCGGAGTCCGTGTTAGTGTTTCATCCGGACGATCCTTATCGCGAGGGGTTGGTTACCTCGTGAACGAGAAAGTCATCATTGTGGGTGGGGGAATCATCGGGCTATTCTCGGCGTACTACGCGGCCAAAGAAGGATTTGACGTTACGGTATTAGACCGCGAAACCGAAACGCACAATGGCTGCTCAACCGGAAATGCGGGCATGATCGTACCGAGCCACTTTACACCGCTGGCCACACCGGGAATGGTGGGATACGGTCTACGCCAAATGTTCAAGTCATCTAGTCCATTTGGAATCAGACCCAATTTGGCGTTCTTAAGGTGGGGTTTAATCTTTGCCGCCGCCTGCAACACCCACCAAGCCAATGCCGCCAAACCGATTTTGGCTAAGTTAAACCTCATGAGTTCGCAGGAATACGATCGACTGGAGGGTGAGATCGGCGGATTTGGACTTACCCGTCGCGGGTTGGTCATGCTTTGCCAAACTAAGTCCGCTCTAGATGAGGAATCTCATCTTGCGCGAGAAGCCCCTCAATTTGGAATGGAAGCCCACGTCTTAGGTCGCCGTGAAGTAGAGCAGATGGACCCGACAATTGAAATGGACGTGCTGGGTGGAGTCTATTTTCCTTCCGACGGGCATCTCAGCCCACTCGAATTGGTAGCTGCCGTCCGAACGAAGCTACGAAAAATTGGCGTCTGCTTTAGGTTTGATCAAGAGGTCACCACCGTAAAAATGGACAGACGCCGAGTCACGGAAGTGGGGACGCTAACCGAAACTTACGAAGCGGATCAAGTTGTTGTGGCGAGCGGCAGGTGGAGCGAGGGTCTGGCCGCTAAACTGAATCTCCGGTTGCCACTCATGGCCGGCAAGGGATACAGTTTTGACATTGCGTCGCCGGCACAAATACCCACCCTGTGCTCTATTCTGGTTGAAGGGCGCGTTGCCGTCACCCCCATGCTTCACGGATTACGGGTCGCCGGAACAATGGAGCTTGGTGCCGAGGATTCCCGGATCAATCAAAATCGAGTTTTGGGGATTCGTGCGGCACTTTCTCGTTACTTCCCCAAACTCACCCATGATTCGGCGGCTCCTTTTGACGTTTGGACGGGCCTCCGCCCCTGTTCGCCCGACGGAATGCCCTACCTGGGCCGATCCACTCGGTACGATAATCTAATTGTGGCTACCGGGCACTCTATGATGGGGCTCAGCTTAGCCCCCATCACCGGTCGCATTGTCGCCGATCTGCTTTTAAACCGCCCCTTCCCTTTGGATTTATCCCTTCTCTCTGTGGACCGCTATGCTTGAACAAACCCTTTCTAATCCCGCTCCGGAATCTTCTCGAGACCTGATTTTTGCAATCAATCCCGTCAGCGGAGAAACAATTGAACCTGGATATCCAGAGAGCACATCCGCGGAAGTTGATCACGCGGTGCGTTTGGCTACCGATGCCTATGAGAATGGCGCTTTGCCCGCCCCCCAGCGGGCCGAGATGTTGCGCCAAATGGCCACCGCGATAGAAAGTCTAGGCGACGAAGTGATCCATGTCGCAAGGTCAGAAACCGGCCTACCGGAAGGTCGGTTAGTAGGAGAGCGCCAACGCACCGTGAATCAGCTGAGAATGTTTGCGAAAGTGGTGGACGAAGGGGCCTGGCTGGATGCTCGAATTGAGACGGCGCTGCCCGATAGAGTGCCAATCCCTCGACCCGACCTCCGGTCGATGTTAGTCCCCATCGGTCCGGTGGCCGTGTTTGGGGCATCCAACTTCCCGTTCGCGTTTTCCACCGCCGGTGGCGACACGGCATCTGCACTCGCAAGCGGTTGTCCGGTGGTTTACAAAGCGCACCCGGCCCACCCGGGTACAAACGAATGCGTATCCCAGGCCATCCGACAGGCGATCTCACAGTCAGGAGGACACCCAGGAACTTTCACCCATCTTCACGGGCGCCATTTGGTGGGGGAACAACTCGTCCAGCATCCTCTGATTCATTCCGTGGCATTCACAGGTTCTTTACGAGGCGGGCGGGCACTGTCACAACTCGCCAACCTTCGGGCAATTCCCATTCCGGTGTTTGCCGAAATGGGAAGCATCAACCCCGTTTTTTTGCTCCCGCATGCACTTGAAAAGAGATCTGATGCCTTGGCTACCGAGTTCGCGGTGGCCCTCTCTATGGGCGTTGGGCAATTTTGTACAAATCCTGGCCTAGTGGTAGGGATCGCCGGGCCGCGCTTGGACGGTTGGAAAGAATCTGTGAGCCAGGCTGTGTCAAAGGTGCTGCCGCAGGCAATGCTAACCCCCGAGATTGCCAAGGCTTACCAATCGGCGGGAGAATGTTTAAGGCTAACCACCACAACCGTATTCGCGGCCTCGGTACAACACTGCCTAGCCACACCCGGAGTATTTTCAGTCAAGGCATCCGAATTCATAAGTAACCCGATGCTTCAAGAAGAAGTGTTTGGCCCCACTTGCCTCGTTGTTGAGTGCCGAGACCAAGCCGAACTGGTTGCGGTAGCCAACGCACTCCAAGGCCAGCTCACGGCAACTCTCCACGCGGAGACGGCTGACCTTGAATTGGAATCTATTCTAAGTCCGATCTTGGTTCGCCGAGTGGGTCGTCTCATCCGCAACGGCTTCCCCACCGGAGTTGAAGTGGGAGAGGCCATGCAACACGGCGGACCCTATCCCGCGTCGACCGATGCACGCTTCACGTCTGTTGGCACCCGGGCGATTCTACGATTTGCCCGGCCTGTTTGCTTCCAAGGGGTATCCGCTTCTTTGCTACCCCAAGAACTCCAAGACGAAAACCCATTGGGGATCGTCCGCCGCGTGAACGGTTCGGCCACGGATCAACCGATCTAAAAACGGATACGTGCAATCGCGGTTCCGCCCGTGCCCTGTGCAGTGGCCACGCTTTGGATGGTCCATAAATCGGAAAGATTGTCCCCATCTACAACTGAACCGCTGTAGTCACCCCACGGCCCCCCTTTGGTGGCAGCAAGACCCGTTCCAAACGCGAATATGGGCCGAAGGGTCCCGGCAAGATCGGTGGATTTGCGCCAAGCACATCGTGCGGAGATGAACATGTTCGGCCCCGTTTCTTGAAACCCCACCAAAACATCTTTGTGCTTATTTACCGCAAGCGTGGTTTGGATGTAGCTATTCTTGGGGTCTGAGAGCAAGCCACTTTGAAGGAACTTCCCGTCCAACCGAACTTGGTGCCACTGCACTCCCGCTCGGTCCTCTACGTTCACGGTTTGGGAAAACCACACGCAGTCTCCTTGGACCACGATGTTCTTGGGGTTTCGGTCACCGGACGAAGTCTTGAGATCGGTTCCCTGCATGGGTGATGCGGGGGGCCACTCAAAGTAGCGAAACTTGTGGCGAGCGTGGACTACCGCCTTGACCACGGGAGTCCCGCAACGGTTCTCACCTACCGAAGTCAGAATAATCTCGTCGTCGGTGAGTTGAACGAAGATCAGATCATCCGATGCATCTTGATTGTAAACAGGCTGGCCCAAACTTCCGGCAAAGTGGTAAATCGTCGCCGGTTTTCCCGCCTTGGCCTCCGCCATTTTCATCACGAAGGTTTCTTCTGGCCCTCCGGGGAATGAATAGCCAATCCACTTACGGCTGAATCCAATACCGCCACCGTCAACTCCGCCCGGTGCCGGGACTGGATAGGTGTTCCAAGCGCCGCGTGGGTCTGAGGTTTCAGAAATTGACACGTTGACGGGCTTGATCTTTTCTTTGTCCCAATACTTCCACAGGTCAAATCCAAAAACTCGATTGTGCGGGTCAAAGAAAAGCTTTGGATCTATGCCGTGGTTGAACTCGGTTTGGGGCACTCCATCCACGTAGTTTCCATTTTTGTCATAAATGACCAACCCACTGTTGGTGCCATGGAGAACAAATCCGCCCCCGACCGCGATTTGGGGATCCACTTGGCGGTCACCATCCGAAGAACCATCAAAGACCAATTGCCCCCCGACCATCCGCGGGTTTCCGCCTTGCCGGCGGTTCTGGGCTTTCCCGCCCTTATTAAAAGTGTCTTGATGAATCGGAGAGATCACTTCCGTACGAACGGGTTCGATTTCTGTAAAGCGAAAACTATTTGACGAAAGGGCGAGCAAGAGGAGCGGAGACACGGAAGTCAGATTATCCTAAAGCTGATGTTCATTCCGGTGTGCATATTTGCCAAAATCCCTATATGAACGGCGAATAGCTAACGGATTGCGCCTATCCTGACGTAGGATGCTTGCTTCCACTGCAAACGGCGCAACCGTAAAATGAGCAGTGGACGGCCCCTTATTATTTTGCCAATGTCACTCCAACCTCACCTCGTCGCCATGCTTTCTGGTCTCCTCGTTTTGGGGTCTAGTTCGGTTTCTGCTTCTGTGCCGCCACCCGAACGAGCCCACGTGATTGACCCAAGCGCATACCGTGGCTTGGTCTGGCGGAATATCGGCCCGTTTAGAGGCGGGCGAGTTTCGGCAGTCAGCGGTGCCGTTGGCCAACCCGGTGTGTATTACGCGGGAATGCCGGGCGGGGGAGTTTGGAAGTCCACCAACGCCGGCGTCACGTGGGACCCCATCTTTGATAGTGTTAAGAACGCCTGTTCCGTGGGTGCCGTACAGGTTGCGCCCAGCGACCCCAATGTGGTCTATGTGGGTCTGGGTGATGGTACAAGTGGTGGCGGTGGAAATGAAGGCGACGGAGTTTATCGGTCCGGGGACGCCGGCAAAACTTGGGTTCACGTAGGGCTCAGTTTCGCAAAGAAAATCCCCAGCATCCTCGTTGATGCCAAGGACCCCAACGTGCTCTTGGTGGCCGTGCTCGGAGATTCTAAAACTCGTAACGGAGATCGCGGCGCTTACCGCAGCACCGACGGCGGAAAGAGTTGGACAAAAACTTTGGTCACGGATGCGGCGACCGGAGTTCAGAACCTCGCCCGAGCCTTTGATAATCCCAACATCATTCTTGCCTCCACCATAAACCACGGAAAATCGGGCAACTCCACCGCAGACAAAGTGAGTGCGCCCTCGATAAAAGGGACCACGGTAATGAAGTCATCCGATGGCGGCCTCACTTGGAAACAGCTCAAACGCAACGGTCTACCGGAATCGCTGAGTGGGCGCACGTGCGTTGCGGTGGCGATGAACACTCACGCTCAGAGAATGTTCTTTGTTTCAAATTCTGGGCTTTACCGATCTGATGATGGCGGAGATCATTGGGCCCAAATGGATAAAGAAGACAATCGGATTCGCAACGGTCAGGGGGGATACAACTGCGGTGTGTATGTGAATACCAAAGATCCCGAGACGGTCTACGTGTTCAACACTTGTTCCTACATTTCCCACGACGGAGGGAAATCTTTTACCGGTTTCAAGGGCGCGCCGGGAGGAGACGATCCTCAGCAGATGTGGCTGGACCCGATCGACGGGAACCGACTATTTATGGGCGTGGATCAAGGGCCAACTGTGTCACTGGATGGAGGAAGAACCTGGAGCAGTTGGTACAACATCGCCAACGGTCAGTTCTATCACATTGCGGTGAGCAATGCTTGGCCGTACTGGATCTACGCAACCATGCAAGATTCTGGCGCGATTGGAATGAGTAGTAGAGGCAACTATGGCCAGATCACTAACCTGGATTGGAGCCCCAACCCGGGTTGGGAATGGGGTTCCATCACGGTGGATCCCCTTAACCCCAACACGCTTTACTCTACCGGCCCCGCCAACGACGTGATTAAGCAAAGCTTTCCCTCTGCACAATGGGTTAGCGTCAGTCCAGATAACGACTCTAGCCTTCACCTGCACCACGATTTTAATCAGCCCGTTCAGTTCTCCCCCGTAAACCCGCACGAACTATTCTTAGGCTACCAATTTTTAATGTCGTCGGTAGATGGCGGCATGACTTGGCGAAAACTGAGTCCCGACCTTTCTTTGCCCAAAAACTACGTACCCCCCGTCCCCGAGTCGAAAAAAGACGAGAAGAAACCCGCCAAAGCGACGGACAAAAAGGCTGACCCAAAGCCCCCCAAGCCTGATGTCAAACGAACCCACGAGCGCGAGCCAGATTTAGACCAAAACTCTCAAGCAAGCGATATCGATCAACCGGTGAATCGTAAAGACGCGATGGAGCAGGCTCAGGAAACTATGGACGAAGAGGCGCAACGCCGGGGTGGAGGCGGGGCCATGTCATCTCTTTCTCCCAGTAGTCTCGATGGCGGCATCATCTGGGCCGGGATGAGCAATGGCACGATTAAGCTCACCCGAGACCACGGGCAAACTTGGGACGACGTGAACATTACGGCATCGAGGCGATCTATTGCCTGCATTGAAGCCAGTCACACGGACCCTGCTTCGACTTACGTGGCGGTCTCCAGCGACTCCGCGCCGGTGGTCTTCCGAACGAAGAACTTTGGTCAATCGTGGACCAAGATCGTCACCGGATTGCCCATCGATGAGGTCACGGGAAGCGAGGCCCGCGTCATTAGAGCAGACACCAAGAAAGACGGACTTCTGTTCCTGGGCACCGAAAGCTCGATGTTTGTAAGCTTTGACGACGGCGACCACTGGCAATCTCTATGCCTTAACTTGCCCAATACGTCATACCGAGACATCGTGGTGAAGGATAACGACCTTGTGGTGGGAACCTACGGCCGTAGTTTTTGGATTCTGGATGACATATCTCCGCTTCGGCAGGTGTCAGCCAATTTGGGGTCCGCTTATCTGTTTGCCCCCGGAGAAGCCATCCGAGCTCGCCGTAATGTGAATCAGGACACCCCGTTTCCGCCGGAAGTGCCTCATGCCTTGAATGCCCCTCCCGGCGCGCTGATCTACTACTACCTGGGTGCAAAACCCACCGGCGACATTGCTCTGGACGTAACGGATAGCAACGGAACCCTGGTTCGCCACTACTCCAGTGCCCCGTTCACCGTGGCAAAAGAAGAGCTTCAGCCGATTCCTGACTTCTGGAAAGAGGTACTGAAGCCCATGCCCACCGAGATAGGATCCAACCGCATCAATTGGGATCTGCGCTACGAGAATCCTCCCGCCTACTCGCACGGATACGATATCAGCGCCAACCCATTCCTCACTCCCACCACCCCCCAGGGTCCCTTGGTATTGCCCGGAACGTATAACCTCACCTTAACCGTGAACGGCAAGCGGTTTACTCAGCGACTGACGGTTAAGAATGACCCTCGCTCCCCCGGAAGCGCTCGGGGCCTCAGAGAGCAACACCAGTTGCAGATGGAGTTGATCCAGAGCGATTTCAAGGCAATGGCCGCAATACCTCCGCTCGCCGATTTACGTGATAAGATTGCCAAGCTCAAGACCGCAATCTTGCCCAAACTGGTGATCCAGGCATTGGATGCCCTGACGAAGAAACTTGACGCGATGGGAGCGCCCAGTTCTCGGCAAAGAGGGTCAAGTTCGCCCGCACCTACCACCAATGGTCCAACGCTCCGCGGTATTCAATCGCAAACGATTGAACACTTGGCCAAGATGGAGTTTGGAGACATCGCTCCAAGCCAACCCATTCGTGATTCGGTCGAAGGGCTGACCAAGACGTTGAACTCTGTCTTGAAAGATTGGTGGCTCATCCAAGAGCAAGATCTTCCAACCGTAAACAAGTTACTGATAAAAGAGAAGCTCACTCCATTGCCGGTGGCCCGAAAGATGGGGTGATCGGGCACAATGAACATCGGACTATGAAAAAGCTTAAGATCGGCACGTCAGGACTGAATGTATCGGAAGTCTCCCTTGGTTGCATGCGCACGGGAGATATGGACGACTCTGCTCTTGATGAACTCATCAAAACTTCTGTGGATGCAGGGATCGACTTTTACGACCATGCCGATATCTACGGCGGCGGCAAATGTGAAGAAGTCTTTGCCAAGTCCATCAAAAGGCTTGGAATTGATCGTAAATCGCTGATTCTGCAGAGCAAGTGCGGTATTCGCCAAGGATTCTTTGACTTCTCCAAAGCGCACATCATAGATTCCGCCGAGCGCATTCTTAAGCGGCTGGATACCGACTACCTTGATATCCTTCTCCTCCATCGACCGGACACTTTGGTGGAACCCGAAGAAGTTGCCGAGGCATTCAATTTGCTTCACGAGAGCGGCAAGGTTCGAAACTTTGGCGTGAGCAACTTTAACCCGGGCCAAATTGAGTTGTTGCAGGCCAGCCTACCCATGAAGCTCCAAGCCAACCAGCTCCAGTTCAGCATTACCAATACGGGGATGATTGATCGCGGAATCACGGTCAACATGAAGCACGTGAATTCCGTAGATCGAGACGGGGGGATTCTTGACTACTGCCGCCTAAAAAAGATTACGATTCAAGCTTGGTCGCCATTCCAACATGGGTTCTTTGAGGGAGTATTCATGGACAACCCCAAGTTCCCAGAACTGAACAAAGTTCTAGACGACTTGTGCGCCACTTATGGCGTTACCAAGACCGGAATGGCCATTGCCTGGATCCAACGCCATCCCGCCAAAATTCAATCTGTTCTGGGTACCACCACGCCCAGTCGAGTTCAAGAAGTAGTCAAAGCCTGCCAAATCGACCTCACCCGCCCCCACTGGTACGAAATCTACCGCGCCGCCGGCAACGTCCTGCCGTAGGTGCCTCCTAAAAGCGCCCTCTTCTTTTTGATGGCGAGGGCGCATTGGGTGAAGTGTATGCTCATATACGTTTAGTTAGGCCTGGACAAGACAAATTAATCGGCGGTCGACGCCTCGAATACGTTAGATCAATACCAAAAGATCGATCAAATGGACCTCAAGATTTCTTCCTAAATGTATGTGTAGTGCCATGCCAGGATCCGTCCGCCACTTATTTGGTGCCCCGGCAGGGCACTGGAATTTAGCAACGGACTTGTTGGCAAGAAACGTTTGATCGCGACGAACCATCCCTTGTCCCGGCAGGAACTATCCTCGAGTAGCCTGGCATAAGCTCATGCTCCATGCCAGGAACGGTCAGCAACAATTTCGTTCCCCGGCAGGGGCACTAGAATCTATCACATGCCTATAACTCAGACGAGCTCGAGCTAGGACATCATATTCTCAACAAAAACTGAATTTTAAGGAGGTCGGCGAAGCCGGTAGGCTCGGGATGTTCGTACCCGAGTTCGGGTGACTGCCGGCGATCTCGGGGCAACCGGACGTCGGCATGGTCATCCGACGAATACTGGCTACGCAATCGCATCTCAATGGCAGTTGTTATATGACTTTTATAGGGTGTTGATTCGGATCCTCGTTATCTTGATCGAGACGTTCGGGTGCCCCTGCCGGGTAACTTAGCCAGGACGCCATGGACCTGGCATGGCGCGAGAGCTTATGCCAGGCTACTTGGTGATAGTCCGTGCCGGGACAAAGGAGGCTCATGTACGTTCGGTTAGGCCCCGACAGGGTGAATGGGTTGGCAGTCTGCGCCTTCTTCACGTTAAAACGATTTGCGAACGACTAATGAAATGGGCGTAAAAGAGCCGAATTTAAATCTATATGAGGTGTATGCTAGGTCACTCGATAACCCACTTCACTCAATTAGTAGCCGTTGATGCTATTTAGAAACTACTGCAATTCCGTAGGTTAATTACCCTACACTCTCACGCATTTCCTTATGCTCCTTCCGTTGGCGATTCTGATCTGTGTTCACGGCCTCCAAATTCGACCTCAACCCATCTTGGTGATTGGTTACCATGAGATTGGGGGACCCGCGGAATTTCCTGGCGGTCCGCGTTACGACATTCACGGACTCAACATTTCGGTGGCTACCTTTCGCCGTCAACTCGGAGTCATGCACGACAACGGCTACTGGCCCATAACCATGCGCGATGTCATTCGGCACCGTAAGATTCCCAAAGAAAAGCGGCCAATTGTGCTTACTTTTGATGATGGAAGAGCGACCCAGTTTAAATATCTACCCAACGGCAAACTCGATTCCAATTGCGCAGTGCGGGTCATGGTCGACTTTCATCACCACCATCCAGATTGGCCCATGAGAGGGAGTTTTTACCTGATCGCCGGTTCCGATAAGAACGGGGTTCCGTTTGATCAAGAAGGTCTGGAGCGGCAGAAGGTGCGTCAATTGCTTAAATGGGGGTTCGAAATTGGAAATCACTCGCTGACCCATCCCAGCTTTCGGTACCTTACGGATAGGCAGATTATGCGAGAGATTGCGGTTGGGGCGGCCTACCTCAAGCGCCTGACCCCTGGAATCCAGGTTGATACGTTTGCTTTGCCTTACGGGCAACTTCCGATTCACGCTCAGACTTGGCCACTCCTTCGACAACCTCCGGCGCCTTCTCGGTCATACAAAAACATTGGGGTACTTCTCTTTGATCCTGCACCTCAACTTTCACCCGACAAAGCAACTTTTAATCCGTTTCTAATCCAAAGAATGGCCCCCGCACCGGGGCGGGTCGAAGGCATATTGACGAACAAGTCAAAGGAGTAGCCTAAACTACTATTCTAACGCGGCATCACCGCGCTCGCCGGTGCGAATGCGGATGGCGTCGCCTAACGGATAAAGGAATATCTTTCCGTCCCCTACTTCTCCGGTACACGCAACCTCCCGAATCGCCTTCACCACTTCTTCCACCTCGTGATCATGCACCACGATCTGCAATAGGTATCGCGGAGTAAGGCTAAGCGTGTACTGGGAACCTCGATAGGTGTGCGTTACTCCCTTTGAGCGCCCCATACCCTTAACCTCAATGACGGTCATCCCAGAGATGTCTAGCTCTGTGAGAGCGTCCTGCACGTCTTCCAATCGCTGGGTTCTAATGATTGCTTCTATCTTAGTCATTTTAGAAATCCTTAAAGGTTATAGCCCGCTTCGCCGTGCAACGCAATATCAAGGCCCTGGTTCTCTTCTTCCTCGGTCACCCGAACGCCGCATACCTCTTGGGTGAGCTTGATGAGGATAAACGAGCCAACAAAGGCAAACGCACCCACCGCGACCACGCCCAAGCACTGAGTGAGAATAACCCCCATCTTGCCGCCGTTGGTTTTAAGCGAATCACCCACCGCAGAATTCACGGCTACGCTGGCAAAGACGCCGGTGAGAATCGCGCCTACTGCACCGCCCACTCCATGAACGCCGACCACATCTAGCGAGTCGTCGAACTTTAGCTTATGCTTCAGTCCCACGGCAAAGCAACACAAACAACCCACCAGTAGACCAATGATAATTGCCGACCCCGGAGACACAAAGCCGGCACCGGGAGTGATACCCACCAGCCCAGCCACCAAGCCCGATGCGGCTCCGAGGGCAGTGGGTTTGCCAAAGTGAAGTTTCTCGCAAACTAGCCAGCCCAGCATCCCGGCGGCGGCGGCTAAGTGCGTGGCCACGAATGCAGAAATTGCAATGTCTCCCACCGCCAGTGCAGAACCCGCGTTAAACCCAATCCATCCCACCCATAGCAGACCTGCACCCAGAAGAGTGGTCGTAAGGTTGTTGGGCAGAATGGCTTCTCGGTGCGCAAGCGCACGTCGAGGTCCCAGTGCAATGCAGGCGGCCAAAGCAGAGGCTCCGCTGGCAAGGTGGACCACAGTGCCGCCCGCAAAGTCCAATGCACCACGTTGAAAAAGCCATCCCCCGGGATTCCAAACCCAGCACGCCACCGGTGCGTAGATGAGAATCGCCCACAGCGTGGTGAACATGAGGTACCCGCTAAACTTCATTCTCTCCGCAATCGCGCCGGAAATTAAAGCGGGGGTGATGATGGCAAACATCATCTGAAACAGCATAAAGACGCCGGCCGGAATCGTTCCGATGGGGGTGGTGTATGGGTACGGATCCTTCATCGAAATGCCGTTGCCCCAAAGGTATTCAAGCCCGCCTACAAACCCGTTGGTGGTCTTGCCAAACGCCATAGAATAGGTGAGCAACACCCACACAATGCTCACCACCCCCATCATCACCAACGAGTGCATCATGGTGCTCAGCACGTTTTTTCGCCTTACCATGCCGCCGTAGAACAGCGCTAAAGCGGGGGTCATTAAAAGCACAAGCACGGAGGCAACTATCACCCAAAGCGTGTCCGCCTTGTCAATCACCGGAGTTCCCGCCGGAACGGCAGGCTGTCCGAAGGCTAAGCAAGAGGCCAGCGCCAAGACCACCACGGTAAGAAATCTTGCCGTTCCGGTGTGGCGATGCAATGGGTTCACAAAGTTTTTGGAAAGTCTATTCACGTGAATTTGGCCTGGACGAGACGGCAATAGCGCTGATTGGGTTTTTCAGTTGACCACTCAGCGCGCTCAATCATACGGTATCACTCCCCCAAGGTGAGCCTAAACGTAAAGTAAAGCGCTAACATTCACGAGACCGACAAGCAAAATTTGGATCCTCCCTAATAATCGTTGGTCTAGCCGACCGATGCGGTGGCCGCTATCGTGACTTCACGCTTCACTGGATTCATTCAACCTACGAGGCGAAATCCTGAGTTTCCAACTTCTATAGTTGAAGAGCCTTCACCAGAACCTGCCCACGCAAATACCAAAGGTGCGAGGTATTCTTAAGAATACGTATTCACCGGTGAAACGCGATGACTCTAAACCGAATTCCCACCCTTCCGCGCACGGATATTCAGCTTCCCTCCTCGCTTGAGCCGCTCAAGAAGATTGCGCTCAACATGCGTTGGGCTTGGCACGGCAACGCATTGGATCTATTTCGGGAGATCCACCCCGATCGGTT